>NZ_JBALDJ010000087.1:0-43480 GCF_036917415.1 Nostoc sp. | reverse complement strand
GTAGGGTTTCGGCATATGTACAGCGATCGCGCTCCCAGCAAAAGGAAAGAAACTATTTCTAGTTTATGCCCAAACCGCCTTGGCGGTTGCTATAACTGAATAAAATAGACCTCTTATGAAAATAAAGAGTCTCAAATTAAGACTTTTGCAATAAGTTTAAAGTCCTCTGCCAAAACTTTAGTTAGGGAAAATTAATATTCCGTGCTAACTCTTATAATAGATAAATGACTAAAGTTGGCAACTATCCTGCATGGCATGATTTCAGTGGTGTTTTCGCTTATCTTGGATAGCAAAAGACCGCCATTGCACCTGAATCTAACGTATATACTGTAATCGTTAAAGGGCGGCAAATCGAAGGAGTGTTTGACACTAGCAGCAATGCAAAATGGCATAGCGATCGCATTGTTTTTATTGGGACTGCCTACTCAAGCCGACAAACTGCTAAAAACAGAAAAAGTAAGCAATCAAATGAACGAATTACAAGCAATTTTAGAAGGTTTCGAGTCAAGTCAAAAAAAAGGTGAAATCACTTTTCTTGCCACTGTGGTCAAAACTCAAGGTTCAACCTATCGCCGACCGGGTGCCAAAATGTTGATGACATATACAGGTCGAACGATCGGAACAATCAGCGCTGGTTGCTTGGAGAATGACGTATTTGAGCATACTCAACAACGAATGTCGGACGGCGAACCAATTGTTGTGACTTACGATAACACCGCCTCGGAAGATATTCTTTGGGGCTTTGGTCTGGGGTGCAATGGGACAGTGCAAGTTCTGATCGAACGTCTTGAAAAAGAAAGTTTACCGAATGCGATCGCTTTTACACAAGAGTGCTTTCATAAAAAACATTTGGGTATTATTGCTACAGTCTTTGCTTTTAAAGGCGGGGTAGATGTGAAACTTGGGTCGCGCTTACTGCTGTATCCAAATGGTAAAATTATCACTGATATCAAAGATCCAAATTTAATTCAATCTTTGATTGCAGATACTCAAGCAGCTTTTACTAATCAAAAGTCTAGTGTAAAAAACTATCAGTTACCTTTAAGCAGTGCAGAAGTTTTTATTGAAGTCATCCAACCACCCACGCCTTTAGTAATATTTGGTGCTGGTTATGATGCTGTACCCGTAGCACAGTTTGCTCAAGCATTAGGTTGGAACGTTACTGTAGTCGATTGTCGAGCTAATGAGGCAACTAGAGCGCGATTTCCAATAACTTGTGATCTGATTCTTACTCGGCGAGAAATTGTACAAAAACAGGTATTTATAGATGCCAACACAGTTGCTGTAGTGATGACGCATAATTACCTTGACGACCTGGAAATTTTGAAAACGTTGCTGTCATCTTCTGCACGCTACATAGGGGTTTTAGGCCCAAAGGGGCGTACTGAAAGATTGCTTGAAGATTTAGGTTCGCAAGGAATAGTTTATACTCCTGAACAATTAATCAGATTGCATGGCCCGATTGGGATTGACATTGGAGCAGATACACCTGAAGAAATAGCGATCGCCATTATTGCAGAAATTCAAGCAGTGCTAACAAATCGCAGTGGTAATTTTTTAAGAAATCGCAATCAACCAATTCACCAATACGATGAAAGTAACTCCAACTTGCTACTCACCAAATAGTTTTTATGACTACTATAGACAATGAAAAATCAACTATAGCGATTATGATTCTTGCTGCTGGTGCATCTACACGGATGGGTACACCAAAACAACTATTGCTTTACCAAGGACGTAGTTTGTTGCAATATATTACAGACATGGCGATCGCTTCAGTTTGTCAACCTGTGGTAGTAGTACTTGGAGCAAATGCAGAACAGATTCATCCCCAAATCGAGCAACTTCCCGTTAGAGTAGTTAAAAACTTGGATTGGGCTTGTGGAATGAGTGCTTCAATCAAGAGCGGTATTGAATTTTTAAATAATTTTCCGCAAAAAATAGAAGCAGTAGTTATTACACTTTGCGATCAGCCATTTGTTTCTCACCAAATTATTAATCAACTTGTTGATACATATTATTCGACAAGAAAACCGATTATTGCTTGTGAATATGGGGATACATTAGGTGTACCCGCTCTATTTAATCAGGCATTTTTTTCAGAGCTTGCCGCTTTAAAAGAAACTTCAGGAGCAAAAAGGGTTATTAATAATAACCTCAATGAAGTTTTTTCCATTCCATTTCCACTAGGGGATATCGATATTGATACACCAAAGGATTACGAACAATTGCTATCAAGTACTAGAGGAGTTTCTGGCGGATCTTGAAGAATATAGAAATGGTTTAGTAGATTGCCCTTCTAAAGCTAATAAAGTATATTCAAATATCGAAATTTTGAAAAGTCAAACTAATGTTTTTCAAAGTATGTAGGTTGGGTTATAGCTTGCTTCCTCTGTGGGGTACGGCAGTGAAACCTAAGATGAACTAGGATAAAATGTTGGGTTTCGTTCCTCAAACGCCACTTGCTTCAAGTCGGGAAACCCGCCCAACGCAGTGGCTCCCCAACCTACAGATATTATAAGTGTTTAACCAAACCTGATATTAAACCCTTCTAAGCCTTGTAAATTGTTGAAGGTTTTGATAAAGCTTGTAATTCTTCCCAAGAATAGTGAGAGGGTAGTTCAATTGGTTTGCGATCGGCTCCTAATCCTAATCCACTTGTCGGCTGGATTTCTTCAATTAATTCTTCAGCATACTCTACCAGCTTATTGGCTGCAATGCCACCAGTAATTGCCCCTGCAATCCCACCAATGGCAGCACCCACTTTACCACCAATGGATCGACCCAGCGCTGTTCCTGCAACGCCACCTCCCACAGTACCTAGACTTGTAGCCAATGGATGGGATTGTATTGCTTCTGACTCGTCCTGTTGAGATTGAATTTGTGGTTGTTGTTCTGGTGTAATTTGCCCTTGATCGTTTGTCATAATGTTTGCCCTTTTTATCCTTACAAATAAATAATCACTATTGCAATAGTTCAGCTATTATGCATTAGCGAAACGCTGCTGCAAGCAGATCGCCAACGCGCAACGCATTAGCCATAATCGTTAATGTCGGGTTAGCACCTGAATTTGAGGGAAAGAAACTACTATCTACCACGTAGAGATTATCGACATCATGAGTACGGCAATTGAGGTCAAGGACTGAAGTTTTGGGATCTATACCAAATCGACAAGTACCACATTGATGAGCAACTGCTTGTTCAGGTATTTGAGTGCGGGGATAAATGCTAAATGGCAAGACGCTTTTAGCCGAATGAGGAATTGACTTGAGTACAGATGTCCAACGATGGATTAAGCGATCGCTTGCTTCAATATTGTTCAATGTATAATCAACATGAATCCGATCGCCCACCACACGAATCCGATTATTTGGGTCTGGTAAATCCTCTGTTTGCAACCACCAGCCAACCGATCGCTCGGCCAGCAAATTTCGTTCAAAATGAGGAATCAGCTTGATAAATGGAGCCATGAGTGGCGGAGCCTCTCCGGGAATCATATCCGCTAGTACATTGCCAGTATTTTGCACCATGCCCATCGGATAAGGAAAATCCGGCTCTCCCCAGTAAAAATCGTTGACAGCGATCGTTTTTTGAAATTTGGCGTGATTCACCTCTAGGTGTATGGAAACTATAGCGGTTTCCAGCTGTTTCATGTAATTCCGTCCCACTTGATCGGAACTATTTGCCAATCCATTGGGATGCTTATCGTTAGCAGAACGTAATAACAAGGCTGCTGAGTTGATAGAACCACAGGCAACAACGACAATATCGCTTGTAAACCAATGTTTTTCCCCGGCAATTTCAGTTTCTACCCTCGTCACTTCTCGCCCTGACTCACTGGTATGCAGCCGCAAGACTTTAGCATTAGTTAAAAGGGTGAAATTGGCATACATCTCGCGGCTAGGACGAATGGCGTTGACATCGGCATCGGCTTTTGCGTGTACGAGACAGGGGTATCCGTCAAAAGTATCGCAACGAATGCAGGGACTCTTGGTGCGATCGCTTTCATTAAGCTTTAATCCCAGTGGTAGATGGAATGGGTAATAACCCAGTTCGCGGATGCCATCAGCAAGGGACTGCATATCTGGCTCATGACTTACTGGCGGATAGGGATATGCTTCGCTGCGAGGTGGTTCAGTTGGGTCTTCTCCTGCTTGACCATGCACGTCATACAGCTTTTCTGCCTGTGTGTAGTACGGCTCAAAGTCTTGATATTTCAAAGGCCATTCAGGAGAAATTCCTCCCTTGTGAATTACCCTTTCAAAATCTCGCTCCCGGAATCGAATTAAGGCTGCACCGTAGAGTTTAGTATTGCCGCCAACCCAGTAACCTGTCTGAGGCTTAAAAACTTTACCTTGTTTGTCATACCATTGCTCATCGGTGTGGTAACGATGTTTTTGATAAACCTCTTGGGGATTCCAGTTATCTTTTTCTCTGGGCAAAAAGTCGCCTCGTTCCAGCACTAGAATTTTTTTACCTGTGGGTGCGAGGCGGTGAGCTAATGTACCTCCACCTGCTCCCGTACCGATAATGATTATGTCATAGCGCTCAGTGATGTTTGTCATATATGCTCTAGCGCTTACTACTAACTTCAGGCTGTCCTCTCTGGATCAAATCAACTATACCACGCCGTAATTCATCAACAGTTGGCATCTGGTTCAAGCGCATCAATTCTGAAATCGCTGCTGTTTCTGTATCTTGATGGCTGGTTGCAACTGCTAAGACTTGATTGTTTTTCAGATAAAAAGCGATAAATTCCTGTTTTTGCAAATCCCCATCTACAATTATTTCATCCCAACTTTGGGCGTGTCCGATGTAGCGCAACGGAAAGTCGAATTGCATTGTCCAGAACAAAGGCAGCCCTTTAAATTTGACTGCTTTCCCTGTCATGTTCTGAGCGGCAATTCGCCCCTGCTGGGCTGCGATTCGCCAATGTTCAACGCGAATCGATTCGTTTGTCCGCCAATCGGGATAATGGGCAATATCACCTGCGGCATAGATGCCATCGGCTGCACGCAAGTATTCATCAACAACAACACTGCCATCTTTAGGATGCAAATCGATACCCTGAAGAAAGTCTGTTGCAGGCTGTACGCCAATTCCGACAATTACAATATCTGCTTTTAAGCGATCGCCATTATCTAAAATTACAGCTTCAACTTTGTCACTACCCTCAAATTGCACCGCTTTCCTACCAAACTTAAAGGAAACGCCGTTTTCCTCATGGACTTGCTGAAATAGTTTGCCAATTTCCTCGCCCAGGGTTTTCTTAAAAGGTACAGAATCCGGTGAAACAACAGTTACTTGTAAGCCGTGCTGACTCAGCCCAGCGGCCGTTTCCATGCCGATAAAACTGGAGCCAATGACTACCGCTTGTCCTTTTTGCTTGATGGTTGTCAAGATGCGATCGGTATCATTAAAACTGCGTAATGTCAAAATGTTTTGCAAGTCTGCACCAGGGATATCTAGCTGACGTGGTTTCCCTCCTGTTGCTATTAGTAAGGCATCATAGGTTAATGAATCACTAGATGTTCCGGCGTCACTATCGGTAAAAGCGATCGTTTTATTCGTGGTTTGCACCTGTTCAACTCGCTTATTCAACAGCACTTCAATCGCGTGTTCTTTGAAGAAATCAGGCGATCGCAAGGGCATTTCCTCTGCGGATGTCTTACCAATAAAGTAGTCTTTAGTCAGCTTGGTGCGATCGTAGGGTAGCTTATTATCTTGAGTAATCATCACGATTCGCCCTTGATATCCAGCTACTCGCAAAGTTTCTGCGGCATGGACACCTGCCGCCCCTGCGCCTAAGATCGCAAATGTCCGCCCATCAACATTAGGGTCGAATTGCGCCATTGTAGGCGATCGCAATCCTTTAGTTTCCTCTGGTACGCTGACAATGACATTTTCACCTTCAATGCGTACTTTATAACAAGATAAAGCATCCAAACCAGGTGGCTCTTGTTGGTCGCCAGTCGTTACGTCATAATAGGCATTGTGCCAAGGGCAAACAACATGATGTCCACTCAGTACCCCCTCAGCCAGTGGCGCTTTATAATGAGAGCAGTGTGCGCCGACGGCATAAAACTTTCCATCTATACGACTCAGTAAAATCTCTGTTTCACCAACAGACACCTGTTGCATTTCACCATCATTTAGATCGTTGATATTGGCAACAACTGCTTCTATCTGTTTCATAATCAACTCTCAAATTAAGAATAAGAGTTATACCAATTCTTTAAAATTCGGTAACAGATTAATCTGAGTACGGGCGCAAGGTCTTACACCCTTTCATTAGGAATTGATATAACAACAAAGAACTTGCATACTTTATTTAATATTAGTTTCTCCTACACCCACTTGGCTCACAAACTTGCAACCGAGCCACCATCTACCCGATAATTAGAACCAACCACAAAGCTTGATTGCTCAGAGCAAAGGAATGCAATCACAGCCGCAACTTCTTCTGCTTTGCCACGTCGTTTAAGTTCGATGTGAGGGCGTTGTTCATCAAGAAAACTGTCAATTGCCTCATCAAAGCTTACACCCAATTCTTTTGAGCGCTTTTCCATCATTGCGTCAGTCATTGGGGTGGCAATATAGGCAGGAGAAACTGCATTTACCAACACGCCATCTTTTGCATAAGCTTTAGATAAATTTTTAGCAAGATTCAGTACTGCTGCTTTGCAAGCGCAGTAAGGTATCTCTTCTGGGTAGGGCTGTAGTGCATCTTCCGAACTAATGAGGATGACTCTTCCCCAACCAGTTTGACGCATTACCCCAATAAAAGCTCGACAGGTGCGTACCGCCGCCATCAAGTCAACCTCAATTGTCTTGTACCACTCCTCATCACTTAGTTCCAGGAAATCTCCCGTAGCACCTGTGATTCCTGCTGCATGAACAAGGATGTGAACTGTTCCGAAGCGCTCAATAATTTGCTTTTTGGCAGCTTCGACTTCTTTGGGCTGAGTGAGGTCTGCTTGAACTGTAAATATTTCTCCAAACTCTCTCAACTCTTCAGCCGCCAGTTCAAGACTTTCCGAAGTTTTATCGATAATAGTAATCTTTGCACCCTCATGAGCGAGCAGTTTAGCTGTCGCTTTACCAATGCCGGAATCACCTCCAGTAATTACAGCAACTTTATCTTTAAGACCAAGATCCATAAGCTATTTATTAGATGAAGAACAATTTACGCCAAACCGATTAATTGAGAAATATTTAAATAGTTTTCATTTATATATTATACTTTATGTCACAAAGTCTGATTTTTTCAACTTATCGATGGTATATCTCTTAAAATGATAAATTCAGCCTTCAGACATAGGTAAACTTAAAAAAATTGTTTTCAATGAGAATTGGGAAAAATTTAGTAATATATAGATTGGCATAACTTAGAGTTACAAGGATATTGCCAATTTAAGATTTTAGATTCTACCCAAGGGATTAATTGTTATTTCTGTCTAAAGAGAGGGTAGTATTTCATTTTAATTTTATTTTTGTTTATATATTATGTAAATCGAGCATATTTAATATTTATAAAAGCGTGGAGAAATTTTATAAATATTACTTTTTAAATTGGCATTAACTTGAACCTGCCATTTATCGCCAGTAACCAAGTTAAATAATAGGAGATTCCTATGCCTGAAGCCATTGAAATTTCTGACGATCGCATCTGTGCCTTAGTACGCCCAGGTGCTTCACTGCAAAAGCTTACAAACGGTGCAGTCCATAGCGAAGGCCCTGTTTACTTCCACGAAGATGATAGCGTTGTGTGGAGTGACGCTCACGGCAACCGCCTGTTGCACTGGAATTCTACCAATAACGTCAGTGTTATACGCGACCCATCTGATTACCAAAGTGGTAATTACCGCGACTTGGAGGGTCGTTTGGTTGCGTGTTCTTCCGGTCTGCGTGCTATTATTCGACGCGAACGCGATGGTGAATGGAAGGTTTTAGTCGATCGCTACCAAAGCAAACGCCTGAATAGTCCAAATGATTTAGTAGTCAAAAGTGACAACACAATTTGGTTCACCGATCCGCCTTATGGGATCGCCGAACCAAACCAAGGTTACGGCGGCGAACAGGAACAACCTGGAAGTTACGTATACTGCTTTAACCCTACTACTGGTGAGATTTATCCTGTAGTAACAGATATGGTGCGCCCGAATGGGCTGGCTTTCAGTCCAGACGAAAGTTTACTGTATGTTTCAGATACGGCTGCGTTTAATATTCCTGGCGGGCCTCATCATATTCGCGTCTACGAAGTTGTAGATAATCGCTATGTAAAAAATGGGCGGGTGTTTGCAGTCATCGATCCAGGACAACCGGATGGATTTCGGGTTGACGAACACGGCAATATTTTTACTAGTTCTCAAGACAGTGTGCAGGTATACGCCCCAGACGGAACTAAACTAGGAAAAATTCTCATCCCAGAGACAAGCACTAATCTGACTTTCGGTGGTAAGGAACGCGATCGCTTATTTATCACAGCTGGTCATTCTTTATATGCTATCGACCTTAATACCCGTGGTGTACAACTATGATTTATCAATTTGGGCTAGGTGTAGCGATCGCCTTTTTTCTGGCTGCATTTAGTTTCCCCCAACTAGGCCCACACTTGTTAAGTTCACTCTCTTTCGTGTATCCTGACGGATTTCCAGGATTGGCACTTTTACTACTCAGAGTTAGTATTGGCTGGTTGTTTATACTACACGGCTATCCCAAGATAACGCATCTTCAACAGTGGGCTGATTCTCTAAAAACGCCTGTTTTTCTTTGCTTTTTATCGGCTGCATCGATGTTAGGTGGCGGAATTTTTCTAATGATTGGATTTTTGACACTCTTAGCAACCTTGCCAATTCTCTGTTCAATGATTTTTGCGATTTCTTTGGACATTTCTGGAAGTAAGCCTTTTGTAGCCCAAGATCCATACTTAATTCCTGAACAACAGTATAAAGGCCCTTTAGGAAAAGGTGAACCCCCAAGTTGGGAAAAAGCTTTTATGTACTGCGTTATGCTGATTGCGATCGCAGTTTTAGGCCCTGGTGCTTATTCACTTGATGCTTTAATTTTTGGACGTTGATACATACATTATTATGACTTACGCACAGGTAACGGAAAACGAACCACAGAGTACGCAGAGGTCACGGAGAAATGAGACTTTAAGAGGGTTTTTGCGTAAGTCCTAATTATTTATCAATATGCTTGGCTTTGTAAAAAATTGAAGGCTAGAATTTATTTCCTAGCCTTTTGTCTTTAAGAGATTTCCGTAATCAGGATATTAGTAAATCAATTTATTTAAGAGCGGCTAAAGTCCGGCGTCCAATTATTCCGTCTGCTCTTAATCCTTTAGACTTCTGAAATTTCATCACCGCTGCACGAGTCTTATTATCAAAGACACCATTTACACTTGCTGTATAGAATCCTTGTTGCTTTAAAGAATTCTGAACAGTTTTCACTGTCTCTCCTCTGCTGCCTACTGTTAATACATTACCAGTACTACGCTTTGCCATATTATTAGACTTGTGCATAGCATTAGCCTTATGCATAGCACTAGGCTTTTTCATCATGTTGCTTTGCTGAGTACTTTGGGCAATGTGAGTAGTAGTAGCCGTTGTATTTTGGCTTTTATTATTAGTTAAAGAGTAAGCAGGCAAAGCAGCCGCTAGAGTCAAAGCAGGGAGCAAAGCAAGTATTTTCCAATTCATCTTCTTGTTCCTTCCAACTGTATGAGATTTTGCAATTTCTATTTGAAGAGTCATCTTTATAAGGGACTGTGCCTTGAGTGATTCTCCTCTCTAGATTCTGGTATGTGGGTTTAGTCTGAGACTATTTCCCAAGCCAGAGCTATAGCATTACACGAGGTATTGACAAAGCTATTGCGAAATTGTGACAAAAGCATGACTAAATGTATTAAAATTTATGTCGCCCGAAATTGCGCTCTGATTTATGAAAATTTCCCTAATATCATTCTGCAATGAGTAAAATGGTGTGTTTGTCAGGATCTTTTATTAAATAACCTTGCTTATTAGAAAAAGAGTTATCTACAATCGGTATCTGATTTTGCCGTAGCTTATCTATTAGCTGCTCAATATCATTAGCAATAAGCTCAATTTGCACACTTGCAATATCGCAACTTTTCCAGTCACTTGGTATCGGACGACCCTTTCCAGGCAAAATGTAGTCTAACAGTTCAATTCCTACACCATTTTCAACTGGTTGCAGGGCTGTAATTCTCACTTTCGCTCCTGGTAAGTTATCCAAGCGAGTTTGAGTTGCACGCCAGTTAAGACTGCGACTATCAATTTGCATTCCCAAAAGGTCGCAGTAAAAGTGTAGACTTTGCTCAGTGTTAGAAATTGCGATCGCACTATGATCGATTCCCAAAAACAAGCTATGACTGTTTTGATGCCATTTATCTTTACCTTTATCAGGCGGAAACCAAATTAACTCTAAATCATGACCATCAGGATCTTTAAACTTGAAAGCACGGACACCACCAGATGTTTCATGATCAGATAAGATTGTCTGGGGAGCAACTGAAATTGGTTCGATGGGAAATGAACGCAAGTGAGCATAAGCGCGATCCATATCACTCACTACAATCGCCAGATGTTGAAACCACAGGTCATTACTTTGTGAATCGCTGGGAATGGGTTTACCCTGAATATTGAGATACTCTATCAACTCGATAAATTCATTTCCAAGTCGTAAGGTAGCAATGCGAATCTTTGCCCCAGTTACATCTTCTACGCTGAAATTGTGCCCTTCAACAGTAATGTCAGAAACTAGTTTGAAATCCAGTGCTTCTTGATAGAAATTTAAAGAGCGATCGCAGTTTGTCACTGTTAAGCCAATAGCTCGAATTATTTGCACCTGTTCATTGCTATGAGTAGGCATAGTCATCAATAAAATCCCCTTTTCTCCTTCATTCTCTAATCTTTTTTCTCTTCATTTCCCAACATTTTCAATAATTTTCTTGCAACTAAAACGCCTACAACTCCTGCACCAACCACTTCCACTGCTTGGACAACTTTTTTGCCCACATCATCAGGGTCAAGGTGATGGTGAAAAATCTCTTCATCCAGCCAATCACTAGCAGCTTTAAAATCATGAATTGGAGTTGGTAATAGCGTTAAATAAGTGCCTTGACGGATTAAATGCCCGGATTCACCTGTAATTTCCAAAACATTGAAAATGTTAGCAGCAGCATCATTTAACCCTAATTTTAAGAGAGTTCCGCGTATATTTACCTTTACTGGTTTGAGGTTTTCGCCTAAAGCTAATGCTTTCAAATTTCGGGCAATATTGGCTCCTTGCTGATAAGCAACTTGAGCTGTTGGCGGTAGTGATTTATCTTGAACTGCTACACAATCCCCGCCTGCAAATACTTCTGGAAAATCGAGTAGTTGCATTGTGGGAGTAACTAGGAGGCGATCGCTACGATCCCGATGTTCTTGAGAAATTGGTAAATCTTTAATTACTGGGTGAATAGAAGTACCAGCTGTCCAGATTGTGGTATATGTTGGCAATGTCTCAATTTGCTGATTACGCTTATATTCAATGGAGTTGGCATGAATAGTAGTAGCTTCTGCTCCCGTAAGTATTTCAATTGAGATCGTGCGTTTTTGTAATTCTTTCTCAGCTATTGCACGCAAAGGAGCGTTAATATCACCATTGAGGATTTCTTTACCGTGATTGAGCAATACCACACGGATTTCACTAGAATTTCCTCCCAAAGCAGTATACCAATGTGGTAGTAAATCAGCTATTGTGGCTGCCATTTCCACACCACTTGCACCACCACCAACTATAACTACTGTTAGCAGTTGACGACGTTGTTCTAAATCTTCAGTTTTGATTGCTTTTTGCAAACAGTCGCCTAAATGCCGATCGAGAGCGATCGCATCTGCTTCTGTCCAAAAAGGGAAAGCGTATTCTTTAGCACCTTCAAGATGATGATAACTAGTAACACTACCTAAAGCTAATACTAAGTTACTGTAATTGTAGGAGTTTCCCGAAGCTAATTTGACTTGTTGTTCATGTAAGTCTATCGATTCCACTGCATCTTGAACAAAGATGACACCACTGCCTTTAAGCAATTCTACAAAACGCGGTACTACTTGAAAAGCATCCATTTCGCCACTGAAATATTCGTAGAGTAACGGCTTAAAGCAAAAGCGTTCATTTTGATCGATTAAAATTACAGAGCGAGGATAATGTTCGTGAGCTAGGTGTAAGGCTGTAAATAAGCCAGTGAAACCACCACCAACAATCACAGTTTGATAAACTGGGCTGTTCATAAAATATCTCCAAAGTATTGTCAAATCAATGAATTTGCCAGGATGTTAAGCATTTAAATCAGATTTTTTTGTCTCACGCAGAGGTACAAAGAAAGAGTCAAAATTAAGATTTTTGCCAAAGTACAAATGACAAATGACAAATTTGCTATATGAATATAAATAACGCAATTAAAATGACGCTGAGGAATAAAGCGAAAGCAATAGCGTATTCGACTCTACGACTAAAAAATCCCACAGCAGCAATTAGAGCGATCGCTAGCCCAATAATGCCAATATATTGCTCTTTTTGTAAACCTTGTGCAATGAGCGGGTCTTTACCTGGTGCTGGTGTTTCTTGAACTGCTTTTGGGGCGAGTTCTGAGGCTGGTAGTTCTTGCAATAATAAGTTCATGAAATTACTCCTGAAAATACTTGGTTAACTGAAAGATTTTTATGCCCGCCAAAGGTAGATAAGCGAGAAAAGGAAGACCCAAACTACATCAACAAAGTGCCAAAATAAAGTTGTCGCACTTGTACCGAAGTGAGTCTTATTATAATTGCCTGGAATGAATGAGCGAATCAGCATAATTATCTGAAGCACAACACCAGCTAGGACGTGTAAACCGTGGAAACCTGTCAGTAAATAGAATGTGGAACCAACTAATCCTGTAGTAATCTTGAAATCAAGATTTTTCCACTCAATTAATAGACCAATTAAAAAGTAAGTTCCCATTGCGATCGTTATCAGCCATAGCCCGCGAAATTTACCCAGTTGATTACGCTTGAGGGCATTTTCTGCTGGTTGAATCACAAAGCTACTAGAAAGTAAAACTACCGTATTAATAATCACGAGCTTAGACAATTCTGGCCCAGAAATACCGGGTGGTAGCCAGTTAGTAGTATTCAGTCGTAGAGCAACATAAGTAAAGATAAAACTCAAAAAAATGATACTTTCTGACAATAGGAACACAGTAAATCCAAACATTCCTTTGCCATGATGATCTTCATGACTTCCGCCACCACTTGGCAGAAAGCGCTGTAACCAATTCGGTAAGCGTCGCCGCCACCGATCAAAACGGATCGGACTTTCATCTATATGAATGTTGCCACGTTGCATGATTTTGGTCATTTGTCATTTGTCATTTGTCATTAATTATCCTCCCCTGCTCCCCATTTTCTAGTGAGACTCATCATCATTAGAATTTTCCACGAACGAATATTTTGGATCGCCATAGTCGTAAGGAGGTCTGTTGACAACAGGAATCTCTTCAAAGTTATCTCGCGGAGGTGGTGAGGAAGTTGTCCATTCCAATCCCGTAGCGTGCCAGGGATTATCAACTGCTCTGGCTCCATATAGCCAGGAACCGATAATGTTAGCAATAAAGGGCAGTGTCGATGCTCCTAGTAAAAACGATCCCAGGCTAGCGATGACGTTCCAACCTTGATACTGGGGATCGTAGGAAGAAATTCGGCGTAACATCCCTTGCAAACCTAATGGGTGCATGGAGAAAAAGGTGATATTGGCAGGAATAAAGGTCAACCAGAAATGCAGCTTACCCCAACCCTCGGCGTACATCCTTCCAGTTATTTTGGGAAACCAAAAGTAAATGGCTGCAAATATTGCCATTGTGATGGTATTAAAAACGATGTAGTGGAAGTGACCTACTACAAAGTAAGTATTATTGACGTGGATATCAAATGGGGTGGCAGCAAGCATTACACCAGTGACACCACCAAAAATAAACATCGCTGCACCTCCCATCGCAAATAACATTGGTGTCTCTAGGTGCAATTTGCTCCTCCAGATGGTGGCAGTCCAAGCAAATGCTTTAACACCAGTGGGTATGGCAACTAACATTGAAGTGGCCATGAAGGTCATCCGCATCCAGTCGGGGGTAGCACTGGTAAACATGTGATGCACCCAGACGAATATGCTGACTACAGCGATACCTAAAGAAGCAAGAGCAACTGACCGATAGCCAAATAGAGGATTGCGAGAAAAGGCTGGCAGAACTTCCGCAATAATACCGAAGGCTGGTAGCGCCATGATATACACTGCGGGGTGAGAATAGAACCAGAATAAATGTTGGTAGATAATGGGATCGCCACTTCCTTCAGGTTTAAAAAATTGTGTACCGAAGGAGAGGTCAAGCAATAGCAGTATCAATGCACCCGTCAAGGAAGGCAAATTAATCAGCTGCAACAACTGGGCGCTAAAAACTGACCACACAAAGACGGGCATTCTAAAAAATGTCATCCCTGGCGATCGCATCCAAAAGATTGTGGTGACAAAGTTGACAGCCCCCATAATTGAGGAGATGCCGATTAGTACTAGGCTAACTATCCAAATAAATTGACCGTTAATCAACTGATCGCCTGGAACTTGCAGACTAACTGGTGGATAAGACCACCAGCCAGCTTGTGCAGTCCCGTTAGGTAGCAAGAAGCTAGATAGTAGTAGAAGACCGGCTGGTGGCAAAATCCAAAAAGAGATGGCATTGAGCAAGGGAAAAGCCATGTCCCGCGCTCCAATCATCAGTGGCACTAGGTAGTTAGAAAGACCTGCATTGAAGGGAATAACCCACAGGAAAATCATGATTGTCCCGTGCATGGTGAATAAACCGTTGTAGAGGGGGCGATCGACTAAATTTGATTCCGGGGTGAGCAACTCAGCCCGGATAATCATCGCCAACAGCCCACCGAGAAGAAAGAAAATAAAGGTCATCACCATGTACTGAACACCGATTACCTTATGATCGGTGCTGAAGCTGAAATATTGTCGCCAGCTATTCTCAGGTTCTCTATCCTTGGCTATAGCTTCACTCAAATCATGTGTCATTATTTATCTTCCTTTGATTCGCTACGGCAGGTTGAGCAGGTGTGACAGTGTGCCAGCCGCTTTTAAATAATGTCTTTGGTGGTTGGATATTTTCAGCAACTGCCTGATTTGGAGCATTCTCAGTTTCGCTAGAGACTGTTTGCGCGAGCCACTGATTATACTTATCCAGGGATTCAACGTATACATCTGCCTCCATCAAGGCGAAGTAAGTACCACTAAATTGAGAATCTTTCAGTCGATATTTGCCTGGGCGAATGGGTGTTAGCACAATGTCAATCTTGCGCCCTGGAACAATATCTTGTTTTAAGCGAAACTCAGGAACGTAGAAACCGTGGATTACATCCTGTGCTTGCATATTTAAGCGAGTGCTGCGATCGCTCGGTAAATGTAATTCCTTACTAATAAGATTATTTGGATAGCGAAAAGACCAATCTGACTGCTTAACGAAAACATCTATTGTTTCAGATGCAGGTTTGGGGACATCACTAACGGTTGCAGCGTAGGCGGGTGCAGATTCTAAGGGCGCGTGCAAATGCACAATTTGGTTTAGACCGAGAATGTCTAATTGCTGATAAATATTGAAGCTTTGCAAGGCAATCCATACTACTAGCACAGTTGGGGTCGCTGTCCACAGTATTTCTAGTTTCCCATTACCTCTAGAAGGGTGTCCCTCGCTGTAGTCTTCCGGGCGGGCGCGGTGGAAAGCGATCGCATACACAATAACACCAACCAGCCCCAGCAAGATAAATGCTCCAATTGAGACTAAAAAGCTAAATAAATCATCTACCCGTTGTGCTTCTGCTGTCGCCTGGGGAGGCATCCAAGAAAACGCCTGTTGTCCAATCCATCGACTGACAATTAGCAGCCCTGCGACATAAAACGCTATTAGTACATATTCAAAAAAACTAAACATAATAATCTCATGTAAGAGTGCTTCTTGCTTGATTATTTGGGTAGTAAATTTGGGTTTTTACCTTCTTGGAGTAACTTCGCAGCAGTAACGTGAATTCCAAACTCTTCTCCCAATTGCGCCCCCAAAGTTCCGTGGACAAACAAGATGCCCAATATTGCAATACCTGCTAATAAGTAACTCCACTGCACCTGTCTAGAAGCATCCTTGCGCCAGCGATAGCGTTGTAAACCTCTCCATACTGTCATGGCTGCGATCGCTCCCAACAGCAAAACGCCACCTAAACCATGCAAAAGCATCGTCCAACCAGCAGTTAACCCCCAAACGCTCTTTTGATCGATTGGTGGATTTGCTAGCAGTAGCTCGAAAAAACCAGCTGCAACGGTGAAAAAAGTGATAAAAGCTGCTCCTATGAGGTTATACCAGCCAACATCAAAAAAACCAGAACGTAGGGTAGGCAGACCCAAAAATTTGAAGATTGGTTTTTCTAAAGCAAAAAGCGCTCCGACAATATCAAAAACGATCGCAAGAATGAATAAACCTAATGTTAGATGCACCAGCTGCGGATGTATCGGAATCTCATAAGGTAATCCGTTAGCATTCAGCCTCAATCTCAACTGGTCAATCAGTTGCCAGCTCATGGCGAAACTCCCTGCTTCATGGCTTGCACAACTGGCTCGATGTGTAAACCATACACCCAAACTAGCTTACTCCCTAGATAGACTTGCAAGCACACTAGGCAGACTAAAAACGTTGCAGCACCCAAGTAAGCAGGCGGTACTTTCCGTGGGGTGCGTTTGCGAATCACGAAACGCCAAGCTGTAATGCCAACGACAATAGCCGCCAGCGACCAACCCATCAACGTATGAAAATTCAGTGTTGGTTGGACTGCTGGGTAGACGTTCGCCAAACCTGCTTCAAACTGACCAAGAATCACCGCTATAAAAATAGCTGCTGAGGCCACAAACATATTCCAGAAACTTACCTCAAATAAACGCACGTTGCGCGTGAAATAGCCCAGCACATCGCACACGAAGGAAAAAAGCACCATCGCGATTACGAAATGGACAACGATTGGGTGTAGAGGGTCAGGGTATGGTAAATTTTGGTTATTCAGAGACAGAGCAGGCATCGCTTTCTCCTTCATGGGTCTAAATATGTAGATGCGTTGCATGGAATTGCCATCCGCCTAACGCACCATTCATATTTTTAAGAATACTGTGCTAACGCCACAGATCAACCAATTAAAATACATTAGAAATTTACGATGCACTGGATTTTTTTAAGTAAATTTTGAAATAAATTTTTTCCATACTTCCTATTTTCCAATAATTATTTTTCCCAAATGTTAAAATTCAATAAAATAACTACATTTTTGATTGATATCATCATCTCAATTGGCATTTACAAAAACTAAAAAATGATGATTTTTGATTAGATGCAATATTTGACAATAGCCAATCTCATTAGACACTTGAGAGGCGGCTAAGAAGTCTTTAACGTTTTTTATGGTTCTCTTATTTAGGTCATTTTAGATTTTCAATTGATTGATTAACTAAAATATTTTACTTTAACCAATAACCTAACTTGCTTTGAATATACCATAAATCTTTCTTATTAAGATTAATATCAGCTGGAAAATTACACTTTTGCAAATCTTAATAAAGAAAAACATACTATTGTCACAGAAATGACAAATGATTGAAATATTATTTAGTTAAACAATATGCTATTTATCTTTCTCTGGATAGATTAGAAAAATACTAAAAATTCTTAAAATTATAAAAAAGTTTTGCTTTCTTAATCACATAATTAACTGAATCTTAAAATTTAAATAGCCCAATTAATACTACAATACTACGCCCAGAAAGCAAAATATCATGAAAGCCTTCCAAATATTCAGAAACTCACAACCAATACAAGCTTTAAAAATATCAAAAGCATTATGAGCTATTCTCCTTACCTGCTCAAAGGTCAAAAAGCACTTGTGACAGGTGCTAGTTCTGGCATTGGTGAAGCGATCGCTCGCTATTTAGCTTTCTCAGGTGCAGCAGTAGCCGTCAATTATCATTCGGAAGCTGAGTCAGCTCAAAAACTTGTTGATGAGATCAAAGCGGCTAATGGTGAAGCATTTGCGATTCAAGCTGATGTCAGCAAAGAAGACGAAATAAAGGCGATGTTCAGCCAGACGATCGAGCAATTCGGCACTATTGACATTTTGGTAAACAATGCCGGTCTTCAAAAAGATTCACCGTTTGTAGATATGACCCTTGACCAATGGAATAGAGTTATTGGGGTGAACCTGACAGGACAATTCTTGTGTGCGCGGGAAGCTGCAAAGGAATTTTTGCGCCGAGGTGTACAGCCTGATATTTCATCTGCCGCAGGTAAGATTATTTGTATCAGTTCAGTGCATCAGGTAATTCCTTGGGCGGGTCATGTTAATTATGCCGCGAGTAAAGGCGGTATAAATATGATGATGCAAAGTATTGCTCAAGAACTTGCACCTCATAAAATTCGTGTCAATAGTATTGCTCCTGGTGCAATCAAAACTCCCATTAATAAATCAGCTTGGGATACTCCAGAAGCAGAAGCGAATTTACTAAAACTGATTCCAGCCAAACGTGTCGGAGATGTAGAAGACATCGCCAAAGCAGCAGTTTGGTTAGCTTCTGATGACTCTGATTATGTTTATGGTACAACACTGTTTGTAGACGGTGGTATGACCTTGTATCCAGGTTTTACAGAGAATGGTTAATTGACAATGCCGACAAAAGTTACTGTCAATCCTGGTTTGATAACCATCAACGATGGTTCTTCTTTTCTAGTAACAGCTAGTGATAGTTCTATCGACGAAAACTTACCTCAAGGTTTTTTTGTTTGGGATACACGCCTAATTTCTTACTACGAAATTTCTCTCAATCGCCACCCACTTTCACTGCTAGCTTCTAGCAATATCACCCATCATAATGCGCTTTACCAATTCACTAACCCGCAACTTCCTATTATCAACGGCACTTTACCTCCTGGTAGTTTGCTTGTAACGGTTCGGCGCGACATTGTGGAAGGTATGCATGAAGATATTGATATAACTAATTATTACAGCGAGACTGTTAAGTTTCAATTAATGCTAGCTGTGCGCTCTGATTTTGCAGATATTTTTGATGTCAAATCACAGCAAATATTGACACGGGGAGAGACAGAAACTAGATGGGAAAATGGTGTACTCACTACTGAATATCGAAACGGCTCTTTCTTACGAGGTATTGTGATTGAGCCAGTTTGTACTAGTTCTGAGCCACGCTATGCCAATGGTCGTTTAATGTTTGATGTTACCATTGCTTCTGGCAAGACATGGCACACTTGTATCAATTTTACAGCCCTAGCCAATGAAAATGTCTTCAAACCTCAAGACACCTGCGCTGTACCTCACAATACAAAAGCTGGAAAAGTTAGGGATGAGTTTCTGATTAATGCAACAAAGTTGCGATCGTCCAATGCTGAAATTGCCGAATATTATCAGCAAGCGATCGTGGATATGGGAGCGCTGCGGATTGAGGTATATGACAATGGGCATCAATTTTGGATGCCTGCTGCTGGGATTCCCTGGTTTGTTGCCGTTTTTGGACGCGACTCAATAACTGCGAGTTTGCAAGCGATCGCAGTCTATCATGAATTTGCTCGTGGCACGTTACTGAAACTGGCTCAACTCCAGGCAACTGAGTTGGATGATTGGCACGATGCCCAACCGGGCAAAATGCTGCATGAACTGCGGCGCGATGAGTTAACTACACTAAACCTCCTTCCATATCATCCCTACTACGGAACAGTAGATACTACCATCCTTTGGATTGTTACTTTAGCTGAAGCCTATAACTGGAACGCCGATGTCAGTATGCTTGAAGAGTGTCGAGCGCCACTGGAAAAAGCACTAAATTGGATTGACAAATACGGCGACTTTGACGGGGATGGCTTTGTTGAGTATTTAACTCGTTCGTCAAAAGGATTACGCAATCAAGGTTGGAAAGATTCGGGTGACGCAATAGTTTACCCAAATGGCCAGTTAGTTGAGCCGCCAATCGCTTTGTGTGAAGTACAAGGTTACGTTTATGACGCTTGGCAAAGAGCAGCCTTAATTTATGAAGTGTGGGGCGAAAAAGAGCAAGCCAAAAAGCTGCGTCAAAAAGCAGAAGAACTTTATCAACGATTTAACGATCGCTTTTGGATGGATTCAGTTGGCTTTTACTGTTTAGGATTAGACGATAAAAAGCAACAAATTCAATCAATTACCTCAAATCCTGGTCATCTGCTCTGGTCTGGTATCGTACCACAGGAACGAGCAAAAAAACTTGTTAACCGACTTTTTCAACCAGATATGTGGTGTGGATGGGGTGTGCGGACTCTTTCATCTGAAAATCCGGCATATAATCCGATTAGTTATCAACGGGGTAGTGTTTGGCCTCATGATAACTCGATCGTTGCGGCTGGATTAAAAAAGTATGGCTATTACCAAGAAGCTAACCGCATTGCTGAGGGGATTTTTGCTGCTGCTAGTTATTTTCAAGCTGGGCGAATGCCAGAATTGTTTGCGGGAATTGAACGCCAAGATGATAACTTTCCAGTTCCCTATCCAGATGCTAATATAGCCCAAGCTTGGGCTGCTGGTTCAATTTTCTTACTCATTCGTACCATTTTAGGACTCAAAGCTGATGCTTCAAAACAACAGTTAAAAGTACAGCCGAATCTACCAGATTTCTTACCCGATTTAGAACTCACAAATTTGTCTATAGGAGACGCTACGGTGGGATTACGCTTTTGGCGCGATGGCGAACAAACCAAATGGGAAGTTACCCATCTGGATGGTGAATTAGAAGTTTCTGCATAATTATTATTTACTCTCATGGCATCTAATTCATCTCATAAAACTATATTTGCAGCGATGGGCGCTAACTTAGCGATCGCTATTACAAAATTTATTGCTGCCTCCATTACTGGCAGTTCCGCCATGATATCTGAAGGGATTCATTCGGTGGTAGATACTGGCGATCAACTGGTACTTTTGCTAGGAATTCGCAGAAGCCAAAAGCCAGCAGATGATAGCCATCCCTTTGGTTACGGTCAAGAACTTTATTTCTGGACTTTCATCGTTGCTATCCTGATCTTTGCCCTTGGCGGCGGTATGTCAATTTATGAAGGAATCACTCATTTAATTAAACCTAGCCCTTTAGAAAACCCAATGTGGAATTATATTGTGTTAGGTATGGCAATATTATTGGAGGGTTATTCTTGGACTGTAGCTTTAAAAGAGTTTTTGCCGACCAAGGGTAGACAAAATTTCTGGCAAGCAATCAAAAACAGTAAAGATCCCACAGTAATTACAATATTATTTGAGGATTCTGCGGCAATTTTAGGTTTATTCGTTGCCTTAATCGGAATCTTCTTAGGACATCTATTTAATAATGTTTATTTTGATGGCATTGCCTCGATTATTATTGGCATTATCTTGGCGATAGTAGCAGTAGTACTAGCGAGAGAAAGTAAAGGGTTATTACTTGGTGAAAGTGCTAATCCTCAAACTATAACCAATATCCGTTCTTTGTCAAAAACAGAACCAGGAGTGCAAGAAGTTGTACGTGTATTAACAATGCAGCTTGCTCCCCAGGAAGTATTACTAAACTTAGAAATTCAATTTTCTAAAAATCTGACAGGTGAGGAAATCGCATTAACAGTAGAAAATTTAGAAGTAAAAATTCGTCAAAAGCATCCTGAAATAAAACAAATTTTTATTGAAGCAAAATCCTTAACTGCTGCTAGCAAATTTTCGCAAAATTCTCAATAAATTTTTAATTAGATAAATATCAAATATAGAATTTTCCAAAAATATTCAAAGCTTATCGGTACAACAAAACAGTATGGTAAAGATTATTGGTCAAGCAGAAGCTTTTGGCTCGCCAGGTATTGAACCTCGATGGACTCAAGCGAATAAAGATGGAGTCGGAACAGCTTACTCTACCTCTAGTCGCGTTTGGTTTACTATCTGGAGCGGTGTTGTTACTGAAGTCTACCATCCTACAGTAGATAGACCGCAAATTCGAGATTTGCAGTATCTAATTTCTGATGATAAAAGCTTTTTCCACGAAGAGAAACGCCATCTCGAATCGAAAGTGGAACCGATGTGGACTCATGGTTTAGGATACCGTATCACTAATTCCGATCCCCAAGGACGTTATGCCGTAATCAAGGAAGTGATTGCCGACCCGCATTTATCCTGTATCTTACAGCACACAAAATTAACAGGAGAGGACGATTTTATCTCCCAACTGCATTTATATGCTTTGTGTGCCCCGCATCTAGAAGTTGGAGGTATGGGTAATAATGGTTACGCTATAGAGGTTGCTGGGCATCGTATTCTGATCGCCGAGAAACAAGGAACATGGCTAGCGCTGGGTGCAACAGTTCCCTTTACCCGCCTTTCCTGTGGTTACGTCGGTAAAAGTGATGGCTGGACAGATTTAGCTGATAATTTCCAGATGGATTGGGAGTTTGACAGTGCAGTGGATGGCAACCTGGCTCTGACTGGAAAACTAAATCTAGATTGCACTAAAGAGTTTACTTTAGGACTGGCATTTGGTACAAACCAGCACAATGCAATTTCTACACTATTTCAATCGCTCAATATTCCTTTTGAACAACAGAAGCAGCAATACAACGAACAGTGGAAGCGATCGCGCCGCAATATCCGACCCCTAGAAGATGTTTCATACAATGATGGAAAGTTGTATCACAACAGCATTAGTTTGTTGTTAGCACATGAAGACAAAGCCTATCCAGGTGCTTTAATTGCATCCCTTGCGATCCCTTGGGGTGAAGCCAAAAACGACCAAGACGAAGGCGGATATCACCTTGTCTGGACGCGGGATATGGTAAGCAGTGCATCAGGTTTAGTAGCTGCAGGTGAAACAGAAACAGCAGTGCGATCGCTAATTTATCTCGCCACTAGTCAGGAGGAAGATGGCGGTTTTGCCCAAAATTTCTGGGTTGATGGTAAACCTTACTGGAAAGGTATTCAACTAGATGAGGTGGCATTTCCGATTCTGTTAGCATGGTTATTGCACCAGCAGAAGACTTGTTTAAAATTCGATATTTATCCGATGGTTCTGCGGGCGGCGGGTTATTTAATTCGTCACGGTCCAGTTACCCAACAAGAACGCTGGGAAGAAAACAGTGGTTATTCACCATCAACACTAGCATCCAATATTGCCGCCTTAATCTGTGCTGCTCAATTTGTTCGTCAACGTGGAGATGAAGCAACAGCAAAGTTTATAGAAGAATACGCAGATTTTTTAGAATCTCACATCGAAGCTTGGACAGTTACTACTGAAGGAACTTTAGTTCCTGGAATTAAACAGCATTATATCCGAATTACTCCCTCAGATATTAATAATCCTCAAGCCGACGGAAATCCTAACCAAGGAACTCTTTTCATCACCAGTCAGCCAGCTGGTGAACCAGCAGAATTTCCGGCCAAGGAAATTGTCGATGGCGGATTTCTCCAATTAGTACGCTATGGAATTCGTAAACCAGATGACCCGATTATTGTTGATTCTGTCAAAGTAATTGATGAAGTTTTAAAAGTAGATACACCCGTTGGACCTTGTTGGCATCGTTACAACCACGACGGCTACGGTCAGCAAAAAGACGGAAATCCTTATGTCGGTTCGGGTAAGGGACGCGCTTGGCCTCTCTTAGCAGGAGAACGAGGACATTATGAACTAGCTGCTAACGGCGATGTCAAAACATATATCAAAGCGATGGAAGGATTTGCTTCAGACACTTGTTTGCTACCAGAACAGGTTTGGGATGAGGCAGATATACCTGATGTCTATATGTCTTTAGGAAAACCAACAGGTTCAGCCATGCCTTTAATGTGGGCACACGCAGAGTATATCAAGCTGCTACGGTCAACTCATGACGGACAGGTGTTTGATTTTATTCCAGAGGTGGCAAATCGCTATCTAGGCGAAAGAAAGCAGTGTAAATCATTGGAAATTTGGAAGTTTAAACGACAAATCAGCCAAGTAAAAAAAGGTCAGACATTGCGAATTGACGCTTTAGCATCTTTTCAATTGCACTGGTCAGATAATAATTGGCAAACCACACAAGATACGCTTTCTACTTCCACAAAGTTAGGAGTGAATTTTGTAGATATTTCTGTTTCTGATAACCAGCAACATCCAATCAGCTTTACCTTTTTCTGGATTGAAAGCAGTAAATGGGAAGAACGCAATTATACAGTTGCAGTTGATTAGTAGTAATTATTGTAAGTTTTCAGAGTTTGTAATACAGCAGTTTTCGTTTGGATGAAGTACAAAGTCACTAGTTTTGAGGCAGGAGGCAGGAGGCAGCTATGCTGGAGGGAGAAGAATAATTTAATTTTTGAGTCCTCGGTTTTGTACCTCACGCTTGTTGCAAACTGCTGTAAGCACTTTAGTACTTAGAAAATAAGGACTAAAGTCCTTACTCACACAAGAAAAAAGAGCCATTTTTATGCAGAACAACTCATCAAATAAACCAACAATTGACTACTGGCACGTCTGGATTGACCACGACGGCATAAGTCACCAGTCTCGTTGTCAAATTGAGGACTTTATTGAAAAAGGTATAGCCCCAGATACTTCACCGCAGTGGCTTTCTAAGTTGAAACAGTCCGGTGCTACAATCACCTTTACTGTGCTACCCGTGGGATGGGTTGGCAACTGGCATGAGAACCCGAAGCCCCAGTGGATAATTCCACTGTCGGGACGCTGGTTTGTGGAGACTATGGACGGACAGCGAGTCGAGATGGGCCCTGGCGAAATTTCATTTGGAGAAGATCAGAATACAAAAGCAGACGCGCAAGGTCATAAAGGTCACTTATCTGGAACAGTAGGCGATGCACCTGCTGTTCTGATAATGGTGCAACTTGAGGAGACTCCGGCTATAGAGCAATCCTGTCGCTTGAGGTAATGATGGGGGCAGTTAACTGACAGCCCAGAGGCGCTAGCTTTATCTAATTAAATAGTAACAAAAGATTAAGCATACCAAGTCACTTTGAGTTATGGGGTAAAGTAATCTTTCTTAGGGCAAATAGAATAAAAGTGAAGATAGGGAGTAAAATATTTGAACAAATTAAAGCTGATTTGATTCAGAACAAATATATGTTTAGTATACTTTGGGGTATTGTTGTTCTACTAGTTGCCTTTTGGGCATTAGGACTGACACTTCATATTGCCGGAAATCTAATTCACGCAGTGTTGCTTATAGCCATTGGTCTTGCTATCTATAATTTTTTCAAAGCGCGTGATGTGTGAATAAATATAGCGTTTCCTAATCATAGTAAGGTACATCATAGTCCCGATAGTCCCTTCCTTGCTTTTGGGAGGAGGTTAAGGGTGGGATTCTTGTACCTCCTCATTATCTTTCACCCTTTAGCTCGACTTTATCGGCAATTATAAACAAATAATCTCCGTAATCGTTTTCATACTTTTTGACAATCTCAGTAATGCGTCCTGTATTTATATCTGCTGCCAGCCTTTGACACCTGGCAGCGATTTCCTCAGCAGAAGCTAGCAAGTTTTTCAAATTACTCGAACACTGAAGATTAGTTACTGATAACTAATATTGGTGTGGTATTTCGCCAATAATGAAATCGATAATTTTTGTAAGGCGGGCAAGATGCCCACCCCACAAGAAGTAACTGGATATTTTTTATTTGCAAGTCCCTCTGAGAACTGTTAAACCAGCGCTGCTGTTGCTTTTAATGTAAAAATCTTCTCAATCACATTTTCTACCACCTTATCTGGCGTAGAAGCACCAGAAGTAATTCCCACAACAATTTCTCCATCTGGCAACCAGTTTTCTGTAGTTATTAACTGTCCATTTAATTGCCGATGTTCAATAGAATATGCTGATTTAAGGCGTTCAACAGTATCAATATGATAAGAAGGAATTCCTCGCTCAAAGGCAATTTGTTGCAACTGAGTAGTATTCGAGGAATTAAACCCACCAATTACTACCATCAAATCTAAATTATGTTCCACTAATTCCAGCATGGCATCTTGCCGTTCTTGAGTGGCATCACAAATGGTGTTGAAGCTTTGGAAATGCTGATTTAACTCAGTGGGGCCATACTTCTGTAACATAGTCCGCTCAAAAAGTTTGCCGATTTGCTCAGTTTCGCCTTTAAGCATGGTAGTTTGGTTAGCAATGCCAACTCTTTCTAAATCGCGATCGGGATCGAATCCTGCTGAACAAGCTTTCGCAAATTTTGTCAGAAATTCTTCACGGTTCCCACCATTAATAATATAGTCAGCAACATAAGCTGCTTCTTGCAAATTCAACACAATTAAATACTTGCCAGCAAAAGAACTAGTCGCAACTGTTTCTTCATGCTTATATTTACCGTGAATTATTGATGTATAATCAATTTTTTTGTGCTTTTCTACTGTATTCCAAACTTTAGATACCCAAGGACAAGTAGTATCAACAATTTTGCAGCCTTTATCGTGAAGTATCTGCATTTCTTGAACGCTAGCCCCAAAAGCGGGTAATATGACTACATCACCAATTCCAACAACAGAAAAGTCCTTATTCTTTCCTTCAATGGGGATGAATTCTACTTCCATCTCCTGCATCCGCTGATTTACAGAAGGGTTGTGGATAATCTCGTTAGTAATCCAGATATGTTCTGTGGGGAAGTGCTGACGAGTTTCGTAGGCCATGGCTACAGCCCTTTCTACACCCCAGCAGAAGCCAAAGGCTTGTGCTAGTCGGATTGTCACATTACCCCGTTGTAGAGTGTAATTGCGATCGCGAATTTCCTGAATCAAGTTACTCTGATACTCAGATTGCAACTGGGTGGCAACTTCTGCTTGATGACCAAAGCCCTTGCGATTGTAATTTTCTGAATGTTGGAGGCTGCGCTTAAAAGCTTTTGTATCCATGAGATTTTTCTATTTAAACCACTATTGCTTATTTTCTCGCGCCTAGACGCGATTGATACAGAGTTATCTTCAAAGATATTACTTCTTTTTGGGCTTTAACCTTTTTCTCGCGCAGGACGTTGACGCTGGGATTTTAATTCAATCTCGCTATAAATCTGCAATGCAGAACGCCAAACCATATAACCTTCAGGACTTAAGTGTAAGCCATCAGTAGTAAATTCGCGGCGGAGATTTCCTTGCTTATTGGTAAACAGGGGATGTAAATCGAGATATTTGACACCTTTTTTGGTGGATATGCTTTGCAGTTGCCGATTCAACTCGCGAATGCGACTATTGGCAACTGCCAGAAGTTTATCTCGTCCTTTCCAAGTTGCTTCTTCTGCGCTATGTGGTAAAATCGATTGGACAACAATTTGCGTTGTGGGATGCATCTTTTGTAGGTAATTAATAATTTGCCGCTGATTATCTAAAATTTCCCCATTGCTCATCCCCCGAATTAGGTCATTAATGCCAATCATCACAAAAATCACCTCTGGCTGGGTGCGGTCAAATATTTTTAATCTTTTCAATAATCCATTGCTGGTTTCGCCAGAAATTCCTTGATTTAGCCAATTTTTACCTTCGGGTAATAACTCAGGGGGAAACCACAAACTCAGAGAATCTCCCGCCAGAATGGTTAAATGCGGAGGACGTTGGTCAGCGGCGACCTTGGCTTCTTGCTTGAGGATGTTTACCCACTCTTGATAAGTGAGTTGATGACGGCGACCTAAATCAGGTGTAGCAATTTGCGGTGAGCTGTTCAGATTAATTGGCTCTGGGGATGTTACTATCCCAAAAAAAGCGGCCAATCTCTGCTGTTGCCAAATTAGCAGGATGACCGCCAACATGAGGATGCCGTTGGTTAACAGCGAGAAAAATGCCCAGATAGGAAAGGTTTTTGCAGATGTAGACACGACTAGCGAAATTTACCAATTATTTGAATCAAATTTTAACGCTAGCGATCGCAAATTACACAATCTTAAATTGGGCATTGGGGATTGAGTAAGATTTTACTCAGCACTCAGCACTCAGTACTCAGCACTCATTACTAAGTAGGACGATCGCCAAACTCGGAGTTGTAACCTTCTTCCCCATGTTCGTTGATATCCAAACCTTGCAATTCTGCTTCCTCTTTGACTCGCAGCCCGACTGTAGCATCGATAACTTTGAGAATAATCCACGTACCAACACCTGCGATTACATAAGCAACGCCAATTGCTACTAGTTCAACTCCCAATTCACCCAAATTACCACGCAGTACTCCGTCTTTACCTCCTCCGTTGACTTGAGTCGTGGCAAAAATGGCCGTTAAAATTGCCCCTACTGTACCGCCAACGCCATGCACAGGATAGGTATCTAAAGCATCGTCAATTTGCAGCTTATGCTTGTAACTTACAGCATAGAAGCAAACAAAGGCGGTGATGAAACCAACTAAAATCGCTGATAGCGGTGTGACAAATCCGGCGGCGGGAGTGATACCCACCAAACCAGCAACGGCTCCTGTCGCCGCTCCCACGGCGGTTGGTTTACCTCGTAAAACGCTTTCCAAAATTAGCCACATTAAAGCCGCCGCCGCCGCCGCTGTATTAGTGGCAACAAAGGCTGTTGTTGCTAAATTTGTGACTACATTACCAGAAGTTCCACTGGCAGCAGATAAGGCACTTCCAGCGTTGAAACCGAACCAGCCAAACCACAGCAAGGCAGCACCCAGTAAAATAAACGGAACGTTATGCGGCGGGCTAAGACGATCGGGATGGGTTTTCCGAGGCCCAAGGACGATCGCTGCTACTAGGGCAGAAACCCCAGAACTGATATGAACTACTGTGCCACCGGCAAAGTCGAGGGCACCCAAACCACCGTACAAACCTAAAAATCCACCTTTCGCCCAGACCATGTGGGCTAAGGGGGCGTAAACAAAGGTTGACCACAGTAGCACAAACAGCGAATAGGCGCGGAAACTCATCCGCTCAACGATCGCTCCAGAAATTAAGGCTGGGGTGATAATGGCAAACATGGCTTGGTAGATCATGAATGCCTGATGGGGTATGGTTCCGGCATAAGATACGACTTCCGGCGGGTTTGACCCTTTGAGATAATCTGTTATCTCTAACCCGACACCATTCAACCCGAACCATTGCAATCCACCGATGAACGGTAAACCTGGTGCAAAGGCAAGACTATAGCCCCACAAAATCCAGGTAACTCCAACGATCGCCATTAACACAAAGCTCATCATCAATGTGTTTAGGATATTGCGCGATCGCACAAATCCACCATAGAAAAACGCTAATCCTGGTGTCATTAGCAGCACAAGTGCTGCTGAAATCAGCATAAATGCTGTGTCTCCAGTATCAGCAGTAGGCGGGGCAGCAGTTGGGGTTTGGGCAAAAGCATTGCTCATCAACGGCCCTCCTAAAAATAGTAGGGTGATAGCTCCAATCATCACAACTTTCTTCAACACTTTTTTTTCTTCCTAAGCACCAATGATTTGTATCCTTAACTACATTTGATTACTTTTATTGACACATTTTTGTCTTGAAAGTTACTTAACCTGAATTTTCTTGAGATGTTAACAAAAATATAAACCGGATTGTAGTTGCCAAGATTTAAATTAGCGTATAAATACGCAATTATTACATTGCATCTTTATTTTTTGAAGAATAGAAGAATAGTATCTTATTCAAGCCTGACAAAATTCCAAATTTTTATTTACCTACTGTTACAAAGCAAAATACTGGTAATAATTTAAAATTATTGTCAAGTATCACCAGTATTTTCAGAGAATTTACACAAAATATACAGCAGATTTAAACTTCTCTACGAACGCGAACAGCGTGTTAAAGACAGAGGCTACACTAATGTCAGGTACAGAAATACCCTAACCCGCGCGATCGCAAGGCATTTTCTAGAGAAGGGAGAAGCAAGTAGCGTAAGGGTTGGGGATAAGTATACCTCATGTAGTTGCAAAATACTGCATAATGAGTTTTCTTTATATTTTCCGCATAAACACGTAGATATCTAGATGCTTGCTTTTGACAGGTTAGTTGCGAAAAAACTTTTGTAATTTTGCGTGAGATTATTATCTGTTTCAAAGGGAACAATATAAAAGTTATTGGTCAAAAAAAATAATATAGAAATTTTACTTAACTTCTGGGAGCAAACATGATAATTAAAACACTGACTAAGGCTAAACATACTCCGATTAAGTCGTAGCGGTCTGGAGTTACCCCGTCTACCTTCCAACCCCAAAGCATTGCCATTGCGATAAATACGCCGCCGTAAGCCGCATATACTCTGCCAAAATTTGCCGATTGGAAAGTTGCAAGAACCCCATAAAAAGCTAAAGCAATTCCCCCCAATATGCCCCACCAGAACGGCTTACCTTCGCGCAACCACAACCAGATTAAGTAGCCACCCCCAATTTCAAATAAACCAGCCCACAAAAAATACAGCAGAGACTTAATCATTTGACTGATTATTTTACAACAGAGAACTCAGTAAAATTACGCTAACGCTTTTAAGTAAACTATTGTCATTAATTAAAGGTAAGTTTGTTGACCAAATTGGGCATGGGGCACAAGAGGCAGATGTGCAAAGGGGCAGAGGGGCAGGGGGGAAAACTTACTGCAACTTCTCCTCTGTTTCTCTGCTCTGTGCTCTCCTGCTCCCTTATCCCTCCACTCCCGATCCAGAATGTAGATAAGGCTCAAGCATGAAAGCACCATTACCTGATAACGAAGCACAGAGAATTGAGACACTTTTGCAGTATAAGATTCTCGATACGCCATCGGAAGCCGCCTTTGACGATCTGACTCGTTTAGCCTCGTATATTTGTCAGACTCCTATTGCCTTAATTAGTCTGATTGATACAAATCGCCAATGGTTTAAGTCAAGAGTCGGTTTGGATGCCCTAGAAACACACCGAGATTTTGCATTCTGTGCCCATGCCATCCTCCAGCCTGATATTCTGGTCGTGCCTGATGCAAGAGATGACGAACGGTTCGCTACAAATCCACTGGTGATATCCGATCCAAATATTCGGTTTTATGCTGGTGTACCTCTCACGAACCTTGAAGGATACGCCCTCGGAACCCTATGTGTAATTGACTACGTACCACGAGAACTTAATCCAGAACAAATAGAGGCATTACGAACTTTAGGCCGTCAAGTCATTAAGCAACTGGAATTGCGCCGAAATTTAGCAAGTTTGGTACTTGTTACCAAGAAAGGTAAACAGGCACAGATGGTATGCAAGCAATTTTTCAAAAAGATTGCCGCAAGTTTTGGTTTGTCGTCGGTAATTTTAGTTCTGATTGGGGTGGTTTCTTATCAAAATACAACACTATTTACTAGTAATCGCAATATAGTAAAAAACACTTATAAAAAACTTAATAGCCTAGAAGAAATACTGTCTCAGATAAAGGATGCTGAGACTGGACAAAGTAGCTACATCTTTACTGGAGAAAAACTTTATCTAAAATCGTATCAAACAGCACTTGGTAACGTCGATCGAGAAATTGCCAAGCTGAAGAATTTAACAGTAGATCAACCGAATCAACAAAAGCAGATTGCAAAGCTTGAATTTCTGATAACAGCTAAACTTACTGAACTAAAACAGACTATCAACTTGCGCCAGAACAAGGGATTAGAAGCGGCGTTGCAAGTACTACTGAGAAACGATCGACAAAATCGCATGGATGATATCCGCAAGGCGATCGCTGAGATGGAAAACGAGTCCAGGGAACGAATCCGACAGCAGTCACAAGCAGCAAAGACTTGGACTCGGAACACAATTCTGACACTGGCGATCGCTATTTGCCTAAGTTTTATCGTTCTTGCTGTAGTCTACTACTCGATCTATGGTGAGGTTATTGAGCGGAAGAGGACAGAAGAAACCTTAAATCAAGAACGCAACTTTATCTCAGCAGTCCTTGATACAGTCAGTGCGTTGGTAATAGTTCTCGATTCTCAAGGACAAATTGTTCGTTTCAATCAAGCCTGTGAGCAAATAACTGGTTACTCCTTTGATGAGGTGAGGGGTAGGTATTGCTGGAACTTGTTCCTTATTCCTGAAGAGGTGGAGCCAGTCAAAGCAGTTTTCAAGCAGATGCAATCTGGTCAATTCCTCAATGAGTACGAAAATTATTGGGTAATGAAAGATGGTAGTCGGCGGCTGATTGCCTGGTCGAATACCATCTTAAAAGACTATCAGGGCTGTGTTGAATACATTGTTGGCACTGGCATTGACATTACCGATGCCAAACGAACACAACAGCATCTGACAGCACAATATGCTGCAACCCGCGTTTTAGCTGAGTCCGCCACAATTAGCGAAGTTACTCGCCAAATATTGCAAGGAATCTGTGAGAGTTTGGCATGGGATTTGGGTGAAATTTGGATGATAGATGAGCAAGCAAATGTGCTACGCTTTCTCGATATCTGGCATAAAGCATCCCTTGAGATGCAAGAGTTTGAAATACTGAAGCGGCAAACCACCTTTGCACCCGGAATTGGATTACCTGGACGGGTTTGGGCTAGTTCTGAATCGGTTTGGATCGCTGATATCGCTAAAGATATTAATTTCCCTAACTTCAAAATAGCTGCTCAAGTAGGACTACACGCAGCTTTTGGTTTTCCGATCCGCAGTGGTAACAAAATCCTCGGTGTCATTACCTGCTTCAACCGGGAAATCCAGCCGCTTGACGAAGATTTAGTAAAAGCGATGAATTCTATCGGTGAGCAAGTGGGGCAATTTATCCAGCGTAAACAGGCTGAAGAAGAAATACAACGCCAAAATTTGCGATCGCAATTATTTACCGAAATCACCCTGAAGATTCGTCAGTCTTTGGACATCGAAGAAATTCTCCAAATCACTGCAGAAGAGGTACAAAAGATTCTCCAGACTGACCGAGTTTTAATCTATCAGCTTTTGCCAGATCAGTCTGCAAACACCGTTGTTGAAGCAGTAGTTTCTGGCTTACCAGCAATCAAAGAGCAAAACAACACCGCCCCCTACTTTGAAGCAGAATATCTCCAACAGTACTATCTACAGCAGTACCGTCAAGGAAAGATTTTCGGACTGGATAACTTGGATCTTCTGGAAGTTGAACAAAGCCATCTGGAATTAATGCAACAGTTTGGGGTAAAAGTCAATTTAGTTGTACCGATTCTTGTTAAAGAAGAACTTCGCGGTTTGCTCATAGTTCATCAGTGTGACGATTCCCACCACTGGTCTAGCTTTGAAACCGATCTTTTGCGGCAAATAGCCGACCAAGTAGGTATTGCTTTAACCCAAGCCCAACTATTAGCAGCAGAAACTCTTCAGCGACAAGAACTTGAAATTGCCCGTCGCCAAGCCGAATTAGCTTCTCAGACAAAAAGTGCCTTTTTGGCAAATATCAGTCATGAGATTCGCACGCCGATGAACGCTGTATTGGGGATGACCAGTTTGGTGTTAGATACTCCCTTAGACCCAGAACAGCGAGATTTTATTGAAATAATTCGGAGTAGTGGAGACGCTCTTTTAAGTTTAATCAACGAGATTTTGGATCTTTCCAAACTTGAAGCTGGAGAGATGGCTCTCGAAACTCTCGATTTTGACCTATCCACTTGTGTGGAAGAAGTGGTGGAATTGTTGGCTCCCTCAGCCCATAACAAGGGATTAGAAATTGCCGCACTGATCGATCGCAACGTTCCCACCCAACTCAAAGGAGATACTGGTAGGCTGCGGCAAATTTTGATGAACTTAATCAGCAACGCGATCAAATTTACCAGCGCTGGCGAAGTATTAGTACAAGCTGAATTGCGTACGTTTTCTCCGACTACAGCCACCATCCATTTTGCCATTACAGATACAGGTCTTGGCATTAGCCCTGAAGACCAACGTAAACTCTTTACACCATTTACCCAAGTGGATGCTTCGACCACTCGCAAGTATGGTGGTACCGGTTTGGGATTAGCCATCTGTAAACAACTTGTAACTTTGATGGGAGGAGTGATTGGGGTAGAAAGTCAGATGGACAAAGGATCTAAGTTTTGGTTTGAGGTGCTTTTTACCAAACAAGTTGAGCCTGTTGAGCCAAAATGCGATGGCTTTGCCAACGCTAAAAGCGAACGCGGACTTTTGCAAAATTGCCGCTTATTGGTAGTGGATAACAACGCAACTAATTATAAAATTATCTCCCATCAAGCTACTCATTGGGGAATAGAGGTAGATCGAACTGACAGTATTGCTGCGGCCGTTAAAGTTATTCAGCAAGCTAGCGAGCAGGGGAAATCATATCATGTTGCCTTGGTTGATCTGCAAATACCCCAAACAAATAACATAACAATAAAAGAACAAATTCAAGCCAATTCTGCAATTGCTGAGATACCTTTGATTCTGCTCGCCTCTACTAATCAACGGGATGAAGTACAACAGGCGCTCAAAATCGGATTTGCTGCTTATTTATTCAAACCCATTAAGCCATCACGACTCCTTGATACCATCAAAAATATTTTAGAAACTCAGCCGGAATCAGAACAAGGGTTTAGAGGCAGGAGGCTAGAGGCTACAGAAGAAATTCCGAGTACACAAACTTCAGGTATTATGACTTCTTCCTCTAACTCCTTTACTAAATCCAAGTTAAGAATTCTCTTAGCCGAAGATAATTTGGTGAATCAAAAAGTAGCCCTAAAGCAACTTGAGAGTTTGGGCTATAAAGCCGATGTCGTTGCCAATGGAAAGGAAGTTTTGCAACTATTAGAAAAAATTCCTTACGATTTGATTTTAATGGATTGCCAAATGCCAATTCTCGACGGTTTGGAAACCACAAAAGAAATTCATCGTTGGCAAGAAGATGCTTTTGCATTAGGTCATCGTCCTGTGGTGATTGCGATGACAGCTAATGTGATGAAAGAAGACGAACAAACGTGTCTAAATGCCGGAATGGACGACTATTTGAGTAAGCCAGTATTTAAAGAAAAATTGGCTGAGACTTTAGAGCATTGGATAGGTGCGATCGTTTCCCAACAAGAAGGAGTTGTCTATGAACAGACAGTTTCCACTGACTTAGCAATTGATTGGGAACACTTGCATCAGATATCGGGAAACGATCGAGAATTTGAATTAAATCTATTGCAAATATGCGTTGAAGATATTAAACCCCGTTTAGAGATAATTAAAGCAGCGATCGCAGCTGATGACTTTGGGCAAATAGCGCGAGAAACTCATCACCTTAAAGGTGCTAGTGCCAACATTGGAGCCACAGCTATGTACTTAGCAACTGACAAACTAGAACAACTAGCTAACGATCGAAACCTTAAAGGTACTACTAATTTAATTTTAGAATTAGAAGGATTTGTCAACTGCATTCAATACTTTTTAATCAAAAATAAAGTTTTATAGTAGTACTTACGCAAAAATTGCTAAAAAGCTTAATTTATCGAACCATCTTCTCTGCCAAAGGCTCCGGCAACACGTAGCATCTTGTGAAAAAAACGTTAATGTGCAGCGTATTGTAGAGTCTAAAAACCCAGACTGTAGCTTGCTTACTGTAGGGTAACTGAGCAAAGTTGGAGCTACTCCCCTATCTTCAGCAATTTCGCCATCGCCAACCGTTGCAGTTTCCCGGTAGCACCACGAGGTAGTCGATCTAAAATGTGAATTTGCTTGGGAACTTTGAAGTCTGCCAGCATAGTTGCACAGTGAGCTAAAAGTTCTTTTTCGCCAGCTTCTGCTTTCAGAACCACAGCCGCGTGGATATCTTCTCCTAAAGATTTGTGGGGGACAGCAAAGGCTAAGGCTTCGGTGACGGCGGGATGGCGCAGCAAGACATCATCTACTTCTAAAGGAGAAATTTTTTCCCCACCCCGGTTAATCAATTCTTTAATCCGTCCAGTCAAATGGAGGTAGCCGTCTGCATCAACTGTACCCTGATCCCCCGTGCGGAACCAACCGTTTACAAAAGCTGTGGCGTTAGCTTCTGGATTGTTTTCGTAGCCATCTATAACATTGGGTGCTTTTACCACCACCTCGCCCAAGCTTCCCTTAGATAACAGGTTGCCTTCATCCATAATCCCCACTTCTACACCGAAGCCATAACCGACAGTACCTGGTTTCCTGACTTTTGGCGGTAGGGGATTGGTGGTCATTAAGTGAGATGCTTCAGTCATGCTGTAAGATTCCACCACAGGAGCATTCAGAGTTGCCTCTAGCTGTTCAATGATAATCGGTGGCAAAGAAGCGCTACTAGAGCGAATGAAACGAAAGCGGTTAGCTTTGACAATTTCTGGGTTGCGGCTAGCGCGTGCCAAAATTGTCTGGTGCATGGTTGGTGCTGCGGAGTACCAGGTAGGTTTGTAGGTATCTACCAGTTTCCAAAACTCCAAGGCATTAAAACCATTAGGACAAACTAATGTACCGCCCGAAGCCAGAGTTGCCAGCAAACAGCCCACCAATCCGTGAACATGGAATAGGGGCATTAGGCATAGTGTAGTATCAGCTGCTGTAAGTGAGTAAGCACTAATCAGGTTGCTGGCTGAAGCGATTAAGTTACGATGACGAATCGGCACGCGCTTGGGACGACTGGTAGTGCCGCTAGTGTGGAGAATCATCGCTATATCATCAGCGTTGGGGGCTACGGGATTCGCTGGTTCTGCTGGTTGTGAGCCTGTTTTGACTAATTCAAAGCTTAATGTGCCGTCAGTATTTACCTTGGCATTAATCAGCATCATATCGGGTGTGACACTAGCAATGGCTGCTTCCGATCTTTCAGACAATGTAATCAGTGCTTTTGCTTGGGTATCTTGGTAGTAAAAGGCAAATTCTTCTTGTTTGTATTTCGGATTTAAGGGTGCAGCAGTGCCACAGATGGCAGCAGCCAAAAAGGTAATCGCCATTGGTGAACCGTTAGTCATGGCAATGGCAATGCGTTCTCCCCGTTTCAATCCAAAGCTGTTGAGTTGAGATACTAGTCCAATAACATTCTCGCGCAATTGCTTATAGGTTAGCGATCGCCCATCAGGTGTAACTAGGGCTGGATGATTGTCTTCCCCTACTAAAAGCTCAAATAAATTCATTGGTTTTTCCGAACTGTAAATATTATGATTTAGCTAAACAAAAAATTGTGCCGTTCTAGCTGGAAAAAGCAGGGAAATCATAAAGAAGTTACCAAACCTGTAACTTCTACTATGGTCAAAGCTTTGCAAACACAGGGTTCAGGGGAATCAAGGGAAGAAGTTTTCCATGTATCCTTGTGTACCCCCTTTATAATGGCTACTTTCTGAGTTAAACCCTATCTATTTTGAAACCTAGAGTTTTGAATAATAGGAGATTATTGAATTTTAGCTTGTATTTTGAACTTTACCATCATTCCAAAAACTACGGTTTTCAATGTAGAAATCGTTTAAGTTTTATCGATAGTTTATCGGAGATTATGTTTGATTTGGACGTGATACATGATATACTTTACAAAGTTCTAAAAGTTCGGATTGTTTAAGTAGATGGTTAAAAAGCTGCAAAAAGTCTACTAAAGACCCCCTCTCTAAACCTCCCACACTCGTAAGGTGCTTTGAAACCACCATACCCTCATATAAAAAAAGGGTTAAATTTATAATATTTTCTTATTAAAAACAATACTTTTCAAACATCCTTATCCTCATAACACTTCCTATGGCAGAATTTTTTTTCGCAGTAATCCTGTAAAATCAGTAAAGCGTACATTGAATAAATTTGTGGAACTGCGATCGGGCATTTTAAGAGTTAGTAGCATTAACTATCAAAATGCCCTTGGAGTAAACCTTTGGATATAAACTATTATAAGAAATTTGTTCTTATAATAGTTTATAGAAATAGCCATCTACTCAATTTCTAAAACAGATTAATAGCAATTATGAGTCCCATAAAAATTACTATGTTGGGCGAAAGCTTGGAGCGCCAAGGTGGAATAGTTTCTGTGGAAAAGCTCATTCTTGAAGAAACTACCTCTGATATTCAAATTAAACATATTGCTACTTTACCGAATGGTTCTGCTATCCATAAAGTGTTAGTGTTTTTGCAGGCAATAGGTGAGTTGTTTTGGAACTTATTAAACCAAAAGACTGACCTAATTCACATTCATGTTTCAGATAGAGGTAGCGCTTTTCGTCATTCAATCACTAGTCTTATTGGTTGGCTATTTCAAAAACCAGTAATTATTCATACTCATAGTGCTGATTTTCATTTGTTTTACTCTAAACTACCTCAATGGCTTAAGCAGTGGCTAAGTTGGTCGTTTTGTAAATGTACCCGTTTCATTGTTTTATCAGATAGCTGGAAAAAATTCTACATTGAAAATCTGGGCTTGAAGTCAGAGCAAGTTATTGTTCTCCCTAACCCAGTAAAAATTCCCGCCCAAATTCCACAGCGAATAGATTCCAAACAGATATTTTTCTTATTTTTAGGGCGCATTGGTGAGCGCAAAGGTGCTTTTGATTTAATTAAAGCATTTGCTTCTATGCCTGTTGCTCAACAAAGCCAAGCCAAGTTAGTTATAGCGGGAGATGGAGATGTAGAACAAGCTCGTAGTTTGATCCCAACTCTAAATCTTATTGACTACATCACTATTCTTGATTGGGTAGATAAAGAAAAACGTGACGATCTTTTAACTAAAGCTGATGTCTTTGTGTTACCTTCCTACAACGAAGGTCTGCCTATGGCACTACTAGAAGCAATGAGTTGGGGTTTGGCAGTTATCACTACCGCAGTAGGAGGAATACCCGAATTAGTTACTCAAAATCAGAATGGTTTATTAGTTAATCCGGGGAATATTCAACAATTGTCAGAGGCAATGCAATCTTTAATTGCAGACGAAAATCTGAGAATATCTTTGGGAAGTAATGCACGAGCCAGAGTTAAAAACTTAGACATAAACAGTTATCTTACATGTTTAAGATCCATCTATACAGCAGTTATCAATTAAGAGACATCTTGATGAAAATAGTTTGAAGTGACTTACACTATGTATTAAATATGTATTAAATACCGAACTTACAAACGACGTAATTCATTCTGTATAAGGATAATAGGCGTTGAAAAGGTATGGATTTAATATTAGGAAAAGTCAATGAGCGATAAAAGTATTATTCTTTTGTTGTTCGCATTATTCTAAACTTGGTATACTGGCTAATAAATAAGGGAGGTGCAAAAATGAAAACTTTTCCTGAAGTAAAGTTGTTTGATACAAGATTCCATAAAGTTCAAGTACACGAATTAGTTGATTATTTAATAGAAGCAGCAAAAAACCAAAAAAAGACAGTTGTAGGACATGTGAATATCAGAGCCATGAATTTTGCTTATGAAAAATCTTGGTATCGAGATTTTTTGAATAAGGCTGATTTAGTATTTTGTGACGGATTTGGTGTAATGGTAGGAGCTAGATTCAATGGTTATTCAATGCAATCTGCACATCGAATGACAGCACCAGATTACATAGAAGATTTAGCATTAAAGTGTGAGACAGAAAATCTTTCTTTATTTTTGCTAGCTGGAAAACCTGGTGTAGTGGATAAGGCAATTACTAAGTTAGGATCGATTGCGCCTAATTTACGCCTACAGGGACATCATGGTTATTTTGAAAAATCAGGAAAAGAGAATGATTTGGTAATAGAAAAAATTAATAAATTCCAACCAGATATTTTATATATTGGTTTTGGTATGCCGTTACAGGAACGCTGGATTTTAGATAACTTCAATAAAATTGAAACTACTGTATTTTTACCTTTGGGTGCTTGTCTAGATTTTTATACTGACTCTATATATCGCGGGCCGCGTTGGCTGACTGATAATGGTCTGGAGTGGTTAACACGCTTAATTACTGAACCTACTCGTCTAGCAGACCGTTATATTGTAGGCATTCCATTATTTTTTTATCGCGTAGTTAAAAAGCGAATCGCTCAAGGAATGATAACAAATCGCTAAATAAATTTGTTCTAAATTTTGCATTTGTTATAACCATGACTGCCCAAAAGTGGCAAATTGTTTCCCCTACCTCTGCTGCCAAGACTAGAATTAGAATTGATGTGACATTCTTCTAGTAGCCAAAGTGCCAGACTCTCTGCCATTAAGCGATCGCTATCTTGCCTTAATCGATGAAATTGTCGAAACCACCCTCAAGGGCAAAATTAGCTCTGTAGAACAGGTGTATCAAATGCTGCTCAAAGGAATTACTTCCGGTACAGGGGAAGTCTTTGAGCTAGCTTTGAGCGATCGCCTGACTACCTTCCAAAGCCAAGTAGATAGTGAAAAAGACGAACTCAAGAAAGCCAAGGTGACTCGCAGTTTGAGAGCCGTTAAGACGATTCAAAGTCAATGGCAACGCTGGCAAGAGCAAAACAAAGCCACAGAAGCGATCGCCTCCGCAGTTACAGAAATCACCACAGCCCCTGCTGCCGAGCGTCTAGCGACATTTATCCGAGTTACTGACCCCAATCAGAAGTATCCGCTAAATTTACAACAGTTACAGCAGTTGTCAAAGGCATTGCAGCAATTTGCTCAGGCAGATGCTGATTTACAACAATTTTCTGAAGGGATTACCCGTGGTTTAGCTTCTTGGCAGCGATTGCAAGACAACTTGCTCAGTTGGATGTACGAGCAAAAAGAATCTCTGGGGTTTGGCGGTGTACCAGGAGAACGCGGCCCTTGGGCAAGTTGGGCGAAACAACTTAATAGTGAGTTACCCCAAGCACTGCTTCGCACCTTGGCTAGGGAAGAATCTGCAATAGAGTTTGCCGAGCGACAAAGGGGGATTACCCTGAGAGATTGGGTGGAAATGGCATTGATTTTACAGTACTTGCAACGGGGATTAATTAACTGGTTTGACCAACAAGCTTACGATGTGAAAGCGGGGCCAAAGTTGTCCATTTCCACTTTTTTGACCTTTGCAGTGATTTGGAGTCAGTTAGCAAGTGGTTTTAGGAGCATTGGCACAATATACAGCGATGCCTGTTCTCAAATCATGCTCCAGATTTTGCGAACCTTTGCCCAGCGTCCGTATTTTCCCTTTTACGGTGGGATTTTTGCCTCTTTTACTGGCACTTATTTACGAGATGCCCTAGATTATTTGGATGAACCGCTACGACAAGGCGAGGGAACTCAAGAAAAGGCGCGAATTTTGACCCTTTTAGGCTATTCCCAGCGTGCTTTGGGACAATACCAGCGCTCCATTGATTTTCATCAGCAGGCGTTAGAGATAGCTAGGAATGCAGGCGATCGCGCCTGTGAAATTGCCAATCTCAATCACCTCAGCCGTACCTACGTGCAACAGCAAAATTATGCTGAGGCAATTAACTACAGTCAACGGGCATTAATACTGAGTCGGCAAGCAGGCGATAGAACAGGAGAAGCAAACGCGCTGGTAAATTTAGGTTACAGCGAAGTCATGCAAGCTCAGGAATTGGAAAACCTAGAACCCGAAACCTATGAAGCTGCAATTAACTATTTGGAACAAGGTTTAAAATTATCAGAAAAATTAGGCGATCTTCAAAGCAAAGCCTTATGTGTCAGCAGCTTAGGAATTGCCTATTTAGTAATTGGAGAACACCAAACTGCAATTAAATATCTTGAAGATGGTTTTAAAACAGCGCAAGTTTCCGGTGATTTGTATCTCCAAGGGCGGAACTTAGCTTATTTGGCAGAAGCTTATTATCATCTGCAAAATTCGGAAAAAACTGTTTATACAGGTTGCTTGGGAATGTATCTTTTGGAGCAAATTGCTTCTAATGAGTGGCGGCAAGCAGCAGGGTTACTGACAATTTTACAAGGACAAATCGGGGTAAAAGCTTTCCAAAAGTTCTTACAGCAACATCGCCCGAAAATTATTGCGGTTATTGGTGTGGATGGGTACGATCACATTCCACAATTGTTAGAAGAATATCAGCAAGATATGTAAGAAAGATAAGCATTCAGGTTTAACTGCTCCCAAGTTTGAAAAGAGAAGCAAGACGGGTGGCTAACTTTTATAGTTAATGAAGCTGTTATTTCACCACATTCACCATCAAAAAATGCAAGAGACTACTATGAGGCTTTAAAACAAGCCTCGGAAGAACTAAAAGTAAGTGGCGATCGCAGTCACAATAAAATCCATTCGCGGTCATTGCCACTTGTGTTTTTCTCTGATAATGCAGGTGCATTCCGTATAACAGTCAGATATTGAAAATAGAATTATTTGTCATTAAAGGTCGCGATCAAACGTGAAACGAAAGTTATTACTCATGGAAGTTAACAACGTCATTATGAGCGGAGGCATTGTACTTGCATTGCTCATCGTTGGAGGACTTATGCAGGGTAAAGCGATGCCTACGGCGGTAAACTACGCACTTTTGATCGCCACACAATCCGAGAAAGGAGAGTCAATATTGTCTCATCAACGGCTTTGGGTTGTAACCGGAGGTCAGACAGGAGTTGACAGAGCTGCGCTCGATACAGCTTTGTCACTTTTGTTACCAGTTCGTGGATGGTGTCCAAAGGGGCGGCTTGCAGAGGATGGAAAGATACCACCTGTATACCCGCTTCAAGAGACAACGAGTACAGACTACGCATTACGTACCGAGTGGAACGTTCGAGATTCAGACGGGACGCTTGTCCTAGCGTATGGATCGCTTGAAGGAGGAACAAAGCTTACGGCTGACCTAGCGCATAAGTACGATCGCCCCGTCCTCATTATTAACGCGCTGTCGTTTAGTGGAAATGACGCTGCTCGTTTCTGGAGTTGGATTCAGAAACACAACATTCGCATTTTGAATGTTGCTGGTCCACGAGAAAGCTCACGACCAGGTGTTATTTATAACCGTGCCCGATATGTTCTTAAGCAGCTCTTGGAGTCGTAAAAAGAAAGAGATAAAACTTTCCCCAGTATATTTTTTTAGCAGAACTCCATATTGAGCTTGCTTATTTAAATGAATTGTGGTAGTTTCATTGTCATAAAAATATCTTTAAACCGATTGAATTACCGTAGTTTTTTTGATAACATCATTACTCTAGTTAAGAAATTTGTTTTCACTATGTAGTTGAAAAACCGTAACAGCTTCTTCAAAAGACACACTATGCTTTTCGGCATTACTAACTGCTTTGTTTGCATCCCACTGAAATTTCATGAGTCTATTGTACTCTCAAGTAGAGCCATAGCCGACTTTTCGGCAGATTGCTCCAACCGAATTCTTAGACCGCTTTTCAGTTACTCAATACTCAAAGAAGTCCTGCTGATTCATATAATCGTTTGAGCATTGCTGAAATCTTCGTACCATAATCTAAATCTGCTGACCACCGCCCTGATAGCTGATCGATTAATGGCGCAATCCCGCGTGTGACAAAGCGAAACCTTGGATCTACTACTTCTTGTACCAAAGGTTCTAAACTAGCGTAAGCTTTCAAATGTTGGACGTGTGCCCTAACTCCAATTCTGGCACTTGGAAAAGA
>NZ_JBALDJ010000086.1:0-119019 GCF_036917415.1 Nostoc sp. | reverse complement strand
GTTTTGGTGACCAATTTAACCTCTCCAGCCTCAACGGTACAAATGGCTTTGCCATCAACGGCATCAATCCAGATGACCGTTCAGGCTACTCTGTTAGCAGTGCCGGAGACATCAACGGTGACGGTCTTGACGACCTGATTATCGGGGCACCCTTTGCCAACCCCAACGGCACTAGGTCAGGGCAAAGCTACGTGGTGTTTGGCAGCAAAGAAAGTTTTGGTGCCCAACTCAACCTCTCCACCCTCAACGGCACAAATGGCTTTGCCATCAATGGCATCAATCCAGATGACCGTTCAGGCTACTCTCTTGGCAGTGCCGGAGATATCAACGGTGACGGTATTGACGACCTAATTATCGGGGCACCCTTTGCCGACCCCAACGACATCAGCTCAGGGCAGAGCTACGTGGTGTTTGGCAACCGCGCCCCTGTTCTCGACCTCAACGGCAACTCACAGGGTATTGATTTTAGCACCACCTTTAGCGGCACTCCTGTCTCCATCCTTGATAGCAACTTCACCCTCAGCGACAACAACACTACCCTAGCTGGTGTTACTATCACCATTACCAATCTCTTAAATGGCGCTGCCGAAAGTCTCAATGCCACTGCCATCGGCAACATCACCGCTACCTACAACCCCACCACAGGCACTCTCACCCTTAGCGGCACGGATACCATTGCCAATTATCGACAAGTCCTCAGCAGCGTTACCTACAACAGTACAGCTACCACTGTTAACACTACAATTGAGTTTGTCGTCGATGATGGACAAGATTTGAGTAACACGAGTGCAGTGGCAACCACCACTTTGGGTTTTATCCAGAAATTCATCACGGGCACAAGTAGTGCAGATATCCTCATCGGCACACGCAACAACAATATCATCGAGGGCAAAGCTGGTAACGACAAGCTCACTGGTAACGGTGGTCGAGACAAATTCATCTTCTCAAGAGGCGATGGCATCGACACCATAACCGACTTTGGCGGCATAGGTATTGATTCAAATCCATCAGCGGCGGTAATTGCTGAAGTTGATACCTTGGATTTTACTAGATTAGGATTGACTGCGAAAAATCTGCAATTAAATCAAAATGGCAATAATCTAGAAGTCACTTTTGAAGATGTAAGCAATACCAAAGTCATTCTGGAAAACTTCAAATTAGAAAACTTGAATAATTTACCAGCATCTAATACCAGCCCAGCTATTGGCAATATCCTGTTTGATAACCAGAGGGGCATCGTTGACAGTTTTGATGTCTTCGATGCCAATTCCACTCAAACTAACTTGTTTAACAAGAACACCGTTACATTCCTCAATGACCTTAACAATAACATTACGGGTTTTATAGACTCCGACGATGTGATTAATGGTCAGGGAGGTGATGATATCATCGACGGCAAGAGTGGCAATGATTTCCTGCGGGGTGATACTGGTAATGATACCCTCATCGGTGGTGCTGGCAATGATACTCTGGTTGGCGGTGCTGGCAATGACGTACTTACAGGTGGTGAGGGTGTTGACAGATTCCTTTACAACACCGATGCTGCTTTTGACAGCACTGATGTTGGTCTAGATAGTATTAGTGGGTTCTACAGTGTATTTTTTGCAGCCACTACACAAAGTGACAAGATTGTACTAGATAAGACTACCTTTAATACAATTACTTCTGTTCCGGGAATAGGTTTTAGTAACAAGAGTGATTTTGAAATCACTTCTTCAGCGGGGACTAGCACGGCGAAAATTGTCTACGATCCTGTGAGTGGGCAGTTGTTCTACAACGAAAATGGCAGTACGGCTGGTTTCGGCAGCGGTGGTCTATTTGTGACTCTAACTGGTGCGCCAATTCTCAAGGCATCTGATTTTATTATCCAAGCGTAGTTGGCTTAGAACAGCAAACTTTGAGTTCCAAAAAGCAAACTTTGAGTTCGGAACATCAAATTTTGAGTTCTAAAGACCAAACTCCAAGCTTGGAACACCAAACTTCCAGTTCCAAACACCAAACTCCAAGCTTGGAACACCAAACTTCCAGTTCTAAACACCAAACTCCAAGTTTGGAACACCAAACTTCCAGTTTGGAACATCAAACTTCCAGTTCCAAACACCAAACTCCAAGTTTGGAACACCAAACTTCCAGTTCCAAACACCAAACTCCAAGTTTGGAACACTAAACTTATTGTGGTATAAGCTCAGAACATGGAATATGTTCTCGAAAAGAATGCTACAGAATAAGTTTGGCAACTTAGATTAAACCTAAGTTTCTTAATTACGAATTCCGCACCGCACTACTAGTCTTCAACTTAGGATAAGCAATGCGTTTGTGATGAAATTGCTGCCAAACATCCACAAATATCTGGGCAATTTGTGACATTTCTTCTCTTGTTAATCCTGAATCTACGAGTTGATTTTCTTGCCATTTGGCACGCAAAATATTATTGAGCATTGCTAAAGCTTGTTCAGTGGAGACATCTTTGAGCGATCGCTTCTCTCCCACAGATTTAGCCGATACTTGCAGCGATCGCAGTGCTGCTTCGCAAGAATCTGCTAACATGACAATTCCGGTTTCCCGTGATTGGGGAATTGGACCATCGTAGCGAAAATCTGCGTCGTCTAAAGTTAAACTCGGATCTGACTGAGCCATTTGCTGGGCTTGGTGATGGAAATAAGCAATCAGCATAGTTCCCTGATGTTCTGGAATAAAAGCTTGAATTGCCGTAGGTAAAAGGTGTTTACGCGCCATTACCAACCCTTCAGTTACGTGCTTTTTAATAATTTCTGCACTCTTCCAAGGATCTTTAATCTCAGTATCGTGTTTATTCGGCCCGCCCATTTGATTTTCAATAAAGCCAAGAGGGTCGTGCATTTTGCCAATATCGTGATATAGTGTTCCAGCCCTGACTAGTTCAACATTGCATCCTAATTCTTTGGCAGCAGCTTCAGCAAGAGTAGCCACAAGCAGCGTATGTTGAAAAGTTCCCGGAGTTTCAGTAGCAAGTCGTTTTAATAAAGGGCGGTTAGGATTCGCCAGTTCTGCTAGGCGAATTGGGGTAACTAAATCAAAAACTTTTTCTAGATAAGGACTCAACCCTAAAGCTATAACACTCCACCCTAAGCCGGATAAAGCAAATAACGCAGCTTCTCGGAGGACAATATACCAGGTTGAACCAAATACTTGACCAATTAAGATTTTAACAATCAGGTAAATGCCACCCTGAGTTAAGGCGATCGCAACGCCTAATAATGCCAACTCTTCACGCGATCGCAATCGTTGGGCAATGTAACTACCTAATATTCCTCCTCCTACACCAGCTAAAAGCGCAGCCTTGCTCATATCGAAGCTAATGCCTAATATCGGCCACAGCAGGCCGACAACTGTCAACCCCAAAGTCGGACCGTAAAAGCTTCCCAACAATAAACCAAGGGCGCTCCAGGTGGTATAAGGCAATCCGATCGTAATCACTCCTGGTACACTCAGAGTTAGCAATAACACCAACAGGCGATCGCGTTGTCGCAATTCGTAATCAATATGGCGTTCTACCCAGACAAAAATGCTAATAGCGATCGTAATAACGCCTGCTAACTTCACCAACTCCTGCCATTTTACCTCCCGGCGAATTAGGTGATAATATTCCAGCACCTCAAAGTTCCATGCAGTAATCTGCGCTCCTTTTCTGACAATCACCTCACCATGTCGTACCTTCACCATCGCACGTGGCACATCAGCCGCAGCCTTTTGAGCGTTTTGTCTGGTTTGTTCTTCATCTTCTTGCAGATTCGGCTTGAGTACAGCTAACAACAGGTTCTTTGCCAATGTTTCAGCGGATTCTGGTACAAAGGTCTGTAATTGTAAACTCACCGCATCTTGTAAGATGTTTTTTGGCAGTCCCTGTGGAATGCCTTGGGTGAGAATCCTCTCTATACTTTGATGGATTCCTATTTGTGTTTTTTCCCATTCCACATCTGATAAATCCAAAAGTAGAGATTCTTCATATACTGCTTCGGGGCTAACAGTCTCTAACTTTAAAAGTTTGGCAATGGCTTGGGTGTATCTTTGACGTGTTTGGGAAATTTCGGCAATTAGTAAGGACAAGCTTTTCTCAGAAGTTGTGAGGCGGTAAGATTCTAATTCTGCTACAGCTTGAGTAAAGTCAGTGTTTTGAAAAAAATCTACTGGCTCTGTCTTTTCTAGACTCTGGGTATCAGATTTGGATGTGATGCGCGGCTGGCGTTTTTGATTGGATGCAGCTATGGATGATGGACGGGATGAAGCGGCGGTTCCTTTCTTGTGCTGATTTTTACTCTTTTCTACAGCCGATAGCAATGCTTGCCATTCCAACTCAGGACAAGAACGGAGGTAACGTTGGGTAGAGATGGATAAAATTACAGGATCAAAAAAAGGAAAAGCCCCAGCAACAGCGCGAATTTCGTTGCCATCATCTAGAAGTTGTTGCAAATTTTCGTTGATTTTTTCGTTCATTCGCGCATCAAGCATCAACACTTGTAAAGAGCTTGTACTGACAGCTTTGCGCTCGGCTTCTGTTTTTTTCCGATCTTCGATGCTAGCTGTGTAAGGCGCTGTAATCGTTTGGGGCGCAGGATGTCCTACTTGGAGTTGAGTCTGATTGTATAATTTATACCCAATAATACCTGTGAGAGACACTACAGCGATCGCCAAAATCACCGAGAAACGCTGTTTATATGCCCAATTTAAAGCGGCTACATAAATGCTACTCTTAATTTTGACAGATTTTGCCTTTGACCTTAGCGCTCTTTCTTGTTTTCGGCGTTCGCTTTTCTCATTGGTTTTTGATAAAAACAGGAATACATTCTTGAGCATAGTCCTTAGAAGTTCCCTTCTATGGGTTTTACCTTTGGGACTTCTCATTAACTTTCCCTTACGGCGTAGTGTTTTGTACTGTCGCCGCCAGTGAGTCAATTGCTGGTTCAAGAACTGCAAAAATTTATGCATTTTCATTATCTCTACCTGCAATTGCCGACTTTGATAGTTCAAAAAAAGACAATCATCAGGAAAGCTCGATCTGCGGCGGCTGCAACTCGGTGGTGCGGCTTTTTTATTGCTGATTTGCCACAATAGCTAGCTACAGAATCAGTCTAAGGGTTTACTGAAAAATTCTAGTATATGAGACTAATACACTGTGGCGGAAGTTTGCCTACTTTTAACCCCTTATCTGGTTAATTTAAGATTAACGCGACCGAATAACGCGAGGAGCTGCGTAAACTGAAAGCAAAGCCACCTCACATCCCTCCTCAGCTAACTCTTTTGGGTTTAAGGTAAGATTATACACTCCTGACCACATTCCCACAAATGCATCGGTCAATTCTAACATTTGGGAAAAGCTAGTTAGTCCCCACACTGGAGAATTCCTCTGCAAGAGCAAGACTTGCCAATTTCTGGGAATTCCGCCTGTCCCGTTATATGCTCCCGACAAAGCACCAGTAATTGCACCTGTAGCCTGTGAGCTTACAAACGTAGCATCTTGCACTTGAGAATTGTCATTGTGAGTAGCTTGTAAAAGTGTCAGGCGAAAGTCTTCTAAGGTACTCAAAAAGCAGTAAAATGCCATAGCAATCGTGTTACTGAGTTTTTCTTCTTTAGCAAACTCAGCTTGCGTCGTTGATAATCCAGCCCCTTGCTCTAATAAATTCTGGACTTTTAATAATTTTTTTGGTATTGATGTCGGTGTTTCTCCGATAAAAGAAATTGTTTGTGGGATAAGAGTTAGAGGGTCGAGTTTTTCAGTTAAGGCAAGAGCGATCGCATATCCTACTGCTAGCGTTCCATCCCTGATTACTGGGTCATCCTCCCAGATTTTCAGCACACGCAGCAAGTTTTGTCGGAGCTTAATCGGATTTTCGTGAAAAAAAAGTGCTACTGGTAATGTGGCAATAATTATTTTTATCGAGATGTCATCAGTTGCTACTAAATGAGGAGATTCTTCTTGCTGACGCTCTATCCAATCATCTAAATCTAATCTACCCAACGCAATCAAACTCTGGATACCCAGAATCGCCATTCTGCCTAAATCTGGGTAACTCTCAAACTGTACTTTACCACCAGAGACTAAACTTTCTCCCAGGAATGCTCCGAGTAAAGTTCCTTTAAACCGACTTATAGGAGAGTAACGCATAAATTATGTAGTTAAAAGTCAAGAGTAAGGAGTTAATGAAATATTACTAATTCCTAACTTTACTACCAACTACCAATTTATAACTCTTGTACAGACGCGATTAATCGCGTCTCTCCTAACTCTTAATTCTCAAATGATTCACCAAAGCCTGTAAGCCCAATAAATAACTTTGAACGCCAAAACCACTTATTTGCCCGATCGCAGCTGGGGCGATGTACGAATGATGACGAAAATCTTCCCGGCGGTAAATGTTACTCAGATGTACTTCCACTGTGGGCAAATTAACAGCAGTGATCGCATCTCGCAATGCCACGCTTGTGTGAGTATAAGCTCCTGCATTAATCACAATTCCCTGATGTTGCCCCAAAGCGCCATGAATAGCATCTACCAAAATTCCTTCATGATTTGACTGCAAAGGAAAAACTTTCGCCTGTAATTTGAATGCTTCTTCTTCTAACAGGCGGTTAATTTCAGCTAGAGTCAACGAACCATAAATTCCTGGTTCTCGCTGTCCTAGCAAATTTAAGTTTGGCCCGTGCAGTGCCAGAATACTTAAGGGTTGCAACGTCGAATTTACCACTTTGGGGTTAGTGGCGACGGCGCGAGCGATCGTTCACAGGAATCGGAATCAGTTCCGGTTCCGGTTCAGCCTCTGGCCCTAATAGGCTTTCGATTAGCCTACGAGCTAATTCCTTAAGCTTTTCCAGCACCTTTTCTATATAGTCCATGAACTGACCGCTCCTGAGATACTACCTCAATTTTTGATTAACAGGTACGCAGAAAATGATATACTTTCGCACCTCTGGCTTCCAATCGGGCTGATATACAATCCCGTATTTGGGAAATAAGCCACTTCTAAAATTTAGTGTTGTGTTTTCCCTTACTTTTTAGAGTATCACACTTGAACCTACCGAACTGTATCCTATCAAGGATGGATATCAAGGGTCAAGAGTTAAATATCGGACTTTAGATAGACTATTGAGTAGGAATTTTAGATTTTAGATTTTGGATTAAGAGAATTTTAGGGTTCATACCTCGCCCATTATGGGCGAAATAAATCTAAAATCTCAAAGACGCTCCTTCTCCCAAGGGGAGACGCTTACGCGAATGTCGCTAACGCTACGCTATCGTAAATCTAAAATCCAAAATTGTTTGACTTGCCACTAGCCTTCTGTGCCCTTTTTCTTTGCAGCGGTTGTTGATGATTTAGCTGTTGACTTAGATTTGGAAGTCGTTGATTTACTCGTTTTGCGAGTCGATTTCCCGGTCGATGTCTTAGCTGCCAACAAGTTCAGCGCCGCCGCCAGGGTTACATCTTCTACCGTTTGACCTTCTGGGATACTGACATTAGTTTTGCCATGCTTGATGTAAGGGCCATAGGGCCCATCGTAGATGTTAATTGTTTCCCCGTCCTCTGGATGCGTACCCAATTCGCGTAAGGCTGCTTTGGACTTGCTGTTGGTGGAACTGCGTCCCTTTTTTGGTTCGGATAACAATTCCAATGCACGTTCTAAGCTAATTGTCAACACATTGTCAGCAGCTTTTAGAGAGCGGTAGTCTTTCCCCTCCTTACCCTGGTCATGAACCACATAAGGGCCAAAGCGTCCCAAACTTGCTTGGATTTTGCCGCCAGTAACTGGATGAACCCCTAACGTCCGGGGTAGTGCCAACAGACCAACAGCCATTTCCAGGGTAACGGTTTCTGGGGTGACACCTTTGAGTAGGGAGGCTTGTTTCGGTTTGGGGTTTTCGTCGGTTTTGTCACCCAATTGGACATAAGGCCCGTAAGCACCAATTTTCACATAAATTGGTTCGCCAGTTTCGGGATGGCGACCTACTTGGTCGGGGCCAGTGGTCTTTTGCCGCAGCAATACTTCTACCTGTTTGGGGTCGAGGTCAGCTGGCGTCAGGTCTTTGGGAATTGAGGCGGTGATAACTCCCTCACCATTTTCGACTTCAATGTAGGGGCCATATTTCCCAATGCGGACTTTGGCATCTAGATTTTCCAGTTCTACAGTCCTAGCTTTGGTGGCATCAATTTGACTTTCCTGCTCTTTTACCAGCGTTTCCAGCCCTTTTTCTCCTAGATAGAATTGCTGCAAGTAGGGTAGCCATTTCGCTTCACCTGTGGCAATGTCATCAAGGGTTTGCTCCATCTTCGAGGTGAAACTGGGATCAACAACGTCCGGGAAATGTTTCTCCAGCAAGTCGGTGACGGCAAAAGCGGTGAAAGTGGGAATGAGAGCGTTAGTCACCAAATGGGCATAACCCTTGTCGATGATTGTGCCAATGATGCTGGCGTAGGTACTGGGACGACCGATACCTTCGCTTTCTAAGGTTTTCACCAAAGAAGCTTCGGTGTATCTAGCTGGTGGTTGAGTTTCGTGCCCAACGGCTTCTAGCTCTGTACAATTTGGACGATCTCCCACTTTCAGATTCGGCAAAATTACTTCCTGGTCTTCCAGTGCTGCTTCTGGGTCGTCTGAACCTTCAACGTATGCACGTAAGTATCCCGGAAAGTCAATCCGTTTGCCAGAAGAACGGAATCCAGCGTCCTCAACTTGCAATTGCACAGTAATTTGAGTTTGGCGGGAATCAGCCATTTGACAGGCGACAGTCCGCTTCCAAATCAAATCGTAGACAGCAAGTTCCCGACCACCCAAACCAGTTTCTTGGGGAGTACGGAAGCTGCTACCTGCTGGACGAATTGCTTCGTGCGCCTCTTGTGCGCCTTTGGATTTGGTGGTGTATTGCCGGGGTTGCAGACTGAGGTATTGTTGACCGTAAAGCTTTTCTACACAACTCCGAGCAGCTGCGATCGCTTGATCTGACAAATGCACCGAATCTGTCCGCATATAGGTAATATACCCCTGCTCGTACAAATTCTGGGCAACCCGCATCGTGTCACGGGCTGAGAGGCGCAGTTTCCGGTTAGATTCTTGTTGCAACGTCGAGGTGGTGAACGGTGGCGACGGTTTGCGCGTCACTGGACGTTCCTCGATATCAGTAACACTCCAAGTTTTACCAGTTAGGCGTTCTTTGAGCGCTACCGCTTGGTCTTCGTTGAGCAACAAGACATTGCGACCTGCGGTAATTTGTCCGGTGGCGGCGTCAAAATCACTACCATTAGCGATTTTGGTTCCTCCCAATGTTACCAATTGGGCGCCAAAGGGGGTTTTTTCCTTGGACAAACTAGCTTTCAAATCCCAGTACGTACCCTCATGGAAGGCGCGGCGTTGGCGTTCCCTAGTGACTAAAAGTCGCACAGCTACAGATTGCACTCGCCCAGCAGATAATCCCCAGGCGATTTTTTTCCATAGCAGGGGAGACAGGGTATAGCCCACAAGTCGATCTAAAATCCGCCGGGTTTCTTGAGCACGAACCAACTGCTCATCAATATTGCGGCAGTTTTTCAGAGCTTTTTTGATCGCCTCTTGAGTAATTTCGTGAAACACCATCCGCTTAGTCGGAACTTTTGGCTTCAGCAATTGGTATAAATGCCAACTAATGCTTTCACCTTCCCGGTCTTCGTCCGTTGCCAGAATCAGTTCATCTACATCTTTGAGGGCATCTTTAAGCTGGGTGACAATTTTCTTTTTGTCTTTCGGGACAACATATACCGGTTCAAAGTCGGCGTCCACATTTACCCCTAGCTGCGCCCATGATTCCCCTTTGACGGCAGCGGGAATTTCACTAGCCGACTGGGGTAGGTCACGCACATGACCCATAGACGCCTCCACCCGATAGCCTGATGGCAGGTAGTTGCGAATGGTACGAGCTTTGGTTGGAGATTCGACGATGACGAGAGTTGACATGGAAATTTCAATAAAAAGAAGAGCTACTAAGCTAAACAGTCAAATTGAGGTAACTTTTGGAAATTGTCAAGATAAAAGGTCACGCTTAGGGCGGTGATTTAATCCTCACATAAACTGCCTGCTTGGGAGAAAATCTGCTGAACTTAATGCCCAGTCTGTCCCAGAGGATAAATGAGGGTACGCTGGGTCTGAATTTCCAGCTATTTCAATCTTTAACTTATCTAACGCATAATTGGCGACTACAGTTTTTAAAATATCTTTCTTGGGGAATGGGGCATTGGGCATGGAGCATTGGGCATGGAGGGATGAGGGAGATAAGGCAATGCTGCTTGGTTAAGCATTTTCAACCCCGAATTGGGTTCGAGGAAAAGGGTTTTTCCCCTTATTCCCCTTAATCGACAAGTATTGGGAGATAAGGTAGAAATAAGCAATTCCTAATGCCCCATGCCCAATGCCCAATTCCCACTTTCATATAGCTTGTGCCAAAATTAAACCAAACTTGAGAGCAAAAGCGAAGTGGGATTTGTACCCATATCAGGAAAGCAAAACCATGCAACCGATTCGTCAGGGTGATGTAATTTTACTGCCTGTGCATAAAATTGAAGAACAAAAAATACCTCACTTAACTTTGGCAGTAGGCGAAGTTACGGGGCATAAACATCACCTTACTGAGGGCAGCGTAGAATTATACGAAAAAGATAGCACACTTTATTTGCGTGTCTTTTCAGAGTCGGCATTGCTTGCCCATGAGGAGCATAAAGCTATTTCTATTCCCCAAGGTGATTGGATGGTGAAAATTCAGCGAGAATACGAGCCTGAAGGTTGGCGTTATGTCGCTGATTGAAAATTTAACGCCAGAGCAAGAGACTTTGATTCCAGTTTATCGGGATAAGTGGAGAGCGATCGCGCTTTCGACTGAGCGGATTGATCGTCAAAAAGCGGCGGAAGCTGTGAGGGTTGCTTATGCAGCGATTGGCAAGAAAGAGCCTGAGATTATTTTTTGTGATAGTTCTTATGCTGGCTTACAAATTTTGATTCAGAAGCAATTGGAGTTAGACATAAACAAAGAGTTAATTAACTTTCTTTTTTCAACTTTGACAAATAAAAACAACGAAATTTTAGATCGCCTAGATACACAACTCATAAACACCCTGCGTCTCTTACGAGCAGATTTCATCACACTGGATTATGTATTAATAGACGAATTAAAATTTAAAACTCAACTCAAAAACATCTTCATAGCCCTTGGTTAAAATCACAATGGTTAGCCAGTAATTGTTGTTGGGTAAATTTTTATGTGTCGGTCTTAAATTGTTCTTACAATCAAATCAGATGGCAAGTTTTGCAGTCTTTAGCGAAGTTTTGTGGCTGGATTTTATTTTATGAAAACATTTGCATTATATGCGATCGCCCCCTTCACATGCGCTTCGACAACCAAAATCGCCTCCACGCTGAAGGCCAACCCGCCATCGAATTTACCGATAGATTTAGCCTCTATTCCTACCACGGTGTAACCTTGCCTGAAAAATACGGTAAAGTCCACCCGCAACACTGGCAATCTCAATGGCTTTTAATAGAGCATAATTCCGAACTACGTCGAGTGTTAATTCAAGGTATTGGTTACGGCAGAATTTGCGAAGAATTGCAAGCTATTGAATTAGATACTTGGACTGAATACACACTATTAAAAATTGATGCTGATGTTGATGAAGAACCGATTTATTTATTAAAAATGACTTGCCCTAGCACAGGGTTTATTCACGCCTTGAGAGTTCCACCTAATATGAACTCAGCGCGTGAAGCGATTCGCTGGGTTAATTGGGGAGTAGATCCAGAGGAATTTAGTGTGCAAACTTAATTGCTTAAGAAACTTTCCCCATTTACAACGGGTTAATCACTACCCAATTTCTTAATAAAATCTCCATGTTCCGCAAACTGCAAACCTGCTTGTAAAACCTTCAACACACCTTGCATATTACCTGCTAATAACTCCGTCACTGCTAACCACAACCCTGGAAATACGCGACTTCGCAAAATGCCTTCATTGTCAGGTACTAATTCTAGATATTCACCCTGTTCAAGAGAAAACCAAGTCAATTTTTGGTCTAAAACTTGCCAAACAATATGTTCTTTGACACCGTTGCGACGATAAGCCTGTTTTTTGCCATGAAGATCGATAGCCGCACTACTAGCAGCAATTTCCACAACTAACTCTGGCGCACCTTCAATATAATCATCTTCACTCAGCCGCGTTTGACCACCTGCTTCCGGTTCAATCAACAGAACAGCATCGGGTTGAGGTTCGTTATCTAAGTCTAAGCGGACGGTAGGTTCAACTCCCAACGCTACACCAGAAGTCGCAGCTTCGTAAGTACCAAGCCATGCCAAAATCCAACCATGCGGTTGACCGTGACTTCGGAAACGCAAAGCAGCAGGCATAATATAGACAATTCCTTCGATTAATTCAGCTTTTTTCACGTTAGGGGTGGCATTATAGCGACGCTCAAATTCGTAGCGCGTAAGTTTGTCGCCATTTTCCAAAGGAGGAATTGTCCAAAGCTGGGAGGGGGTTTTCACCATAATTGTTGTGAAAATGAGCTTGTGTACATCCTAGCGAATTAGGTAAAAACGCAACTGACTAGGGAATGAGAGATTAATAAACAAATTTACCGGAACATTAAGATTTTTTTACAAAATCACCAGCAATATTGTTTAAATTGATAGCTGTATCCCAAGCAGTAAATAGGTTTCAGCTATAGCGCCTCCCATAAAACCCGCAACAAACCTTATTTTTTTTCAGCCAGCAGGTTTGAGAAAATCAGAAACGATTTAATAATCAAGTACTTATAAGTAGATGGGCTGAATTCAAAGATAATACCTCTCTCCAAACCTCTCCCCTTCCCTGCTAAGGGCACGCTGGGTGATGCCTACGGCGGTAAACTACGCACCGAAGGGGTTGGTGGTAAGCTCTATCTTATATTTTTTACGCCCACTTACTTAGTTATTTGAGTTTAAAAGGGAGACACAAACATGAAATTGGCTTACTGGATGTATGCTGGCCCAGCCCACATCGGCACTCTGCGAATCGCTAGCTCTTTTAAAAATGTTCATGCGATTATGCACGCCCCCATTGGCGATGACTACTTTAACGTCATGCGCTCCATGCTATCGCGGGAGAGGGATTTTACCCCGGTGACAACCAGTGTCGTCGATCGCAACGTTTTAGCACGCGGCTCCCAAGAGAAGGTGGTAGATAACATCGTCCGCAAGGATGCCGAGGAACACCCAGATTTGATTGTGTTAACTCCCACCTGCACCTCTAGCATTTTGCAAGAGGATCTGCACAACTTTGTTGAACGGGCGCAGTTGGAAGCCAAAGGTGATGTCATGCTGGCGGATGTGAACCACTACCGCTACAACGAACTGCAAGCCGCCGATCGCACTCTCGATCAAATTGTCCAATATTACATCGAAAAAGCCCGGAAGCGGGGCGAATTGGCAGAGGGCAAAACAGCAAAGCCTTCGGTTAACATTATCGGTACTACCACCCTTGGTTTTCACAATAATCACGACTGTACCGAACTCAAACGACTGATGGCTGACTTGGGAATTGAGGTAAATACCTTAATTCCCGAAGGTGCTTCCGTGAACGACTTGAAAAAGATGTCTCAAGCCTGGTTTAACTTAGTGCCTTACCGCGAACTAGGTTTGACCACAGCCCGTTACCTGGAAGAACAATTTGGCACACCTTATATAGACATTACTCCAATGGGTGTAGTGGAAACTGCCCGTTGTATTCGCAAGATTCAGCAGGTAATTAACGCTCAAGGTGCAGAAGTTGACTACGAAAACTTCATCAATGAGCAAACCCTGTATGTATCTCAGGCTGCTTGGTTCTCCCGTTCGATTGACTGTCAAAACTTGACTGGCAAAAAAGCTGTAGTCTTTGGTGACAATACCCACGCCGCCGCCATTACCAAGATTCTGGCGCGAGAAATGGGGATTCATGTTGTTTGGGCTGGAACCTACTGTAAATATGATGCAGACTGGTTCCGCGAACAGGTTAGCGAGTATTGCGATGAAGTGCTAATTTCCGAAGATCATGGTGCAATTGGGGATGCGATCGCTCGTGTCGAACCCTCTGCCATTTTTGGTACTCAAATGGAACGCCATGTTGGTAAGCGCTTGGATATTCCTTGCGGCGTAATTGCTGCACCAATCCACGTCCAAAACTTCCCCATTGGTTACAAACCATTTATGGGTTACGAAGGCACGAATCAGATTACAGATTTGATCTACAATTCCTTCACTTTGGGAATGGAAGATCACCTATTAGAAATCTTTGGCGGTCATGATACCAAAGAAGTTATTACTAGAGGAATTTCTGCTGATTCTGATTTGAATTGGACAAAAGATGGTCAAGCAGAATTGAATAAGATTCCTGGATTTGTTCGTGGAAAAGTGAAGCGTAATACTGAGAAATTTGCCCGCGATCGCGGTTTCAAAGAAATCAATGCTGAAGTGTTGTACGCCGCGAAGGAAGCTGTCGGGGCGTAGCTTAACAGTTTAGCGATTTTTATTTAATAATAAAGGGCATATCTTAATGAATGCCTTTTATTATTACTTATTCTGACTTCAGCAAACGAATAAAGCCAGCTTGTTCAAAGTGGCGATCTGTGGTTAATGCCTCTTTAATGCCAAGCTGTTGCATGACTATAAAAGAAGTGCTATCCACCAAAGACCAAGCTTTATCTTCTCTAGTTTTGAGTAGTTCCCAAGCTGCTGAATCTATTGTTGGTTCAATATAAATCAAATTTATATAAGGAGCAGTTCTGACAGCTTCTACGTATTTAAATAACTGCGGACGAGGTACGCGTAAAGGGCTATTTAGCAAAGACACCAGTTCAATAACAACATAATTAGTTGTTACCATTGCTTGTTCGTGGTAAGACTCAGTTGCAATAAATAAATTAGCCCACCCCGATGTATCTATAAAGACTTTATTCGTCAATTTTTAACTCCTGCTGCAAAGTTTGCTGGAGATATTGATCGTGGTTTTCTCCTACATCAGAATTATCAAATTTCAATGTACCTAGTAAAGATAGAATTGGATCGAGTTCGGAGATATTTTCCTGTTTAGCTGATTGAGATAATGATTGCAGAATTAAATCTTCTAAAGATAGATTCAGTTTTTCTGCCTGTGCAGTTAATTTACTTTCTAAGTCATCTGACAACTGTATTGTTAATGTTTTAGCCATTTAATTTACCAGTTACGAATGATAAAATGAACATTCTAAGTGAGTATTTAACTAAGATGTTCATAATCCCATTATATGCCCAAATAGCAAGTAGAGGACAGTGGTTATCTAGCTTGAAAATAATCGCAAATATTTGTAAAACGTAAATCATAAATTTTACATGCTATTCATTAATAATTTCAGTTAATAGAATATAAATCTATTGCAGCACCAATAAATTTGTCTGCGATCGCGGTTTCAAAGAAATCAACGCTGAGGTACTTTATGCCGCTAAGGAAGCAGTCGGGGCTTAATGATAATTTAGTTATCAGCTATAAAACTGATAGCTAGAATTCCATAGAAGAGTGTTTATTTGAAAAAACACTCTTCTGCTTATTAGGAAATAAATTTTACTGAACAAACTAATTTATTAAAAATGAGGTATTTATGAGCAGCAATCAATTACCTAGCAGTCCTAACGGAAATAGACTATACACCAGATTAATTACGACTCTAAAGATACTTCAGTTTGTCGGCTTTTTTATTGTAGTCATTTTTTTTATTGTAATATTTTCATTTTTTGGTCAATTTGTAAGTTTTAGTACATTTAATCTATTTTTTTTCTTACCTTATATTTCTATAATTATTACATGTATTATTATATATATTCTGACAGCAGCTTTAATAGCAATTATTGACCTTTTAAGCAGGATAGAAAAAAATACCAGGTCTTAACAATAACTGAGGACTAATTATACATTGAAAGGGTTTTGTTGAGGAAAACGTGCTGTTACAAGCTCTCCAAACTATAAAGAGCGAATAGAATATAAATCTATTAGAGCATCAATAAATTTGCCTGCGATCGCGGTTTCAAGGAAATCAATGCTGAGGTATTGTACGCCGCCAAAGAAGCAGTCGGGGCTTAAGCTAGCAGTTAGTCGAAAAGATTGAGGGGTAAGGAGTTATGTATACTCTTTACCCCCATTTTTTTGCTTTAGTGAGAAAAATTAAATTATGAGATATCATAGATTTAATATTAATTTTTATATATTTCTCTCAATAACTATTTAAAATAACTAAATTAAATATGAACGATGACAAAGCGGCATTGTTTGCGGCACTGTGTGAGGCTGGTATTAAGCACAGTCCAGAAAAGGTTGTGTGGATTGCCAAGCAAGCTGATGGCAAAATCGTATTTTTAGAAGAGGGCATAGCTGGTAGAAGAGGTAGCGGATTATCACACATCTTAAAGGAACATCAAGATGATTTTGCCAGACGCGGAATTTCTCAGAATGAAATCTCTGATGCTGTTATGGCTGCTGTGACAAGAGGAAAGTTTCTTGGTTATCAAGGAACGATAGAACCTCGCCGGGAAATCTATGAAGTAATTTTTAATGGACAAACACAATACATAGCAGTGACGATAAGTGATAATGGTTATATAGTCGGAGCAAATCCCGCCTCGTTACCATAATTCTACCTAAATAGCTATGGCAGTAAAGATAAAACTAATGGCTGATTATGGGTGCGATCCTTTATGGTGGGCAGATGCTGATAAAGTTGGTAATATCGATCCAGCAAGACTCCCCCTCAGTCAAGAAACCATTAGCCATTTGAGAAAATGGGCATCTGCTTACAATGAAACATTAAATTGGCAAGATCCTGCTAACTCACCAGATTTGAGTGCAGAAGCTGAAGCGGCTTTTGAAGAACAAGGAATTAGTCTATGGAAGCAACTGCAAACAGAACTCGCGCCTAATTATCAAGTAGTTTATTTCAGTGAGCTATTAGGCAAGGTTCTAACTCATCCTAGTGAATTAGAAGTTTTGCATCCTATTCAACAATGATTTCATTTAACATAATATATAGCAGTCCTAAATCATTTGTGAAAATAAATTAACCGCAGAGGCGCAGAGAACGCAGAGAGAGGAATCGGAGATTTTCACGACTCATTTAGGATTGCTATAAATCTAGTACAGCACCAAGAAAATTGATTGCGATCGGGGCATTAAAGAGATATACCAAATTGAGGTCTTATACGCCGAGAAGAAAGCTATCGGGGCATAGTTTCAGGGCTTAACAATATCCAGCAGTCAGCCCTCCAAGTTGACTGCTGAATTATTATGTGAGTAGAGTCAGTAAACTACTTGGTCTTTTTATTTAGTGTTTTGATTCGTTCTAGATACTTAGAAGTTTGAGGCACTTATCAATACTGGTTTTAGCTAAGACACAATTCTCAAACTAGTCAAGCTATTATGTTCTGTAAAGCCTACAGCATTAGGAAATATCCCACCATGTCCAACCAGACAAACTTGACTGATGCTCGTAACAAGCTAGCCGAACTATGCGCTCAAGTAGTTGCAAATAGAGAAGTGGTAATTATTAACCGACAAGAAGGCGAAAGCTTCGCCCTAATTGCTGTTGATGAACTAGATAGTTTACTAGAAACATCTCATTTATTTCGTTCACCTAAAAATGCAGTTCGTCTGTTAACTGCTTTGGAAAGAGCAAAAGCTAGAACTTTAAAATGCCTATTGGGTAGAAACAAGTAATCATAACTGTTCACACCAATAAATTTAATAATGTTAGTTCGGTTTTGTAACAAGACTGAAAAGCTTCTTGCTCTTCAGTCCGTGAGAATTTGTTGCACAACTGCGGTAACTGGGGCTTAATTTAGTTTTTGTTTTTGGATTTGTTCCCATTCCCCTTGAATAGTTTGTAATGCCTTCAAGGTGCGATTTAAACGAGCTTTCTTTAACTCAGGAGTCTCTTTTTGGAATAAACTCGGAGAATTTATTACTTTATGTAGTTCAGATTGAGTGGAATGCAAGCGATCGCTCAAACAGCGTTCAAAGACTTCACCATTATCACTACTCACATTTTCTACTAATTGGCGATATATATACTCTTTAGAACTGATTTGATCGTTGAGAGCAGTATTAACAATTTCCTCGATTAACTTGTGGTAGCAGTCAGATAAGGAATCAGACAGTGCGGCTGGCGTAGGTTCTGCTGCTAGATTATTTGTTTCAGAAGTAGAGGGATCGGATATTTCTTCTTTAGTTGGCGTTACAAAAGTTTCCTCAGAACTAGGGGATTCTTCTTTAGTTGGTGTTGGTAAAGTTTTCCGAGAATTTGTCGGTGAAGAATTCGCTTTGGAATTAGATAAGTAATAATCTGCTAAAGAGCCGCAGAGAAACTCTTCACGAAAGCGGTTTATTTTGGCACGTGACTGGATTTTGCGGTAACGACGTTTCTGATACCATAAACCAGAAATGAGTAAGCCTGCGATCGCTCCTATGCCAACTCCTGTCATACCAACCTTGGCATCTTCTAAAGCTTGATTTTGTTGCCCAGATTTGACAGTCGCATTGGAAGATGCACTTTCAGCAATAGCATAGTCACTCGCTGAACTTAGCTGCACGCTAGTGGCGATCGCCGCAGCCGACAGCATTAATCTAAATATTAACTTTGATTTCCACATAATGTTACAGTTTAAAAATATGTTGTCATTTCTGGAGACTAATTGCCTCCCCAAAGAGTGAATAGTTAATAATCAAACTAATTAGATCCCTCTTTTACTAAAGAAGTTTCACTCTACTCATATAAAAAATAAACTTTCTCAACAGTAGTTTGCGGAAGATGTTCTTATTTTTTAACATTATTTATGCCTCTAGGAATTTTGACAAAGCCATATATTAATACCATTTCTCAAAGTATCTGTATGAGGTATTTCCTCAAATGGTAATGATTTATAGCGATCGCATAATCAAGCAGTATTGAGTTCAGTAGGCAATAGTCGAAAATGTGCGATCGCCACGAGGCTCTTTGTGGTATTACATATTACTAAGCATCAAGTCTATGATGACATGAAATTGTTAGTGCAAAAGCAGAAGTTGGCATGGATGTCATCAGTGCGTCATCGATTTAATTTCTCTGTGTGCAGTTTTGTTTATAGAATAAGTGCTGTTTATAAAGCAGATTGAACTCAATTGGAAAGTTGTTATTTATTTTACCTCCAATCAGCTTTTGGAGTTACCGTGCTACTTGAGTAAAAGTGTTACGTCAAGTTATCTGTACTAGATGCGATCGCAAAGAGAAGTTAACACTCAAGGCTATCTCAAACCTTTGGAGCGAGGTTAAAGGGTTCTGTACTGCGAGCGTTTTTGTCTTTATTCATTCAGAGAGATCGCACATCTGAGGTGTGGTACAGGTAGAGGCTCAGTGTCAAGCCGTTGTTAAACTTGATGAATATATTACCTCATAGCGATGCCATGCAGCGATCGCATTCCTTAACGCAGAAATTTACTGATAAATAAAAATTAAAAGCGAACAAATATCACAATACAAAATTATTACTTCGGGAATCTAATAGGCAGAATAACCCACTACAGCTTTAACCGATGTGTCTTTGCTAACGAAGTAATAAAAACATCATAAAAGCTCCGCAATTTAGCGTATTAAAAAAAAGCAGATGCATGTTACTGTTTTAATTTCATTGTCTTCCCTTCGGGACTTTCCCTATGCATCTGCACTATTTACACCCCCGACACCTTGAAGAATTAGTCAAGAGTAATGGTATAGACTTACACTTAGTGCATCTCAATTTTAGATCGCTCCAAGGTGTAACAGCTTATGAGTACCTGTTGATTTCTGGGCTACTCCCTCGCACCAATAGCGGAATGGTGAAAAGTAGTTGGTTGCAGCGTTATGCTCACATCACAGAAGGTGGTTGGTGGTGTTCGGGACTAGACCCTCTGAATAATTGGCAAATGATGGAATGGGGATGCTTTAAGCCAAACCAACCCCGACAAAATCACAATGGCAAGTCCATCAAGTACGAGCATCCCCCCAGCACGCCAACGCGAGTGTTTTGTTTGCGGGTAACTTTGCAAGTGTGGCAGCAAGTTGCTGGGCGTTACAATCTAGTCATGCCTGATAATATTACTATTACTGATGATGGTGAAGCTGGGGGCTTTTGGCAATGGGTGATGCAACAGAATATCCCCCTTGTCATCTGCGAGGGTGTAAAAAAAGCAGCCACGTTGTTGACACAAGGATATGTAGCGATCGCCATTCCCGGAATTACCAGTGGTTATCGGGTTGTGAAAGATGAATTTGGTAAAGTTACCCGTCGTCAGCTAATTCCTGATTTAGCAGCGTTTGCGATTACAAAACGCAGCTTTTACATTTGCTTTGATTTTGAAACTCAACCCAAGACAATTGCTGCTGTAAATAATGCTATTTCTCAACTTGGTTGTTTATTCCAGCAAAAAAATTGTCCAGTTAAAGTCATTGAACTTCCAGGAATGGAAAAAGGGGTTGATGAATTTATTGTTGCTAAAGGTGCAACTAGTTTCGAGAAAGTTTATCGCCAAGGTGTTGATTTAGAAATTTATCTTGCTCAAACCAAACCCCACACCGAGTTAAGCATTCCTCCTACACTCACTTTCAACCGTCCTTATATAGGTGAAATACCTTTCCCCACTTCTGGATTAGTAGGAGTCAAATCAGCGAAAGGAACGGGGAAAACTACGGCATTGCAAGGCGTTGTTCAACAAGCAAAAAGTAGAAATCAACCAGTTTTATTAATTACTCACAGAATCCTGCTTGGACGATTCTTGTGTGAAAAAATTGGTATTCAATGGGGAACACATAAAGAAGATGGTGAAAAAAGGACTGATAAAAAACTTATCCCTGCTCCTCCCATTCTCCGCTCTCCCTTTCCTCAGCAATCCCTCGGCTTGTGCGTTGATTCGATTTGGAAACTTAACCCGGAAAATTGGCGCGGGGCAATAGTAATTTTAGATGAAGTAGAGCAATCTTTATGGCATCTGCTAAATAGTAATACTTGTAAGCATAAACGGGTAAAAATATTAAAGTTATTCCAGCAACTCATTGCGACAGTTTTAACAAGTGGGGGGTTAGTAATTGCCCAAGATGCTGATTTATCAAATGTTTCTCTTGAATATTTACAAGGATTGGCAGGAATTAAATTAACACCTTGGGTAGTTCTCAATCAGTGGAAGCCTCAACAAGGTTGGGACGTGACTTTTTATGATTCGCCAAATCCTACACCGTTAATTCACCAACTAGAATTGGATTTACTTGCTGGACGTAAATGTTATGTTACTACCGATAGTCGGGCTGGGCGTTATAGTTGTGAAACAATTGAAGGTTATCTGAAAGAGCGGCTACAAAAATTACGGCGACAATTTCCTAAAACTCTGGTAGTTAGTAGTCACACTACAAATACACCTGGTCATGCAGCAGTTGATTTTATCGCTGCGATTAATCAAAAAATATCTGAATATGACGGCGTTTTTGTTACTCCTAGTCTTGGTACGGGAATTAGTATTGATGTCCAACATTTCGACCGAGTTTATGGAATTTTTCAAGGGGTAATTCCTGACTCGGAAGCAAGACAAGCGCTAGCAAGAGTCAGGGATAATGTACCGCGTGTTGTCTGGTGTGCTAAACGAGGTATTGGTCTAATTGGTAGTGGGAGTACAAATTATCGCTTGTTATCTGATTGGTATCAAGAAAATCAAAAAGAAAACTTAGCTTTGCTGAGTCCCCTACATAAAATAGATGTAGATTTACCCTTAGTTTACGATCCGATTCATTTGCGAACTTGGGCAAAGTTATCTGCAAGGGTAAATGCTTCTATTCGCCTCTATAGGCAATCTATGCAAGATGGTTTAATTGCTGATGGGCATCAAATTCAGGTGCGGAGTAATGCGGTTCACAATAATATTATTCGAGATTTACGTCTAGCCTTTTTGGCAACTGATGCAGGTGATTTGGCTACCCGCAAAAGGTTAATTTTAGAAATTGTTAAAGTTCAAAAAGATTGGGCACACAGTCGTCAAAAAGCTAAAGAAATTAAACGCAAAATTAAAGAGATTAAGCAACAAAATCAACTATCGATAGCAACTGCTGTAGCTAATGCTAAAGATATCAATGATATGGAATATGAGCAGATGTTAGTTAAGCATTCTCTAACGGATGGAGAACGCAACCAAATCAACAAATATATTCTTACACAAAGGTATGGTGTAGAAATTACTCCTTGGTTAAAATTGCAGGATGAACAAGGATATTATCGTCAACTGTTAATTCACTATTATTTAACTCACGAGAGCGAGTATTTTCACGTCAGAGACGAGCAAGAATGGCATCAGCAATTGTCTTGGGGTGAAGGGAAAGTTTTTTTACCAGATTTAAAAACTTACACGCTAAAAGTTGAAGCTATGAGAGCTTTAGGAATGCTTCAGTTTCTTGAATTAACACGAGAATTTACTGAGAACGATCGAGATTTGATATTGTTAAAAAATATCGCTTTCCAGCATAGTAAGCATATTAAAAGAGCGCTTGGTATTAATTTAATTGGAGAGAAAGAGCAAGATTCGGCAATAAAAATACTCAGCCGACTATTAAATTTGTTGGGTTTGAAGCTAAAGCGAGTAAATAATGTTTATCAAATTGACCTAGAAACGCTATATGATGGCAGGGAAAAAATATTTGCTGTTTGGCATCAACGAGATGAGTTGATGTTGGCTCATGTTAAGAGTGTTGGTTATGAGTTTCCTGATTATTCTTCAGAGTGGAAATTTGAAATTACACAAACTAAGTCTGTAAAGGCAAACTATATGATGTCTATGCCTACTCTTCCGTTATCAACGATATAGCAATCCTGAATTAATCTTGAGTATTACAAGCCGCAGATAGCCGATTTTGTAAAAGTTGTCGGGAATCATCAGGGGCAACAAACTGGTAAAATTGGCAGTAAATTTCGATATCGCAACTAACTACCATAAATCCTTTTTTCATAACCTATCCATTCTTTCTCTCGTAACAGATACTTTTGAATTTTACCAGTACTAGTTTTTGGCAGAGTAGTAAATTCAATCGTCGTAGGGCATTTAAAAGCAGCAATTTGATGGCGGCAGAATTGGATTAATTTTTGTTCTGTAACTTGCGCGTTTTCTTTGAGGGTAACAAAAGCTTTTGGCACTTCACCACGTTTGGCATGAGGTACAGCAATAACTGCACACTCTAACACGGCTTCATGGCGGTAAAGACATTGTTCAACTTCAATACTAGAGACATTTTCCCCATTTGTAATGATGATATCTTTGATGCGATCGCGCACCTCAATATAACCGTCAGGGTGCATTACTGCTAAATCACCGCTATGAAACCATCCTCCTCTAAATACCCTTTCGGTTGCTTCTGGGTCATTATAATAGCCTTTCATCACCATATTTCCCCGCATCACCACTTCTCCCATTGTTTCACCATCCGCCGGGACATCATTCATATTTTGATCTACAACTCGCAAACCATCTGCACCGATATAAGGTACGCCTTGGCGTGCCATAAGTTTTGCTTGTTTTTCAATATTTAAATTATTCCAATCTGATTGATATTCACAAACACTATATGGGCCATAAACTTCTGTTAAACCATAAACGTGAATAATTTTTGCGCCAATGTTAGTAAGTTTTTCAATCAATATTGGTGATGGTGGTGCGCCTGCTGTAGTGATAGTTAGAGGTTTTGCTAGTAATTGCGGACAGTCTGGATGATTGAGGAGAGAAATTAAAATTACAGGTGCAGCATTTAAATGAGTTACTCCAAGTTGTTGAATTAACTTCCAAATATTAGCGGGGTTAAACTTACGCAAACAAATATGAGTACCACCGATAGCAGTTACCGCCCAAGTAAAACACCAACCATTGCAGTGAAACATAGGCAAAGTCCATAAATAAACTGAGTTAGGTGTTAATGTTGTTTCAATTATTTCTCCTAAAGAGTTAATATATGCGCCGCGATGAGAATACATTACACCTTTGGGTTTACCAGAAGTCCCACTAGTGTAATTAATAGAAATCGTATCCATTTCATCCGTAATTCCCCAAGATAAAGGAGTAGGATTACCAGTTTGGAGAAATGCTTCATAATCCTCTCCATTTATAGGTTCAAATCCTTCAGTATCGCTGATGTTGATTATATACTTAACAGTTTTTAGACTATTTTGAATAGGTCGAATTATATTTGCTAACTCTGTATCAATAAAGAGAAATTTAGCACCGCAATCATTCAAGATATAAGCAACTTCTTGGGGAGCTAAACGAGTATTAATAGATACTAGAATACCACCTGTGAAAGGCACAGCAAAATGGGCTTCCAGCATGGGTGGAGTATTGAAACAAAAAAAAGCGACGCGATCGCCTTTTTCAAGTCCAGCATGATGCAGTGCTGAGGCTAGACAATTTATCCGCTCTGCAAATTCTCTGTAAGTGAAGCGTTTTTGATTATATATAATAGAAACTTTATGACTATAGACTTTAGCATTACGTTGAATAAAAGTTAGAGGTGTGAGAAAGCTGCGCTCAACTGCTTCAGGGTTCATGGCTAATGCTAACAGTAATTATTTACAAAGGAGCATACCATACGCTTATGCAGCAACTATCTCTCTTTCATCAGTCTAGGGCGTGTCATCAATTAAGCCAAATAACAGAAGCAACAAGATAAATTACACCCAGAAAGTTGGTAGCGCATTTATCGTAGCGCATCGCAATTCCTCGATACTGCTTGAGTTTGGCAAAAAAGTTTTCAATTAGATGACGGGCTTTGTGCAAATCTCGGTCGTAGTCACGATAGGTTCAAAGGCTTAAGTGTCAGCTTCAGAACCTCAAACTCCCTCATCCCGTCCATACCCCTTTGATTATTACTTCCATCTTCATTAAGGGACTTCCAGAGAATAAATTACCCAATTTATTCAGATGATATTTTTCTTTTCCCCCTGCTCCCTGCTCCCTGCTCCCTGCTCCCCTGCCTACACAGCGATTGATTATTTTTTTAATTGGAAGTCCCTAATGGGGGGTGTGGACGGAGCGTTAATTCCATACTGTGTCTGCATCCTACGATATTCCAATACCTTCTGGGCAAACTTGACATCCTCAGTATTTAGCCCCATATAGGTCAATCTTGGGGAGTGAATGAGTCTACGGCTTACCGAATTATCCAAAAAATAGAAGATACGCTAACTAAATCTAGGGCGTTTACGCTTCCAGGAAAGAAAAAAATAGTTGACAGTTAACCGTCAATTAATTATTCCAGGAGATAATTAAATATGAAACAGGACTTACGCACAGGTCACGGAAAATCAAACCACAGAGAACGCAGAGAACACAGAGGAATAAGAGTTAGAGAGGTTTTTTGCGTAAGTCCTAATGAAAGTTAAAAAGAACAGATAGTAAGGATTCGTTTCAAGCTTAACTCGTTTACAGCTTGTCCAAAAGTATCTGCTTTCAAATAAATTAAACCCGTTCGCAAGATTAAAAAAAATCCTTGCGACAGGCACAATAGTAGTTGGAATGATTTTTAAAACATATCGTTAAGAATCCTAATGCTTTAGGCTAGAAAATGTCAAAAGGCAAAAAAATTATATGAATGCTGAAGATTTTTTCAACCAAGGATTAAACCACAATTTGCAAAGAGACTATCAAGCCGCGATCGCAGCTTATACCCAAGCAATCAAGCTAAATCCTGACTATGCCGAAGCTTACCATAATCGAGGGCTGATTTTAAGTGGTCAACTCCAAGATTATCGCAGTGCGATCGCTAACTTCAATCGCGCCATCGAAATCAATCCCAATTTTGCCATAGCCTATTACAACCGGGCTAATGCTCGTTATTTTTTAGTCGATTATCAAGGCGCGATCGCTGACCATAACGCAGCATTACAATTAGATCCCAATCTGGCGCAATCTTACCACAGCCGGGGGAATGCCTACTTTGCTTTAGAAAACTACGACAAAGCGATCGCAGATTATATCCAAACAATAGAAATGAGTACCCAATTAGCTGATAATATCAATATTGATATTGCAAACGCTTATCATAATCGGGGCGTAAATCGTTTTGAACGTGGCGAGCGTCAAGAAGCGATTGCAGATTTCCAGCAAGCTTTACAATGGCATCCCCATTTTGCCGCAGCTTACAGCAATCGGGGTAACATCCACCATATTTTAGGAAATTATCAGGAAGCGATCGCTGACCATAACCAGGCATTACAATTAGATCCTAACTTGGCGGAAGCTTATCATAACCGAGGTAATGCTCACTACGCTTTAGCAGATTATCAAAGGGCGATCGCAGATTACAACCACGCCCTAAAAATCAATCCCAGCTTTGCCGGAGCGTACTATAATCGGGGTCTAGTGCTTGCTCACCTCAAAAACTATCACGGAGCAATTGAAGACTTTAACCAAGCATTAAAGCTGAATCCTGATGATGTGCAAGCTTATTGTGAGCGGGGTCTGGTTCGTAGTACTCTTGAAGATTATCAGGGTGCGATCGCAGATTATGACCAAGCATTACAAGAAAACCCGACTCTAGCTTTAGTATACGGCTTTCGGGCTAATGCTCGTCGCCGATTAGGAGACTATCAAGGTGCAATTGAAGATAGCAATCGCCTATTACAACTCAATCCTAATTTAGCTGAAGGATATTGCGATCGCGCGGCGGCTCGTCGTTCTTTAGGAGATCATAAAGGAGCAATTAAAGATTACGATCGAGCATTGCAGATTAATGATAACTTAGCCGCAGCTTATTATGGTCGAAGTATTGCCCGTGAAGCTCTGCAAGATTTACAGGGAGCAATTGATGATAACACTCAAGCAATAGAGCTTGTTCCTGACTTTTCCCAAGCGTATTGCAATCGCGGAAATGCTCGTCGTCTTTTAGGAGATGAACAAGGAGCGATCACAGATTATAACCAAGCATTAAAAATTAATCCTGATTTAATTGAAGCATATTACAACCGAGGTTCAACTCATTATGCTTTAGAAGCTTATGAAAGTGCGATCGCAGATTACACCCAAGCTTTGCAAATCAATCCCCAATCTGCTGCATTTTACAGCGATCGCGCTAATGCTCGCTATGCCCTAGAAGATTATCAAGGGGCAATAGAAGATTACAGTCGAGCGATCGCGATCGACCCCAGCTTTGCTGAAGACTGGTACAATCGGGGTCGTAGCCGTTCTCTGTTGGGAGACTTACAAGGAGCGCTTGCAGACTTAAACCAAGCCTTACAGCGTCAGCCTAATTGGGCTTCAGCTTACATTGTCCGGGCAGATGTCTACCGGAATCTGGGAGACTCTCAACGAGCAATTACAGATTTTCAGAAATCCGCAGACTTATATTACCAAGAAGGAAATATCCAATATTACCAACAAATTATCGAGCTAATTGAACAGCTTAGATGAGGGGATTGGGCATTGGGCATTAGGAAGAAACTTTTTCAATTATTCTCCCTCATCTCGCCCAGTCCCCAGTCCCTAATCTTCAAAGCGAAAGCGTTCCATAAAACGGCGGTCAATCCAATCTTTGTAATACCACAAGAGTTTGTGGGGTGGTAAAGTAAAAGTGCCTCTGGTTGCGATTGCTCGTTTGTCTCCTGTACCAATTAAACTCAAATATTGTTTCTGTGGTCTATAAGGTTTGAGCGACTTACCTAATAAAATTCGCTGCAAATTCTCAAATAAAGGTTTGCCTTGCCTAACAGCAAATACCCCAGCTTTTGGACGCGGATAATTTACCATTGTGGCAATGTCACCAGATGCAAATACCTGCGGGTGCGTTTGAGATTGCAACGTATCTTCTACCAAAATAAAACCTTGCTCATCAGTTCCTAGTCCAGCGTTTTTTAACCATTTAGGTGCTGATGCTTGTGTTACCCAAAAGATTTTATTGCACTCTACTGTCAAACCAGATTTACATTTAATTTCAAATACTTCTTTAGCTTCATTATGAGTTTTAGGTGCAATTTTACACACAGTTTCTCCCAGATGTAACTTAATACCTCGGTCAGTTAAAATGTGCTGAAGTTGATGCCGTACTGATTGATGATAATTGGGCATCAGTTCTTGTCCACGCTGGAATAAATGAATTTCTAGGTTTTGAATAGGTTGTTGAGTTTCATCCAAAATCCGATGTAAACGAGATTGCATCGATAGCGCTAATTCTACACCGCCAGCGCCTCCACCTGCGATCGCAATCCTAATTGGTTCTTGAGGATTTTTACCTACGGTTTCAACTAATTCATGCCAATGCTCTAATAGCTGCGATACTGGTTTAGCTGCGATCGCATATTTTGCCGCACCTGATACAGACAGTATAGCTGGAGTGCTGCCAATATCAATAGACAGCACATCAAAATCTACCGCAAGTCCGTTAGCACAAAGAACTTTGTTGTTTTTTAAGTCAAGGGCAACTACCGTGTCAATATACAATTGTACTTGAGCAAAGTTCGCCAAGGGTCGCAAGTCAATATAGCATTCATTGTGGCTGTAAAATCCGGCAATATGTCCTGGTAACATCCCAGAGTAGGCTGTCTCTGATGCTGTGGTAATCAGTATCAAACGTACTCCTGTTAACGGTTTGATACCGAACATTTTCATAACAATAGCATGGCTGTGACCGCCACCAATTAACACCACTTTTTTAACTATTGGTTGTATATTTTGCTGAATTTTAATAGTCATTTTTAGTTAATCAATAATTATAAATAAATCAAAATTATCATGATGAGCGTTAATTGTCAGTGAAGACTAAAAACTAGTGAAAACAACTGATTATTGGAAACGACAAGAGTCTGTATGCTTATATCTACTTATTTGAAAGTTAGATTTTCCATTTTGTTGGTTACATTAGGATATTTCAGTACTAACTATGTATGAAACAATAGCAGACCCAAATAATTTATTCAATCAAAAATAGGCATTTGAATTTATTTTCATTAATTATTAATGCTTTTAATGCTATGAAAAATACTTTATCAAAAACTCACATCCAGCTATCAAAAATCTTCCTGTGGATACCTGCTTTCCAGGAACAAGTTAAACAAAATCAGCATCATTCGCTAAAACGACGCTTAAGAATAGCAAGTGAACAGCTTGGAAATAATACTATAGAAACCACTGTAGCTGTAATTAATGATTTAGAACAAATTGCCCATAGTCATCCACAATACCACTGGACGATCGTAGACATTCTTATTACTTTTGTACGAAAAAATGCTCCTTATATGCCCCAAGAGGAAGTAACGAGCAACCTGTCAACAAAAGTTCGTGTAGACATTCAAGCCGCCCTGACTGTTATCGCCAGAAGAGATGCAAACAAAGACCCAGCAAATCAGCAACTTGATTTGAGCTTCACAGATATGAGAGGAGCAAACTTGAAAGGGGCGAATCTACAACAGATAAATCTCTATCAAGCTAATCTAGCTGGGGCTAATCTTAGAGAAGCTAATCTAGCGGGGGCAATACTTAGTGCAGCTAATCTAGAAGGAGCTAATTTATATCTAGCGAACTTAGAAGGAGCAATCCTCAGTGCAGCTAACCTTTCTGAAGCTAACCTTTCTGGAGCTAACCTGCATCGTGCTAGTTTATATTTAGCTAGCTTGCATGGAGCAATTTTCAATGACACCATACTCGATGGCGCAAACCTCAGAGAAACCAAATTATCTGAGTAATATTATATCCGCTTGATTACTTATTAAACGCTAAAAACTCTCCATTCCCTCTTTTGAGCGTAATTCGTAATTCTTGTACCGCAAGCGTTTCTTGATGTCGCAATGTAAAAGTATATTCGATATCATTCCCTAGTTCAATGAGTGTTTTGACACCTATTATAATTTTCTGCTAAATGCTATACTATTTTTCCTCAACATCTAAGTAATAATTCTAGGTTGTAAGGAAAATTTTTACCATGTCTTCTAAAAAGACAGACGCTCTGTTGAATTGGTTGATAACTTTAACAGTTATATTTGGCTGCTCGTTGACTGTAATTTTCTTCGCCTTGTCCAGTATTAAAGGATTGTCAATTCAAGAAAAAATCCAGTATAGAAACCAAGCTTTAACAACTACTGCAATAGTTTTTCTGGCATCGGCAGCAATGTTTAATACTTATTATGCAGCAAGGCGTGCCCAAGCGATGCAGAAGAGTGCGATCGCATCTGAGAAAAACTTAGAAATTGGCCTGCAAAATGCCAAACTCAATCAAGACAGATTGATTGCAGAGCGCTTTATGGGCGCAATTGCCCAGCTTGGCCATGAAAAGGTTGAAACCCGGACAGGGGCAATTTATGCATTGGAAAGGGTTGCTCAGGATTTTCCTCAAGAACACTGGACAATTATGGAAATTCTCACTGCCTTTGTGCGAGAGAATACACCTATTCAGCACGTAAAAGGGGAGCAACAACAGCCGGAATATCAAGGAGTAGTTTACTCAAGTCGGCGTAGAGGTGGGTCGCATCCGACACCGCAGCTAGATCAAAATTTCCATGAAGAATTGCCAAAAATACGTACCGATATTCAAGCAGCCCTGACTGTTATCGGCAGGCGTAATTTACTCGAAGACCCAAAAGATCAGAAACTTGATTTACGTAACACCGATATTAGACAAGCAGACCTGCTAAAAACTAACCTGCAACAAGCTGACCTGCGTGGGGCTGACTTGAGTGGAGCTGATTTACGTGGGGCTGACTTGAGTGGATGTGACCTTAGTGGCGCTAAACTCATTAGGTCGATTCTTTATGAAACAAAATTAATAAAAGCTAGTTTATATGGAGCCAACCTTTGTTGGGCTAACCTGAATCGTACTAACCTCTCTGGAGCAAACCTGCGTTCAGCCAACCTGAGTGGTGCAAGTCTGCGTGCAGCTAATTTACAGGGGGCGAACCTTTATAAAGCTAACTTACAACAAGCGACCTTAAAAGTAGCTAACCTCTCTGGAGCAAAGTTATTTTTAGCTAACTTGCAAGGAGCAAAATTGGGTAAAGCCAACCTGCACCAAACGGGTTTGATTGGTGCTAATCTCTGTGGGGCGAACTTAAATGGAACTAACCTTTCTGGGGCTAATTTGAATGCAGCCAAACTCCACCAAACAGAAGTCTATTTTGCCAACCTTTCGGAAGCTAGCTTAACGGAAGCTGACCTATATCAGGCTAATCTGATTGGAGCAAACCTGTATAGGGCAACCTTTTATCAAGCTAACCTGACTCAGGCAAACCTCATGGGAGCTAACTTTTCAGAAGCTAATCTCAGTGATGTGAAACTGGAAGGGACTATTTTGACAGGAGCGAAAAACTTAGAGTTGGAGCAGATTAGAGAGGCGCTTGGCGATCGCACCACTCGTCTACCTGATTATATCGAAGCACCGACACATTGGCGGCAATCTAGTTAAGCGATCGCAGCATCATTCGTTATTTGGGCGTATTCTACCAGTTTTACTTAATGCTATAGTTTTTACTAAAAGTCTCCGTAACAATTCTGGAGATGAACAAGATGAAAGCTATGTCTGATAACAAGACAGACACACCGATAAATTTGTTTATAGTTCTAATTTTATTTATTGGATTGTTTATTCATTTAGCGAAAAACAAGAAATAGAAATAGATGAGAGTACTGCTACCCTCTATGGCTTGTAGGAAAATATAGAAGAGAACAATCTTGCCTACAGTATTAATCAATGTTGAGGGAAAAACCATGCAATCAGCTTTACGTATCACAACCAAAGTTTTACCAGGAAACAAAATAGAAATTGAAATTCCAGAAGCTGAAATAGGCGATATCGTTGATGTATTTGTGATTTTACCAGAAAAAACTGAACCCAAACATCGTTCTGTACTGGACATTATAGAAGAAAGCCGTAGGAGACACCCTTCTCGAACTGCTGAGGATATAGACAGACAACTACAAGAAGAACGCTTATCATGGGACAGTTGATACTTCTAACAAGTGACCCTATTTATATAGATACTTCAGTGGCTATTTATACCATTGAAGGCAACCCTGATTATTACTCTCTTCTGCAACCACTATGGTCTAAATTTTATGCAGGAGAAATTCAAATCATCAGCAGTGAACTAATATTAATGGAGGTTTTAGTTGTTCCATTGCGTAATGGTAATAATTCTTTAGTAGCAGACTATGAAAAACTATTATTATCATCTCAAGTGCAGTTAATTCCTATTAGTCAATCAATACTGCGACAAGCTACGAATCTTCGGGCTACAAGTAACCTCAAAACACCCGATGCTATTCATGCTGCAACAGCTTTATCTGTTAATTTTAACCAATTTATTACCAATGATAAAGGCTTTCGTATTGTTCCTGGTTTTCCTATTGTTATCCTCAGTGAAGTTTTAGCATCTTGAACAAGCACACCTCACGTAAACGAGAACTGCTATAATCTGCAAGCAGCAAATTTTGAGACTGCTGATCTCACAGGCGCATACCTTTACGAAGCCAAAAACCTAGAACAACAGCAGATTGAATTGGTTAAAGGCGATCGCACAACCATCCTACCGGAAAATCTTCAACTACCCGAACATTGGAAAGCTCAAGTTTCACCCTTAGATACTGAAACTTGAACCTCTGAGCATCATCGTCGAACCTCTGAGCATCATTGTCGAACCTCTGAGCATCATCGTCGAACCTCTGAGCATCATTGTTGAACCTCTGAGCATCATCGTTGAACCTCTGAGCATCATCGTCGAACCTTTGAGCTTCATCGTTGAACCTTTGAACTCAAACGGTTCAGTGAAAGACGAAAACAGAGAAAATATTCTCTAAGTAAGAGATAATAAATAAAACAGGTGTCCTCTTTATTATCCTATGGGGATAAAATACAGAGATGTCTGTAACAAAGCGGCTGGAAATTTTAGATTTCATTCGAGAACTTCGTCAGCAGCTCAATTTTTCTCAAAAACAGTTTGCTGCTAAAGTAGGAGTTTACTTCAAAACAGTTAATCGTTGGGAAAATGGGCATACAGTCCCTTCACGCATAGCACTAAAACTAATAGAAGAAATGTTACGGAAGATGGATGAACCCAGCAAAAGACTGCTAAATCAGTATTTTCCAGAAGCAGAGTAGGGTTATGAGTCGTAAGGCGAGGGTATCTCAATCCCAAAACATCTTTGCTGGCGGTAGAAACAAGGGCGCAATCATTCGGGAGCAACTGCTGCACTATAGTATTGCTTTGCTATCCGTTGTCTTAGCAGTGGGAATAACGCTGCTGCTCCGTCCATATTTCACCGCAGCACCTGCGGCACTATTTTTGGCTGCGGTGATGGTGAGTGCCTGGTACGGGGGTTTCGCACCAGGACTACTTGCAACTGTTTTGTCTACTTTGGTAATCAACTACTTGTTTCTTCATCCGCTCTATCCGCTGAAGATTACAAATCTGGACATTTTAGTGCGGCTAGTCGTGTTCATGATGACAGCAGGGTTAATCATCTGGCTCAACGAATCACGCCGCACAGCCCAAAGAAAAGCTGAAGCGAGCCTGAAGTCACTACGTGAAAGCGAGACACGGTTTGGTCGCTTAACGGAGTCCAATATTATTGGGGTAATTGTGGCCGATCTCAACGGCTTAATCATTGAAGCCAATGATGCCTTTCTAAAAATGCTCAATTATACCCGCGAGGATTTGCGCTCTGGTCGAATCCGCTGGGGCGAGATCGTTCCACTCGAATACATTGAGGTGAGTGAGCGAGCGATTCAAGAACTGATAATTACTGGAAGTTGTAAGCCCTTTGAGCAGGAATACATCCGCAAAGACGGCTCTCTAGTTCCCGTTCTACTTGGTTTTGCTAAACAGGGAGATCGGACAATTATTGGTTTTGTTCTTGACTTGAGCGAACGCAAACAAGCCGAAGCAGAAGCCCAGCATCGCTCCCGTCAAGCAGAAGAAGCCCAGAGCGTTTTGCAAATGCTCCTAGAACACGTCCCAGAGGGAATTACGATCGCTGGCGGTTTCCCTGATTTCCAAATCATCGCTAACAGCAAACTCGCGCAAGAGCTTTTGGGCAGAGCGAGTGAATCTCTCGTTGGCATATCTTCTGAGTCTTATGTTCAGCTCTACAATCTGTTTCTCGCTGATGGTGTAACGCCCCTCACCTTAGAACAACTACCTTTATACCGTGCTACACGCTATGGTGAAACGATCCGCGATCAAGAATGCATCATTGAACGTCCAGATGGTACTACAATTGCAGCGATCGCCAATGTAGTACCGATTCGGGATTCCCAAGGTCAGATTATTGGTGCAATAGATTGCTGGCGCGATATCACCAACCGTAAGCTCATAGAAGAAGCATTGCGGCAACGAGAAACAGAACTTCGTTTAATTACAGATACGCTGCCAGTTCTGATTACCTTTGTAGATTCAGAACAACGCTACCGCTTCAATAACCGAGCCTATCAAGAGTGGTTTGGGCATTCCACAGTGGAAGTTTATGGAAAACATCTTTGGGAAGTATTGGGTGAATCCGCTTATGAAGTGCTTCGTCCTTATGTGGAACAAGTACTAGCAGGAGAACAGGTAACATTTGAAAGTGAAATTCCTTATAAAGATGGTGGCACACGTTACATTAATGCTATTTACGTTCCCCAGTTTAGTAGACAGGGAATCGTTGAAGGGTATGCGGCGTTAGTCGCTGATATTAGCGAACAGCAAGCTGCGCTGCGCGAACGCAAGTTGACAGCAGAAGCGCTACGTGACAGTGAGGAGCGATATCGAATTTTAACGGAAATCTCACCGCAGGCAATTTGGATGGGCGATCGCAATGGTGGTATTACCTATTGCAATCAATACTGGTTAGACTATACCGGACTGACAATGGAGCAGATTGCTGGCTATGGCTGGATTTATGTGATTCACCCCGATGACCGCGATCGCGTCTTGAAAACTTCGATGCAGGCTGTTGCTAATGCTACAGACTACGAAGTAGAAATTCGCTTTCGTCGAGTTTCTGATGGTAGCTATCGTTGGCATATTGTCCGGGGTTTACCATTTCGAGATCAAAGCGGACAGATTATCAAGTGGGTAGGCATCGCCAGTGACATTCACGATCGCAAAGTTGCCGAAGCCGCCCTGCAACAACTCAACGAAATGTTAGAGCAGCGAATTCAAGAGCGCACTGTCCAACTCGAAGCCGCTAATAAAGAACTCGAATCCTTCTCCTACTCAGTTTCTCACGACTTGCGGGCACCACTGCGCCACATCGCCGGATTTATCGAATTGCTTCAGAAGCGGCATAGCTCAACAAGCTTAGATCAAACAAGTCAGCGCTATTTGAAAATAATTGCCGAAACTGCCAAACAGGCAGGAATACTGATCGATGAATTGCTAACATTTTCTCGGATGGGGCGCACGGAAATGCGATACATCAACCTCAATATGGAGGAATTGGTACAACAAGTAAAACGCGACTCGATCGCAGAAACCCCAGGACGGATAATTCATTGGCGCATTGAGCCACTGCCAGAAGTGCAGGGCGACCCCTCCATGCTGCGGCTGGTGCTTCGCAACCTGATAGGCAATGCCGTAAAATATACCCAGACTCAAAACCCAGCAGAAATTACTGTTGGAAGTATTGACAATGAAAACGAAGTTGTCTTTTTTGTACAAGATAACGGCGTAGGCTTTAATATGCAATATGTACACAAGCTATTCGGAGTATTTCAACGTCTGCATAGCGACCCACAATTTGAAGGCACTGGTGTTGGATTGGCAAACGTGCAACGCATTATTCATCGGCATAATGGTCGAGTTTGGGCAGAGGCTGTAGTTGACAGTGGCGCCACCTTTTATTTCTCGCTGCCTAAGTTGTCCAAAAAGGAAAATGAATGAAAGAACTGAAGCGGATTCTGCTAATTGAAGACAGTGCCAACGATGCAGAGTTAATCCTAGCCGCCTTGTCAGAAAACCATCTCGCCAATGAAGTAGTGGTGGTACGGGATGGAGAAGAAGCACTAGATTATCTTTATCGCCGGGGGTTGTTCCGGTTGCGAATGGAAGGGTATCCTGTTGTGGTGCTACTCGATTTGAAACTGCCTAAAGTCGATGGGTTAGAAGTGCTGGCACAACTCAAATCCGATCCAGTAATGCGAGTAATTCCAGTGGTGGTACTGACCTCTTCCCGCGAGGAGCCAGACCTAGTTCGCTGCTACGAGTTAGGGGTGAATGCCTATGTTGTCAAGCCAGTAGATTACCATGATTTTGTCGATTCTATTAAGGGTGTTGGACTGTTTTGGGCGGTGATCAATCAGCCTCCCATTGGTGCTTTACCTCCAGCACCTCATCCTCAAAAGGAGAGCAACTGATGAATGTCCTGCGTTTTCTTCTTTTAGAAGACAGCCTGTTAGATGCAGAGCTAACCCAAGCGATACTAACCGAAGGGGAGATTGATTGCCAACTGATCCGAGTCGAAACCGGTGCTGATTTCCTAACTGCTTTGGAATCAGAGGTTTTCGATTTAATTCTTTCCGATTATGCCCTGCCATCTTTTGATGGAATTTCGGCTCTGGAAATTGCCCGAAATCGCACTCCTGAAGTTCCTTTTATCTTTGTTTCGGCTGCGCTGGGTGAAGAATTAGCGATTGAAGCTTTGAAGAATGGTGCAACCGATTATGTGTTAAAGCAACGACTAGGGCGGTTAGTTCCCTCAGTGCAACGGGCATTGCGGGAAGCTAAAGAGCGACGTGAGCGCCAGCAAGCAGAGGAGTCTTTACAGAAGAGTGAAGCCAAGTATCGCCGAATTGTTGATACTTCTTATGAGGGAATCTGGATGATTGACTCTGAAGCCCGAACAGAGTTTGTCAATCAACGGTTCTCCGAAATGTTAGGCTATACAGCTCAAGAAATGCTCGGTCGTTCTATGTTTGATTTTATGGATCGGGCTGATGGGATAGTAGCCCAAGACAAACTGGAGTGGCTGAAGCAAGAAGGGAACGATGTTAAAGAAGGTCGATTGCGCTGCAAGGATGGTTCGTATATTTGGACACTGATTTCTGCTAGAGCTATTTTGAATGAACAAAATGAGTTCTTAGGTGCGATCGCCATGCTAACTGATATCACCGATCGCAAACGCACCGAATCAGAACGCGATCGCCTTTTGCAACTCGAGCAAACAGCCAGGGCGGAAGCTGAGGCTGCTAATCGAATCAAAGATGAGTTTTTGGCGGTACTTTCTCATGAATTGCGATCGCCTTTGAATCCGATTCTCGGTTGGGCAAAACTGTTGCAGAGCCGGAAATTTGATGAGGCAGCGCTCGACAAAGCACTGAAAACTATTGAGCGCAATGCCAAATTACAAGCTCAATTAATTGAAGACTTATTAGATGTTTCTCGCATCCTCCAAGGCAAACTCAGCCTTAACATGATCCCAGTCGATCTGGTATCCACCATTGAAGCTGCAATGGAAACAGTGCATTTGGCAGCAGAGGCTAAAACTATTGAGATTGAGACGATGCTCGATCCAAGTGTGGGGAAAGTTTTGGGCGATTCAGCCCGCTTACAGCAAGTTTTCTGGAACCTTCTATCGAATGCCGTCAAGTTTACTGAGACTGAGGGAAAAATAAATGTGCGATTGGAGTGCATCGACGCTCAAGCGCAGATTACCATCAGCGATACAGGTAAAGGCATTGATCCTGATTTTCTACCTTATGTATTTGATTATTTCCGTCAGGGTGACAGTACAACAACTAGAAGGTTTGGTGGATTAGGGTTAGGTTTAGCGATCGCTCGTCACTTGATTGAAATGCATGGCGGAACGGTTGGGGCGGAAAGTCCTGGCGACGACAAAGGAGCAATCTTCACAGTTAGGTTGCCGCTAATCAAGGACGGTGCAACGATCGAAGATGACACAAATACTGATTCCTCAACTGCCGCTTTTCCGTCCTCTCCCTTGATGGGTTTACAAGTGCTGGTTGTGGATGACAATGATGATACCCGCGACTTTTTCAGCTTTGTACTGGAACAGTTTGGTGCGATCGTCACCGCAGTAGCATCAGGAGATGAAGCATTAGAAGCGCTAACCCAGTCAAAGCCAGATATTTTACTCAGCGATATTGGAATGCCACAAATGAACGGCTATATGTTGATGCAACAGGTGCGGACTCTGGAAGCAAAAATCGGGAGAAAACAGATTCCGGCGATCGCTCTGACTGCTTATGCAGGCGAAATTAATCAGCAGTACGCACTAAAAGCAGGGTTTCAACAGCACATTGTTAAACCTGTAGCACCAGAGGAATTGCTCACGGCGATTTCTAACTTAGTCCAATCTACTTAGGATTTATTATCAACCTGAGTAATTAGATGAACTTGCTTAATATTACAGATTTTAAACTATTTTTCCCAAGTAATATAGTCTTTTTAATGCCTGGAATATTTCAGGTGATGCAGAAAATGTTGTGTCAAGACGGTTCGATTAAGGTTTTTTGATGAAAATTCTAGATCGCAAAGACACGAGCGATCGTCGTCTGATTATTGTAGAGACGGCGATTCATCGCGTCTCTTGCTTTACAGCTATTTTCAGGTAAATAGACCACGCGGTAGGGGCACAGCAATGCTCATTGGTGTCAACTTAACGCTAAACCCGCTTGGTGAAAACATTTTGCCCTCACCCCCAGCCCCTCTCCCAAGAGAGAGGGGAGCTAGACATTCAATTCCCCTTCTCCTTTGGGAGAAGGGGTTAGGGGATGAGGGCGTGAGGGATTTACAAAACGCCTGTCTGATATAGTTTTCGGCTGAAGTTGACACGTATGAGCATTGCTGTGCCCTTACGACAGATGTGGTTCAAATACATGAAAACTGCTGTAACCGAACAGTATTGCGTCCTACAAATCTCCAAATAATTTGGGATAATTTATTTTTTGTAAGTCCTTAACGCATATTTAACTTCACCAGATGTCTAATCATTCGTGAATAATCAGATCCCTGACTTCTCTAGAAAGTCGATAATCTTGTCGATCGTGAATCATTCAGGATTGTTATATAGATAATTTTTATATAGTAGATTTAATATTTCGCCAAGTTTATCCGTGTTTGTACTCTATCATAACTTTACGGATACTCTTAGAATCAACCTAAATTTATTTCCGTAAGGAGTCGGATATGAAGACTTATGACATGTCTTTCATAAAGACCAATGGACTCACGACTTTGTTGGGATTTGTCTCAGTTATATTTATTTTATCATTCACTCTAATTTTATTATTTTTTGAAAATATTCAAGGATTTTCAAATCAAGAAAAAATTGAATACATCACTCAAGCATTAACAACAATTGCCATAATTATTGGGGGATTGGCATTAATTCTTAATGCTTACTATACCTCCAGACTTTCTCTGGATGAGAATCACAGCTTGTTAACGCAACTCCTAGCTGGAACATTAGCTTGGGATAACAATATCGCAAATTGTATCAATCAGACACAACTAACTCCACAAGAAATTGTTTCCGAACGCTTTTCTAAAGTGATTGAACAACTAGGAAATGAAAAGATTGAAACGCGATTTGCTGCAATTTATGCTTTGGAACGAATTGCCAAAGATTCCCCGAAAGATCATTGGACAATCATGGAAATCCTCGCTGCTTTTATCCGCGAGAATGCCCCAGTGAATAGGGAATATGAGGATGAATCACTACAATCATCAAAACTTCCTACAGATATTCAAACAGCCTTAACTGTCATTGGACGACGCGATTCATCTAAAGATCCAGTCAATCAGAAACTCGATTTACGTAATACAGACCTCAGTAATGCAGACTTAACAGAAGCTAACCTCTCTAGAGCGATTCTTGTCGGGGCTAACTTGCAATGGGTCAATTTTACCAGAGTCAACCTCTCTGAAGCAGACTTATCAGTGACCTGTCTTTGTGGCTCAATCCTCTATGAAGCCAACCTGCAAAAAGCAATCCTCCCAGAAGCCAATCTCCAAGGCGCAGTTCTTAGAAAAGCAAACCTTTCCCAAGCACTCCTTTACGATGCCAACTTGGAAGGAACAGTTCTTTGTGATGCCAACTTGACAGAAGCAATCCTTTGTGACGCCAACTTGGAAGGAGCAATCCTTTGTGATGCCAACTTGGAAGAAGTCAACTTGGAAGGTAGCAATCTCCAAGATGCAAACCTGATTGGTAGTAACTTGCAAAAGGCAAAACTGGCTGGCGCTAATCTAGAAAGTACATTACTTAGTACAGCTAACCTCCAAGAAGCTAATCTCCAAGAAGCTAACCTCTGTGGAGCAAACTTGAGCGGCTCGGAAAATGTAGAATCACAGCAGATTGAACAAGCAATTGGCGATCGCACAACCATCCTACCGGAAAATCTGAAAATACCCCAACATTGGCGGTAATAAAAACTAAAGTTTCAGCATCTAAAACTTGATTACACGATAGGGACGTATAGTTATACGTCCCTATCGTGTTTAATTTAGTACCCAAAACTAAAAAATTGCCAAAAACCTGATAAATATTCTCTATCAGCCTAAATTTTCCGCAATTTAAATCACTAACAATTATGAAACGCCGAGAGGTTTTTAACACAGTTGCGATCGCTACCACAACTGCTGCTACCCTAGTTTCCTGTAGCCAAACTGGTAAATCCCCTAGTGTACAAGCAGGACTGCCGAATATCCGTTGGCGGATGGCAACTAGCTGGCCTAAATCTTTGGGTACTTTTATCGGTGCCCAAACCGTTTCTCGGCGAGTTGAAGAAATGACCAATGGGCGTTTCCAAATTACGCCCTTTGCGGCTGGAGAATTAGTACCAGGATTGCAAGTACTCGATGCTGTGCAAGCCGGGACTGTTGAATGCGGTCACACATCCAGCTACTATTACATCGGCAAAAGTTCAGCATTAGCCTTCGCCACCTCCGTACCCTTCGGTTTAAATGCCCAGCAACAGAATGCTTGGCTTTATAACGGTGGTGGATTAGAAGCCATACACAAAATGTATACCAACTTTAACGTGATTAGTTTTCCTGCTGGTAGCACTGGGGCACAGATGGGGGGATGGTTCAAAAAAGAAATCAAGTCTATTTCTGACCTCAAAGGTTTGAAAATGCGAATTCCCGGATTAGGTGGCGAAGTCATGTCCCGTTTAGGGGTGAATGTGCAAGTATTGCCTGGAGGCGAAGTTTATTTAGCATTGGATAGGGGAGCCATTGATGCTGCTGAGTGGGTAGGCCCTTACGATGACGAAAAACTCGGTTTAAATAAAGCCGCGCAATTCTACTATTATCCTGGCTGGTGGGAACCAGGGCCAACCTTGGATGTGTTAGTTAATCTCACCGCCTGGAATCGCCTACCCAAAGAATATCAAGAGGTTTTGAAGACAGCGAGTTTTGAAGCCAATTTGAATATGCTGAGTCAATACGATTCCTTGAATGGGCAAGCGCTGACGCGGTTATTGGCTGGTGGTACAAAACTAGTTCCTTATAGCCAGGAGATTCTGCAAGCAGCCCAGAAAATATCTTTTGAGTTATTTGAAGAAAATGCCAGTAAAGATGTGGCTTTTAAACAAGTATACGAACAGTGGAAAGCCTTTCGGCAGCAAATTTTTAATTGGAATCGCGTGAACGAATTAAGTTATGCCAATTTTGTTACTTCTAATAATATAAGGTGACTAATAAAATCTTTGCTTTTTCCTCTACGGTTCAAAAGTAATTTATTTAACCGCAGAGGCGCAGAGTACACAGAGGAAAGAGAAATTCTTTGTCAACCATTTTACCTGCTTTGATAGTCTTAACCCTCTTCTATCACTTTGGGGAAAGAAAAATAAATGTAGGTTGGGTTGAACAAAGTGAAACCCAACTTTTCTAAGGTCTTTGGGTGTTGGGTTTCGTTCCTCAACCCAACCTACGTCTAAATTGATAAAAGTCATGAGAAATAAGGGTTTTAGATTTTTATCTACCGATAGTGATTAAAGAGGGTTAACTTCTAACTATTCGACTAGTTTCCCAAAGAAGGTAAGAAACTGACAATTCCTGGGAAAACAATAATTAACACCACTACCAATAGTTGCAACAAAATAAATGGTATTATACCGCGATAGATATCTTTTGTAGTAACTTCTAGTGGTGCGACACCACGCAAGTAAAACAGTGCAAAGCCAAAGGGAGGTGTGAGGAAAGATGTTTGCAAATTTGCTCCCAAAACTACACCATACCAAATCAAGTCAATACCTAAGCTTTGGGCAACTGGTACAAACAATGGTACGACAATAAAGGCAATCTCGAAAAAGTCGATGAAAAAGCCAAGGATAAATACTACTGCCATGCTGACAACCAAAAAGCCAGTTTTACCACCGGGGAGATTGGCGAGAACATCGAACATGAAGCGATCGCCATTTAACCCTCGAAAGACTAAACTAAAAGCTGTGGAGCCAAATAGAATAAAAACTACCATGCTGGTGATTCGCAAAGTAGTATCACAAACTTGACGCAGAGATTCTAAGGTAAGTTTACGATTAGCAGCCGCCAGTGCGATCGCACCACCACAACCTACTGCACCCGCTTCTGTCGGCGTAGCAATGCCAAAAAATATACTCCCCAGCACCAACAAAATCAGGATCAAAGGCGGTATCATCACCTGAATTACCCGCCTTCCCAAAGCTTTACCACCAATTTCTCTGACCTCAGCAGGTAAAGCTGGTGCTAAATCCGGCTTCAAAAATGCCACAATCAGCACATGTAAGGCAAATGCACCAGCCATCATCAAACCGGGAATCACCGAACCGATGAACAAATCGCCCACCGATACACCCAATTGGTCGCCCAGCACTACCAACACCACACTCGGCGGGATAATTTGCCCCAAGGTTCCTGATGCAGCTATCACACCAGAAGCTAATTCTTTGTTGTAACCATAGCGGAGCATAATTGGCAGAGAAATCAAACCCATCGCCACCACAGTCGCCGCTACTACCCCAGTAGTTGCTGCTAACAGCGCCCCCACCAAAATCACAGCTAAAGCCAGTCCGCCGCGCAAGCGTCCCAACAAAATCCCCATCGTTTCTAAGAGCCTCTCTGCTATCCCAGATTTCTCTAGCATTGCCCCCATGAAGATGAAGTAAGGGATAGCTAATAAGGTATAGTTTGCCATGATGCCAAAAATTCGCTGTGGCATAGCAGTCAGAAACACGGGGTCAAATACACCTAAGCTAATTCCCAGTATTCCAAATAAAATTGCCACACCACCTAATGAAAAAGCCACCGGATAGCCCAGCGACAGCAGCACCAAAGCACCAGCAAACATCACTGGCCCCAGCCATTCATAAGCCAGTGTCATGATTTTCCTCCCTGCTTTGAAGAATTGCCAAGTTTTTGATTGCCTGAGAAATGCCCTGGAAAATTAGCAACACAAAGCCGACAATAATCATTGCTTTAATGGGGTAACGAGGCAATCCCCCAGGATCGGATGAGGCTTCCTTGATTTGCCATGAAGCCATAACCGCATCCCAAGAAAAAATAATCGTGATGATACAGAATGGAATGAGGAAAAATATAGTCCCTACTAAGTCTGCAAGTGCCTTTCGCCGAGGCGGCCAATTACTATAAAAAATATCAACCCGCACGTGTTCGTTGTGCTTAAGGGTATAAGCTGCTCCCAACAAGAAAACTAAATCAAAAATATACCATTGAGATTCTATATAAGCGTTGGAAGTGAAGTTATTACCGCTAATTCTTCCAAGATATCGCCCGACAACATTCCACACGCCAAGTACGATCATTACTAGTACTAGCCAGCTAGTTAATCGACCAATACGTTCAGTGCAATTATCAATAATATTTGATATTCTTAATAATTTTTCCAATAGTTATTTTGCCTCTTGAATTGCTGTAAGAGACTTCTCTACACCCCACAAGAAATAGTTAGAGCTTTTTTTAGAAGTCCTAAATGTAGTTTACAGTCTGACGTGAGGATAAATATAGCAATCCTAAATGAGTCATGAAAATCTCAGATTCCTCTCTCTGCGTTGCGCCAGTTGCTTCAAGTCGGGGAACCCGCCCAACGCACTGGCTTCTCTGCGCCTCTACGGTTAATTTATTTTTACAAATGATCTAAGACTGCTATATAAATCCGGCTGACATTCCCGACTTTTCTCAGAAGTCGGGAATCTTGTTGTTCAATAGCCTTAATTCCGAAAAATCGTCTATGTGGTTTCACTAATGCCAATCTACCAACTCATCTGCTAGAGATTCTAAAGGTTTACTCTTATATAAGAAATGCTTGCCAGAGTCTGGAGTGCATCAATTGTCGGCATCGATGCCGTTAAAGTAGGCGTAGAAGTCGATGTGTCAGGGGGATTACCAGGAATTGTTGTCTTGGGACTGCCAGATTCAGCGATTCAAGAATCAAGAGAAAGAGTCAAAGCAACTTTGAAAAATACTGGCTTTGCCTTTCCGATGCGAAAGATAGTAATTAATTTAACTCCGGCAGATTTACGCAAAGAAGGCCCCTGTTTCGATTTGCCTATTAGTGTGGGAATTTTGGCAGCTTCTGAGCAAGTTAGCGCTGATTTGTTGGGGGATTATCTATTTTTGGGCGAAGTCTCTTTGGATGGCAGTTTGCGTCCCGTGGCTGGTGTATTACCGATCGCAGCAGCAGCCCAAAAGATGGGAATTGCAGGTTTAGTTCTCCCTGCTGATAATGCCCAAGAAGCAGCAGTAGTTGAAGATTTGGCTGTTTACGGCTGCAAACATCTGTCTGAGGTGGTGGATTTTTTAAATAATCCGGGGCGTTACAAACCTGTGCAGATGGATAGTACAACGCAGATAGCAACAGTATCCTACCCTGGCGCAGATTTGCATGATGTCAAAGGACAAGCTCATGGACGTCGTGCTTTAGAAATTGCTGCGGCTGGTGGGCATAATCTCATTTTTGTCGGACCGCCTGGTAGTGGGAAGACGATGCTAGCAAGGCGCTTACCGGGAATTTTACCGCCGTTGAGTTTTGCCGAATCTTTGGAAGTGACTCGCATTCATTCGGTAGCTGGTTTATTGAAAAATCGTGGTACATTGGTACGCGATCGCCCTTTTCGCAGTCCCCACCACTCAGCATCCGGGCCTTCTCTGGTGGGTGGTGGTAGTTTCCCTCGTCCTGGAGAAATCTCATTATCTCACAGAGGTGTACTGTTCCTTGATGAACTCACGGAATTTAAACGAGATGTGTTGGAATTTCTGCGCCAACCTCTAGAAGATGGCTACGTCACAATTTCCCGCACCAAATTATCGGTGATGTTTCCCGCGCAGTTTACTTTGGTGGCGAGTACTAATCCCTGTCCTTGCGGCTACTATGGCGATACCATCCAACAATGTACTTGTTCTCCCCGCCAACGCGAGCAATATTGGGCAAAACTTTCTGGGCCGTTGATGGATCGAATTGATTTACAAGTTGCAGTGAATCGCTTGAAACCAGAAGAAATTACCCAACAACCGACGGGAGAAACATCAATATCAGTACGCGAACGAGTCCAACAAGCAAGCGATCGCGCAATTACTCGTTTCCAAGGAGAAGCAAATCTGCGTTGCAATGCCCATTTGCAAAGTAGTCATCTTCAAAAATGGTGCAAGTTAGATGATGCTAGCCGCAATTTATTAGAAGCAGCAATTAGAAAATTAGGTTTATCAGCAAGAGCAAGCGATCGCATTCTCAAAGTAGCACGGACTATTGCAGATTTAGCAGGAGAAGATCAGCTAAAAACCAATCATGTAGCGGAAGCAATTCAGTACCGCACAATCGATAGAATGCAGTAGTAATTGCTATTTTTAGGTAATTTCAAATAACCTTTAAGATGTAGGAGAAATTAACTGACCAATACGCTTGAGAATTTGCAAAACCGCGTACAGTTCTTTCGTTGATGCAAATGGAGCAAAGATTCTTGACAAATCGTACTCTGGTGTATTGGTTTGCGTCACTTTGACAAATAAAATATCGTCTCCATTCGTCACCATCCCAAACACAGGTTTACTGGGGTTGGGGTTAGCCATCATATAAGCTAGAGCTTGCGGTACAGCCGACCAAACTGAGAGTGTGGTTTTTTTCGACTCCAATACCATCACCCACAATTGATCTTGTAACACTAAAACATCAATCCGTCCGCGCAGTATCTCCTCGCCATCATCTAACATTAGTTCCACGGATGATTCAGCCTTAATTCTGAAAGGAGGATCGTAAAATCCAGAGAGTGCAAGTATTGGTGACACCAACAACAATATGACTGTCCCTTCTAGTAAATCACCTCCAGCACGGTGATAAAGATACCTGCGGCGCACGACATCCACAGAGGCTTTTTCCGCTTCCGTAATTTCAGACAATCCCTCATACCACTCTGGGAAAAATTGCTCGTTTTCAACACGGACAAAACCAAATCGATTTTCTGCATCCTCAAGAGTGGTAATCGCTTCTGTAATTGCTGCGGTCTGTGTCATTGCTTCTAGGTAAAAATTGCTTTGCGATCCGATCAACATTAGCGGATCTTTATTATCACCAATTGGCGCGTTCGCATTGTCATGTGATTATAAAATTCTAAATTCCTCCCCAAGGACGCTTCACAAACACCCTTGGGAGGATGTCGCAACTTAGGAAATCAGTATCCAATATATCATGGACTAAGCAACATCCCCTACAAGGAGATTGATTGGATGAATTTGCAAGAAATTTGGAAGTTATTACAAGAGACATTCAAAGAATGGAGTGATGATAAAGCCTCACGGTTAGCGGCAGCATTAGCTTATTACACAATTTTTTCCATTGCACCGTTGCTAATTATTGTAATTGCGATCGCAGGTGCAGTATTTGGAGAGGAAGCGGCAAGAGGTCAAATTGTCGGACAAATTCAAGGTTTAGTCGGAATAGATGGCGCAAAGTTTCTCGAAACAGCGATCAAAAATGCTAACCAACCAAAGACAGGAGCGATCGCTTCGGTCATTAGTGTCGTAGTTCTGCTAGTGGGTGCTACAGGCTTATTTACTGAGTTGCAAGATGCCATGAATACCATTTGGGAAGTTAAACCCAAACCTGGACGTGGCATAAATAACATGATTCGCCTCCGCTTTTTGTCCTTTGCAATGGTGATCGGGATTGGCTTTTTACTTTTAGTTTCTCTAGTAATTAGTACGATATTAGCAACATTAGTAACATACTTTAGTAATTTGTTACCAGGTTTCGATTTCATCTGGCAGATTGCCAATACTATTATCTCTTTTGCAATAACTACAGTGCTATTCGGACTAATTTTTAAAGTTTTGCCAGATGTCAAAATTGCATGGAGTGATGTTTTAGTTGGAGCTGCTCTTACCTCAGTTTTGTTCTCTATTGGGAGATTTTTATTAGGACAATATTTAGGTAATGGCAGTTTTGGATCAGCCTATGGTGCTGCTGGCTCACTGGTGGTGATTTTAGCTTGGGTTAATTATGCCGCACAAATTCTTTTCTTCGGTGCAGAATTTACTCAAGTTTATTCTCGAAGGCATGGAAGCGGCATAATTCCAACTAAAAATGCTGTACATATATCTGATAACACAGACTATAATGGCAAGGCTCCAAGAGAACAAGCATCGACTGATAAAAAGCCATCTTCTCGCTTTATTAATCGCTTCTTTCAGTATTTTAGAAAGCCCAAACGCTTAAAGCAGAGAAGAAAAAATCAGCGCTTTTAATCCTTGATTACTGGAGATTTATCTTTGTAAATCTGATAGATATTGAAGTATCTAATATCCAGTCTAGGTAATTGCTTATTCTTGCCACAGTTGATGAGTAAAGTATTCAGCAATTATGAATTATGACTCCTTTTTATACTGGACTTTTTCCAGAATTCTATTGAAAAAGGAAGAAAATCAGTGCTAATGGAAAAATGGTTTTTTATCAATTGGCAAGCAATTTTTATTCCTAGCATCAGCATCTTTGAGTTGATTATCCGCGGGTCGCTAGTCTACTTAGCGTTGTTCTCAGTGCTACGCCTGCTTCCTAGCCGACAATTAGGAACATTAGGAATTACCGATTTACTTGTAGTAGTACTATTTGCGGAAGCTGCTCAAAATGCTATGGCAAGTAATTACACATCAATTACTGAAGGCGCTATCCTCGTAGGAACAGTGATTTTTTGGAGTTACTTGCTGAACTGGTTGGGTTACAAACTTCCCCAGTTCCAACGTTTCCTGAATCCGCCACCGCTGCTATTGGTAAAAAACGGTCGGATGATTGAGCGCCATCTGCAACGAGAGTTAATTACAGATGATGAATTGATGAGCAAGTTACGTCAGCAAGGTGTGGAATTTTTAGCTGATGTGAAGTTCGCATATATGGAGGCTGACGGCAGGATTAGTATTATCACGTCGGATTCAAAAACTGCTTCCGTCTCTGAGCAAAAAGTAGCGTCAAAAAGCGATCTACATTAATTAAACTGTAAAATATGACGGTTGTATTCTGTGCCGAACTGTGATTGAGCGTTATACTTTGCCCGAAATGGCTAATCTGTGGAGTGAAGCCTATAAACTAAAAACTTGGCTGCAAGTCGAAATTGCTGTTTGTGAGGCTCAAGCTGAACTTGGTTACATTCCATCTGAAGCCGTTGAGGAAATTAAGGCTAAGGCAGATTTTGATCCAAAGCGGGTACTGGAAATTGAGGCTGTAGTCCGCCACGATGTCATTGCTTTCTTGACAAATGTCAATGAATATGTAGGCGATGCCGGACGCTACATTCACCTGGGTTTAACGAGTTCGGATGTCTTGGATACAGCTTTAGCACTGCAATTAGTTGCCAGTTTGGATATATTATTGCAACGTCTAGAAGATTTGATTCAAGTAATTCGCCAAAAAGCACGGGAACATCGTCATACAGTGATGGCTGGACGATCGCATGGTATTCACGCTGAACCGATTACTTTCGGTTTTAAGCTAGCTGGTTGGTTAGCAGAAGTATTGCGACACCAAGAACGCCTGAGAATACTCCGTCAAACGATCGCTGTGGGTAAAATCTCTGGTGCGGTAGGAACTTATGCCAATATTGAACCGCGCGTAGAAGCGATCGCTTGTCAAAAACTCGGACTCGAACCCGATACGGCCTCAACCCAAGTTATTTCCCGCGATCGCCACGCCGACTACGTGCAACAATTAGCTTTGGTAGCAGCAACCATTGAGCGCTTTGCTGTAGAAATTCGCAATCTCCAAAAAACAGACGTTTTGGAAGTTGAAGAATTCTTCGCCAAAGGTCAAAAAGGCTCCTCAGCAATGCCACACAAGCGTAACCCCATCCGTTCGGAACGACTGACAGGAATGGCACGACTCGTCAGAAGTCATGCCGGTGCAGCTTTAGAAAACATTGCTTTATGGCATGAGCGAGACATTTCTCACAGTTCTGTAGAACGGGTAATTTTGCCAGATGCTTGTACTTTGACCCACTTTATGTTGTCAGAAATAACCGATTTGGTCAAAAACTTGTTGGTCTATCCTGAGAACATGAAACGCAATCTCAACTGTTACGGTGGCGTTGTGTTCAGCCAAAAAGTGTTACTGGCTTTGATAGACAAGGGAAGCAGCCGAGAAGAGGCTTATGCGATCGTTCAAGAAAGCGCTCACGCCGCTTGGAATCAGCCAGAAGGAAACTTCCAAGACTTGATTAGCAAAGATCCGCGTGTTACTCAAAGATTGTCTTCAGCAGAACTAGAGGTTTGTTTCGACCCCCAGCAACATCTGCGGCATTTAGAAGAAGTTTACCAACGATTAGGTATTTAGGATTAATTTGCTTGTATTAGGCGTTTAAGCGCTTACTACAAGCAAATTACCCCAAAAATACGCAGACATCATCAAAAAAGATATACAGCGAATTTAAAGTTAGTGAGGTAGCAAGCTAAGTCTTAAAGCCAGGTATAAAGCCTGTTTTACTTCTGTTAGCGCCGCAGGGCGCAGTCCATTCTGACTCTTGAATTCTGTTGTATAAAGATACCAACAACATTTAATATTGCAATCTGTTTAATGCTCGAATTATTGCCAGCACTGGGTAGTATACATAACAAATACTTACTTATTTATTAATATTACGAGTGCTTTGATGATTGAAATCCTAGCCACACTTTCTGCCTCTGCGGCAGCAGGAATGAGAATAGGTATACCTTTGCTAATTATTGGATTATTGCAAGGTAGCAACTTGTGGTCACAAGTCCCAATTCTATCTCACATTTCTCCACCAATATTATTATGTTGCCTCACCAGTTGGTCATTAATTGAATTATTAGCCTCAAAAAAGCTCTGGGGGCAAAGACTGCTCCAAGTGTTTCAGTTATTCATGTCTCCCCTTGTAGGCGCAATTATGGGGTTAGGAGTAGCTACAGCAACAGCAACCCCAAACTGGCTGATTGCCATAATTGGAGGTTTATTAGCTGTGGTACTCCAGCTCGTCCAAATTGGTTGGTTCTATCGGTTACGTGGCTTACCGTTGTGGGCAGTTTTCCTTCAAGATACCTTGTGCATTGCTCTAGTACTATTTGCCTTTGATGCACCCTGGCAAGGAGGAGTAATTGCTTTAATACTGCTCTGGTTTGCAGTTCGTAGTGCTAAACAGTGGTATGACTGGTATCACAAAGAGAGAAGGCATGGGGCATAGGGCATGGGGCATGGGGCATGGGGGACTAGGGACAAGGAGATAAGTCTGAAGATCGGGCTTCTTTAGATGGCGTAGCCATCCCCAACAGGGTACAGAACTTCTCCTAACAAAGACGCGCAAGGGACGGGAGTACAAGGGAAGAGTTTTCCAATGCCCAATCCCCAATGCCCTTTACTGCAAAAGCCCAATCATGTGCAAGAAGCCGTGACCGGTAATCAACTCTACGATTAAGGCAATAAAACCCAGCATCGCAATCCGACCATTCCATACTTCAGCACTAGTTGTCAGACCCCATTCCCAACGCTCTTGAGGGTACATCTTTACCATTTTTTTCATTTGGGCAGCTTGCGAAAGCTTGAAACTGGGGTTTCTCAACGCATCAATCACTAATTCAGCTAGTGCATTAATAAATACTGGATGGGTATTGGGAGCCGGTACGCGGCGGAAGTTGTGAATTCCTGATTCTTCGGCTACTTCTCGATACTCAATATCAATTTCTTGTAGTGTCTCGATATGCTCTGAGACAAAACTAATTGGCACGACAACCAAATCTTTCACGCCTTGTGCGCCTAGTTCTTTGAGGGCATCTTCAGTATAGGGTTGGAGCCATTCTACTGGCCCGACACGACTTTGGTAAGCTAAGGTGTGGGTATTGGGTCGATTGAGAGTCTGCATAATCAATGCAGTACATTCTTCAATTTCCATCTGGTAAGGGTCGCCAGCTTCTTCAACGTAGCTTTTCGGAACGCCGTGGGCGCTGAAGAATATATGAACATCATCCGGGTTAGGGAATTGCTCAAGTTCCTGGGTTATGAGTTGTGCTATTGCTTGAAGATAGCCTGGTTGTTTGTACCAAGAAGGAATGACGGTGTAATCAATAGGTTGAAGTTTTGGATCTTCTTGCCAAAGCTTTTCTAAAAGCCGGAAGCTGGAACCACTGGTACTGATAGAAAACTGGGGATATAGTGGTAATATTACCAGGTGTTCTACCTTATCTTGGGTAATTTGTGCGATCGCCTCTTCTGTATAGGGATGCCAATAACGCATTCCCACATAAATATTAACTTCTTGCCCTAAAAAACCTAACTGTTCTTTTAGAGCTTCCCCTTGCGCTTCTGTAATCCGCCGTAGTGGGGAACCACCACCGATTTGCTTATAGTTTCCTTCTGATGTTCTGGTTCGCCGCGTGGCAATAAACCAGGCTAGGGGCTTTTGCAACCAGCGAAATGGTAGGCGAATAATTTCCGGATCGGAAAACAGGTTGTACAAAAATGGCCCGACATCTTCTAGCTTATCAGGCCCACCGAGATTGAGTAATAAGACGCCTACACGACCCATAGCAGTTACTTTCCCCCAATCTTTTCAGGTTTTTTACTAATGTTAACAATATATCTTTATTAAATATAAAGCTTAATAGCAAGGAAATATGCAATGGCAACAATTTTAAGGGATTGGAGTTACCGTTATCAGTGGTTATATGATGGGATCTCTCGTTTAGCAGCCTTAAGTGTAGGTGGTGAAGCCCGTTTTCGGCAACTTGCTTTGCAAGGCTTAACAATTCACTCAGATTCTCAGGTTTTAGATTTATGTTGTGGTAGTGGGCAAACGACGGAGTTTTTAGTAAAAACTTCACAAAACGTAACAGGATTGGATGCTTCACCTAAGTCTTTGCAACGGGCGCGGCTAAATGTACCCGAAGCTTCATACATAGAAGCTTTTGCCGAGAAGATGCCATTTGCAGATAATTTGTTTGATGTGGTGCATACCAGCGTTGCATTACACGAGATGCAGCCTCAGCAATTACGAAAAATTATTAATGAAGTTTATCGGGTGTTGAAGCCAGGAGGAGTTTTTACGCTGGTGGATTTTCACGCTCCGACAAATCCGATATTTTGGCCTGGGGTATCGGTGTTTTTGTTATTGTTTGAGACAGAAACAGCTTGGGAATTGCTGAAAACTGATTTAGTTGAGTTGTTAGCTAAGACTGGATTTAAAGCGAGTAAGTCAACTTTATATGCAGGTGGTAGTTTGCAGGTGATACAAGCGAATAAGTAAATAATACTACTTTATGAATAGCAGGATATCTTACCTGCTATTCATAAACTATAGGTGATTGTTATATTGAAATTAGCATAATGAAATTTTGAGGTTAATAAAAATGACACAAGAATTAATAGACCTCAGAACTTGTATTCAGGAAGGACGTTACGCAGATGCCTTGGCAATTGTAGATGAATTAGAAGGCATGAGTAAACAAGCTATCCTGCGGAATATCCAAGCTTATTTAAGGATTCTGCTGATTCATTTGATTAAGAACCAACTAGAGCAGCGATTAACAAACTCTTGGGTTGCTTCTATTCGTAATTCACTTATAGAAATTAAAAAACTCAATATCAAAGATAATAAAAAATCTTATTATATCAATTTAAACGAATGGGATATTTGTATTGAAGATGAAATAGAAGTAGCAGTGCGTGATGCCAGTGTAGAAGTTTTGAATGGAATTTACAATGAATTCCAACTAGCTGAAATGGTAGATAGAAACCAGATAATTCAGACTGCTTTGAAGTTTTTAGCGCTAACTTATTCTTATTCAGTTAAAGAGTTACCCGCAATTGTGGCTGAAACTTTAACTCAGCTAATCGGTGGAGAAGATTGGAAAGCAGGTAGGCGGTGAAAAAATGACACAGGAATTGATAGACCTCAAAAATAGTATTTTGGAAGGACGTTATGCCGATGCCTTGGCAATTGTTGATGAATTAGAAGGCATGAGTAAACAAGCTATTCTGCGAAATATCCAAGCTTATTTAAACATTCTGCTGATTCATTTAATTAAAAACCAAGTAGAACAACGATTAACTGGTTCATGGGCCAATTCTATTCGTAACTCTATCCGAGAAATTAAAAAGCTGAATATTAAAGATAATAAAGCATCTTACTATATTAATTTAGATGAGTGGGAAAATTTGATAGAAGAGGAAATTATTGAGGATGCGATCGCTGATGCTAGTGAGGAAGTAATGAATGGGGCATATAATCAATTTCAACTGGCTGAAATGGTGGATAGAAACCAGCTAATTCAGACTGCTTTGAAGTTTTTGGCGCTAACTTATTCTTATTCAGTTAAAGAGTTACCCGCAATTGTGGCTGAAACTTTAACTCAGCTAATCGGTGGAGAAGATTGGAAAGCAGGTAGGCGGTGAAAAAATGACACAGGAATTGATAGACCTCAAAAATAGTATTTTGGAAGGACGTTATGCCGATGCCTTGGCAATTGTTGATGAATTAGAAGGCATGAGTAAACAAGCTATTCTGCGAAATATCCAAGCTTATTTAAACATTCTGCTGATTCATTTAATTAAAAACCAAGTAGAACAACGATTAACTGGTTCATGGGCCAATTCTATTCGTAACTCTATCCGAGAAATTAAAAAGCTGAATATTAAAGATAATAAAGCATCTTACTATATTAATTTAGATGAGTGGGAAAATTTGATAGAAGAGGAAATTATTGAGGATGCGATCGCTGATGCTAGTGAGGAAGTAATGGATGGGAAGTTTACTCGTTCTCAGTTGTCAGCAATGCTAAATAAAAGCCAGATTTTAACTACAGCTACTAGTTTACTGACTTTAACATATACTTATTCACCAAAGGAATTACCTGCGATTATGGATGATTATCTCAGTCAGTTAGCTGGTGGAGAAGATTGGATAAATCGGGAAAAATAAGGCGATCGCTCTTTGTCTAATATTAATACTAAGTTTTATATCTGAGGTTTCCCCAGACCCCACTGCCACTCTTGTTTCAATCCCTAATAGGGATTTTGATGAATTGCAATAGGCATTTTGTAAAGGAAGAAGTAAGTAGGAAGTTTCAATCCCTAATAGGGATTTTGATGAATTGCAATTACACGGGAACCTACATTCGCTTCACTCCCCCCACGTTGTTTCAATCCCTAATAGGGATTTTGATGAATTGCAATGTAAAGAAACAATATAATACATTTGTGTTCCCTCGTTTCAATCCCTAATAGGGATTTTGATGAATTGCAATTGAAGGTTTGGGCTTAAGCCGCCGCGAATTTGGTGTTTCAATCCCTAATAGGGATTTTGATGAATTGCAATTACATCTAAGCTAATAGTAGCGGCTGCAAAAAGTTTCAATCCCTAATAGGGATTTTGATGAATTGCAATATTGATTCAAGCTTACAAAGGAGATTAATTTGAAGTTTCAATCCCTAATAGGGATTTTGATGAATTGCAATGCATAAATTCTTCCCAATGAGTAGGGGCACAGCTATATGTTTCAATCCCTAATAGGGATTTTGATGAATTGCAATATTGTCTGTTTTTGGGGTCGTTGAGGTACGAGCTTGTTTCAATCCCTAATAGGGATTTTGATGAATTGCAATGATATTAACTGCGCTGACATTCCAATTTAGTGTAGTTTCAATCCCTAATAGGGATTTTGATGAATTGCAATATTCCTCTTTTAACGCTTCAAGTTCTTGGATCTTTGTTTCAATCCCTAATAGGGATTTTGATGAATTGCAATTCAATTTCGGCGTGAGCTAGAGAAAGTAAAGCAAGATGTGTTTCAATCCCTAATAGGGATTTTGATGAATTGCAATTGCCTTGACACAGGCATCTTGGGAAAGAGGCAATGCTCAGTTTCAATCCCTAATAGGGATTTTGATGAATTGCAATTCACAATATCCCAAAGGCGGACTACAAGGATATTGGGTTTCAATCCCTAATAGGGATTTTGATGAATTGCAATGGCGGGAGCCTGAAAATCAAGCTATATTTAGTTTTCAAGGTGCGGTTGCGCGACTCTAGAGCAATCATAGCATTAGAGAATTCCTTTGGGAAGAGTGTCGGGAAAGGTTGAAGGCTGAAACTCAATTTTTGTAAGCATTTCAGAGATTGCGCGGATGAATGTTAGGCGATTAGTAGGGTGAAATGCTTGCTGCTGTTGAGATAGAAGCACTTTTTTTCGGGTGTGAAATTTGTACACCTACCCCTTTGCGCATTTGACCATACAATAACCTAAATATAAGGGAACTTAGTAATTCAACGTAGAGATGATGAAAGAACTAACGCGCCGCAAATTTATTGCAACAGCGACAGTGGCGACGGGTTTTGCCCTCGCAGTACAACCCATTTCTGCCGGAGTCATCACTACTGATGCCAAGGGGTTAGTCGCTGGTGCGGTGAAAATTCCCGTCAAGGATGGCGAAATTCCTGCCTATAGAGCAGCACCAGCTACTGGTAACAATTTCCCCATTGTCTTGGTAATCCAGGAAATCTTTGGTGTACACGAGCATATTCAGGATATCACTCGTCGCTTTGCTCGGTTGGGATATTTAGCGATCGCACCCGAATTATTTATCCGTCAAGGCGATGTCTCAAAGTTAAGCAACATAGACGAAATTCGTCCAATTGTCGCCAAAGTGCCAGATACCCAGGTGTTATCCGATCTCGATGCCACAGTAGAGTGGGCAAAGAAGTCAGCTAAGGGTAATGGCAAGAAATTGGGAATTACAGGTTTCTGTTGGGGCGGCCGCATTATCTGGTTATATGCAGCACATAATCCCCAAGTGAAGGCTGGTGTAGCTTGGTATGGGCGACTCGTGGGCGATGCTACCGAACTTCAGCCCAAGTATCCCGTCGATATTGCATCAAAACTGACAGTCCCCATTCTCGGACTCTATGGTGGGAAGGATACAGGTATTTCTCTTGATACAGTAGAGCAGATGCGCGATCGCTTACAGTCCAGTAGCAGCAAATCTGAAATCATCATCTACCCCAATGCACCCCACGCATTTTTTGCCGATTATCGCCCCTCCTACCGTGAGAAAGAAGCTCAGGATGGTTGGAAACGCCTCTTGGCATGGTTTAAGCAAAATGGTGTTTAAAAAATTAGCTACTCATGAACTGTGACGTTCAAAAAAGTTCCAAATTGTTTCACTGGCGTTCAGCCCCAGCTTGGCATTAAATTTGTTTAGGCTCTCGTCAGTTGAAGAACCACCAGGCCAGAAATGTCCACCGTTTACTACCGCTAGCTGCCAGACTTCGGAGTTGTCATTACAACCTGTGTAGATAGCGGTTTTCACTTTATCTTTAGAAAACTCTGGAGATTGATTCGATGAGGTACATCGATCGTGCGATCGCCAAAAATCTACCATGTCTGAGATCGAAACCAACGCTCCTCGTTGAGTGTGGTCATCACCATCATAAAGGACATCGCGATCGTTTGTACCGTTGATCGTTAACATCGATATGGAAGTTTGAGGTTGGCAATTAGGTTTGAGTCTAACCGGGAGCGAACCTGCTACTGATGCAAAACCGGCAATTTTATCAGGTAACTTACAAGCCAGTGCTTGAGTAAGTATCCCACCTCTAGAAAAACCGGTGGCATAAACTTTATGACTATCAATATTGAGTTGCTGCTGAAGATGATTAATCAAAGCACTGACAAACAAAACATCATCTACTTTTCCTTGGGTGTTACCTCTAAGGCTCCATTTTTGGTCAATTCCATCTGGATAAACAGCAATAAATCCTTTTTGATCTGCTAATTCATTGAAGCGAGTCACATTACTGATAGACCGACCATTACCATCATCTCCATGAAATACCAAAACTAATGGCATCGGGCGGTCTAGATTATAAGATTTTGGGGTATAAAAATAGTAGGTACGTAACTTTCCTTGATCGTATAGTTCTCCATAATTATCACCAATCAAGATTTTTTCTTTAGTTATACTGTTTTCTTCAGCCTGAATGGAATCGCAGGCTGTTACTAAACTAATTCCTAATATAAAGATTAAAAGTTTTTTAACAAGCTGAGAATTCTGATATATATTCATGTTGATTAAGTTGACTGATGTCAGCTACTTGTATTTACTTCAAAATCTTATTCAACAACAAATTTTTACCTAACATAGGCTAACAACTCTAGTTGAGTTGTTAGCCTCTATTTAGATATTAAACTCTTACATTTACATAACGAGCAGGAACTCTAACCTTAACCCACCTGTTACCGCGTCGTACTGTTTCCCAATGTGCAGGAATTAACTTTCGTTGAAATCGGGCAACACCAGGTCTATGCACAATAGCAGCTCTATGAACATTGGGTCTAACAATGATTTCTGCTGCTGATGCTTGTGACGGCAAGGAGGAAATTGCAAATGGGAGAGCAAGTAATGTACCTAATAGAATACGTTTCATATTCAAATCTCCATCAATTAATTTTCTTGAGTTTTATACAGCATTTATCAATAATTTGTGAACAGATATTCTTACCCATTAACTTTACAGTAAGTTTTGTTACACGACTTAATTAATTTGCTGTATTGCTCTCAGTTTAAAATGCTGAATAATAAAACACAGTGTAATAAAGTCATAATTTCAGTATGACTTTATTCACATTTTGAATTTTGGACAAAAAAAGAAGTTTCTAAACTTCCTTTTTTTATATAGCGGTTCTCGGTTGAGTGAGGTACACCCGTAGGGGCACGGCACTGCCCATTGGTGTCAACTTAACGCTAAACCCGCTTGGTGAAGACATTTTGCCCTCACCCCCAGCCCCTCTCCCAAGAGAGAGGGGAGCTAGACATTCAATTCCCCTTCTCCCTTGGGAGAAGGGGTTAGGGGATGAGGGCGTGAGGGATTTACAAAACGCCTGTCTGATATAGTTTTCGGCTTAAGTTGACACGTAGGGGCACGGCAGTGCCCCTACACTTCGCGATTAATCTTGTACCGCATCTGAATGGGAACCGTTATAGTATTATTTATTACTCAACTATTTATGAGTACTGAAGCTGGTATGCAATAAGACCAATCAATACGGCAAGACCTAGCGCTCTGCGAAAATAATTAACGCCTTGAAATAGTTCCAGCCAAGCCCAAGTAAACAAGGCGCCATTTGCCAGAATGTCTAATAATGTATTAATTTTACCAGTTGTAAAAACTAGAGTTAGTAAACTAGCTACTATCCAAAGAATAAGTGGTGGGTTTGGCATTTCGCCCAGAACAATTTTGCCATTGCTGTCACGGAAGGTTTTATCAATTAATGTATTTTCCATTGTTTGAAATTGCTACTTAGGTAAGAATTACTAACTTGCAAAAATTACAGGGTTATTTATTGATAACAGGCTGAAATTTGATTGCAAGATATTTAATAACATTAAAACATTAAAGCAAATCTATTTTCAACTATCTAATTGCTGAGATGAGAGTGGTAAATGATATTCATATATGACTATATTGAAAGGCATATTTACATGAAATCTGCTAAATATGACGTGTAGGCGTAACCAGGTGTAGGCATAGTTAGCTTTAAAAATCGTGTTTCCAGTCTTGATGTTAAAGAGTTTTTAAGCACTATTACTTATTAACAAATAGTTGATGACCTTAACCTGTCATATCATGTCCGCTTGATTAGTTATTATTCCGGGCATCTATGCAAAAATCTTAAAACCCTCTTTCATCTTTCACCCTGCTCCCTGCTCCCTGCCCCCTGCTCCCTGCCCCCTGCACTCTTAATGATAAGTCTTTTACCGAACATGATATCAAGGATGCCCTACTCGTAAGTCTGCAAAACATAGAAAAGCCCCCCATACCGGGAGGCTTAAAAGTTAGCGGAGATAACTTGTTAAACTACAGCGATCGCTCCTCCTAATGCAGAGAAAATGGCGGAGACGAATGCTGTGGCAAACAGCCACCACGCTGCTGTAGCGGCGGCTTTGCGGGTTTCTTCTGCTTGCCGCTGTGCTTGATGCTTCACCTGTTCTAGGCGACGTTGGGCTTCGTGCTGTAGGCGTTCTGCACGTTGCAATACTGTGTTGCGTGCCCGTTCGATTTGGTCTACGATCCGGTTGGCATCTTCCTCAGAGATATCCTCACGAGAACTCATAATTGCCACTAGGGTATCACGGTCAAAGGAGGACAAGCGATCGCGCAGGGCATCGAAACCCGCCTGGGGATCGTCAAAAACTGTGCGAATATCGCGCTTAATACTATCATAGTTAAGTTCTGGGCGATCCAAGGAGTTGAGATAGTTACGAATGCGGGCAAAAACCCCATCAATTGCATCTTGAATGCCGCGTTGGATGCTCCGCACTTGTTCGACAAATTGATCTCTTACGGACACTATATTATCGGCAATTCGCGCCGCTTCTTCATCAGAAATATCTTCCCGAATTTTCAGCAGGGCGATGATGGTAGAACGGTCAAACTGTCCAAGGCGATCGCCAAAACTTTCTACGCCGACTCGCGGATCGTGCAACAATAATTGCAAGTCGCGTTTGATACCTTCTGGGTTGAGTTCTTCTTTACCAGTTTGGCGCAGATACTCTTCCAAATAACCTTTGAATGATTCTACTCTTTGCTGGGTGCGGCTAGCTAGGCGACGAGGCGCACGTACAAAGTTACGAATCGAATTTTGGGTGGAATCAATGATTTCATTGACTTGTTCTTCACTCAAGTCTTGGCGTTGACTGAGCAATTTCACCAGTGTATCCCGATCTACCTGCGACAACCGACGGCGCAGTGCAACGGCTCCCTCTTTGGGATTTTCAAATAATCTGGTCAAATCTCGTTGAATACCTTCTGGATTCAGTTCTTGTTTGCCAGTATTTCGGAGATAATCTGCGATCGTTGTCGTCACAGAGTCGTATTGCTCTTTAGCTTTATCGACTACAACTTGGGGTGTGTGGCGAATACTGTACCATGACTCTTCAGTAGTATTGATGATTTGATTAACTTGATCTTCACTCAAATCTTCCCGCTGACTCAACAATTGCACTAAGGTATCGCGGTCAAAGCGAGACAAGCGTGCCCGAATTGAGCTAATTCCAGCTTGAGGATCTTCTAGTAGCTTTTTGAAGTCGGCGCGAATGCCATCAGGATTCAGTTCTGATTTGCCTGTGTTACGCAGATATGATTCTACATTTAGCCACAGGGTTTCTGCTTGATATTGTGCCTGTTCTGCTAGTCCTTTGGATTCTACCAAGACGCGATCGCGTTGTTTTTCCAACTCATCGACAATGCTATCTACTTCATATAACTGGACATCATTACGTTGTAGCAATATCTGCCGAATTTCTTGGCGGTCAAGGTGCGCTAGTCGCAATGTCAGGGTTTCATAATCTGTCTCTGAGTCTTCCAACAGTGGTTTAAAATTCTGCTCAATGCCTTCGGCTGTCAAATCTGCCTTCGGAGTAACGAGCAGATAACTTTCTACTGCGCGTTGCAAGTCTTGGACTATATCTCTTTCTTCAATAGCTCTTACTGTTACCAACACTTCTTGGCGGACAGTTTCTAGCTGATTTGCAATGCGCTGAATTTGACCTTGGGTAAGCAATCCCCGTTGTTGCAAAATTTTGACGAAATCATTACGGGATAGTCGTTCTAGTTCCCTGCGGACGATTCCAGGGTCAGCTGCTGGGTCGTAGATGACATCATGAAATTCCTGGGCAATTCTTTCTGAACTCAGTTGCCAAGCATAAGTATTGTACAGGTAGTTTTCGACATCAGCCCGAATTGGACTATAGGGTTGTGATGGTGTTGGCAAGCCTAACTTATCTGCTTGTTCGGTGACTTTATCTTTAGCGTTAGTGAGACTACCCAAGATTTTTTCTACATCCAAATCAGACAAATCTGTGCGTCCCAACACAATGGCGCTTAAGGCAGAGAGTCCTTGCTGGAGTGTACTTTGAATTGGCCCGCTAGCTGGCTTTTGGTCAGATTCTTTGGAATCACGCTTTTCTGCTAATAACCGATCTAGCTTGGTGTTGAGTTCATCTGTTTTGCTTTGTCCTGCTGGAAGTGATTTCAGATAATCCATTAACTCACCCAAACGGTCTTCGGTGGGTGGTTGTTGACTTACAACTTGCTGCCAAACTTTATACAAAGTATCAGCAATGCGGCTAACGTCTTTTTTAGAAAGATCGGTGCGGCTGCTGACTAACTCGATAAACTTTTGGCGGTCGATGTTGCGGATATCTGGAGTCCCGGCGATCGCTTTTAATTGCGGATCGTTGAGTAAATTTTCAAAATCACTCCGAATCTTTGACACATCTAGCTCTGGAGGACGGATCTTTTCTAAATAATCTTCTATGTTTTCCCGGATACTCACGGGGTCGATGGCGCTTCCTAGTTCTCGACGAACGGCGGCGGCGGCGGCTTCAGCCGTGGCTACCACTTGGCTATTCACAGCTTTAGCGCCTAGTGCGGCGGTAGCAGTGCCCATAATCGCCTGAAACCCAGATGTTGCCGTATTCACAACTGAGCCAATTAAGGAGCCTACGGTGGTGGAACTTACCCAAACTAGGAGCAAAAAGTAAGCACCCCAAATCACCAACCCGAGAATCGCTCCCAATCCTCGGTCTGAGATGACAAGGCTCAATTTTACTGCCAGGTAAGAAGCGATTAATAAGGCGACCGTCACAGTGAGTAATGTCCAAATCCCTACTGCTGTGCCGATTTTGCGAATGCTGCCGCCCAAACTTCCGACTTCTCCATTATCTGAATCCGAATCAGATGAGTGCCCCAGGTAGGAAATACCGGCTGCAAGGGAGAGATTAGTTAGAACTAATTGGAAAGCAAAGGCAAGAATCACGCCGGAGATTAAAGCCACAAAAAAGCGCGGCCCAGAAATGAGAACCGATGCTTGTTCTGGTGTGACGTTTGAGCGTTCTAATGGAACCTGTGCTAACCACAATAGTGGTTTATGGAGTCCCACCATGATTTCCGTACTTTGGAACATTGGATTTCCTTCTACTAAGTTTAAATTTGGGGGGATTAAGAATTTCTTGAGAAGTAACTCTTAGTATTTATTATGTTTGTACCTATGGCAATACCTAACTTGTTAGATCAGAATCGTAGAATTTAGCTATTTAAAGCATCTCTCCAAAGGCTTAAACTTTCATACAGCGAAAGATATAACTTTTAATATCGCTTGATGAAAAAATTAATCAAATCGGTACTTGTGATTAATTATTTACCGCTACTTTTTAATTTTATTAGCTTAATTTATAGCGAACAATTCTGTCGAAATACTCGTTTACTTGCCAATACTTTACATTTTGTTACAAATTTATTTTTTATTACCCTCTCAAGATGGATTTGTTTACAATAATACGTTTTTGATAATCGTCCATAAGAAGTGCTTGTGGTTTGTACCTACAGGCAGAAATCAGTCTAGCTATTAATAGCTACATTAAAGTTAACAAACAAATAGTTGAAGGCAAAAAGATGGCAAATTGTTCTTAAAAACAGAGATTTGCCAAGGAATTACAACAGAATATAATAACTGCGATCGCAATTATTTTCTGTCTGTTTGCATAGACTCTTTAATTGTAAATGTGGAACAGTGAGTTTGTAATTGTTGGGTTTTGCTTTTTGCCTATTTAGTTTGGGACTTAGCTTGTTATGGCATTCTGCGCGATGTTTTACATCTGATTGGCTACTAGAAATTAAACACCTAAAAAACTACCAAATATTGGAGTAAAAAATGGCAACTCAAGAAACTCGGCCTTCTACTGATTTACCACCTGTTGCACCAGAATACAACGGCATAGATCGTAACGCTTTTCTGTTTGGCTGGACTCCTCAAGCCGAAATTTGGAATGGACGCTTGGCAGCTATTGGCTTTCTTGCCTATTTGCTTTGGGATTTAGCAGGTTATAGCGTTTTACGCGACGTACTGCGCCTAATTGGCTATTAAAGACTAAACATTTGAAAATCTACTGAATATTGGAGAAAAAACAATGCAATCTAAAGAAACTCGTTCTTCTACCGATTTACCACCTGTTGCTAAAGCTTACAACGGCATAGATCGTAATACATTTCTGTTTGGCTGGACTCCTCAAGCCGAAATTTGGAATGGTCGCTTGGCAGCTATTGGCTTTCTTGCATATTTTCTGTGGGATTTAGCAGGTTATAGTGTTCTGCGTGACGTATTGCGAGTAATTGGCTACTAGTAAGTAGTCGGACAGAATTAATTACACAACGTCATTGCGAATAAAGAGAAGCAATCGCAAAGCCTTGCGATTGCTTCTCTTCGAGAGACTCTGTGAACGCTTCATTTGCTGACGTTCGCAATAACTGTAAATATTTTTGTCAACTTAGTTAAACTGGTTGTATTGTAGCTAAAAAAGCCACCTAGTTTTAGGTGACTTATCTATGATTAAAATTACTGGAATTTCAAACAGCGATTATTCATCAATACAACTGGGAATACCCAAAACGGCACAGGGGAAATTAGAACCTAAAGCCTCAATCATCGGATGATTAACAGAGTTGCAACCTAGAAACAGAATATCGGCAGCTTCTGATTCAATAACTTTGTTAAGTTCTGTGGAAATGGAGCCAAACCGCAGATGAGATTTGAAGGAACCTTGCCATTCTTCAGCTAGACTTCGAGCTTGCCAGAGAATTATATCTGCTTGTTGCAGGGGAGTTACCACTGTCTGTAATTTGGGTTGAGTTAATACCTGTGTGACAGACTTTGATACTTCACTGACTTGACATTCCAATGAAGGCTGTTGTTGTGGAAAGCTTAAGATATTTGGATACTGACTGCCTGGATTATTTTCTACCACATAAACGGCTTGAACTGTAACTTGTGCATTAGTGGCTAAACGTGTTTGATGGGCAATCCAAAAGGCAATATCTAATGCCGTATGACTGTTAGGAGATGCGTTATAGGCAACAATTAGATTAACTGCTTTTGAGATTTCAGGGTTTTTTGAAAAAGGTTTTTTTGGTTCTGGCAGCAGTACCATTTGTTCAATTAAATCATCTCGACCTGTGGCACTTTGCAGACGTGCTAACATTGGCTTGATTTGCACAGCTTTACTTCTCCTAATGAAATGAATTAGCAATGAGAAGCAGGGCAACCAATTTGAGATTTTGGACTTCGGCTACGCTCAGTCGAAGGATTTTGGATTTTAGATTGAGTGACGATAACCAAAATCTCAAATCTTAAATCAGTTAAGGAAACCCCAATAATAACTGTATTACAGCCAAAGTCTTGGGGGTTCCTTCCATTGCCTACGGAGTTAGCTGACGGGCTAAGACTGGAAGGTGTCTCTCTTTTAGGAGTGCTGTTAGCTCTCTTCTCTACGAGAGGCTGCGCCAACGGGGCGTTTAGCCCGTGTTGAGTGCTGAGTGTTGAGTGTTGAGTTAAAGATTAATTATTCTTCACTTTTTACTCTTAAATTGCCGCTCTCTGCAAGATTAGCCCCAAACATTGGTTCCTCCGTTCCAAATTCAGCTTTCATGAATTTGAATTAGGCTACCCACTAAAAAAATGATAATCTAATTTACTCATCTTGGGTAAAATATCGATCGAGGAAATTTAAGGCATGGTTGCGGAGTTCAAAATACTCTTTTGAGTTTCGCATGGCGGCGCGAGCCTCTTTCAAAGGAGCTTCTCCTGACGGAGACGCTTTGCGAACGCTAACGCGCGGACGCTCAAAAGGAACTTCTAAAATTTCCCCGATACTAGCAGCTGGGCCATTGGTCATCAAGACGATGCGATCGGACATATAAATAGCTTCGTCTACATCGTGGGTAATCATCATCACTGCTTGACGATTATTTTCCCAAAGATCCAATACCTGCTGCTCTAATTTGCCACGAGTTAGTGCATCTAGCGCCCCAAAAGGTTCATCCATCAGCAACATTTTGGGACGAATTGCTAAGGCTCTGGCAATACCTACTCGTTGTTTCATACCTCCAGAAATTTCATCGGGATATTTGTCAGCCGCCGCCGTCAAGTTTACCATTGCCAAGTGTTGATTTACAATGCTGATTTTTTCGGAGCGATTAGCATTTTTTAACACTTCATCTACGGCTAAACGGATATTTTCTCGCACTGTTAACCAAGGTAACAGCGAATAGTTCGCACAGTGAGCTAAATAATGTTAAGTCAAGTCACAAGGCTGTTAACTGCTAGACTTATATTGATAAAATCAAGATATATATTATACTTCTTGATTTTGATGTACGGGTATTAATGCTAATCAACAACCGAATCCTGTAAAATATATTTCTTTTGGTAGATGAAAGATATTACTAATTGTGGTATAGCACCACTTTAGTCGCTAAACTATTTGGATATGGAAGTTTACTCATCTATCTTCTAGATGAATTTAACATAATGGATTTTAGTCAAGTACTGGCTGAAAAAACGGATACCATCCTTGATAAGTGGATTTTAGCAGTTCGTAAGGATAGACGGATTGAAAGTGCAGATGACTTATCTTATACAGCGGTAAAAGATCACATTCCTGATGTTTTGAAAGCTATGGTGACAGTGCTTTCAAAATCTCAAGAGAATGATATTCAATCAATGGTTACTGCCAGTTTTCAGCATGGAGCGATTCGAGCCGAACAAGGTTTTGATCCAGCAGAAATTGCCAGAGAATATCATCTGCTGCGAACAGTAATATTTGATGTTCTACAACCAGATTTATTAAAGGGAATCCCGTCAGAGATAATTCGTTCTATGCGTTTGATTGACGCTATTGTAGACGAAGCGATCGCTCGATGTTTCAAGAGTTATGTTGAGGAACGCTTACGGGAATTACAGAAGTTGCAAGCATCACTAACGCTCCATAATGATGAACTCACGCGGCTAATTAGCGCTAATCAAGAGTATCTTTCCCAACTAGCCCACGAATTGAAACATCCCCTAACTTCCATTATTGGTTATTCGGATCTGTTTTTACGCCAACAACGCCGAAAGACTGGTATCAAAGACAGCTTTAGCAATTTAGAACATATTGAGCGGGTACTACGCAATGGTAGACAGTTACTCCATCTAATTAATGATGTACTAGAACTTTCGCGCTATGAGGCAGGGCAGATAAAACTCCAATCAGCACCTACCGATGTGCGTGAATTAATCGATAGTGTGTGTGAAATGTTGCAACCTTTAGCTATGGGAAAAAATTTACAAATCGTAGTCGATTGCGATCGCATTCCCGAAAAATTAATTACAGATTCTTTTCAGTTGCAACAAATTATTACAAATCTTATTAGTAATGCGATTCGTTATACAGAGTTGGGGACTGTGATTATCATGTGTCAGGTGTTGGAGAACCAGAGATGGGTGCTCGCAGTTTCTGACACTGGAGTTGGCATTGCGCCTGAAAACCAAGCCCAGATATTTGAACCCTACTTTCGCGTGAGTTATAGCGATCGTCCCTATCTTCCTGATAGTACCGGATTGGGATTAGCGATCGTCTCGCGTTTAGTAAAACTATTGCAAGGTCAAATTAACCTAGCCTCGCAGGTAGGCGTTGGTTCTACTTTTACCGTAATTTTTCCCTTAGAAGTGGGATTTTAAAAGCGACTGGAAGTCCCGGCTTAGGGATGATGTCTACCATCCCCATTTTCTATCTTTCGATTTCATCTACAGCTTTGGGAACCCCCGCAGTTAATACCTCATGTCCCCCAGGTGTAACTAACACATCATCTTCAATCCGAATACCAATCCCAACCCATCGAGGATCGGTCTGTGGCTGGTCTTCTGCTAGTTTGGTATCCGGTACAATATATAGTCCCGGTTCCACTGTCAAAATTTGACCTGGTTGTAAAATCTGTGGTTTGTCTTCACCATGCTGATAAGCACCGACATCATGGACATCTAAACCTAACCAATGACTGGTACGATGCATATAATATGGTTTATATTTCTCTTCTTCAATTAACTTATCAATTTCACCTTTGAGAATGCCAACTTCGACTAAACCTTCTGTGAGAACGCGCACTGCTGTATCATGAACTAATTTGAAGGGATTACCTGGTTGGACTTGAGCGATCGCTTGTTTTTGCGCCTCCAAAACAATCTCATACAGCGTCTTTTGTTCTGGCGTAAACTTACCCCCCACAGGAAATGTCCGGGTAATATCCGAGTTGTAATAACCGTAAGCACAACCGGCATCAATTAGCAGTAATTCTCCATCCTGCATTTGACGATTATTTTCAATGTAGTGGAGTACACAAGCATTTACACCAGAAGCCACAATCGAAGGATAAGCAGGCCCTAAGCCACCCCGCACTCGAAAGATCCGTTCCATCTCCGCCTGTATTTCGTACTCATAACGTCCGGGTGCGGCGATTTCTTGAGCATAATTGTGTGCTTCAGTTGCGATCGCAGCTGCTTGACGCATCAATTCCAACTCAGCTTCGCTTTTGATCAATCTCATGCTGTTGAGGACAGGGCCAGTATCTTCAATAGCGATCGGCCCAGTACCGCGTTTAGGGTAAGTCCGCAGTAAACTTTGATAATGTCCCAGGATTTGGTCGTTAAAAGTGCGATCGCGTCCTAAGTGATAGTAAATCCGGCTAGCTTTTTCCAAATACTGCGGCAACTTTTCATCTAACTCACTAATAGGGTACGCTTCATCAGCACCATAAATTTCTTTTGCTGCATCTACCCCACAAAGATAACCAGTCCATACTTCCTTTTCGCGATCCTTTGGTTGGACAAACAGCACAAACCGATGTTCTGAATGATGCGGCGCTAACACTGCTACTGCTTGTGGTTCATTAAAACCAGTTAAGTAAAAAAAATCACTGTCTTGACGATAAACATACTCGACATCATTGTGCATTACTGCCATTGGCGCACTGCGAAAAATGGCTGTACCATCACCAATTTTTGCCATTAACTGCTCGCGACGCTGCCGATATTCTGCTTGCATAGTTGATGTACTTTTAAAAGTATTGTATTATTTGACACTTTTAGCAAATAGCAGATGCACAGATTATGCCTCTTAATAGTTGCTAATCTAAGTTATTCTAACCAATATTTGTTTCCACTTAAGTTATAAATCATTAGAGAAGAATTAATTATCTCGAAACACTTAGATTTTCTAGTTTTTAAACAACTCGGAAATCTTGTTGTTATCAAATGATTTAGGATATTCATGAAATAATTTATAACCCTTTATTTTATCTAATTTCTGGTATTTAATAAATCTCACAACACACAGTAAAAAATATGTTCGCTCAACATACAACAAAAAAAGCGATCGCTTACGTAACCAACAAAGATAAATTAATGGTATTTACACATACTGAGTTTCCTGAACTGGCGTGTAAGTACCTGCTGGTATTGAAGAAAGTGAGGAGCCATCTGAAACTGTACTGCGAGAAATTTATGAAGAATCAGGTGTTAAAGGAGTTCGTATCATTGAGCTATTGGGTATTTATCAATACAATATGACTCCCTATCGGAATGAAATTCAAGAACGTTATGTTTATTATCTCGAATTAACTCAGCCTACACCATCTACTTGGCGGCATTGGGAAATACATCCAAGTACGAGCAAAAACTCTATATCTTTTGATTTTTATTGGGTTAGATTGGATGGCTCAGATTTAGGTCTAGCTGGTGGTCAAGGTTATTTTTTATCTAAGCTTGTTGACAAAACAAAAAATAGTGGAGATTCAGCCAATACTTGAGATTAAGCGCCTAACGCACCGCCAGATAATATGGGGCGTTAGAGGATGTCTGAAAAGTTTTTTTGTATACACTTAACCCTTGCAGATCCCCCTAAATCCCCCGATAAATTGGGGGACTTTAAGACTTTTATTCCTTCCTTTTTAAGGGGAGCCAGCGCGGTCTTCTCCCAAAGGGAGAGGCTAACGCCAAGGGGGTTTCCCCTATGAGCGACTGGCGTGGGTTAGGGGGGATCAACAAATATTTGATATTTCTCAGACATCCTCTTAGGCTAAAGCCGTAACACACACTAGTTAAGATTTATTTTATAAATAGTGTCTTAAATATACAAGTAAATTTTTGATACAACATTTAAATGTCAAAGAAAATAAATAAAACAATCAAATTTTATCTATAAAATATCATAGATAAAATACAAAATAATATTTTTTAATTGTTTTTATAGAACTTGAAAACCTTAGAATAATAGTTTAAAATAAACAGATATTTATCTTCAGATATTGACATTAATAAAAAAAATAGTTATAAAGAAAAATTGAAACTCTGGTAAATGTTATTTCGTTACAGAAAAAGATTGGCAAAAAAAGTTAAAAGAATATAACAACCAATCATAAAAATAAACCATGTCTGGAAATCAAAATTCCTCATCTTTAGCTTTGAATACATCTCGATTAGTATCAGATTCTTTTGCAAAATCAGAAATATTGACAACTTCTCTTAAGAGTTTAAATTATGATTTTGGGTTTAGAAGTAAGAGTTCTTCACTAGCACTAGAAAGTGAATCGGTGACTGCGCCTGTTAAAATATCAGCAAATCCCAATCCTAATCCTTACTTAACTAGTGCGGCGATTACTCCTGACTTTAACGGTGATGGTAAGACAGACAAAGTTTGGGTCAATTCTTCAACTGGTGAGATTATCATTCGGTTGATGGATGGAACAACAGTTTTGGAACAGGGTTCTTTGGGTCAATTTGACCTATCCGCCTATGATTACAAAATTGCTGACTTCAATGCTGATGGCAAAACCGACTTCTTGTTACGCAATAAGACAACCGGTGAGAATAGCGTTGTCCTGATGGATGGAACTAAAGTTGCTAATGCAACTGCTCTAAGTAGCGTCGATCCAGCCTGGACTCCTCAGATTGGAGATTTCAACGGCGATCGCAAAACCGATATCTTCTGGCATAATGGCACAACTGGCGAGAACGCTATCTGGGAGATGGATGGCACTACTGTTCTGAATGCAACTGTTCTAGACACTACAGACGCGGCGTATACTCCTACCATTGTTGATTTCGACGGCAATGGCAAGAGTGACATCTTCTGGCGCAATCAGACAACTGGCGATAACGTCGCTTGGTTTATGGATGGTACGCAAAAGACTGACTTTGCTCTGCAATCCCAAGATCCCGCCTGGACTCCTACCCTTGGTGATTTCAACGGCGACTATAAGACTGATATTCTGTGGAGAAACGCTCAAACAGGTGAGAACAAGGTTTGGACGATGAATGGCATCTTAGTCACAGAAGGTGCTTTGGGCACACTTGACTCATCCTGGACTTCCAAAATTGGTGACTTCAACGGTGATGGCAAGACTGATATCTTCTGGCACAATGGAACCACAGGTGCGAACACCGCTTGGTTGATGGATGGCACAACAGTTGCGACTGAAGCTTTCTTACCAGCTAATAACGCGGCCTTGACACCATCCCTTGGCGATTTCAACGGTGATGGCAAGACTGATATCTACTGGCGCGATCAGACAGCAGGTACAGACAACATTTGGACTATAAATGAAACGACAGCAGTTGAGACTCCCATCAGCGACGCAGATAAGCTGCCTGGAGAGTGGTATACGTTCTAAAAGTTAGGGGCATGGGGCATGGGGCATTGGGCATAGCTGAATAATCAGTAGTTCTTATTCTGCCTCCCCTGCTCCCTCTGCTCCCTGATTCCTTCATTTCCCTACTGCTCAAAACTTATAACTCAAAACCTGAATTTCCCCTTTTTCCGGCAATTTACCAGGACTAATGGAAATACTATCTCCATTACTACGCCGCACTGTCATACCTTGCATCAAGGTCAGAAAATTATCCAGTGGCGAAAGATCGCACTTAGCAGCATCAGCCGCTTGTGTGCGGTAATGAGTCGGAATCACCAACTTGGGATTTAACACTTGAACAGCCTGCTTTGCTTCCTCAGCATTGTAGGCTTTTGCACTGCCTCCCACTGGAATAAATGCTACATCGGGACGCCCCATCAAGATTTTTTGCTCAATGGAAATAGGTGCAGCGGCTCCGCCTAAGTGTAGGATATTAATTCCGCCTTGCTTCCAACTCCAAGCGGTATTTGAGCCAAACTGCTTACCACTTTTGCGATCGTGGTCTATGGCAATTCCTTGGAATTTAATACCTTTAAACTCATAAACTCCTGGTTCGTAGATGAGTTTTGCATTTCCCGGTAGTACATCCACAGCACCTTCATCTAGCAGTTGGCTGCTAATCAGTACCAAATCTGCTGCAACTTTTGGGGGACGATACCCAGCTGTACAGCCGATTGAGCGAAATGGATTGACGAGAACTTTCGCACCACCACCAGTAAAAAGAAAGCAAGTATGACCCAACCACTGAACTGATAAACCGCTAGATTGTGCGTCAGCTTGAGATTCAGAACCCAAGGTAGTAACTAAAGCTGTTACCAACCCCGCCCCAGCATAGCCCATCAACTGTCGTCGTTTCATTAATTATGCTCTTGACTGTAACTGTTCCAGAAAATTTCGCAATAACTGTTTTCCTGAAGATGTCAGGACACTCTCTGGGTGAAACTGGACGCCCTGAATGTGAGGATAGTTCCGGTGTCGCACTCCCATAATGGTGTTATCTTCAACCCAAGCGGTGATTTCTAACACATCTGGGCAAGTCTCACGTTCGATTACCAAACTATGATACCTGGTGGCGGTTAAAGGATTTTCTAATCCCCGGAAAACCCCCACTCCAGTGTGAGACACTTGAGAGGTTTTGCCATGCATCAACTCTGGAGCAGAAATTATTTTACCACCGAACACTTGACCAATGCTTTGATGTCCCAAACAGACACCCAAAATTGGTAACTCTTGTCCTAGCTGTTCAATCAATTCTAAAGAAATACCAGCATCTTCCGGGCGACCAGGCCCAGGAGAAATAACTACGGCTTCCGGCTTTAATGCCTGAATCTCATCTATGGATATCTTGTCGTTACGAAAAACTTTAATATCATTCGCCACTGGGAACTCTGAAGCCAATTCTCCCAGGTACTGCACTAAGTTATATGTAAAACTGTCGTAATTGTCGATAACTATAATCAAAGTTTATAACTCCTAGCTTTTATCACTCATCAGTTGCAACAGCATAGACAAATATCTCATACTAAGTGAGTGGGCGTGAATAATTAAAGGTTTGTAGTAAGTGACTTTAGGGCTTAAAATAGAGTTACAGTGGGTTACTACGAACCCATTTAATTAATTTCACATTGCATAACATAGTTTGATTTATTCTTGCCTACTTATTTATTTGTTCGCTAGATGTAAAAATAACGCTAAAGTGGACACGTAAATATGAAGCGGCTACTCTACGATAAGCCACTTGTTCAATTCTAAATTGCTTATAATGTGTTCTCCAGGGGATCGGACGATCCTCTTATCGGCTCACTTGGCGATGCTTGCGGTGGTCACTGAGCTTTGTCGTACCACTTCGTGGAAGCAAGCTACGCGCAGCGTCTCGTAGAGAAGTGCGGGCTACGTCGGAGCAAATCACCTCTACAAAGCCGATATAATTAACCTTACCAGAGGAGGCAGCAATAGCGTACCTGCTACTAACATCGCTACGAAAGCAGAGACAAGCACTGCACCAGCCGCACAATCTTTAGCAATTTTTGCCAACTCATGGTATGTCTGCTTAACGGTTAAGTCTACAACAGACTCGATCGCTGTATTTAGTAACTCTAATGCCAAAACTAAACCACTAGTTATACCAATTACCGCAATTTCCACTGCTTCGAGATGCAAAAAAACGCTTAAAGCTATAGCCATTGCACAAACACTTACGTGGATACGAAAGTTACGTTGAGTTTGAAAACTATAGCTGATTCCAGCCCAGGCATATTTAAAACTAATAAATAAATTAGAGGCTACTTTCCAGGATAATTCCCGTTCGTTAGACACTAGTGTTTGTAACGAGGTAGGCGTTGGTGAGGGAGAAATTTTTTGGGACATAGACTTAAAAACACAAGAACAGAGTTGCTACAGTGGGAATATTCGCCGATCTTAATGGCAGAATTAAGTTTGAGGCAATCTTTAGGCAATTTTCCACAGAAGTATTATAAAAGTATTACCCAAAATTGACATTAAGAGATACATCAGCTACAGCTATTCCATGTCAATAGCAATACCTATTGCATTCAGCAATCCCACTTGCTGTTTTAACATTCGCTCCAAACTTTTTTCATCAGGATGATCCCAGCCCAACAGATGCAATAAACCGTGAGCAGCTAACCAGGCTAGTTCGGTTGGTAAGCTATGTTCCTGTTGTTGAGCTTGGCGTTGTGCTGTATCTACAGACACAATAATATCACCTAAATATAATGGTACAGAGGCAAGCATTTCTTTGCTTTGAGGAAAATCCACCTCCAAAGCAGCAAAAGCTAAAACGTCTGTCGGCTTATTTTGCTGACGATATTGAGCATTCAGTTCTTGAATTTGCGAGTCATCTGTCAAACGCAGCCCGATTTCATAACTTGGCGCTGGTGGAATCTGAGGCTGAAGTATTTCCAACCAGTGATTAAACCAGTTTTCCCAAGTTTCAGGAGTAATTCGGGCATTAGTATCGTCAATCTTTACAGATATTGTCGGAGACAACTCATAAAAATACTCCTCCACATATAGTTCAACTCTCAGGGGCACATAGTCTCCTTGTCTGAGGTTTACGATTTGTCGTTAAGACTGTCCTTTGTCATTGGTCATTTGTCCTTTGAAATATAAATGACTAATAACTAATGACTAATGACAACCCTCACCAGTAAAGATACAACTTAAAAGCGTAATAGCTTAGTGAGTGAGGTAAGCAAGACCAACAAGCAGAGCTAAAAGCCCTACAGCAGTCAACGCAAAATGCTTTAGGGAAGTTCCACCCTTCCGCACCATGTTTCGCATGGCGAGTTTGACGTAGCTAGGTTGAGGTTCTGTTGAAGGAGAGTTGCTCATAGTTATTTATCTACAGACTCTTTTATAACTGTAACAGTTGGTCTGGGATAGAATGGCGATCGCCCATATATTGCTAAGGCGTTTCTGTGTGAAACGCCTTAGCAATCGGGGTATTATGCAATGAGCGCCTCTATGCCGGAGTGTTTTCTACTAGTTTATTTTCTTGGCGCAGATAAGCTTGGATGAATGTATCAAGTTCGCCATTCATTATATCGCCAATCGCTGTTGTTTCCGTGTTTGTACGCAAATCCTTCACCATTTGATAAGGGTGAAACACATAGTTACGGATTTGGTTCCCCCAAGAGGCTTCCACCATATCACCACGAATTTCGGCAATTTCTTGGGCACGTTGCTCTTTAGCTATGACCAAGAGCTTTGCTTTGAGGCGATTTAAGGCTTTTTCTTTATTTTGCAGCTGCGATCGCTCTTCTGTACAGCGCACGGCAAGACCTGTAGGAAGGTGAACAATCCGTACCGCAGTTTCTACTTTGTTGACATTTTGCCCACCTTTACCGCCAGAGCGAGTTGTGGTGATTTCCAAATCCTTGTCTGGAATATCCAATTGCACAGAGTTATCTATCTGTGGCATTACTTCCACCCCTGCAAAACTGGTTTGCCGCTTACCGTTGGCATTAAAAGGTGAAATCCGCACTAAACGATGTGTACCCATTTCCGATCGCAAGTAACCATAAGCATAGCGACCAGTAATTTCTAGGGTTGCGGATTTTATTCCGGCTTCATCACCCTCCGACTCTTCAGCTAAAGTTACCTTGTAACCATGAGCTTCGCCCCAACGGGTGTACATTCGCATCAGCATAAATGCCCAGTCTTGAGCATCTGTGCCACCAGCACCAGCACTAATCGTCAGTACAGCACCTTCCGCATCATAGGGCCCAGAAAGTAACTGTTGTAACTCCCACTGATCCAGGTCACGATTCAGTTTAGTGATGGTAGATTCTGCTTCTTGGAGTAGTGCCTCATCGGTTTCTAACTCCAATAATTCAACAACTGCCTTAGTATCTTCTAGATTGGCGTGCCAGCGATCGTATTGCTGGAGATGGGCTTTCAGGTCGTTAAGTTCTTGCAGCGTTTGTTGGGCCTGGGTTTGGTCATTCCAGAATTCTGGCTGTGCTGATATTTTTTCGAGGTCTTGAATTTTGGCTGTCAGTGCAGGTACGTCAAAGATAGTCCTGGGTTTTACCCAGGCGGTTAGACAACGTTTCGATTTCGCGTTTGAGTTCTAAAACTTCCATAGTGCTTGCTGAATGATAGATAGAGCGCTTTTGATCGGAAAATTGCTCTTTTTATGTTTCTTGATTTTAGCTGTAGTTGGGCAAATTTTTTACGCACAACTTGTATAGGTTACAAAAGTTACTTGAAATTATCAAGCACTTCTTTCCCCACTGAAGTAGTGAGATTTAGCTGTTGCAGATAGGCTTTGATAAACAAATCAATTTTACCGTCTAATACCTCTGTCGCATTAGGTGTTTCTACATTAGTGCGTAAATCTTTCACCTTAGTGTAAGGATATAAGATATATTCCCGGATGAGCTTGTTGGATAGAGACTTTATCTGCCGGAGTTGAATTTCGTCAATTTGCTCGACATTTTGGGCTAATGCGATCGCAAACAGTTTACTCTTGAGAATAGCTAAGGCTTTCTCTTTGTTTTGCATCTGGCTACGCTCTTGGTTACAAGATACACTAATCCCAGTCGGAATGTGAACCATCTTTACCCATGTTTCTATTCGGTTGACATTCCCCCGATGGCGATAATAAGTAATTTCCAAATCCTTTTCTGGAATCTCAAAATCAACAAACTCATCTAAAATCGGGCTGACTTTTACAGTGGCTAGGCAAGTATGCCGTTTGCCATTACCACGAACAGGAGAAATTCGCTCTATTCTTGCATGAGTTCCTTGTTCCGATTTTAGTCAGCCATAAGCATAACGCCCTGTAATTTCTACGGTCGTATGTTTTACCCCTCCTAAATCACCTTCTGACTCTTGCACTAGATATACTTTATGGTTATGATTTACTGCCCAACGATGGTATAGCCGCAATAACATCGCTGCCCAGTCTTGGGCATCTATACTTCCAACCTCAGCAGTAATAGTTAAAAATGCGCCCTTTTGGTCGCAGGGACTGGACAGTAATTGTTGTATTTTTACTATTTCGAGTTCTTGCTGGAGTTGGGTAAGGTTGGTTTGTGCCTCTTGCAACAATTCCTCATCAGCAGATAATTCTAGTAGTTCTAGTGCAGCCTTGATATCTTCTAGAATGAAGTGCGATCGCTGATATTGTTTCTTTTTAGCGTTGAGGTCTTCAATTTCTTGAAGTGTCTGATAGAAAGTGACAGAATTATCCCAGAAAGTAGCTTGAGAAATTAATTGATTCAAGTCTTCAATTCTTGCACTCAGTTCTATCAGGTCAAAGACAGCCTTCAGCCTTGGTCAAGATATTAGACAACCTTTCTACTTCGCGTTTGATGTTTAAGAGTTCTAGCATAGTTTTGCTCGTTTGAGGCTGAACTTATCTAAATATTTTACTATTAAAACGATGAAAAAACCGTGGTTGCTAAAAATTCAACCACGGTTTTTACTTTGTAAAACTTTACTTTTGTTAGTGCCTACAGATACTTAATCGCGGCCATTTATGGCAATTAGCAACCGCAAGATAAAGACAAACAAATTGATGTAAGTAAGGTACATCGACAAAGCAGCAGGCAGATATTGGTCATCGCTGTAAGTGCGAGGCAAGATGTAGAAATCGACAACAGAAACCCCAACAAACAGAAACACCCCCAAACCAGAGATGGCGATTTCTAACCAATTTGGCGTATAAACCCCAAACATGGCAAACCCGAATTGAGCAAGGCACACAACCACCAAGGCAATAACGCCGAGATTGATGGTTTTCGTCAAAGCCATGCCATCTTGTTCAGAAAGATTTGAACCTATTTGACGGGCAACAATAAAGGTGACGCCACAACCAAGGGCAGCCAACCCAATACCTTGAATGCCAACACCTTGGGATCTCAAAGCGACAAATACTAAGCCACTGAGAGTATATCCAGATAAGAGGCTGTAGGTTGCTAACAGGGGTAGTGCAAGCCCCTTATTACCTTTTTGGGCAACATTTTGGGCAACAAAGAACAAAATTAACTCCAAAATCACCGCACCAATGAAGGTGGGAAAGAATATTTCGGGGTTAGTACGGATAACTCCCAAACCGCCGTAGGTTCCTAATGCCGTTAGCACTAATCCACCACCGACGTAGGGGAGGGCGTTGGCAATCACGTTTGGGCCGACGAGGGCGTGAGATTTAGCCTCACGGATAGCTTCACGAAAATTACTAGTATTGCTCATATTGAAAAACTGTTTTTTAGGAAAACGTTCTGCTTATTCCTATTCTTACCAATCTTTGGGGTTAACAGCCACGGATTTAGTTTTGTTACCAAATCTGAAGGGTGCTTTATGGTTAAAAGTTTGAGTCGTCAGTCTCTAAGGATTCCAGAGGATCTTTAATACTGACAGCATACTCTTTAGCCTTAATTGCAAAGGGGAAAAGCAATGGTAGAACAACATCATTTGCAAAATCAGGTCAGCGACTCCTTAGAGAATGAACAAACTGGGTAGCTTGTCGCCTGCAATTTATGCAAGAAGTCTATTGAATGGAAATGTTTCCCAATGCCCAGTTATATCATGTTCGGTAAAAGACTTATCATTAAGAGCGCAGTTCTTGCTGGGGGCTCTTAGCTGTGGGAAAGAGGGTTTTAAGATTTTTGCATAGATGCCCGGAATAATAACTAATCAAACGGACATGATATTAAGTACAAATCTCCATAAAAATGAATCGTAATTCTGTTTTTTGTACCTTGGGTTTTGTTCTTAAATCCAACTGCCATTTGGATTTTTGACCTTTTTTAATGACGGTGCGTAGTAAGAGATAAAATTGCCCAGTCTCTTTTGCGATTAATTCAGTACCGATCTACTTGCACTCAGTATGACTGATAGGTATTAGGTCAGTCATGCATTTTTCGGCATAAATAGCTAGTTTTTGTTGCAAAAGCTCAAGATTATTTACCATTCAACAGTTATATAAAAAGCAAAAATAACCTGTAACAGAGAGGTTCACAAAATCATGCGTACAAATACTGAATTGTAGAGTTCGACTCCTGATAAGTTCAGTGAAACGACGATGGCTTATTCTGCCTTGACTAACGAAAATAATGACAGCTTAGAAGAAAATATACGCAACTCCATTTTCTCATAAATAGGAGTTACAACAAAGGAATGTATATGGCAACAAGTGAGTCCTCTTTACGAACTGATGGTATCGAATTATTACACTTGTACCACCAGAATCCTTCTATTAAACTTCGTAATAAACTTGTACAGTTACATACTGGCTTAGTACGGAAGATGGCTCATAAATTCAGCCATCAATGTAATGAACCTTATGAAGATTTAGAACAAATCGGTTATTTTGGTTTGATTAGGGCAATTGAGCGCTTCGACCCTAGCCAAGGATATGCTTTTAGTTCCTTTGCTGTGCCATATATTCGCGGTGAGATGCTGCACTTTTTGCGCGATCGCAGTACTCTATTAAAAATTCCTCGTCGTTGGCAAGAATTATATAATGAAGGACAAAAGATTCGCAAGGACTTATCAATCTCTTTAGGTCGCCCGCCCAAGGATGCTGAAATTGCCAGCCAACTTCGGGTATCTGTACAAGAGTGGCAAGAAACCAAGTTAGCTGCTCAAAACCGGATGCCCTTGAGTTTAGATGCAACCGCAGTTAACTATGTTGATTGCCAAATAACCTTGGGTGAGGCACTTCCTTGTCCTCGTTCTCATGTACTTCTGCAACAAGAAGAAGAACGCCAACAACTCCAAGGCGCAATAAATATGTTGGAAGAAAAGCCCCGTATGGCAGTTGAAATGGTATTCTTGAAGGAACTTTCTCGCAAGGATGCTGCTAAAAATATTGGCACCAGTCCAATGACAGTAACGCGCTATCTGCAAAAGGGAATCCAAGATTTGATTTGCTATTTACAACCACAAGTAATGCCCACCGGATCGTAGTCGTGCTGAGTCAAAAATCCAATGACTCAATGACAAATGACTAATGACTAATGACTAATGACTAATGACTAATGACTAATTATCTAGATTTTAAATCAGCGATCGCACCTTTGGTCATGGCAGCAATAGCTTGGTCTGTCGCTTTCGGCAAATGATAATATTTACCGCCTGCTGTTTGCGATAATTCCTTAGCAAAGCCCGTGGACACAAATTTACTTTCTGTATCAATTACTAATAGTTGCATACCTAAAGCCCGGATTCTCGCAGCAATTTCTAATAATTCTCCTTTGATATCTGGCTTTTCTCCTGGTTCTAGCTCTTCACCCAAAGAACGCGCTAAGGGAATATTACCTCGCCCATCGGTGATTGCGACAAGGACAACTTGCCCAATATCTCCACTCATCTGAGCATTTAAGCCGACGCGCACAGCTTGGGTTAAACCATGCGCTAAGGGCGAACCCCCACCACAGGGCAACCTTTCCAAACGGTTACGCGCCAAAGCAATAGAACGTGTTGGAGGCAATAATACCTCTGCCTGTTCTCCTCGGAAGGGAATTAATGCTATTTGGTCGCGGTTTTGATAAGCTTCTGTCAACAGTTGCATCACCGCACCTTTAGCCGATTGCATTCGATTCAAGGCCATTGAGCCAGAAGCATCTACCACAAATACTACCAACGCCCCTGCTTTGCGTACCAGGCGTTTCGAGCGAATATCAGCCTGTTCGACAATAACTTTTCTATCTGGGTGTCTTTCTCTTCGTGCTTTTTGATAAGGAGCCGCAGCTCTCAGGGTGGCATCTACTGCAATGCGTCGCGCTTTCCCCTTGGGCAACATTGGCTTAATGTAGCGTCCTCTGTCATCAGAAAAGATGACACTGCGACTACCAGATTTACCTTGCCGCTTCGCCATTTGAGTAAAGTAAAGCACGCTGTCATCAAGAATTACCCCTTCCGGATCAAAGATAAACTCTTCCGGGATGCTGGGGGGTTCTTGCTCTTGATTTTCTTCCTGTTCTTCTTGTTCTTCCTCTTCTGATTCATCTGGAGGTTCTTCTTGATTCTCTGGTGGAGGCGGAGGCGGAGGTGGTGCTTGTTGTTCTGGTGGTGGTGTCTGCACAATTGTGGCGCGTGGTACAATCACCAATTCCACAGCACGGCGCAAATCTTCGGCATTCACTGTTGTTCGTCCCTCTAAAGCCGCCGCCGCCTTGGCAACCCGCGTGGCGAATAACTCGGCGCGATGTCCCTGAACTCCGCCGCGAATTGCCTCATCTACTAAGTAGGCAATTTGTTCATGGGTGATGGTTACTTCTTTCAACCATTCCCGCGCCAAGATGATTTGGGTTTTGAGTGAGTCTAAATCTTCGTTGTACTGTTGGAGAAAATCTTGGGGAGATTTAGAATAGGCGATCGCAACCTCTACTGCTGCTACTCTTTGATCTAAGCCGAGTACACCGTCAGCAGAGAGTGCGATCGCAATTCTATCTAGCAAATGCTCCCGTAATCCGCCTTCTTCTGGATTATAGGTGGCTATAAATAGGGATTTGCACGGATGCTGAAAACTAATCCCTTCCCGTTCAATCTGGTTGCGTCCCTCAGATAATACTGTTAAAAGCTGATTTGATATTTGATCATCTAGTAAATTAATTTCATCTACGTACAGTACACCTCGGTTAGCTGTAGCGAGTAAACCGGGCTGAAAAATAGTATCACCTTGTTTTACTGACTTTTCAACATCCACGGAACCGAGGAGTCGGTCTTCTGTGATACCTAGAGGAATTTGCAAAAAAGGTGCGGGAATGATTTCGACGGGAACATCTTGAATATCTTTGTCTGCGTACTCCGCTAAAAGTTGATCGTCCCATTCTTCTGGGTAGTTGGGGTCGCAATTACTGATTGAACCTTTGACAACTTCAATGGGCGGTAGTAGAGCGTGGATAGCACGAGCCATTACAGATTTTGCCGTACCGCGACGGCCTGCGATCGCTACTCCCCCCAAACCAGGATCGACTGCGGCTAACAGCAAGGCTAATTTTATTGCTTCTTGACCGACTACGGCTGTCAAGGGAAAAGCAGTGATGGTGGGATTGATAGTAGGCGCAGGCATTGTTTGCTTTCATAGCGAGTCTCGGCCTTTAGCATACCAATTTCTGACACATTTAGAATAAGTATTATGGCAATGAGACAAAGGTAAGGTTATGAGTATTGCTCAAGCTAAACGCTTCACACTGAATGAATACCACAGGCTTGGAGAATTGGGCTTTTTCCATGAAGATGACCACATTGAATTAATTAATGGAGAAATTATTCAAATGGTAGCCAAAGGTACAGCCCATGAAACTTGTTTAAGAAAACTGTTGAAGGAACTCCCCAAAATACTGGGAGACAAAGCTACTTTGCAATCTCAAGCCCCGATTGCTTTGCCGCCTAATAGCGAACCTGAACCAGATTTTGCGATTGTTCAAAACCGTGCTGATGATTATCTGTCGGCTCACCCTAAACCTGCTGATGTTTTATTGGTGATGGAAGTTTCAGATTCTTCTTTAGCTTATGACCAAGATGTGAAAATCCCTCTCTATGCTCAAGCAGGTATTGCTGATTATTGGATTTTCAATTTATTCGATAATTATTTGGAATGTTATAGTGAACCATATCGGGATAATCAAGGTAAGTTTGTTTATTTAAATAAGCGAATTTTCTTGTCAAATCAGGTGATAAATTTTCCTTGTTTTCCTGAGTTATCTCTTAATTTAGCTAGGGTGTTTCCGCCAAAGCTGAATTTTTAAACTTTGTTATACGAATGAGATAGGATTCAGTCATAAGATAAAGGTGTAAATTTTATGGCTTATAGTGATTTTAAACTTATTGAAATCATTGATTTTTTTGGTTTAGTTATCCACGAGTTATCTGGACTATTTGCAAGCGTACAAGAGCAAGAATGTAGTGATTTATTATCTACAATTCTTAAAGAGAATGTCGATTTAGCAGTAGCTATCAGTACAGAAAAAGCTCGAAGTGAAATGATAATTAGTCCAATATTGTTAGAAATTAGACGCAAATTTAATTATGAAATCAGTTTATTTTCAGGAGTCGATTTTACTGTTGATAATCAAAGAGGACTAAATGGCTTTTGTGATTTTATTTTGAGTCTTTCTTCAGAGCAGTTGTTTATACGTAGTCCGGTGGTTGTTTTAGTAGAAAGTAAAAATGAAAATTTGAGGTCTGGTTTAGCGCAATGTATTGCTGAAATGGTAGCTGCTCAGTTATTTAACGAGAGAGGTGGAAATCAAGTCAAAGCTATATATGGTGCTGTTACTATCGGTACGCTCTGGCAATTTCTCAAGCTTGAGGGAAATGTAGTTTCGATTGATTTGAGTGAATATTATATTAAGGATATTAAGAAAATTTTAGGTATTTTATCTAGTGCGATCGCGCAAAGTAAGCCGTAAATTATTTATTAACTATAATATTATTTAAATATAAAAAATTTACAGTAAGCCCTTTCAGAATAACCAGGATAAATACGGATATTCAAATAATATTTTTCTAGATAAATCAGGTGATACGCTGATCTTGTTTTCCTGATTTGTCTTTCGATTGAGATCGTGTATTTTTGCCAAAGGAGTAAGCTTTTTCAAGGTGGTAAGTAAAAAATTTGGCCCTAATCCCTTGACATTACGTAAATTTTTAGTTTATATTCGCTATCAAGGCAAATAAGAACTAAGCTAACAGATAAAGTTAGTGGCCGCGTCTATAAAACTCACCAACCGTTTAACGAGCGTAATAGTCATTGTTATTTACGCTAATTTTACGGCTAACGATTTTTGTGCTGTACGCGCCCTTTAACTTTCAATCGGTGAAACTCATAAAGTTTTTGCTGATTGTAAGCATAAGTGTTGTTATGGGAATTTCTAGTTATGAATTCCTATTTAAAACTCTAGATTTATACTGGATAGCTGATGTTCCATTGCTTTTACAAACAAAAAGCAAAAGGAAACTAAAGCAAATGAATTCTAAGCAGAAGTACAACAAGAAACAGCAACTCATTGATTTGTATGGCCCTAACTGTTGGTGGTGTGGTCATTGTATAACAACAGATAAACTGACCATTGAACATCTTTTTCCTAAAAGCCGTGGCGGTTCCAATTGTTTAGAAAATCTAAGACTCGCTTGTTTAACTTGCAACCGTTCTCGTGGAAATAGTCTGTTTCCACCTGGCTGGAATAAAGGTAATTGTGTCTAAATAATACCTGAATTTCTCAGTTATTTTCTTATGGGCTGGGCATCCCGCCCACCCTTCCATTTGATTGACAAATAAAAAAGTATAAAATGCACAAACTTTTGATTTTCAAAAATGAAAAACTTCTGCGGCAAGCGCTTACCCACCGTTCTTATGTCCATGAAAATCCTGGAGAAGGCGAACACAATGAACGTCTAGAATTTCTGGGTGATGCTTTGCTAAACTTCTTAAGTGGCGAATATCTATATAGTTGTCATGCAGAAATGGGAGAAGATGAATTAACACGGCGGCGTTCAGCGCTGGTAGATGAGAAGCAATTAGCAAAGTTTGCTGAAGAGGTAGGTTTAGACTTTAGGATGCGGTTAGGAAAAGGCGCAATTCGAGATGGAGGCTACCAAAATCCTAATTTGCTCAGTAGTACCTTTGAAGCAGTTTTTGGTGCTTACTATTTAGATAATGATTCCAATATCGAAACAGTTCGCGCAATTATAGAACCACTATTTGATTCTGTTGATCCTAAGCATATAATTGTATCTCGTTCTAATGTAGATTCAAAAAACCGCTTTCAAGAATGGGTGCAACGCAACGTTACTCCAAATCCCCCCAAATATTTCACAGACCAAATAGGAGGCCCTTCTCATGCGCCAGAATTCATAGCTAAAGTATTGGTCGATGAAAAAATTTACGGAGAAGGTAAGGGACGTAATAAAAAAGATGCAGAAAAAGCTGCTGCTGAAGATGCGCTAGCTAAGTTGAAAAAACAAGGTTTGTTATAGAGTTTATGGGTTCATAAATTTTGATAATTTTAAAATTAGAAGCTTCCTAACACTGAAAAACCTCAAAAAAATGAGGATGGTATACGCCATCCCCATTTTACTTTTTTAGGACTTACGCAAAAACCCTCTCAAACTCTCATTTCTCCGTGAACTCTGCGTCCTCTGTGGTTCGTTTTCCGTTACTTGTGCGTAAGTCCTATTTTTGTTACTTTACTCATTTCCAGATGGTATCTAGAAAAAAGTCAACTATTACAGTTGTGGTACGTACTGCTGCTTCTCAGGGACTTCAGCGTACTCAGCTACAATCTGGCGGAATTCTTCGCCGTCAATGGTTTCCTTTTCAATGAGCAAATCTACTAAGCGATCTGTAACAGTGCGATGGTCACGGATGATCTTCTTAGCATTGTCGTAGCACTGCTCAACAATTTCCCTAACTTGTCCATCAATGCGGGAAGCAATGGATTCGGAATACTCAGATCGGGTTGTCCAGTCACGACCCAAGAATACTTCTCCCTGCTGGCTTTCTAACGACAGTGGCCCTAAGTCGGACATCCCGAACCGAGTCACCATTTGCCGTGCCATTCCCGATAGCTGCTGCAAGTCTCCACCAGCACCAGTTGTGACTTCCGCAGCCCCAAAAATCACCTCTTCAGCGGCGCGACCACCCAAAGCACCAGTAATTCTGGCTTTCAACTGAGAACGAGAAATTAACCCCTGTTCTTCGTTGGGCGTAAACCAAGTTAAACCCTGTGCTTGTCCGCGTGGAATCAGGGTAACTTTCTGTACTGGATCATGGTCTTTTAACAAAGTCCCAACTAAGGCGTGTCCAATTTCGTGGTAAGCAATCAAACGCTTGCTCTTGCTATCTACCAAGGGAGTACCTTCCATCCCAGCTACTACCCGATCCACTGCATCATCAATTTCGCGGAGGGTGATCGCTTCTTTGCGTCTTCTAGCAGTGAGAATAGCTGCTTCGTTGAGTAAATTGGCTAAATCAGCACCAGTAAATCCAGGAGTGCGGCGAGCGATCGCATCTAAAGATACACTAACGTCTAGTTTCTTATTCCGCGCATGGACTTGCAAGATTTCCAAACGCCCTTTGATATCAGGTGCATCGACTGTTACTTGTCTATCAAAGCGACCCGGACGCAACAAGGCTGAGTCTAGTACGTCAGGACGGTTGGTAGCAGCAATAATAATGATGCCTGTATTCCCTTCAAACCCGTCCATTTCGGTGAGCAATTGGTTGAGGGTTTGCTCTCTCTCGTCGTTACCACCACCGATACCAGCACCCCGTTGCCGTCCTACAGCGTCGATTTCATCGATGAAAATGATACAGGGGGCGTTGTCTTTGGCTTTCTTGAACAAATCGCGGACGCGGGATGCACCTACACCAACGAACATTTCCACAAATTCCGAACCAGAAATACTGAAGAAAGGTACGCCTGCTTCGCCTGCGATCGCTTTTGCTAATAAAGTTTTACCAGTTCCAGGAGGCCCAACTAACAGCACTCCCTTGGGAATCCGTGCGCCCACAGCGGTAAATCTTTCTGGCTGCTTCAGGAAGGTGACGACTTCTTGCAGTTCTTCCTTAGCTTCTTCGATTCCGGCTACGTCGTCAAATTTGACGCCGGTTTTTGCCTCCATTTGGAAACGTGCTTTGGATTTGCCGAAGTTCATTGCTTGACCTGGGCCGCCGGGGAGGTTGCTAGAACGCCGGAACAAAAAGAACAGCCCAGTAATCAATAAAACTGGAAAGATGAGATTGCCCAACAATCCCCAAATTGCGCCATCATTCCGCATGGGGTGAGCATCAAAACTAATATCTTTTTCTTTGAGCTTGCTAATTAACTCAGGAGCGTTAACAGGCAAATCTACACGCCACCTTTGGACACGATTTTCCAGGTCTGGATCGCGGGCTTCTATAATTGCTGTCCTACCGCCTTCGTAAAGATCCACACTGCTGACGCGATCGCTGTTCAAGTATTCTAGAAAGCGACCGTAAGTCATGCGAGTATTGGCTGCATTTTTACTCATGTCGGCAGGAGCGCCTGCAAACGCCCCTTGCCAGAAGAAAAAGCCAATTACCAAAGCCGGCAACGTCCAGAGTGCTACGACTTTCCAAGAGAATTTCATTTTAATTTGCCTCTAGATGCCTATACAACTCGTTAGCTCTAGTAACCTAAGTTCATCACTCCGTCACTTTAAGCTGTTAAACGGATGTTTATAAATCCATTTTGTTTAATTTGATCTCTTACATACACTGCCATAAAGCAATTAGAGCATTATGGCGATGCCAACAAGAATCTTAATCAAAGTTAACTTAATTTTAATACAATATCGCACGAGAAAAGAGAGCGCAACGGAATGCAAAGACAGAGAGAATTTCTCCAGAATGCTCCTGGTATCGTTTAAGCCACTCTCAATGATGGTTGTGGAGACTGGGGACTGTGGACTGGGGACTAGGGAGACAAGGGGACAAGGGGGAATTATTGAACACAGCCTCTCCTTTGTCTCCCCCCTCTTCCTTGTCTACCTTGTCTCTTCTCCATGCCCAATGCCCTACTTTACTTCTGTAATTTTTAGAGTGTAAGGAAGATACTTGCCTTTTTCGTAGGAACCAACCCAAATTTGGTAACTTCCAGGTAGCCATTCACCAATAATGCCAGCATTTTTGCCATCAAAATCGTCATTACACCAAGTACCACCAGGCCCTTTGATAATCATAGTGGTGTCTTCAGGACTTTGCACTTGCAATTTCAGGTAGTCAAATTTACTTGTTAACGCTAATGTGTGGTCTGGTGTTTCATCAACAAATCCGGTACAAGGGCCAGTGGCTGTTTCGCTTCTCCCACCTACTTGACTCCCAGATATTGAGCCACCACTCATCCCGCGAACTGTTAGGGGGTCTGGTGAAAACTGAGGGCTAATGGTGACATCTCCAAATATCGTTGGCGCTTCCTGAGCATCAACCGCAGCATTAACTGTGGATGTGATGAAGATCGTAGCTATTATAAACGATAATCTCATCCCTCTATTGAGCGCTTTTGTCGGCATTGTAATTACGTTTGCTTCTAAGTGTTTTTGAAGACATTAATTTTACACACCAAGTTCCCAACATGAGGAGAATTGACTAACTATTTTAGATGTGAAATTGGGGATAATTCATTAGTAATTAGTCAATGATTTCTTGTTCTTATAGTTGCTCTACCTTATGGATAGGGGCACACGTTTGTGCGCCCCTAAAATCTGAGATATTTCTAAAATCTGCAAGTAATCGCTACTTAGCTTCCGTTATAGCCCGACTCAAGCGCGGTTTATCTAAACCAATCTGATTTAGTAGTAACCAAGATTGGATTAAGTCTGGGCCATGAACATCTCCAGTTAAAGCTGCTCGGAGCGATCGCATCACTAAGCCTTTTTTGACTTTTTGCTCTTTCACCACTTGTTTAATAATCTCTTGGGCGGCGGCTTCTGACAGTTGCGGCTGATTTTCTAAAGCTGTGACAATCCCCTCAAGAACAGCAGTAGAACCTTCTTGCTTTAGTTGTGTACTGCCTTCCTCGCTAAATTCAACTGTATCGCTAAAAAACAGTTGGCTTTGAGGTACTGCATCTAGCAGACGAGTCAAACTCTGGCTAATTAGAGTTACTAGCTGTTCTAACCAGGGGCGTTCTCTTCCACCATCAAATTTATACCCAGCCGCTTCCCAATAGGGGATGAGTAAATCTGTGAGTTTATCTACTGGCGTCTTGTGGATATACTGACTGTTCAACCAATCCAGCTTGTCCCAGTCAAACTTTGCACCTGCTTTATTTACACGCTCAAAACCAAATTCTTTAGCTGCTGTTTCTAAAGTAAATATTTCTTGCGTCGAGTCTGGTGGCGACCAACCCAGCAATGTCATGTAATTCACCAAGCCTTCAGCAGTAAAGCCCATTTTCTGAAAGTCAGAAATGGAAGTGACGCCATCTCGCTTAGAAAGCTTGCGCCCTTCCATATTCAAAATCAGCGGCGTGTGGGAAAAGTCTGGAATTTTTGCACCCATTGCTTCATACAGCAGAATTTGCTTGGCGGTATTGGCGATGTGGTCTTCTCCACGAATGACATGGGTGATTTGCATATCGATGTCATCCACTACAACGACAAAGTTGTATAAAGGTTGACCGCTACCCTCTTCTGAGGCACGGGCGATGACCATATCACCACCTAAATCGCTACCTCGCCAAGACATTTTTCCCCTGACTAGATCGTTCCAGACAATTTCCCGCCCATCTTCGATTTTGAAGCGAATCACAGAGGAGCGACCTTCTGCTTCAAAAGCGGCGCGTTGTTCTGGGGTGAGGTTGCGGTGACGGTTGTCATAGCGAGGTGCTTCACCTCTAGCTTTTTGAGCTTCTCGGAGTGCTTCTAGTTCTTCGGAAGTGGTGTAGCAGCGATAGGCTAATCCTCGATCTAGCAGTTTTTCTACTGCTCCTTTATAAAGATCCAGGCGTTGGGATTGGAAAAATGGCCCTTCATCCCAGTTAAGTCCTAGCCAGCGCAATCCTTCAAGAATATTGTCGGTGTATTCGGGACGCGATCGCTCTAAATCTGTATCTTCTATTCGTAGTATAAATTTACCGTCGTGGTGACGGGCAAATAACCAGTTGAATACAGCCGTTCTTGCTGTACCAATATGTAAATTTCCGGTTGGACTCGGCGCAATACGGACTCTAACAGTCACAGTTAATTCTCTCTTTCGCAAAGCATGATAAATGTAGCTTATATTTAAACCCTGAATCAGCCTCTTCGGGTAATTCAAAATTCAATATCATTTAAGTTCGGTGATATGCTACTTATAAATTTATAACGGGACTGACGGGGCTCGAACCCGCAACTTCCGCCGTGACAGGGCGGTGCTCTAACCAATTGAACTACAGTCCCTTGTTTGGCAACTTTGCTATTATCACTATTTTTTTTCTACTTGTCAAGTGTTTTGGAGTTAGGAATTAGGAATTGTTTTTGCTCTGTATCTCTAAAGTGCGAATTATTCATTAAAAAGACCGTGATAATACAACCTGTGGCTCTGATTCCAGATGCTGCAATATTCGGGATTGCATTTGTTTATACTGCTGTTTCAATAGCTGTTTGCTCAATTGGGGTTGAGAAGCGGGTGGTAGCCTATGGCTTTGTTGCACCCAAGTTTTCAACATTTGCCGCTGAGTTGACTCAATACGACTGCTGAGAACCTTGATGCAAGAATGTGGTGCTTCCAGAGTAAAGAAAATCAAAGGATATTGTTCATTTTCAGCCAAGAAACTTACCATCCTCAGATTTTGGGGATTTTGCATATCCAAGTAGCACGGTAGCCACTTAGGAGCCAATTGCCGATTGTAGAGTACAGTTACCCATAACAGCATTGGATGAGGGGATGTGACAAAGATAAACTGGTTATAACGAGTAGAAACTGCATGGTTTTTGATGTCTTGTTTAGACAACATCAACCATAGCGCTGTCATAGATCCCTGTGGAGTGTCTAGAAGCTGGGGAAAAACAATTTCTTGAATTGGTTTATTTTCAGGCCACAAAAGTTGCCGATAGCTTTGTTCTACAGTGATTGGTAATGCAGAATTTAAGGGACTGCCAAGGATGGAGTTAGAGGCCAAATTTGTAGGGAAAGTGGGACAATTAGACTGTTCTAAACTGTTTAAAACTTGTAAAATTTCAGCGATATTTTGAGGGCGATCGCTTGCTTTTTTAGCTAGACAAGCCATAATTAAATTATTTAGCTTGTGAGGTATTTTAAGAGTAGGTTTAACATCTGCGATCGTTTTTGCTGTTTCAAAGTGATGTGCTTTATACCAAGCACCAAAGTAATCAGTTTCTGGTTGCCAAGGTTTTTTGCCTGTAAGCATCTCAAACATCATCACACCCAGGCTATAAATATCAGAGCAACTATCTAGTTTTTCCCCATCTAGCTGTTCTGGAGAACAGTAGGGCAAAGTGCCATTAAATCCGCTACTCGTACTAGCTGTTGATGCATAATTCAAAAATCTAGCAATACCAAAATCGAGAATTTTAACTAACTGACCCAATATCGGATCGGGAATAACTAATATATTGGCAGGCTTGATATCTCGATGAACCAATGGACAAATTTTGCCATCGATGTTAATACCTTGATGGGCACACTGTAAGCCCAAACAAATTTGACGAGAGAGAGTCAAAAACATGGGTAGAGTTAGCGGAATTAAATCCTTTAAACTCTTCCCACATAGATATTCCATGACGTAGTATGGTTTTCCTTTCTCATTCACACCATAATCATACGCCCGCACTATATGTACGCTCTTTTGACTCAAGGCTGCACTCATTAAAGCTTCACGAGCAAAGTCTTGTTGCATTTTGGTATTAACAACAGTTTGAGTCAAAAATTTGATAGCAACTGGTATACCTCCTAACAAAACATCATTTGCTAAAAAAACTTCACCCATGCCACCGCTGCCAATTAATTGCTTGAGTTGATAACGATTGGCAAGCAAGCCCGTACTACTTGAAGATGTAAATGGGCTTTGATTCACTTTGTTCACCTCTGGCACTAAATCTATTTAAAGTTAGCAATACACACATAAAGATATTATTAGGTAATGGTGGCAAGGATTTTGATTTTGACAGCAACCTTTCAAGGACGTAATAGAAGTTTCAAAAACATCTCCAAGAATTTAGTCATCCAATTTTTTAAACCTTCTTTCTCAATTTTTTGATGTGTAGCTAAATTTTGTAATATGTCTAACTTCAGCTTCTCGTACTCTGTTCTGAGAATATTTTTGGCTTGATTAGGTAAGATTAGTTCATTTGACTGTTGACTCATATCTAACCAATCTACAAGTTGTTGGCGCTGTTTAGCCGTGAGGTTTAAAGTTGTTACATGAGAGCAGTGAGTTGGATCTCCTAGTGAAAAAAATAGTAGATGATAGTAACCTACTTCCGCTAAACTACGTGCTATATTTTGACCTTTATTATCTTTTAGATCCAGAAAATAAGGTAGCCACTTAGTCGTAGAAGCTTGAGGATCGTATAGTACTGTTACCCACAAGAGCATCGGGTATACACTCATTTTACTAATAAATTCAGTACTATGTATTTTATCTAAAAATTTTGCAATCTCTTCCTTGGGCAACATTGCCCAAAAAGTTGGTATAGGTTTTTGAGGAGTTTGTAGTAAATGGGGAAATCCAATTGATGCGATTGGTTTATTTTTCGGCCAATTTTTCTGCAAACACTCTTTTTCTGATAATAAAGTTGCGGGTACTAATTGAACTGGAAGCGAGATTTTAATAAGGTCAGTACTAGTGCTAGGAATAACATCATTAAGTTGAGTATTAACTTTTTCTAAGCCTTCTAATATTTGGTTGATATTCTGAGGGCGATCGCTTACTTCTTTAGCTAAACAACTCATCAATATTTTTTCTAATATTTCTGGTATTTTAACTTGCGGATTTACTTCTTCAACTGTCGGTGGCATTTGAAAGCGATGGGCTTGATACCAGGTACCAAAAGAATTACTTTTAGTTTGAAATGGATGTTTCCCTGTCAGCATCTCAAACATTAGTACTCCCAAACTATAAATATCAGAGCGGACATCTAACAGTTTGCGCCCTTCCATGTGTTCTGGAGAACAGTAGGGTAAACTCCCAATAAAAGAATCTGTTAGAGTCATCCCACTTCGCTCTGTTAAAAACTTGGCAATACCAAAATCTAGTATTTTAACAATTTCACCTTTTTTACTATCTTCAGTAAGAAATATATTTTCTGGTTTAATATCCCTATGAACAATCGGATAAATCTCTCCTTTAAGGCTGATACCTTGGTGGGCACATTGTAAGCCTAAACAAATTTGATTACAAATTTCTAAAAACCTTGATATTGTTAAAGGCTGAATTTTCAGAATTTGTTTGAGATTTTTCCCTTGGAGGTATTCCATTACATAGAATGGAGTTTTATCCTCAGTGACACCATAACTTAAAATGCGAACAATATGTTTACTTTTGCGACCCAATTGAGCGCCAATAAAAATCTCTCTAGCAAAGCGTTGGGACATCTGTTGATTTGCCAAACTGAGTGATAAGATTTTGACTGCGATCGACATACCGCCTTTAGCAGTATCTTCAGCTAGATAAACTCTACCCATCCCCCCTTTACCAATCAAATCTCTGATTAAATAGCGATTGTTTAAAAATTGTCCGATGTAATCGTCTAATTCTGCCTTTTGCCCTACCATACTCTCCATTTTATTTTCTGGCATAAAAATTATTTATAAAAATGTTATTGGCAAAATAATTTAATAAGTCTAGCTAATTATTAAATTTAAATCTAAGAAACATCCGAATTTTGAGAACATTAATTATATGCTGTAAATATCTTTAAGCTCTCTGCAAAAGCTACTAAACATTGTGTAACATATTTATTAAGGAGTACGGTTGAGAAATTACACGTAAACTATAAATAAGCTAGATAAACTTACTTAGTAGATTCCGTGAATACACAGGAATAATCAGAAATAACTAAATAGCAGTCAAGCCGCGATCGCACTTTTACCTCTATACGCTTAAAGGTTAATATTCGGAAGTAAACGGCGTAATAATCTAATTAGCGGAGTTTCAATTTTAATTTTAAAGGCTAGTATCTGGGTGCGTTGCAGGGAGTTAAAATTATTATCGCTGATGAGAATTAATGATTGTTGACCATCCTGTAGTTTTGGGCCAAGAGTTAAGCCTTCGATGTTGTCTAGCAGTACATCTAGTTTTCTCAAATCTAACAGCAGTTTTTTCTTAACTGGTTTAATGTTTTTGGAGTCAACTGCTAAAAGGCTATCAATATTATGAATATCATCGGCTCCTTCTAAAGAAACTTGAAACAGGGAAATAGCAAATCCTAAACCAGTAAAAGACCTTTCTAAACTTAAGAAGTGTCCTTGATTATCGAGAGCAAGTAAATCGGGTAATCCACTAGCGAATTTGCCAATCAGATTCAAAAATGGTGTAACTGGTTCAGTTTGGTAAAGAAATTCCTTTTCTGGCTGATTGTTGAGCAAGTTGTATTGCAAAATTCGGCAAGGACTTCCGATATTAGGTTTAGCGGCGACACCATCTTGAATTAGAGCATTTTCGGTGGCTGTGAATAGATTCTTGTTATCGGGTGTGATGGTGAGGCTTTCAAAAGCTAAATTGTTGCGGATACCTTTTTGATTAGTTTTATTGGGTAAAAATTTGTTTGGTATGGGGAGTGTAACAATTTCTTTACCAGAAGATAGTGAAAATTCTTTAATAAAAGGATTAATTAATTTTTCAGCATTGCCTTCAGAAGAAATAAATACAGTTGCTTTGTTAGTTAATGCAATACCTTCTGTATCAGTTTCACCAGGACGAAATGTTTGACCATTTTCATTTAATAATGTGGTAACACTGACTGGAATAATTCCGCTTTTTTGTAGGGAACTTTTGCTCAAGTCTATTTTCAAAGTGTAGAAACGAGCAGTAGCTTTTTGTCCGCGATCGTCGGAGATAGCGTAATAAAGGTTATTTTTTGCATTATATGTAATTCCAGATAAACCTCCAACTTCAGTTTTTTGAAAGATTAGACCTTTCGGTAAGGTAGCTTCCCCGATAAATTCTATGCTACTGACTTCAACACCATTTGACGGAAAGTTTGTAAATACGAAGCTAATAATTAAAATCAGGATTAAAAAGTAAAGAATTCGTGGGAATACAAATATTTTTTTCATGAACTGCATGGAAAGCTATTGCTAAATTTTGAAAATCATAAACAAGATAACACTGAAATAGTATTCAGGAGTGCCTCGGCTTAGAGTAACCCCATAGATAAATCTAGGGGATTGATCTTGGACGTATTATTTCTTGTTGCACTCTCCTCGAAATAAATATTTATTTCTTTTTCCTTGGCTTCAGACATAAAGTGCTGAGTGCAATTATTACTTTTTTACTCAGCACTCGTTACTCAGCACTCAGCACTGTTTCGGTGATACTAGTTCTAAATGAAGATGTGCTAAACCATGTTATAAATTAAGTACAAGAAAGAGAAACGAATCGCATACTCCTACGGAGAAGCAAGCTACGCGCAACGTCTCGTTAGAGAAGCACACAAAGAAATGAAGTTAAAAAGTTTGGCGCAGTCTCACAAAGAAATGGTATGAGTACTCAGCACTCATTAAGCAAGTCGCAAACCATATTCATCTTGGAAAAAGTTGACAAGCCAATCTTTGACTCTGTGGGTGGCGCGGCAGTCATCTTCATTGTAACGTTGGATAGTTTCTAGTAAGGTGCGATCGCCTGTTTCTAACCATCGATCGTACCAGTAAATACACTTAGCACCACTGGCTTCTCGATCGCGCCACTCAAATCCTATCCAACGAGCGATCGCTTTCAAGGCATAGCTTTCTACGGGCAATGCTACACTTTGGGTTAATTGTTCATACACATCCACAAATCGATTCAGTACAGGACGCACTAAGGAGTGTGGAGTGCCGTAAAGTTTTGCCAATCGTTTGACTGTATCAAACTCGTAGACACAAAAATGATAAATTGGTGCTTCGGGATATTGCCAAACCAAATCCAAAAATTGCTGCCAAACTAATTCTTCGTCTTCTGGTTTGTCTGCTAAAAAAGAATAAAATTGTTCTGTATTATTTTGTCTATTAACGACCAAAACTCCTAAGAGATAATCTAAATCTAAGTCTGGCTGGGCTTCAATATCAAAATAAAGCTCTATGGGCGCTGTGAATGTAATATCTTCTGTTGGTAGCGGGTAGGGTAGAATAAACGGTCGTTTTTCTAGTGCAGATTGAGCTTGTATTACCAATTTTGGCGCTACTTGGCTGTCAAAACCAAGTAGGTTTTCTAAGCTGCTGGGACTGGTGTTAGCAAGAGATTCCAGTGTGATAATGTTTAAGGCTTGGAGTTGAGTGTAGCGAAGGGGCGTTACACCTGGTAGCAGTGAGAGATGTTTTTCGGATTGAGCGATCGCATAACATTCACTATACCAATGGCAAAAATTGCACTTTTGGCGAGAGATAAACACCTCTGGCGGATTCGGTAACTCTAAAACTTGAATAAACTCATCCAAAATCTGCTGCATTCGTGGTATCCATTTGCACAGATCCACTGCATAATTTGTATTTTTGGTTCGCAATATGAGCAAAGCTGTTTCAGGTGCAACTCCCTGCACTGTTGCCAACACTTGGGCATGAAATGCAGCGACAACCTGATATTCTTGCTTAGGGCGCTTACCCAGTTCAATACTAGCCGGAACGTAGATCCAATCTCCAAAATGGGATTGTCCCGGTTGTTTGACGAGTAAATCTGGACGACTTAGCAGGGTGTCTGCTTCAGAATAAGTTGCTAACAGTACTCCTTTATAGATGTACTCAACCCCACGCTGCATCAATTCTAAAGTTGCTTTCTCTCCCTTTTCCCAGTTTCCATAAGAATAATCTGGTTGATGATAAGTCATCTGTGCTATAACACTCAACTGATGAGCGATTTTGTCCTGTTGCAATTTCCGTAGCAACTCATTGGGAGCATCGCGCTGACTTTTGTCACCGTGGATATCTAGAAAAGGTCGGCGTTTACAGCGTTGGTATTGCAGTAGGAGTTCAGCATTGATTAGCATCCTTTTAAGTTAACAAGAATTACGGCACTCTGGAGTAATTCAGACAACTACAACTAATAATGAAGTGGGAGAATGAAATAGATCAAGGAGATGGGGGAGCAGAGGTCAGTAGCTATAATTTAGCAAATTGGTATAAATGGGACTCGTTAATCGAGCTATGAACTTCGTTAATGAGGCTTTAATACTCGTTCACGAGTCTTGGAGCTTCGTCGATGAACCTTGGAGCTTTGTCAATGAACCTCGGAGCTTCGTCAATGAACCTCGGAGCTTTGTCAATGAACCTCGGAGCTTTGTCAATGAGTTTTTGAACTCCATTAATGAATCTCTAATACTCATCAACTAGGTTTAAAACTTCACTCTTTCCTCCTGCACCATGCCCAATACCAATGACTAATGACTAATCTAAAATCGGTATGACCAATACTTCTATCGCACAAACCAGGTTGCATCACCATCGAGAGCAATTTCCCGCTTTGGGGAATAAGGCTTATTTTAACTATGGGGGACAAGGGCCGATGCCCCAAAGGGCAATGGATGCGATCGCCCAAACTCAAGCTTATGTTCAGCAAATAGGCCCCTTCGGTAATGAGGCATTTAGCTGGATAGTACCTCAGACTCAAGCCGCAAGAGAAGCGATCGCTTTGGAGTTAAATGCACCAAGCCAAACAATTACTCTCACGCAAAATGTCACTGTTGGCTGTAATATCGCCATGTGGGGCATCGAATGGCGTGCTGGCGACCATCTACTGCTCTCAGACTGCGAACATCCAGGCGTAATTGCCACAGCCCAGGAAATCTCGCGGAGATTCGCTGTGGAAGTTACCACTTGTCCCCTAAAAGCGACTTTAAATGAGGGCGACCCTGTAACCATCATTGCCCAGCACTTACGCCCCAATACCCGCTTAGTAATATTGAGTCATGTTTTCTGGAATACTGGTCAAGTTTTACCTCTCGATCAAATTGCCGAAATATGCAGAAATAATCATTCTGCACTATTAATAGATGCTGCCCAATCTGCTGGTTTATTGCCTTTAAACTTAACTGAATTGGGAGTAGATTTTTATGCTTTCACTGGTCACAAATGGTTATGTGGCCCAGCGGGTGCTGGTGGTTTGTATGTCCGACCAGAAGCACGAGAAAGCCTGAAACCTACGTTTATTGGTTTAAATGGCATTGTTGTAAACAGTCAATCTCAGCCTGTAGATTGGCTTCCAGATGGGCGACGATACGAAGTGTCTACATTAGCTTATCCTTTGTATCTTGGGTTAAAGGAAGCGATCGCAATTCATCAGCAATGGGGAACGTCACAGGAACGTTACGAGCAAATTTGCCATAACAGTGAGTACCTCTGGCGACAATTGACGGTGTTACCCAATATTAAATGCTTGCCAACTTCTCCACCCGAAAGCGGTATAGTCTCGTTCCAACTCACAAATAATCAGCCCCAAGTTCATTTGAAGTTGGTGCAATTTTTAGATTCACAAAGAATATTAACTCGGACAATTGCCGATCCTAGCTGTATACGCGCCACCGTCCATTACTTTACTTTAGAATCGGAAATTGACTTATTGGTTGAAACGATTCAAAGTTTTTGCAAAATTAATTAAAAATTAGGAGTTATAAGTTATCAGTCTGGGAATTATGATTTTAACTCCTAACTCCTAACTCCTAACTTGAAAATGGAACGCCCAATCTTATATTTAGCCATAACAAACCACGGCTTTGGTCATGCTACCCGCACGGCTTCTGTAGCCGCAACTATTCAAAAATTATGTCCAGAAGTTCTGCTAATTCTGGTGAGTACTGCCCCACGCTGGTTGCTAGAGTGCTATATAGAAGGCGATTTTATTTATCGTCCCCGTGCATTTGATTTGGGTGTGGTGCAAACGGATAGTTTGACAATGGATAAAGCAGCGACTTTAGAAAAGTTGCTGTATATTAAGAAGCATCAAAATTCGCTGATTGCTTCAGAAGTAAATTTTATCCGCCAAAATCGCGTTAATCTTATTTTGGCAGATATTCCCTTCCTCGCTCCTGGGTTTGCCAAAGCTGCAAATATTCCCTGCTGGATGATGAGTAACTTTGGCTGGGACTTTATCTACCGAGATTGGGGAGGTGAATTTACCGCAGTTGCAGATTGGATTAGTGATTGGTATTCAAAGTGCGATCGCCTGTTTCGTCTTCCTTTCCACGAACCAATGCCAGCTTTTAATAATATCACAGATGTCGGCTTAACAGGCGGTTCCCCCCGTTACTCTGCTGATGATTTACGTTCTCTTTGGGGAATAACTGCACCAGTCGAAAAAACCATTTTGTTGACCTTTGGCGGGTTGGGTTTACAGCAAATTCCTTATGATAACCTACAGCGATTTCCAGATTGGCAATTTATCGTATTCGATCAATCTGCCCCTGATTTACCTAATTTAGTGAAAATTAATGACCACAAATACCGCCCTGTAGATTTTATGCCTATTTGTGGGCGAGTCGTTTCTAAACCTGGTTACAGTACTTTTTCTGAAGCCACGATATTAGGAGTACCAATTGTCACCATACCGCGTGAAGACTTTGCCGAAGCAACTTTTATAGTAGAAGGTATAACTAATTATAATCAGCATCAAATTATCACCCCATCTGAGTTTTTTCAAGGGACTTGGAATTTTCTCCATGAGTTACCTCAACTACCAAAGCAATCTCAACCAATTGCTAAGGATGGTAATGAAACTATAGCTCAAGCTGTTTTCAATTATTGCCAGACTAAAGATAGTAGATAATATTCCTCAGAATAGATGAGATTGGCGAATTACTAACAGGACTTACCCCCAGGGCAAACGCATTTTAATTTACTAATAAAAACTAAAAGCAGATTTTGGACAAAACAATTATTTGTTAACGTTTCTGGTAAACATGAAATTTTGACAGAAAAAAGTTTTTGCCAAGTTTTTTATTCCCTTCTATACCAATCTGTTCAAATCCAGACTCTTCCATCAATTGTTTTGTTTTATTGCTATCAAGAATTAAATAATCAGCAGTTGTATCGCTAATTATTTCACCATTGTTTTCCCCAATGACTGTATACTGCCTCTTAATGCCTGTATCTGTTTTTGAAACTTTGACCTGATAGATTATGTCTCCTGGCAATTTGTCTACCTTGTCTATATGCATACCTTGAGCACTCAGAACCAATAGACCATTCATTTTGAGATGTTCAGCAACACGCCTTAATGCTATTACATTATTCTCAATACTATTAATATGACTACATAGTAAGTATTCATTGTCAGTATCATTGTCAGTATTTGTATCTAGAAAATACCAAACACCGCTATTTGAATAAGCTAGATCAAAACTCTCTTCTAGTTGCATATCAAGAACATCAGATTCGACTAATTTAATTTTATTTTCTAGTCGCTTTTTTGCTAAATCTAACATTTGTTTAGAAATGTCAATTCCTGTAAAGTTACAATTCGGTTTTAGTTTTAAGACTCTTTCTGCTACTAGACCTGTGCCTACTCCTATCTCTAGTATGTTATTAGAGTCTCTAATTATAGGAAACAGAGATTTAACGACCTCATCGTGGTAGTCAGTGCAAATATATTGAAATAATAAATCATAATAGTTTGCTCTGTCGGCATATATATTCATATAAACCTCGTAAAAGTCGGCATTTGAAGCGAATAAATCTTATAGGTAGATATTAATTATACTGGACTTTAGACTAAAGTCAATCACATTCAGTACAGTGCTGTCATTAAAGGATAGTAGGCAATTGACGCTGTTTTCGTAGTGCCAGAATGCAATGGCGTACTCGACTACCGGAGGCGATCGCAAGAACAATTTGTTTAATATGTTTATAATACCTTAATTTCAGTATTCCACATGACTCACTACCAAAAGTTACTCAGAATTTCTACTACTGGCAAATCTTTTCAAAACATCACCGCAAAAATTGAAGCTATAGTTGCAGAATCGGCAGTAGAAACTGGCCTTTGTACTTTATTTTTGCGCCACACTTCAGCTAGTTTAGTAATCCAAGAAAATGCTGATCCTGATGTACTTGTAGATTTAGCTAACTTTATGGCAAAACTTGTGCCAGAATCAGGCAAATACATTCATGATGCCGAAGGTTCCGATGATATGCCGGCACACATCCGTACTGCACTCACTCACACTTCTGAACATATCCCCATTAATCGCGGTCACTTGGTACTGGGAACTTGGCAGGGAATTTATATTTGGGAACACCGCCAACGCAGTCATTCCAGAGAATTGGTTGTTCACATATCTGGATAGCAGATTCTCAAGTTTTATTTGAAGTGCAGTTTTGTAGAGTTTAAATACTCTGGTTATACGCCTACATTTTGGGTATAATCTCTTAAACTTGCGCTGATTGAGATGGATTAAATAAATTTGGTTGTGATAATTTTATCAAAATTATTGAGCTAAAAACTAACTAGATACACAAGCAAAAGTTCATGTAAATTTGTAAACCAAAAAGTTAAGTTTATTTGTGATTATTAAATAATCTACTTATGCCGATATACACTAATATTTTGTGTAAGCTGTCTGGGCTACTTCTATTACTATGAAGCAAAAACTAACACCAACTCATACTTTTCAAGTTATTGATGAAATACTTGCCCAGCAGTCTGTTAATTTATTGTCACTTAATCCCCAAAAAACATTAATTACCAGCTTTGCAGAATTAGAAAATTTGATTGCAGAACAAAACACCGACATTCAAATTATTACAACCATTCAAGCAACTATCGAAAACATAGTCCGTACTCAGTTGCAAAATTTCCCAGAAAACATCTTCTGGGATTTTGATTTTCTGGTAAGTAGTATGCTTCGGCAGGCTTTAAACGCAGATGAGGGCGCTATTCCTTTCTTAAAGGTTTTTGGTGAAAAAATGGTTTGTCTAACAGAGATGTTCGGAAATAAAACAGAAATACGCTTCCGTTATGTTCATGATTTTATATATGGATTTGACTGGGCAAGATGGGTACAAAAAGAGCCACAAAAACGCGCACATATAGAGCCTTTTAGTCTGTTATTTTTGGATTATTTGCTCGCCAAAGGTAAGGAACTTTTACAACGTATTAATCATGGTCAGATCGTATCTTATAAACTGTGTGATACGGGCTACCGCAACCCCTTCACCTTTTCTCGTGAACCAGAAGATGAATACCGTCTCTTAACTTATCTTGCTGAGGAGCAACTAATTCCAGTAGCAGTATGGAACTGGAATGCTAGCCCTGTATGGAACAAACCTTTTCAGGAAATGCGCCAGCAATTAGCATTAAAATTAAATATTCAACCACAGAAACGCTGATTAGCAATTAAAAATTGCTGAAGAAAATAATTATGAAAATTGCTGATTTAATTACTTGGTTTGAAGCATGGGCGAATCCCGCTTGGTGTGAAAGCTGGGATAATTGTGGCTGGCAAATTGAGCCAGGTATTTTGCAGGAAAAAACACGAGTTTTGGTGTGTTTGACACCGACTTTGGCAGTGATGCAGGAAGCGATCGCAGAAAATGCTAATCTGATATTCGCCCATCACCCCTTGATTTTTAATCCTCTTAAATCTTTACGCACTGGTGAAGCGATCGCCGAAATGGTACGGTTAGCCTTTACCCACAATATTGGTATTTACACTGCTCACACGAATTTTGACCAAGTGCAAGATGGGACTGCTGACGTGTTAGCTCAGATTTTAGAACTCAAAGAAGTTACTCCCATAGAAGTTACACAAGCAGGATTAGGATATGGTCGTGTTGGTTTACTAGAGCCATTTCTGACATTACAGGAATTACTCGCAATCATTCAAACCCGACTTTCTCCCCCTAATTTGATTTTTTCTCCAACTGCTGATTTACAGCAAACAATTTCACGAGTTGCTGTTTTGGGTGGTTCGGGGGCTAGTTACATTTCAGCCGTCGCCAAAACAGGTGCGCAAGCTTATCTGACTTCTGATTGTAAATTCCATCAGTTTCAAGAAAGCCGCGATCGCAATCTCATTTTAATCGATGCTGGACATTACGCTACCGAACGTCCGGCTTGCGATCGCTTGGTGCAAAAATTCCAGTCTTTAAACTTAGACTGGGTGCAATTAAGTCAAAAAGATGAAGATTTCCGCCAGTTTTTTGCTTGATTGCTGATGTTTGATTCTATTTTGTCGATACTTTTTGAAAAAATTGTTGTATTTTAATTTTGTTAAGGTATCAGCTTTTCAACATTGGTGCTGAAAATTCCTGTGTTATTTTATCTGTGTATATTAGAGTATCGAAAAATCATCTTGTGATGTAAATCACTAATTGAGCGTAATACTAATCACACAGTATTAATGTTTCATATCAATTAGCAAAAGAGGAAAATGTTCCACACTAGACCTAATAATTTGCTCACTCTGCCCTAATCAAGATGATTCGCACAATTATTGCATCTGCTTTCCAAACTGGATATCTTAGTGTTGAATCTGAGGGTTTACTCCAGCAGGTGCTAGCCACTAAATGCTATCAGTCAGAGGATTTGCCAGACCTTGCAGCCCTATACGATGCAGTTCGCGCCGGAAAAATTAAACGAGAAGCATCCTCATCGAACGTGCTTATAGAATTTCCTTTACCATATAAATCCTCTTGAGACTTCTGGAGTAGAATTTTCTCATGGTCTTTTCCCTCTACCTCTTCCCTTACGCTGTTGCCTTTTTTTAGGCAAAAACCTGAAAAACTCAAAACTATTTGGGTGTTGTTGTTGAAAAGCATCAAGGTCAGCAAGAGAATGAGTTAAGATCAGATACAAGTGGGTAAAAGTAAAGCCAAGTCCCCGGACTTCCCAATAATGCCAATGATTAAAAGTAGGCAAGTTAAACAACCGCAATCAACGATTGTTTTCGAGTATTCTTTATTACATAATGGCAAGAATGACTCACCAACAAATATAAACCTGGTTAGGACAGGTACCGAATTGTTTGACTTCTATAGAAGTAGACATTCCCTAGAATAAGCCGGAGGGAGATTGAGTTTATTGTTAGAGCATCTGATTTATGACCCAATATTATCCTGATATTTTGACAACTAGAAGCAAATCTTGGGATTGGGTGATGAAGCGTACTTGTTCTGAACAGTGAAATTAACCTCTTAAAGGTGTAATGTAATGGGGTAGAACCCAGATTTTGACAGGTTTAACTACGTTGTTTAAAAAGGCAGAAACAGTACATGCTACACCGCAAGATTTATCAACTGTGTTGCGATGGGCGCGAGGTATGTGTTTTCTTGCGGGACCAGCAACGCTGGATTGAACGCGCCCGCATCATAGACATAGAGGGAGATTTAGTGACCCTACGCTATGAAACAGAAGAAGAGGACGAAGTTTGTTCTTGGGAAGAAATGGTTCGCCTCGAGAGCATTGGTGCTGTAACGCAAAAATTGGCTTCAGTACCACGCGGTAATGTAGAACCTCTGATGACTGAAGATTGTCCCGAAGCAGAGCGCATTCACAACCGTTACACTGACTCGAATCCAGAATAAATAATCAGTGCTGAGTGCTGAGTATCGAGTGCTGAGTAATAAATCCTAACTCAGGACTCAGAACTCAGGACTCAGGACTAGATAAACCTTCAAAAGCAGGACAGTAACCTTCGAGAGTTACTTTAAAGTTATACAACGGGGAAGCTGGGTTCCAACACCGCTGCCCCCTTTGATGTCGGCAAGTACCACAACAGTCTACATCTGCCCATGTATAGCGATCGCTGTTTTGGTTGAGCAGTTCTCGTTGAGACAATCCCCTTAATACTAATTCTTCCCCTTGCCAACGAGCTTCGATTAAACCAGTATCGGCAAATTGTCGCCAACGCTGATCGGCAGTAATCACATTGGGTAGGGTGATTGTGATTACTGTTCCTAACTCTGTCAGTTCGCCTTCATAGTTAGTCTCTGGTGCTGCCGGTTGTAAAAATGTGTCGCCGATGGGCAGTTCTACTAAGGTATCAGCCGCCGGGGAATGTACGTGGTAGCGGTTTTGCAACTCCTCTAAGCTAGTCAGGTCTGCCAAGTAGGCAGGGGAACCGTGGACAAAAATCACGTGCTGGGGTCGCAAATTATGAATTAGCTGCGTAGTACCAGGGCCATCGCTATGTTGAGCTAAGAGATAAGTTTCAAGAGTGGTGGGTGCTAAATATTCTTTGTTAACTTTTATATCAATTTTTTCTGGTAGGAGAATCAGCCAAGGCCCGGTGTCTAATTGGCAGTGTTCGCCTAAATCAGATGTCGAGTCGGTGAGGACAATACAAGGTGACTTACCTACACTGGGACGATGTTCTGGTTGTAGACGACGCACGCGGGGACGTACCCGTTCATCCCAAAACAAGGGTTGATGGCGGGCGAAGTTCTGCACCGATGGGGGGAGATGGGGTAGCAGTTCAAGATATGCATCACACCCAGTAGCGACAGTACCATCTACCCAGATATCTAAATCTCGTCCGGTGAAGTGGTGATGCGATCGCAAAAGCATTAATAATTCTTGACCTAATCCTAAAGCCGGGGTGGGAAGGATTACAGAACAATGGTCAGCGATCGCTCGATTAATTCGCTCGGCTAATTGATTTTCTTGGTTGCGGCGATGGGGATGACGGGATGTGCCATAACTACCTTCAATGATTAGGACATCCAAGTCTAAGCCCCGCAGTTCCTCTAAACGCAAACCTTCTACTAGTCGAGAGTTCGATAAGAAAAAGTCCCCTGTATACAGTAGCTTGTAAGTCCGTTGCTGGGTGGTGTAGGTGAGGAGAATTGCTACTGCTCCTGGTAAATGCCCTGCGGGAAATAATTCTGCCACCAAACCATCTTGGAATTCCACAGGCGATCGCAATGGCAAGGCATGACAAAATTGGGAAATTTTTTTCGGGTCTTCATCTACCCAGTTCAGTGGTAGTAACTTGCTAGTTACCTCACTACCATAAATAGGTAACTTTGGAAAAGCTTCATGCAGCGCCAGTAAGCCTTTAGCGTGATCTGGGTGGGCATGACTAATCAAAACTAAATCTGCTGGTAGGGGCGAACTACTTCCACGTACCGACTTAGTAAGCCCCTTAGCCAGCGATGAAATATCCTCCAAACCACAGTCTAAGAGAATGCGGTGTGGCCCCATTTTCACCAATAAACACACGCCCTCATTGTCATGCTGGACACTATAGGGCAAACATTCTAATTCACTACCCGCTTCTGCAGCATCTACGCGAGAGGATGCCGATAGATTATCCCTCATGCTCTCCTCCCCTCAAACCTCATCATCATGGACATATCTCAAAAGCCAAAAGTTACACAAATTTTGCTTTTGTGACTTAGGGGTAAGTTTTATCGTGCGCCCCTACACCCTGAGAATACGGACGGATTTTTGATTGGGGAGGACGCCTGCACCGAACCCGCACTGTTCGGAAAGGTGGGCTAACGAGAAGCTATCAAACTAGTAAGCTGTTACGCAAAGAAAATTGCACATTAACTAGTCAGGGTTGTCCTTTGTCAAAAGTTCTTTGTCCTTAGAAATACAAATGACTAATGACTAATGACTAATGACGATCTATACGGAGTTTGTGCAATATATAAGCGCATTAGCTTAATTCAAGGAGTTTGCCTCTGGTTTCTTTTCCCTTTACAAGTTTTGAGCGCTCTTAGCCAACTCACCCTCCGGGAAGTCGATCGAGCGTCTACAGATTTATCTCAATGTGCGGAGCCATTGCCATGATAGTTATCTGAATCATAGAATCCATTCTTCGTGCCAAAAAATAAGCACGAAAGCGTAAATATAACTGTTAATCCAGCTAGAATCAGCTTTACATCCATTTGTTTGCTGCCCTTTAATCAAAGACCTTCCTATATTAATTTAGTGCTTCCGCTATCAAACGGAATCACTAGAAAATCTTTACTATGTTTATATGGATTGGGCAATAGGTAAATTTACCACAATCAGTCAGATTGTAGAACCTTTTGGTCAAGCTGTCTATCCATCTAGATGTAAAGCAATATGACAAGGAGCAATCGTCTACAGCCCGTAAAAATCCTCATCTAAAATCTGCTCAATCGAAAAAAGACAAACGGTGGGATACTCACAGCGGGTTAGGCATTTCTCAGAATATGAATCAATTTCTGTCCACCGTTGCTTGTGCGGATCTCTATCTTGTCGTGAGAAAACATTAGGATTCAAATTCCGGGAACAAATGTTGCGTGATACTTATGGAGAGTATATTGCAGATTATCTCAAAACCTAAAGCAGATGATGTTTGGTAATGCATTTGTCTGTGCATTGAGTCTCTTGCAAAAATCAATTTTGCAAGAGGTCGGAAAACGGTTAAAGTAATTCGTAATTTGTAATTAAAGGGTAAGGGAAAATTTTATTATTTTCACCTTTCCCCCTTAACCTTTTCCCGACTTTTACAAGAAGTCTAAGCCATTGTTATGTTTAGACTAGTAAAGGCACAACTTCAGTGCTTAAGCCTTTTTCAACCAGCTAAACATAGCGCGTAAATCTTTACCAACTTCCTCAATTTTGTGTTCAGCTTCTTTGCGACGCATGGCGGTAAATCCTGGTTTACCAGATTGGTTTTCCAAAACAAATTCCCGCGCAAATTGCCCAGATTGAATTTCGCTGAGAATCTTCTGCATTTCAGCTTTGGTTTGTTCGGTGACAATCCGCGGGCCACGGGTATAATCGCCATATTCAGCCGTGTTAGAAATGCTGTCGCGCATTTTGGCTAAACCACCTTCTACAACCAAGTCTACAATCAGCTTAACTTCATGCAGACATTCAAAATAAGCCAATTCTGGTTGATAACCAGCTTCTACCAAAGTTTCAAATCCGGCTTTGATTAAAGCACTCAAACCACCGCACAATACTGCTTGTTCGCCAAATAAATCTGTTTCGGTTTCTTCACGGAAAGTCGTTTCGAGAACACCAGCGCGAGTACCACCAATACCTTTAGCATAAGACATGGCGCGATCGCGTGCTTGACCACTAGCATCTTGATAAACTGCAAACAACGCTGGTACGCCTTCCCCACTTTCATAAGTCCGGCGTACCAAATGCCCCGGCCCTTTTGGTGCTACCATCACCACATCTACATTAGCCGGTGGTACAACTTGCCCAAAGTGAATATTGAAGCCGTGGGCAAAAGCTAACACATTCCCTTCTTCTAGATTGGGTTCAATCTCGTTTTTGTAAATCGTTTTTTGAACTTCATCAGGTAACAAAATCATGATAAAGTCAGCAGCATTGGCAGCATCTGCAACATTCTTCACAGTTAACCCAGCTGCTTCAGCTTTTGCGACTGACTTACTACCCGGATATAGTCCCACAATCACATTCAAACCACTATCTTTGAGATTGAGAGCGTGGGCATGACCTTGGGAACCATAGCCGATAATAGCAATAGTTTTTCCAACCAAAAGGTCTAAATTGGCATCTTCGTCATAATACATCCGGGCCATAGAAGCATCTCCTGTCAGCAAGCATCGTCATTTATTGGCAGGCTTACGATTGTACCCCAAATTGAGTAACCACAGATGAACTCTGACCCGGATTTCTCACAATATTGCTCAAAGCGTTATAAAACCTAGATTCATAAGTTTCAGACTGCATGAAAATTTTTAGCCGTCAGAAATGTCCAAAAGTTACTCTGAGTAAAAGTTATGAATAAGGGACTGACAAATAAAAAAATACTCAACTACTTCTTGTAAGGTGGACACGCCCTTTGGCTATGGGCGGTGTCCACCTCACAAGATTGAATAATTTATTTGTTGGAAATTCCTAATGCGATCGCTAATTTTCAAATCGGGAATATATTCAAAAAACTGGACGTATACGGCAACGCAATAATTTAGTAGTCAATTTGACAGGTTGCGCGATAATTTACTTAAATTACCCAAAATCATCAGCACCGTCCCCCACAGTCATAATAGTGTTTCCCATCAGGTAAGCTTCGTTATTAAGGACTATTATTCGGAAGTTTTACCCTAGTATAATGTCACTAATATAGGGTTAGTAAAGCTGGTGATTCCTTGAGAGGCAAAGCATTCTAAGATGTTCGACCTAGCGAGAGTGCGATCCTGGTTGGCATGTCACCTTGAAACTTACCTGCGTTAACGGTTTCAGTAGACACTATAACCTTATTACCTCCAATTTTAGTTCAAACTTGATTGATTAATTAAGCATATAAGAGTTGAATTGCGGTTTAAATTGAGTTAGTAAATTGAAGTCATCATTAATCAAGTCAGACTACCAATGCTCTCCCAAGATAAACCAAATCCAAAAGATTCACCGCAAGGATCGTGCGAAACACGTCGTCAAAACATTCTGCCCACTGCCCCATTACCGGAATCTATTAGTAAAAATATTGAGACTATCATCGCATTGCACAGACGTTCTGAAAAAGACGTACCACAACACCAGCGGTTTGTAGAAACGGTAACTGCCTTTTTTGGTCGTCCTCTATTCCTGTATAGCATCCTGCTTGGGATTATTCTGTGGGTAACACCCAATGTGTTACCACGACGTTTGGGCATACCAAGATTTGATCCTCTTCCATTTCCTTGGTTACAATTTTCACTGACTGCGGGTTCATTGTTGGTGACAGCTGGGGTATTGATTAAACAAGAGCGACAAGAAAAGTTAGCAGAGCAACGGGCGCAGCTTAGTCTTCAACTTAACCTGCTCTCTGAGCAGAAAATCGCTAAACTCATCGATTTGCTTGAGGAATTACGCCAGGATATTCCTAATGTCAAAAATCGCTCTGACCGGGAGGCTGAAATGATGAAGTCCCCTACTGATCCGCACGCAATTATAGATGTATTAGAAGAGACTTTAGCATCCGAATTAGCAAGTTTCTCTCAGCAACAAACATCAATTGAAGAATAATTAGACTTTGGACAAAACTTTATCCCTGTTACATAAATCGCAACAATCCAGATTTTGAGTTTTTCTTCAGTAATACTGGGGTTAACTTCATCCATCTAGGGATAGATTATGTATACTTCGACTAAATTACCGCGTACATCTGCTTTATTTATAAGTGCGTTATTGGGAGGGGTGATTTTCACTAGTTGCGCCTCTTCCGAACAGACGGCAAATAAGTCTGCACCTCAATCTGCACCTCAAATTGTAGCCAATGACGCGGTAAATCCAGCATCTGCACCTGCTCGTGAAAACAGTATTTCTCAAAAGGCAGAAGCTGCACCAATAGCGCGTTCTCGTCCTCAACTCATCAAAAAGGCAGCAATCTCTTTGACTGTCAACTCTGTAGATCGGACTATTGATGCCGTTTCGCAAATTATCAATCAACAGCAAGGGGATTTAATCGGGTTGAAACAACAACAACCCAAAAACGATAACCCGCGTTACACAGCAACAATCCAATTGCGGATACCAGAGAATCGGCTAGAACCTACTCTAGAACAACTAGCTAAATTGGGCACTGTCGGTAGTCGTAATATCACTGCCGAAGATGTGGGCGATCGCCTGGTGGATTTTCAAGCCAGATTAACTAATTTGCAAAAAACTGAAGCCAATTTGCAAAAAATTATGGATCGGGCAGGTTCTGTTAGAGATGTGCTTAGTGTTGCCCAAGAACTGAGTAATGTCCGACAAACAATAGAACAAATTGATGCCCGACTCAAAAGCTTACAAAATCAAGTTGCTTATTCCACTATTACGCTCAACCTAGAAGCAGCAGTTTCTAGCACCAGTCCCCAACCTGCCTTGGGTTTGCAAGTTCAGGAAACTTGGAACAACTCTACCCATTCTTTGAGGGCATTTTCTGTTGGCTTACTCAAGCTGGGTATTTGGTTAATTGTTTACAGTCCCTATTTGTTAATTTTTGCTGCTCTTGTCTATGGCTTTAGCCGTTGGCGGCGAACTCATTCACCACGTTTGACACAAACACCAGAGTCAACTAGTTCTGACTAAACTTGTATAAATCTACATCTACCTTTGATAAATCTACACAGATAAAGAGGGATTGAAATATTCCAAACTCTTATTGTCTATACCTTTCACCTAAAAATTTTCTTTATCCTGTAGTCTTGATTACTTTAATACTTTTTTAAATGTAAAGAGCAATACAAAATATCTGATGACAATTTTGATACAAATTTGTTAAGAATAGTTACAATAGTCGGCGTACACGATAATATTTCTTATGGTAAATTCACTTGACAATAATCCACCCCATAAAGTAGTTATTGTTGGCGGTGGTTTTGGTGGACTTTATGCAGCAAAAACACTGGCCAAAGCGGCAGTAAACGTTACTCTGATTGATAAACGTAACTTTCATCTATTTCAACCCCTTTTATATCAAGTCGCCACAGGTGCGCTATCTCCCGCTGATATTTCTTCACCGTTGCGTTCTGTACTCAGCAGGAGCAAGAATACGAAAGTGCTGCTGGGAGAGGTGAATAATATCGATCCAGAAGCACAAAAAGTGATTGTGGGCGACGAAGCAATACTTTACGATACGTTAATTGTCGCCACAGGTGCGAAGCATTCCTACTTTGGCAAAGACAACTGGGAAGAATTCGCCCCAGGCTTGAAAACAGTAGAAGATGCTATAGAAATGCGTAGCCGGATTTTTTCGGCGTTTGAAGCCGCAGAAAAAGAAACCGATCCAGAAAAACGCCGCGCTTGGTTAACTTTTGTAATTGTGGGTGGTGGCCCAACTGGTGTAGAGTTAGCGGGCGCGATCGCAGAATTGGCAAATCAAACTCTCAAAGAAGATTTCCGCAACATCGACACATCAGAAGCCAAGATTTTGCTATTAGAAGGTTTGGAGCGGATTTTGCCACCCTTTGCACCAGAGTTATCACAAGAAGCGGAAGCATCTCTAAGACGCTTGGGTGTGGTTGTGCAGACAAAAACATTGGTAACAAATATTGAAAATGATATTGTTACCCTCAAACAAGGCGATGAAGTTAAAGAAATTGCCTCAAAAACGGTATTATGGGCAGCAGGTGTGAAAGCTTCCGCAATGGGAAAAGTCCTAGCAGAACGCACAGGTGCAGAATGCGATCGCGCTGGACGGATTATCGTTGAACCTGACTTGAGTATTAAGGGACATCCGAATATTTTTGTAGTTGGTGACTTAGCAAATTTTTCTCATCAAAATGGTAAACCGCTACCTGGTGTTGCACCTGTAGCGAAGCAAGAAGGTGAATATGTAGCAGAACTAGTCCAAAAGCGGCTTGTAGGTAGCAATTTGCCACCCTTTGCTTATACCGATTATGGTAGTTTGGCAATGATTGGGCACAATTCTGCTGTGGTCGATTTCGGCTTTATCAAGCTGAAAGGTTTCGTTGCATGGCTGTTTTGGCTATTTATTCACATCTACTTCTTAATTGAATTTAACAACAAATTAGTAGTAATGATTCAGTGGGCATGGAACTATTTCACCCGTAATCGTGGAGCAAGATTGATTACAGGACAAGAATCAATCACGCAGTTCGGAATTAGCGATCGCAACAGTTACACATCAGCCGATAATAAACAACCAGTAAATGTCTAAATTGGGAATTGGACATGGGGCATTGGGCATTAGTATAGTTATTCTCCCATTCCCCAGTCCCCAATCCCCAATCCCCGTAACGCAGTAAGCTGTTTGAGGGCGTTTTTTATATTTACTATGGCAACTATTAACGACAACTACCTGAAGTTGAAAGCGGGTTATCTGTTTCCAGAAATTGCTCGGCGGGTGAATGCCTTTGCAGAAGCGAACAGTAATGCTAAAATCATCCGGCTGGGCATTGGCGATGTTACCGAACCTCTGCCGGAGGCTTGCCGCACAGCGATGATTAAAGCTGTGGAAGAAATGGGCGATCGCAATACCTTCAAAGGCTATGGCCCAGAGCAAGGCTACGCTTGGTTGCGGGAAAAAATTGCTACTCAAGATTTCCAAGCACGGGGAGCCGAGATAGATGCCTCAGAAATCTTTATCTCCGACGGTTCCAAGTGCGACACAGGCAACATTCTCGAAATCTTTGGTCATGACAATCTAATTGCCGTTACTGACCCAGTTTACCCTGTGTATGTAGACACTAACGTTATGGTGGGAAATACTGGGGATGCCAACGATAAAGGCGAATTTGAGGGTTTAGTCTATCTGCCAATTACAGCTGATAACAACTTTACTGCTGAGATTCCCTCAAAGAAAGTCGATTTAATTTATCTCTGCTTTCCCAATAACCCCACTGGCGCAACTGCTACCAAAGAATATCTCAAAGCATGGGTGGACTATGCCAAAGCTAATAACTCGATTATTTTCTTTGATGCAGCCTACGAAGCTTACATTACCGATCCGTCGATTCCGCACTCAATTTATGAAATTGAAGGTGCAAGAGAAGTTGCGATCGAATTTCGTTCTTTCTCCAAGAATGCAGGTTTTACAGGAACCCGTTGCGCGTTAACTGTAGTCCCGAAGACACTCACAGCAAAAGCCGCCGATGGTTCCGATGTGGAACTGTGGAAACTATGGAATCGCCGCCAGTCTACCAAATTTAACGGCGTTTCTTACATCGTCCAACGGGGAGCCGAAGCGGTTTACTCTGAAGAAGGACAAGCACAAATCAAGGGATTGGTGAATTTCTATCTAGAGAATGCCAAAATTATCCGCGAGAAACTCACAGCCGCCGGATTATCAGTTTATGGTGGCGTGAATGCACCTTACGTCTGGGTGAAAACTCCTAATAATTTATCTAGTTGGGAATTCTTTGATAAGCTGCTGCAAACTGTCAACGTTGTCGGGACACCTGGTTCTGGCTTTGGTGCTGCGGGTGAAGGTTACTTCCGCATTTCGGCGTTTAACAGCCGGGAGAATGTGGAAGAGGCGATGAAACGGATTACCGAGAAGTTTAAGGTGTAGAGCGATCGCTTTTTGCCGCTTTTGTTAAACTCAATCTATTAATCTAAAGGTTACGGTGGGCTGTATTATCCACCGCAACCTGATAGATAATTATTGAGATACAGCTTACTTATATTTTGGTTATGACTGCTGCTATTCCCATTTTCAAACCTGTTAGCCAGATGCAGTTAGCACCTGGTAGCACAGTGACTATTCCAAATGTTAACTGGGAAGAATTTGAATCTATTTTAGAAGAATTGGGAGAAAAAAGAACTACACGAATTGCCTACAGCCAGAGTACTTTAGAAATTATGGCTCCTTTACCAGAACATGAAATTCCTAAAGATTTAATTTCTGATATTGTCAAAATATTGCTGAAGGCTAAAGGTATTAGATATCAACCTTTTGGTTCCACCACCTTTAAACGGCTTGGTGTTGCAGGAGTTGAACCTGATGCTTGCTTTTATATTCAGAATTATCAACAAATGATTGGTCGTCGCCGCTTGCAAGCTGATGATCCATCGCCAGATTTAGCGATTGAGATTGATGTCACATCAAAAACTACTCTTGATGCTTATCAAGCGATTGGAGTTCCAGAACTATGGGTTTACGATAGTGGGAGTCTCTCCATTTATTTGTTGAAAGATGGGAAATACATAAAATCTAATAGCAGTCCTAATTTTGAGGATATAGCTATTACTCAGATTATCCCTGCTGCTGTGGAACGTAGTTGGCAAGTAGGAAGTTTTCAAGCTTTGGAAGAATTGCAAGCGATGATTTAGTAAATGATCAAGTAATTAAGTGCAAACTTACTTACTTCACAGTAAAGCATATAAACAAATTGTACATAGTTATTCCTACATTTGGGTCTATAAATTTTGGTAAAATATGCATTAGCATTCCATCTGGTGGAAAGTGTGATGTTTACAACAAGCCGCTTTAGTCTACGCATTTCTATAAAAATTAGATAAATACCAGGTTATGTGGAAGTATGTCACTCTTTGACAGGGAGATAAGGAGAAATGTCTCTCAAATTCAAAAGTTCAGGTTCAGACGCGCAAGCTATCTGCCAAAATTTAATAGCAGGTACTTCAATTAGTGCTATATGTTCAAGATTCAGAAACATAGTGCTACCTTCCTCATCATACTCTTGTATAAATCTTGTACCTTGATGTGCCTCAGGATATATACTCGGATCTCCAGCAATATTTCGCAAAGTTTCTAAGTTTGAATAAAGGTCTTCATTTAAATAATGAAATGTTTGAGTTCCATCGAGCCAGTAGACTTTAAGGTAGCTAAATTCTTCCCATGAATCACAATTATCAGATTTTGCTTGTAACTCCTTTTCAATAGACTGAATTACCTTAGCTAAAGTCTCAGAAATATTAAATGTTGCAGCAATATCTTCAACAGTTGCATTTGGCTCATCAAGAATATCCCAATCAGTCAATACTCGATAAATTTCAGGATGGTAGAATATAGGAGATTCTTCTTTAGCATCAGTATATAAATCACATCTTTTTAAAGCTTTTAAATTAACAAAAATTATATAGTTATTCATTGTCTCAATATCCATCCACTGAAACTGATGGACTGGCTCATCTTCTGGCTTTTGTAAACACCAATAAACAGACTTTGCTGCCTGCTTATCAATTGGATAATCAAGTTCTTCTTGAAGTCCTTGGAGATTAAATTTTATACCTCCGAAATGATAAATTATATTTCTATCTGATTTAGCAAAAAATGAGCCAGGATAACTAGAACGCTTTTGTTTAGAGACTCCTATAATTTCGTCAATTGAGCAATTAAAAATAATTGCGAGGTCTTTCAGTGCCGCAGAGGGAATTTCCATTTTACCTTTTTCCCAAAGCTGAATTGTCTCTTGTGTTATTTTGAGCATTTCAGCTAGAGAAGCGTGAGACAAGTTTCGCTCTTTGAGTATTTGCCTTAGCTTATTCATGTATAAATTTTATCTCTAAATATTTTTTTAGTTGTCTGCTTCAAACTCGAAGTGGCTACACTCTTAGATTAAAAACAAAACTGCAGCAGCAGTACTGCTGTGGATACCAGTATCGTATAGTATAGCCTTGAATTAACTTATCCACAATTTTGGCATGAGCTATCGCCTTCATGTCGTGGTTGTCAACTTAGCATTTTGGGCAAATTTTGCAGAATTAGTTTCTAGCTCTGAATACATAGCAAATAACTCACTAAAAACCTCTTCCCCATTAATCTCTCCACTACTAACAAATCGTTCTACCTCAATCGAACCATCCTCAAAAAATTCTACTTCCCATCGTTCCCCAGCCACCGCCACATTCACCATAATTGTTTCATCCCGATGATGAGCTAAAGTATAACTAATTTTCTCTTGTTCTAATTGATTTAGAAAGGTAACTAGTTTGCCAAATCCATGATTCTTCATTTGTCAAACCTCTTATCGCTTAATAACTTGCGAACAACTTTAAAACCCGGTTGATTTACTTCTGCTCCCGCTTCAATCTCTTCCCATAACATTTCACAAAACTCATCCCAACTGGGCGATTCTTCCGGGAGTGGAGCCTGTTTTATACTACCCTTCTTGTACTTTACGATTTCAGACACCTTTTGCCCAGCAAATTTATGTACGATTTCCTCCTCTCTTTTTGATTGAGTGGCTACTTCCCTTTATACAATAGCGATCGCACATACATGACTACTCTGACTATGCGATGCCTACGGCAATAAACTACGCACTTTCCAAATTATCCATGAATTGCATCAAAAAACTACTCATGAGAATTACTTCTTCCTTGTTCGCTATCATCTGGTAAATCAATTTTTGGCTCAACTTTTGGTCGTCCATAATTAGCTAAAGTTTCCCTTTCTTCTAGATATACAGCAGAGTATTTACTCAACCCAATACGTTGTGAAGTATAAATTCCTGAATGACCTGAAAATAAATAGCTTACTACACAGCTAATACCAATAAATACCCCTGATTCCAGACCAAATAGTTCAACTCCCATTAAAGTAGATGCCAAAGGTGTATTTGCTGCACCTGCAAACACACCCACAAATCCCATTCCTGCTAATAGTGGTGCAGGTAATGCTAAAAGTAACGATAAAGCATTACCTAAAGTTGCACCAATAAAAAACAAAGGGGTAACTTCTCCTCCTTTAAAACCTGCTCCTAGAGTTAGAGCAGTCAGACCAAATTTTGCTGCAAAATCCCAAGGAGGTAGCTGAGTAAAGAAAGAATCAATGATAGTAGGGATACCAAGCCCAATATACTTGGTTGTTCCACTCAACCCAACAATTGCTGCTATCAGCGCACCACCTATCAAAGGACGCATTGGAGGATAAGATATCTTGGCTTTAAAGAAGTGACTAATTTTATGAGTTACTTGAGCAAAGAATCTCGCTACAATTCCAAAAATTGCACCTGCAATAATGGCAGAAATCAGCCCCCAAATTGTCAGCGTTGGTATCGAGGGAGCGTGTCGGTATGCAGTATGATGCAAACCCAATAACAAAGTTACTTGATTTCCAACGATCGCAGCAATTAAAGAAGGCAAAAGAGCATCATAATGAATTTTACCAATCGCTAAAACTTCCAAACCAAATATAGTTCCAGCTAGGGGAGTACCGAAAACTGAAGCGAATCCCCCACTGATACCTGCCGTTAACAAAATTCGCCGATTAGCCTCTTGAAAATGTAATATTTTAGTTAACTGGTCTGCTAGAGAAGCACCCATTTGTAATGCTGTACCTTCACGACCGGCTGAACCACCAAAAAAATGGGTAAGGTCTGTTCCTAGTAAAACAAGAGGAGCCATACGAAAAGGAATAACCTTTTTGGGGTTATGAATTTCTTCCAGTAAAAGATTATTTCCGGCTTCTACAGTCCGACCAAATTGATGATAAATCCAGCCACTCAAGAAGCCACCAAGAGGAAGCAAAGCGATAATCCATCGATGCGATTCCCGCCAATCAGTTGCCCATTCTAATGATGCTAAAAGAGATGCGGAGGCAGTTCCAGCAAGAATGCCAACTACAAAGGAAATGGGCAACCACTTAATTAGGTGGGGTAAGGCTATAAACGGTTCAGACTGACGAAAGTGTTTCATACCGTGACTCCTTGAGGTGCGATTTGTAGACTTACACTTTCTACAGGGGAGTCAGGTAATGCATTTAGCCAAGCCCTACTCTCCCGCAGTAAGTCAGGAAAGTAGGAGCCATCAGCCTTCCAATTATTAATTTAACCTGTACTGGAAAGGCGGTTTTGGCGAGCTCCATCGCCATAAATACTATTTAATTAATTCAACAATACCATTTTTGCTTTTGTATTGCTTTAAAAGTTTTACTATTTATTCCGCTGAGTTATCAGCAATTACACAGTAGCGATGCCTGTCTTGAAAAGTGACGCTCCTAAGAGTGGAGTTCCGCCTGCATCAACAATTCTTTTACAAATTTACTGCTAGAGATAGATGCATTTTTTATATATTAAAGATAAGCATATTTTTGAATAAACAAAGTATCAAAAACAACTAAATTATCATTGATAAAAGTTAAGTGGGAAAACCGTACTTATCTGATAGGTTTTCTGTACCATATATCTAAGTTTAGCTGGATACAATCAAAGCGTGGCTTATATTAATGCTGTTTTCTAGAAAATTTATACAGCATTAGCAGGAGAGCAAAAATATGACAAATCAATTGAAAACGGCTGCTTTGCTAGCTGCACTAAGTGGTCTTTTGATTGCAATTAGTTACTGGGTAATTGGCGGTTATAGTGGCTTGATTATCGGGATTGGCTTGGCAGCAGCAACCAACCTGTTTTCCTGGTATCAATCAGATAAAATTGCCCTAGCAGTATACCAGGCGCAACCCGTGAGTGAAAGGGAAGCACCAGGACTTTATCGGATGGTGCAGAGATTGAGCGATCGCGCTAACATTCCCATGCCTAAAGTTTATATCGTTCCCAGCCAAGGTGCTAACGCCTTCGCTACAGGGCGCGATCCAGAACACGCTGCTGTGGCTGTCACCGAAGGTATTCTAAATATATTGCCAGAGGATGAACTCGAAGGCGTTATCGCCCACGAGCTAACCCATATTATTAATCGTGACACTCTTACTCAAGCTGTTGCTGCTACTGTGGCTGGTTGGCATAAATGTCGAATATCAAACATCAGAAATAATTGTCTATGACCAAGTTCAATTAATTGATTTTACTAACCCAGATAATAACGACTGGCTGGTAGTCAATCAATTTACTGTTATTGAAAATAAAAAAGACCGCCGTCCTGATGTTGTGGTATTTATCAACGGTTTACCTTTGGGTGTAGCCAATATGGATTAGAAGCGCGAGTAATCACCAGTCAAGATGAAAGTGACACTTATATTGCTTACGGCTTTGCTAAACACTTGAGAAATGCTTTACCGAATACCTCATTTATTGGCTTTACTGGCACTCCCATAGAATCAACTGATATTAATACACCAGCAGTATTTGGTGACTATATTGATATTTACGATATCCAAAGAGCCGTTGAGGATGAAGCCACCGTTTTAAAAATAAAATCATCCATCTCTCCTATTAACTGAATCAAAATTCTAAATTCTTGATCAAGTTCATATTTTTTACGTAACATCAGATATCATTGAGCCTGCAACCCTGTACTAATCAAAAACATACTTAAGAACGATTAACTATTAAAATTTTCTCAAAAATAATTTACAAAAATTCATCTTTAATTGAGATTCATCATTTTTATTCCAAGAAGCTTGAAGAAGAGAAAATCCCGCTCGTCAATTTATTATTTTATAAGAGCGATCGCCTACAATGCACTCTCCGGCAATGGCATTCTGCCTACCGTCGGCGATCGCATCTGAGTTATTGTCCGAAACATCTGATAAGTAGCTAGGCGCAATTAAATATAAGACGCTCAAGGTCATATCCACCCTTTAAACTTCTAGCTTCCATGCCATCAATAATTGCTATAGCTAA
>NZ_JBALDJ010000085.1:0-51815 GCF_036917415.1 Nostoc sp. | reverse complement strand
TTTGGTGCAGGAAAAGCTGGAAATCTGACTGTTAATGCTCCACGTCAAGTCCAACTAATTGGTAGGTCTGCTGATGGTCGTTTTCCTAGTGGCTTGTTAGCTTCTGCTGAACCCAACTCCACTGGAAATGCTGGAGACTTGAAGGTTAATACCCAAAATTTTCTGGTAAGAGATGGTGCAGAAGTCTTGGTCAACGCCAGAGGAACAGGGAACGCAGGTATTATGACCATTAACGCCGATCGCATCAACCTAGACAACAAAGCGTCTCTCAACGCCAACACCCGCAGCCCAAATAAAGATTCCAACCGAGAACAAGCCACCATCAACCTCAACACCCAAAATTTAACCCTTCGTGATACCAGCAGCATTACTACCAATGCCACAGGCGAAAATGTCTTTGGTGGCAATATCAATATATATACAACAAAATTCTTGATCTCTTTAGAAAATAGCCGTATCAGCGCTAACTCAGACAATTCTCGCGGTGGTCGAGTTGTAGTCAACTCCCAAGGTGCATTTGTTGGTACTCAACCCAGCGATGTTTCCAAATATATTACAGCGACCTCTGGAGTCGGCTTATCAGGAACTGTTGATATTAATTCCCCTGACAATAGTTCAATCCAAAACAGCTTCACCGAATTATCACCCAACGTCATCAATACCAACGCACTAATTGCCAATAGCTGCATTTCACGCAGCACTAAGCGACAAGAAAACTCTTTTACAATTACAGGTTCTGGTGCTTTACGCAATAGTCCGGGAGATGTATTAATTTCCGCCTACACAACTGGTGATGTGCGTAGTGTGGAACCAACACCACGCCCTTGGAAAAAAGGCGACCCAATAATTGAACCACAAGGATTGTATCGATTACCAAATGGGCAATTAATCTTGAGTCGAAGTTGTTCAAAATAAATATTGCACATATCGGAAAAATTGCATACACAGTTTTCTGCAAAATGCTACGCACCATCATGCGATCGCACCATACAATTCATGCAACTATATATGCATAAATGGTGAATGCATTACTTAGTCATATCCCTTAATCTGAGTATTAAAGAAACGGTTAATGAATCGAAAAACAACCAAAACCATCATTGATTAACCGTTGCTGAGAAAAATTTTGTAATTTTTATTCACTCGGATTGAGAGGTTTATGATGTTTGACAAACTATTTCGCAATACACTTTTAGCAACAGCTTTGGCATTACCAATAGTGCCATTAACCAACCAAAATGCTCTTGCAGACGAGCGCGATTTTTTAGTTTACAACAACAATGAGTTAGAAATTACTCAATTGTATGTATCCTCAACAAAATCTAAATATTGGGGTAGTAATATTCTCAATTCAGACATTGTTAACGGTTCATCTGACACCGTTACCTTTAGCAATAATAGTAATCATTGTACCTATGATGTCAAAGCCATTTATAGCGATGGTACTTATGATGTCATGCGTCAGTCCGATCTTTGCAGTACCTACGGAATAACTTTTTATGGTCATGGAGGCGACCATCAATAATCTTAGAAATTTCCAAATCGTTTCTTGATGATTTGCACTTTTATGCAATCATCAAGAGAACTATTATGGTATTTTAATTAAATAATAATATCCTGTCCCAGACTTCAGCCTGGGAACACAATTTTAAAGAATCTACTAACATCATGTCTGCTTGATTAACTATGAATCTGGACATGATATAACATCATGTCTGCTTGATTAATTATTAAACATAAGTTGGATATCTGAGTATTTTATCCTCTCAGATACCCGATAGTGACTTGCAAAAATTCTTTTACAAATTTTACCTATCATATATAAACAATGGGTTCATACTTTCGGTTTCAAAAGCTTTTTTTCATATTACTTACCTGCATTAGCATCACTCCACTTGCAGTATTTGCACAATCGACACCCCCATCAGGAGTCACAATTCCCCCCGATACACCAGGGAAAGTCGAAGAAACTCTACCCCAACCATCACCTACACCAACTCTTCCACCCATACCACCGACACCAACTGTCCCCATACTCCCATCACCCCCACAGGAAAATCTACCCGATACAGCTTTTCCTAGCGGTGAAAAGTTCTTTGTCAAAGAAATTCAAGTTACAGGCTATTCTGTTTTAGGAGATGAAATCATCAAGTTAAAACAGCCTTTAGAAAATAAAAACATCACATTTGAGCAGTTATTGCAACTGCGATCGCAAATCACTAAACTCTATGTTGATAATGGCTATATCACCAGTGGTGCATTTATTTCCAACAATCAAAATATTGCTAGCGGTGTCGTGCAAATTCAAGTTGTCGAAGGCGAACTCGAAGGAATTTCCATTTTAGGGTTACAAAGATTGCAGCCTGAATATGTGCGTTCCCGGATTAAACGCCTTGCAGGTAAGCCTTTAAATCAAAAAAGTCTCGAACAAGCGCTACAATTATTACAACTTGACCCGGTGATTCAACGAGTTAATGCTGAGTTAACCGCAGGTAGCACTCCCGGAAATAATATTTTACAGGTGACAATTACTGAATCGCCACCATTCCATCTTGGAGTTACCTTTGCAAACAACCAATCAACTAGCGTCGGCTCAGAACAAGGAAGTGTTTTTCTTGCTCATGATAATTTATTAGGATTTGGGGATAAATTTAGTGCTGAATATGGTGGTAGCGAAGGTTTAGACATTTACGATATCAATTATTCTATTCCCTTCAATGCCTTAGATGGAACCATTGGTGTCCGCTACAGCAACAGCGCTAGCCGCATTATTGAAAGCGAATTTCGTGACTTAAATATCCGCAGCGAAGCCGAAACTCTTTCTTTTAACGTCCGTCAACCGCTAATCCATACGCCAAACAGAGAATTTGCTCTCTCGTTAGCATTCGATTTACGGCGCAGTCAAACCTACATCCTCAATGATATCCCCTTCTCCTTTACCGAAGGGCCCGAAGATGGGGAATCAAGAGTTACGGTAATCCGCTTTTCTCAAGATTGGTTACAACGTAATGCTAACAGTGTTCTAGCAGCGCGATCGCAATTTAGTTTTGGGATTGATGCAATTGACGCAACCATTAACGATAGTGGTACTGATGGGCGTTTTTTCTCTTGGGTGGGACAATTTCAATGGGTACAACGGCTATCTCCCCGCATCTTGATGCTAGCCAAAGTTAACACTCAACTTACTCCTGATTCCTTACTTTCGTTGGAAAAAATTAGCATTGGAGGAGTTGATACAGTGCGCGGTTACGATCAAAATCAAATTGTTGCTGACAATGGGGTAGTTGGAGGTGTAGAAGTTCGGATTCCCCTGGCATCAAATGTGGAAACACTACAGCTAATACCATTTTTTGACATCGGTACAGCTTGGAATAATCGCGGTATTAATGCCGACCCGCAAACCATTGCCAGCTTGGGGTTGGGCTTGAACTGGCAACCTTTTAACGGTTTGGTATTGCGTGCAGACTATGGTATACCATTAGTTGGCACAAGCGATCGCGGTAGTTCGCTGCAAGAGAATGGCTTTAATTTTTCAGTGCGCTATCAGCCTTTTTAAGTAGGTAGTACTCTGTCAAGAAATAATTGACAAATAAATTTTCTGTAGAGACGGCAATTTATCGTGTCTCTCCAGCCGTCAAAATGGGTTTGACAGACCAGTAGAATTCAACATAAAATAAAATCTTAGTTTGTAGTGAGCGATTTATCGCTCTATCTATAATATAGTGAAAGTTTTAGTTTTTTAAACTCATTATCTGGTTATGATTCAGAAATTAAACACACGTTCATATTTTGATGCAAAGTCTGATGTTAGTTATTAGCTGAAAGCTTGAATAAAGCGTTAACTCCCAATACGGTTCGGATAAACATTTTTTACAATCGAGTGTGGTCTGGAGAAAGGGGAAAAGGTATTGGGTAAAGGATGTATTCAAAACCTTTCCCCTTTAACCGAACTGTATTGCGTTAACTCCTGCTCTATTTATGCTTCAGAATTTTCTCAAGTTTTGATTCAAAGCACAAGTCAATCCTATGGATTTTGAGTATCCACCAAATGCTAATCGAGTCAACAGGTAATTTTCCCACTGACCTATGAGCAATTGCGAAATCCATGCTGCAAGGGGTACTTCACAGGGAACAACTTGATAATCGATGCCTCTGTGGGACACTATAAATGCAGTACGCCTGACATGGTATGGCGACGTAACAATCAAAGCCGAAGACCAGTGATTCTTAACCATGATCTCGGTTGCATTGAATAGATTCTGGTAAGTATTTCTTGCTTGTGTGTCTGTCACTAAAGCACTTCTAGGAACTCCTATAGAGTGGGCGAAACTTGCCATCACATCGGCTTCAACATAGTGATTATAGACGGCTGCACCTGAAAACAAAATGTATTTCGCCCGTCCAGTGTGAAGGAGTTCTACAGCTTTGAGAACTCTTTGCCGCGCAATCTCACCAATACTGCCGTCTGAATTTGCTGGGTTGCCAAGTACAATGATGACATCGAAGGTTTTGCGTTTCGAGTTGACCAAAGGTGCTCGACAGAAAAATAGAGGAACAATATTAATGACAACCAGTGAAACTGGTATCGTTAACAAAATCGGTATAACGAACCATAGTGCTGCTCGATAAATTGTTCTAGATTTCCATCGCATTCTCTTAACTTGCACATAGATGAATCGTTGTATAGTAAATGTAGCGATCGTATTCCGAATTGCTGAATGACTTTATAAATGTTTGGCTGTAGCTGGGCTTGTTCTGGGGCGATCGCAGAACTTTCGGTCTACTGACAATCACTTCTACAAATGGCAATACTCATCTGGGTATCGTCAGTATAGCTACCAGGATTGAGTCGAAAACCCAGATGTTCGACGTATCGACTCAAATCGTTGTTAGCGATCGTTTCGTCTGCATATTCAAAGCCTGCACCGTAGGCATCTGCAATCGCTAACTCTAGCAGCATAAGGATGTTAACCTAAAAACGGACGCGCCAGAAAAAAGCTAGAAACTGATTTAGCGTCTACCGGCTCTCCCTCCAGAATAGCTTTTTCTAGTTCTTCAGGAGTCATAAATACAGTTTCGATATCCTCATCTCCATCTTGTGCTGGTGGTGTCTCCAATTTTTCTAAATCTCGTGCCAGAAAAGCATAGATAATTTCATCAGAATAACCAGGAGCTAGGAAAAATTCGCCTAATTTATCCCATTTTTGGGCACTATAGCCAGTTTCTTCGGCAATTTCACGCTGTATTGTTTCTAAAGGCTCTTCACTTTCTTCCACTGTTCCCGCCGGAAATTCTAATATCCGTCCCTGAATTGCAAAACGGTACTGGCGCACCAGTATAAGTTTACCTTCCGCTGTCACTGGTACAGCTAGAGCACCGCCAGGGTGACGAATACATTCCCATTCTCCTTCCGATTTATTCGGCAAACGCAAGCGATTAACTTCAAAATCAAACTTGCGTCCTTTATGAAACAGGCGTTGTCTCAGCAGTTGTGGTAATTCTCTACCTAATGGCATAGTAAAATCTGATTATCTGTGAATACAGAGGTAAAATCAGTGTTCTTCTACTTTTAAGGATGGTAATTTTAATTGTCCATCCATAAATGTACATCAGAACAGTCTACCCCTTTGAGCAGCTCTTTAATAACACACCCGGAAACTGGTTCTATCCAATCTGGGGCAATTTCTGCCAGTGGGACTAACACAAAGGCCCGATCCCGCATTCGTGGATGGGGAATCTGGAGATTTGGTGTATCCACGATAATGTCATCATATAATAACAAATCCAAATCTAGAATTCGTGGCCCCCAGCGTTCCTGACGCACGCGCCCAAATTGTTGTTCAATTCCTAACAAAATTTCTAACAACTGCTGGGGGAGTGTTTCTACCTGCAATGTGACGCAGCCATTGAGGTAATCTGGCTGTGGTGGCCCGACAGCTTTGGTCTGATACCAATGGGATCTGGCTTCTAAAACAATACCTGGCGTTTGGGCTAAAGTCTCTATAGCTGCTGATAAAATTGTCTGAGAATCGCCGATATTACTACCAAGAGCAACGGCGCTTCGTCTTAGCTTTGGTTCGTCGTATCTCGGTGTAGACATTATACTTTCATGAAATAAGCCGTTTTCGGGCTGTCTTTGCGGATAATTGTCTATAGCTTTTATATTCGCAGTAGTTATCAAAATTGCAGCATTTTTTATAAAACTAAATTAACCAAATTTAAAAAACATTATTTTCTAGTTAATTCAGTTAATTATTTATAGGATATTATACTAACACAATGGTAGTGCTATAACCCCAAAGTTGATTGATGGTGGTTATATGGTTACTACTTTGAGCGAGGAACTGACGTGGGGAAGCTTACCTCCTGGTTCAAGCGAAGACCAACTAATTTGAGTGACTTTGGACAAGGAGGAACAAATGAGAGCTTACCACCAGCACATCTGGCGCAAACGAGGCAGTTACTGAGCAAAATGAAAATTTTACCATCTAGGATGAGGGCCAATCGGGCAACTGGCAAAAAACCACTCTATCGCCGCTTCTGGTTTTGGGCAGGTTTGGGTGTTGGTGGTGGGATAGTTGCCTTCATCTACGGCATCAGTTTAATAGATCGGACTTTGCCAGATCAGTCCGAGTTGAATGCTGTGTTTCGAGAGCAAACACTGACCATTAAAGCTGCTGATGGCACCATATTACAACAACAAGGTGAAGCGACCAGAGAACAGCTAAAGCTAGAACAAATACCAGATAATTTAAAAAAAGCTTTCATCGCTTCAGAAGATCGAAGATTTAGGCAACACAACGGAGTCGATCCGCAAGGGATTGTCAGAGCGAGTTTGAATAATTTGCGATCGCAAGGTGTGGTAGAAGGTGGTAGCACCATCACCCAACAGCTAACGCGGATTCTGTTTTTGAAACAAGAACAGACAATCTGGCGCAAACTCAAAGAAGTCCGCCTAGCTCAAAAAATGGAGCAAGAATTAACCAAAGATCAGATTTTAGAGCGTTACCTGAATCTGGTTTATTTGGGATCTGGAGCTTATGGTGTAGCAGATGCAGCCTGGGTATACTTTAGTAAGTCGCCAGACCAACTTTCCCTCGCCCAAATGGCAACGATTGCTGGATTAGCTCCTGCTCCTAGCTTATACGCCCCAGACAAAAATCCTGAAGCGGCAAAACGGCGGCGGGACTTGGTATTACTACGGATGCAAGAAGATAAAGTAATTACACCAGAGCAAAGACAGGCAGCAGTTCAGGAGCCATTAGCCCTCAAAAGCAGTTCACCCAAACGAGTCCAAGTAGAATCACCCTACTTTACCAGCTTCATCCAAAAAGAATTGCCCAAGTATGTTTCTCCTAACGTGCTCAAAAGTGGGGGTCTAGTAGTAGAAACCACGCTCAACCCAAGTTGGCAGAAAGTGGCAGAAGAGGCAGTTGCGAAAACATTACGAAATCAAGGACGCTGGGAAAACTTTAAGCAAGCTGCAATGGTGGCCATAGACCCCCGCAACGGTGAAATTAAGGCAATGGTTGGGGGAAAAGACTTTGGTAAAAATCAGTTTAATCGAGTTACCCAGGCACAACGGCAGCCAGGATCGACATTTAAAGGGTTTGTATATGCCACTGCGATCGCTACCGGTAAAAGCCCTTACGATAGCTACGAAGATGCGCCCTTTGTCGTAGACGGCTATGAACCAAAAAACTATAGTGAAAACTTCCACGGTTCAATGAACATCCGAGATGCCCTCACCCGCTCTGTTAATATTGTTGCGGTGAAGGTGTTGATTGATGTGGGATTTACACCCACGATTAAACTTGCCCATGATATGGGGATCAAATCTGAACTCAAGCCCACCTACTCCTTGGCTCTTGGTTCAAATGAAGTCAATCTGCTAGAGTTGACTAGCGCTTATGGCAGTTTTGCGACTCAGGGATTGCACGCAGAACCTCATGGTATTACCCGCATCCTCAACCGCCAAGGCAAAGTCATCTGGTCAGCTAATTTCAAGTCAAAACGGGCCCTCGACGCTGACAGTGCCGCCATCATGACTTGGATGCTACGCAACGTCGTCGAAGCGGGAACTGGTGGTGCTGCCCAATTAGATAATAGACCAGTTGCCGGCAAAACTGGCACCTCCGACGAAGCCCGCGATTTATGGTTTATTGGCTACATTCCTCAAATGGTGACAGGGGTATGGCTAGGTAACGATGACAACCACCCTACTTATGGCAGTAGTAGTAGTGCCGCTTACACTTGGCACGAATTTATGGAAAAAGCGGTAGAGGGGATGCCCATAGAAAAGTTTCCCAAACGACCCAAGTTAGAAGGTCGCAAAGGCACTATCAAAGCCCAGTCCATCAAGCCCAAACAAGTGCTGAATCGTTCTATTGCCGATGATGATGATGATTCAGAAGGGGAAAGAGCGAGAAATTCTAATTCTGAGGAGAGTGGTTCATCTAGAAGACGTAGAAGAAGGAAGAGCTATTCTCAAGAAGAACAGCAAGCAAGCGATTATACCCCAAGACGGAGAAGGCGCGATCGCAGCGAATCAAGTTCTAATAACTCTTCCTCAGAATCATCTACTCCACGGCGACGCTCTAGAAAAGTAGAATCTGATTCTCCTCCACCTCGAAGAACTCGGCGAGAGTTGTCTCCCGCAAATAGTTCCGGTTCTTCAGGTTCTTCAAGTTCTTCACCGTCACAACCATCTTGGCGGGATAGACTTAGACCTTCTCAACAGTAATGAGAAGTGGGCATTGTTGATACTATGCACGACCACTATTTGAGGTACTCATTTTTCAGAGCAGGAGGAGAGAGGATTTGAGCCTTATTTACTTTTCTTCATACAGTTTGGTTTTATTGTGCCGACTTACTTAGTCACCAAAACAGTGCTGAGTGCTGAGTAACGAGTGCTGAGTAAAAAAGTAATAATTGCACTCAGCACTTTATGTTTGAAGCCACGGCTTTTAAGCCAAAGAAAAAGAAATAAATATTTATTTCGAGGAGAGTGCAACAAGAAATAATACGTCCAAGATCAATCCCCTAGATTTATCTATGGGGTTACTCTAAGCCGAGGCACTCCTGAAATTCAACTTGAGTTGCATAGTCCACTGCAAAGTTAAAAATTTCGTCTTTGAATACAGCTTTATTACCACTCACAATATCAGTCACTTCTTTGCCAACGCTGATAGGAATAATTGCAGCATCGTAGTCTCGATCGGAGATTGCATGGTTTTTGGCAACCACTTTCCCTGTATACCCCATTACATTCATGAATTTTGACTTGCTGGTTAAGAACTTATAGTCAAAGTCCACTTGGTAGGGTGATTTTTCACGCACCATAAAAGGGATGCTACTGACAGTAGTATAGCCAACCAAAGGATCGAGATTGGATAACATCGCTTTCGTGGCGATTGTAACCCATGAAGCAAGTTTCAAGTATTTGTACTTATGTGCCAGTTTGAAAAAAACTTTATTGTTTGTGTACATAACTACAGCTGATAAGAAGCCGTTAAAGCCACTGCCAAAGCATCTGCAGCATCATCTGGCTTAGGAATTTCATCTAAATCCAACTCCCGCGCCACCGCTTCTTGCACTTCGGACTTATCAGCATTACCATAGCCTGTTAAAGCTTGTTTAATTTGAGCCGGAGTAAACTCTACATAAGGAAGACGACGCTGGCCTAACACTAAAATGACTATACCCCGCGCCTGTGCAACCAGGATTGTACTTGACATACGATAGAAGAATAGTTTCTCGATCGCTACTAAATCTGGTTGAAATTCCTCCATCACGGTGTGTAAATCATCAAACAAGGTACATAAACGCTGTCCCATTTCTACATCTGCTGACGTTTTAATTACTCCAAAATCCAGCATATTTACTGTAGTCTCTTGCACCTTTTTGAGATTTTGTGTGCAGCTAATTGCCCCAAATCCTAAAATTGCCAGTCCTGGATCTAATCCTAAAATTCGTTTTTCCATGAAATTCACTTTTACCAAGCCAGGGTATTGTTTAACTAGGAATACTGGCAATCTTCACGACTTGCTCTTAGTCTAATAGGATTGACAAATATAATAGTTTCACGCCTGGTGTTTTAAACCAAGTGGTGTAGATTTTCTGTTAATTATTGTTTGTAGCACTGCTCCAAATCAGGTATGTCAATTGGTTTTCTCAGACAAGCCCTCAACGCCCTGCAAAAGCAGTCGCGTTCTCGTACTTCTTATCGGGTTAACCAGTGGTTCAAATGGTTATCCCCTGGACTATCGGTAAAACGTTGGTTATTGATTAGTGTTGGGGGTGTACTGCTGGCGAGTTTGGGGTTAGCCATTTGGATTAAGCTGACCCCAATTTTTTGGATGATTGAGTTGGTTAGAGGTTTCTTGGGAGTCATCACCAACCTCTTACCGAACTATATTAGTGGGCCTTTGGTGCTGCTTGGCGGCTTGCTGTTAGTGCTTTGGGGGCAAACTCGCACCGTAGGCTCAATTACTAAGGTACTAAGAGCAGAAGGCGGAGAGGAACTCATTGATGTCTTGCTGGCCCATCGTCGATTGTACCGAGGCCCAAAAATAGTGGTAATTGGTGGTGGTACGGGACTTTCTACGTTGTTGAGGGGGCTGAAAACCTACAGCGCTAATATTACTGCAATTGTCACTGTTGCCGATGATGGTGGATCTTCTGGGCGTTTGCGTCAAGAATTTGGAGTGTTACCACCAGGGGATATTCGCAATTGTTTGGCCGCACTAGCAGATGAAGAAAAGTTATTAACAGAATTGTTTCAATACCGTTTTCGGGCTGGAGATGGGTTAACTGGTCACAGTTTTGGCAATTTGTTTTTAACGGCAATGAGTGATATTACTGGAGATTTAGAACAAGCAGTTGCAGCCAGTTCTAAAGTTCTAGCGGTGCGAGGACAAGTACTACCAGCGACTCTCAGTGATGTTCGCCTGTGGGCAGAATTAGCCGATGGTCGTCGTATTGAGGGGGAGTCTAGTATTCCCAAAGCTGGCGGTAAAATTGTCAAAATTGGCTGCATTCCGGCTAATCCTCCGGCGGTACCAGCAGCTATTAAGGCAATTAAAGAAGCTGATTACATCATTATTGGCCCAGGTAGCCTTTATACAAGCCTAATTCCTAATTTATTAGTACCAGAAATTGCCGATGCGATCGCTCAAACAGATGCCCCCCGTATTTATATCTGCAATATAATGACTCAACCAGGAGAAACTGAAGGCTACACTGTTGCCGACCACATCAGAGCAATTGATGCTGCTTGTGGACAAAGACGGCTATTCGATGCTGTACTGATACACAAAAAATCCCCTTCGGAGCAATCACTTATCCGTTACGCCCAACAAAACTCCCATCCGGTTTTCCTCGATAGAGAAGCCGTAACTCAATTAGGGCGACGCATTGTTCCAGCTAATGTTTTGTATGAAGACGAAACAGGTTTTGTACGTCACAATCCCCAGAAACTAGCACAAGTGTTATTGCGGTGGTACGGTAGAGGTCAGTCCCTTCGGGGAATTCAAAATTCAAAATTCAAAATTCAAAATTAAGGAAAATGAAAATTTGTCATTTGTTATTTTTTTAGACTAATCAGTAATGCCCAATACCTCAATCATGAAAATTTTTCTTGCAAATACAGAAGCGACACTGCGCTTAGGTATTACTCTTGGCGAATCCCTGGCACCTGGCAGTGTAATTTTACTAGAAGGTGATTTAGGCGCTGGTAAAACTACTTTAGTTCAAGGCATTGGTAAAGGTTTAGGAATTGCTGAACCCATTGTCAGTCCAACTTTCACGCTGATTAATGAGTACATGGAAGGGCGCTTTCCCCTTTACCATCTAGATTTATATCGCTTAGAACCGCAAGAAGTTGCAACCCTAAATTTAGAGAGTTACTGGGAAGGTGTTGAAGTCATACCAGGAATTGTGGCAATTGAATGGGCGGAACGATTACTTTACAAGCCAGATAGTTATCTGAGCGTGAGTTTGACTTATGGACATGAAGGCACTCGTCAATTTGAACTCACACCATTCAATTGTGCCGTTAGCAAAGTCATTGCCGCGATTTAAGCTCATCTCCCGACTAAAGTACGAGGGATTTCACTTTTTTGACCGCGACACTCAAAAATTTATGCAAATAATCGAGAGAGAACTTTACACTCGTCCTATCTGCCACTACCACGTTCGCCACTGTCAGTTACTAACATTGTTATCTCAACCAAAACAAAAATATTTAATCAGCTTTTCTTAAATAGAAAACTGGTGGTAAGCTTTGCTGACACCTGTCCCTATAAATTTAGGAAAGTTTCCAACACACTGGCTTTCTTTAAAAGGGAGACTATTTTTTCCTTCACTCCCTTGAATCCAGGCAGGTTTATATTATCCGATATAGTATTGAACCTAAAGTGATTCTTAACTAAAGGGGATATCGGCATCTACTAGTTTTATTGCTGTAATAAGCAGTTAAAAACTGATTTAGATGGTTGGTATACGAATCAAGCAAGTGTAAATCAACTGTTGTTGGGTTCAATGAAAGTTTTGAGAGAACTTAGTCAGCTTCGATTGAACCCGATTAGTTCCCTACTGTGGTTCAAAAAATGAATTTAGATTATTTAGCAGCGAATGCTAGTAGAAAAAGTTAAGCAATCATCAGTTTCTGTATAATTTTAACTTTTCTTACACTTAGTATTCCCAAATTAAATTCACAATCTACACAAAAAAATAAAGTATTTTATAAATTGACAAAATTAGTTTTAATAATTTAAATTAGCAATAAATTCTTATATTCACATCTGTAATTAGCACCAATCTCAATAAAATATTAACTAATAATATCTCGTATTTATACATACAGCGTATTTCAGGTAAGTGGGTAGGCGTAATTAGACATAAGATAAAACCTCACCCTCAATCCCTCTCCTTAGTAAGGCTAAGGTGTACACACAAGTCCTTCTCACTCCCTCTAATATCATGTCCAGTCAAAGACTTATCATTTATACCGCAGTTCTTGCTGGGGGCAGGGAGCAGGGGGAAAGAGGCTTTTGCGATTTTTGCACAGATCCGGTAATTATAAGTGATTAACCGGACTTGATATAATTTCCCCCTTGCTAAGGGGGAGAACCTGATATTTCCTCCCTTGTCAAGGGAGGATTAAAGGGGTAAATCCAGGGTTTGGGCTTCATTACCAAGATGTGTGTAGACCGTAACCTTACTAAGGAGAAAGAAGCCGGAGGCAGGGTGAGGTTTTATATTTAATTTGACCCACTTACTTATTTGCGAATTAAATCCGTTCTGTCTGTTGAGACAGTTACTCGGAACAGTTTCACTCTTTTTGCACCTGGAAACTTTTTTATTTTAATTATTTTACCTAATTTTAACTCTTTCTCATCCCCAGATAACAATTCAATTATTTTATAATCTTCTTTGTCTCCTGTATCATCAACAAGTCGATTACGTTTTCGAGGACAATAATAATATTTGCTTAACCCATCAATATATAACATTAATTTATTTGTCGTATACCAACTATCCATTAAGATAGCTTTAAAAGGCAAATTATTGTGATATACAAGGTTTTGCATCATCTCTGTCATATGCTCTATTTTTGTTTTACCATCACTATCTGGGTGATAAATACGATAATCAACTACCCAAAATTTTCCGATTTCATGATTGATATATATACAATTTATTAATCCAATACCTGGGATTACACCATGCTCATTACCACTATATTGTCGTTTACTTGTCTCTATTTCTCTGGCATATCGTTTATCAATTACTGTGTGAGCCATCTATTACTTCAGAGTTGAGCAAAAATGCTTAATCTACGATTAAGCATTTTTTTGCAATGGGTAGAGTCTTTTGTCCAACAAGTGCAGACTCTTAGCTAGTCGAAGTTGCTTTCGTTACAAATCTTCATCAAAATTTTATTCCGATATATCGGAATATATCGCGATATATCGTATATTAGAGAAAGTTGATTTGAGATTCACTTATGTTTAGACATTTTCGGTCACGTTTTGGCGCACCTGCATGGGCAGGAGTTAGCGAAGAGGATTCATTGCTTGTCAGGTCTTGGTTTCATCATGACAAGCATCATGGTAGACATCATGACAAACACTTTGGCAATGAAATGTTTGGTCGTGGTTGGGGAGATGAATATCGGACTCGTCGGGGTGACATCAAGTTCATTCTGCTGGAATTGTTATCCGAGCATCCTAGTCATGGTTACGACCTGATTAAAGAGATGGAAACTCGCTATGGTGGTTTCCGTCGCCTCAGTCCTGGCTCAGTGTATCCAACACTCCAGTTGTTGGAAGAAGGTGGTTATCTCAAGAGCGCGCAGGAAGGAGGCAAGCGAATTTATACGATTACGGATGAGGGTAAACAATTATTGGCAGAACGTGCCCAACAAGAACCTTCAGACACTCCTTGGGATACCTTCAAAAGTTTTGTTACAGGTAAGCCCCAAGAGTTTATTGAGTTGCGGAATGCCGCTACAGAGTTAGCTGCTGCGGTGGTGCAGGTTGCTCGTAGTGGGAATATGGAGCGAATAAATCGGGTGCGTGAGCTTTTAGAGCAAGTTAAACGGGAAATTTACGCGATTCTGGCTGAAAAATAAGTATAGGCTCGTAGTAAAGACTTTAGTCTTTATTTTCTAAACACTAAACTGCTTACCCAACGGGAAAGTTAGTCGCTCATGGGGGAAACCCTTTACGAAGCGTCTCGTAGAGCAGAACGCGCTAACTCACTACAAACCCTCTAAGTACTTTGCAGGGGGCAGGGGGCAGGGGGCAGGGGGCAGGGGGCAGGGGGCAGGGGGCAGGGGGCAGGGAGCAGGGGGCAGGGGGCAGGGGGCAGGGGGCAGGGGGCAGGGGGCAGGGAGCAGGGGGCAGGGGGCAGGGGGCAGGGGGCAGGGGGCAGGGGAGAAGTAGCAGTAAGTCTTTCCCCTCTGTCCCTTTGCCCCTTTGCCCCTTTGCCCCTTTGCATCTCTGCCCAATGTCCTCAAAAATTAGAAGCGATCGCACTTGAATCTTGCTCTATAAGTGAGTTTAGGAATGTCCACAATTGCAAATCAGTAAAGTCTGGAATTGCCATAAATGCACCGACTGACTGCAAAATTTGCGGATCGTGGGTAGAGGCGATGCCAATGGTGCGGATATCTGCGCCCACTGCTGAACGAATACCAGAGGGAGAGTCTTCTAAAGCGATCGCTTCTTCTGCAGTAATCCCCAATTTATTCAGGGCAACTTGGTAGGGCACAGGGTCGGGTTTACCTGCAATACAATCATCTGCTAAAACAATTGTATGGAAAGCTTCTTTTATCCCCAAAACTTCTAGCATAAATTCTGCATTTAATCTAGGGGCATTAGTTACTAATGCACGTTTTAATTGATGTGCATCTGTCCATGCTAGTAGTTCAGAAAATCCACTTAGCGGTTTGAGATGTGGGGCGAGTTTGCGGAAAAGCGTCTCTTTTTCGTCTGCAAATCTTTGCCCTTCTACTGCTGATAATTGTGGCAGAATGTCTTTAACAATTTCTGGATTTAGCCTTCCACTAATTCGGGATTTATAAAATGTTTCGTCTATTTCTATGCTGTAATTTAACAGCATTTTCTGCCAAGCTTGGTAGTGTATAGGGTCAGTGTTGACAATAGTCCCGTCTAGGTCAAAGAGAATTGCAGCCAGCATAATTTTTGGGTACAATGTAAATAATTGTTAACTTAATTTAAATAGTTTACATTGTTTTTTTGTCCTTGGTGATTGTTCCTTCATTAATACAGGGCAAAAAGTCGCGAATTATTCTGCTAAATCCGAAAATCTATACTGGATAGGGCATATAAGGGCAGACAGGTAAAGCCTCAGGGGAAACTGCCGTATAATTGATAACCTTCTTCGTAAGCAAATGGTAGCCGCCACAAACTTTTTTCGCGTTGATGATTTATTAGTGCAGATTTACAACTCTGAAGTCGAAATGGCCGAGGATGTTGCCGAAATCGTGCAAAAGTATTTACAGCAAGTTCTCAAGCAGCAGGATACAGCTGCTGTGTTGTTAGCCACAGGTAACTCCCAACTCAAATTTCTTGATGCTTTGATTGCATTGGGTGGTGTAGATTGGTCACGGATTATTCTGTTCCATCTAGATGAATATTTGGGAATTACTGCTGACCATTCTGCTAGTTTTCGGCGTTATATGCGAGAACGTGTAGAGAAGCGAGTTAATCCTAAAAAATTTCACTATCTAGAAGGTGATACATTACAACCAGTAACAGAGTGCGATCGCTACACTAAATTATTGCAAGTACAACCGATTGACTTATGCTGTCTTGGTGTTGGCGAAAATGGACATTTAGCTTTTAACGATCCAGCTGTAGCAAATTTTCAAGATCCTTACAGTGTTAAACTGGTCAAACTGGATACTGTGAACCGTCAGCAACAAGTAAGTACAGGTCACTTTCCGAGTTTAGAAACCGTGCCACAGTATGCTTTTACTGTCACCATTCCAACAATTTGTTCAGCTAAAAAAATTATCTGTCTTGCTCCAGAAAAACGTAAAGCGAATGTAGTAAAAGAGATGCTGGAAAGTTCTGTCGGTAAAAACTGTCCGGCTTCTATTCTCCGTCAACAACCCCAAGCAACGTTATTTTTAGATGTTAATTCTGCTAGCTTATTAAAATCAACTTAAACTTATCCACATCCTCAATCTTTCAAGCTAATTATTTTAGCGATCGCTGGAATTGCATTAGTAGTTTCAGTATACAATAAACCTATAACTATTAAGCGATATTCTGTATCCAAATTCGCAAATTTTGATCCACTTTGTTTTACAAATTTGATATTTATAGAAGTCATAGACATCTCAAAGTAATAAAATAAAAGTTTCTAAATACGCCAGTCATCAAAATTTAGCTTTATATTAAGCGACTGGCGAATCTAGCAAGCTTTAAGAGAAGGGTATAAATAACTTAATAGATACCCTTAAGCATCCTCAAAAGTTCAAGAGTACTAAATTTCAGCACCTGATTTCGCTTCAGCACCCATTGGCGAAACATAATCACGGAAAAGAGTAATTTGCTGTTCAAACTCTAATCCTTGAATTTTACCAAATAATAGTTTAGCTTCGGAAGGAAGTTGATAATCATTAGGTACAGGAATTATAGTACCATCATCCATCCCTTGAGATAATCGATACCAAAATAGGAGTTTTGTAGTATCACCCAAAGAGCCATACTCACGAGAAATTTGGCTATCCGCTTTATTAATCAAATCACGCTGAACTTGTAATTGTTGTTCGTGAGATAATTCCTTAACTTGATTAAATAAACCTTCAGCTATTTCTGGAGAAACAGTACTGGCTCCAGGAGCAGCTGGAGTAATTGAACTCCCCATTTCTTTATAGATAAACCAAAACAAAGCAAGTTGTTGATCTACATTTAAATTTTGCCAAGCTTGAACGTGTTCGCGAATAGTTGGATCGTTGGTTTGGGTAGATGTCATAATTAACTCCAAATCGCAATTATTTATTCTTAAAAATGTTATCAAATGTACATTTGGAGTTTTACCCTACTGAAGACAGATGTCTTAAAATCATAAAGAAGATCGTTCAAAGCCAAAATAATGCTTGACAAGTGCCAAATGAAAGAGTTAGCAATTATAAATCTGTTGCCAAATTAAAAGGTATTTCCTTGGATAGATGTTAGCTTGATTATAATAGTAGGTAAAAAAGCACTACTTATTAATCTTTGAAAGGGCTAAATTTATGACTTACGCATTGACAGAAGCAACCAACTGTGGATTAAATCTTGTTGGAAGGCTCTGCATTGCAATCCTCTTGTAGGTGGGTTACTGCTTCTAGTCAAACCAACAGGTCGCAGCCTCTAATAAGCCAAAGCAACGGTAAACAAAGTATAGTTTTGAGTCTTTGGGGTTCTTGGAGTTTAATAGTAATCAAACGGACGTGAAATTATAACACGCAGTAGGGGTATACAGCTAGCTGTACGCCCCTACTAAAAACCTATATTTGATGCAACTGACGAAATGCTACAATTTATCATCAGTAAGGATGAACGCTTTACCTAAATATTAGAAGAGTTCGTTGGTTAGATACCAGCCTTCCTAATATTACTCATTTATTGGCGAAAAGTTATTAGTACTTACTGCCAAGTAAAGATTGGAATGCATTTAACGTCGAACTTAGTTAAGTATTTTTTTGCCTGTTTGGGCTGCACTGTCCCCTACATCATTAGCAGTTTTCTGAGCACCTTCTACGTAGCCAGATCCAAATTGTTTAAAGGCTTCTGCTGACTCTTCTCCAATCTTTTTAAGTCGTTCACCAGGAGAACCTTTGGTTTCACGAGCTTCTTTATTCCACTCCCCGATTGTTCTCGGTCTTTGAGAATCATTTTGCTGTATCTGTTCGCTAACTCTTTCTTTTAAGCCTGTGTTATTTTGCCCAGGAGCAACATTCGTCGTCAGCACTAGAAAACCAACTATGACAACAGCCAAAAAACCTTTTATTTGAAGTCCTTTAAGGAGAGAACCGATTTGACTAATAGTCCTAGAAATCAAATTTATCATGCCGAATTAGTTTGTTTTTTGGAGTACAAATAAAGATTACCTATAAAAAAATAATTATCCTTCTAACAAAAGGCATATCTCAGTTATGAAATATCTTAGATGAGACTATACCAATCATCCGCAAGCAAATCAACTAAATCAAACCATTCATAGAGGTGAAAAAGAATCTAGAAACTTAGCAATGCTAGCTCTCTACAAGGGTTCTGGATAACGCATATTTAATTTTGCCAGATGTGTATTAACTGCAATATTTAGTTAACCACGATATTTTTCATAGATTGCTTGATTTTGACATCACCCAAGCGGTAGAAATTAGTCTACTCACTTTTGCTTGTACACAGAATAACTGCAAATCACTCAAAATTGGTTTGTAGTTGCCTAGAGCAAAAGGTCAATAATTAGGCAAAAAAGCTGATTTTGCGTGGGAATAACGCTTTGAAGACCATTGAGAACAATTGACTATGTGAGAAAACGGTTGAGATTAGCATAAATTTCCAAAATTCATCCGAAAAAAAGTATTTAAATGCTCAATAATAGCTTTTTTATCAGTATTACTCTTTGTTTATAAATCATGCTTGAGATTCCTTTGGCTGCTAAATGTAGCACTAAATACATTTTTAATACAACATTTGGTTTTTAATACAGGTAGAAGTAAAAAAAAACATATATCTTTGGTTGTAAAAACTATCAACCTTAAAAGATAGATGCTTATGGATAATTCCTAAATAGTTACTAATAACAATCAACAGTTACACGACTTTTAGGCTAGTACAGTCTGGCGGAAGTTTGCCTACCTTTAACAAGTTGCTTGAACAATTTGTCTAGTTAATTAAGATGGTAGCTGGATTTATGCTGTGCTGTACTAGAGGCATTGTTTATCTGACTGAGTGAATTTATATTGTAATCCCTAGATATTTGAAGGGCTTACAGACGAAAAACTACTCGACATTTTTCTTTAACACGAGAACTGCTTCAGGTGGAAAGCCAAAGGATGAAATACTGGATAACGAAATTAGCAATCTGTATAGTATTACTGTATAGCTTGTTGCTATCAAATGATTATGCAGGAGCAAACCAACTTTCAAATACTTCTAATATTGATATACAGCAATTAAATCCACTGCCAGTAGTTGAAAACGTAGCAAGTGCTGACAAGAATCTTGCTGAGATTAAAAAGGAAGATTTTTGCCGATTTAATGGGATTATTAATCGGATTGATAAACTAGAAGGACTCTTCACACTTTATTGCAGTGAAGATTCGGGAAAAGTTTACTTAGAACTTAAACCAGAGCAGTTAAATAAAGACTACCTAGCTATAGTGACATTGGAATCAGGCATTGGGGAAAGTGGGATTTATAGTGGATTACCTCTTTCTGATTTTATCTTTTACTTCCGAAGAATAAATAATAGATTGCATTTTGTTGTGCGTAATGTAAAATTCCGTACAGACAGTATACCAGAACAGCGATCGCTTGCTCGTTCATTTAGCGATTCAGTTCTTTATTCACTCGAAATAGCCACTATCAATCCCAAAAATCAAAATATTCTAATTAATCTGAATGAACTGCTAATGCAGGATTTTCCTGGATTAACTCCTCTATTAAGATACTCTTTGCAAGCCGATTACCGCTTGGATGGACGCAAGTCATATTTTGGTGATGTTAACAGCTTCCCAGAAAACGTAGAGATTGATTCGATTTACGGTTTTTCATCACTAGAAGGATCAAATTTAATCACCGTACCTGATAGCAGGGCACTCTCTCTAAAAGTACACTACAGTTTTTCTCAACTTAGAGAAAACAATGGTTATATTCCCAGACTTGCTGATGACAGAGTTGGATATTTTACAACTGCTTTCCAAGATTTCTCTAACAAGAATGCTCACGAATCATTTGTACATTATATTAATCGCTGGCATCTAGAACCATCCAATCCTGACGCCCCCTTATCTCCACCCAAAAAACCAATTGTGTATTGGATTGAAAATGCTGTACCACTAAAATACCGCGATGCAATTCGTGAAGGCGTTTTGATGTGGAACAAAGCATTTGAAAAAGCCGGATTTCAAAATGCTATTGAAGTACAGCAAATGCCAGATGATGCTGATTGGAAACCAGCAGATGTACATTACAACACTATTCGCTGGTTCAATTCTTTAGATGCAGGTTTTGCCAAAGGCCCGATGCGCATCAACCCATTCACCGGGGAAATATTGGATGCAGATATTATTGTGGATGCCAATATGGTGCGTTTAGTTCAGCAAGAATATCATACATTAATGGAGGCAAATTCATGTCCAAAAAAGATGAATGGACATGACGCAGGGAAATACCTGGATAGATTCTTTGCATCATCTGACTCTGCTCTGTTTTTCTCTTCTGAGTCCTGCTATGGTATGGAGTCTTCAAATCAAGCAGCTATGGGGGCACTGGCGTTGTCAATGTTGCCAAACACTACACCTAGTAGTGAAACGATGAAGGAGTATGTGCATCAATATTTGCGTTCTCTCATCGCTCACGAAGTCGGGCACACTCTGGGTTTGCGCCACAACTTTTATGGCAGCACCATGTTAGCGCCACAAGAATTAAATAATACTGAAATTACTCATACCAAAGGTTTAGTAGGTTCGGTGATGGACTATGTACCTGTGAATATAGCACCACAGGGAGTACAGCAAGGTGATTATTTCCCCAAAGTTATTGGGCCTTATGACGAATGGGCAATTGAGTATGGTTATAAAAAATTTCCATCAACAGCACTTGAGGTAACGATTCCAGAATCAGAAAAAAGTTTTTTAGACCAGATTGCACTGGCATCGCCTCAACCAGAATTATCTTACGCAACTGATGAAGATATCTGGGATATCAATCCTTTGGCAAATGTCTGGGATATGAGTAGTGATGTGCTACTTTATTCACAGTGGCAAATGGATAATGCTCGTTTTATGTGGCAGCGTCTCGATCGGGGTTATCTATCGAAAAGAGAAAGCTATAGTAATCTACGCCTTAAATTTAATAGAGTACTTAAATATTATTTTCGGAACGCCACTTTGCTTTCTAAATACATTGGTGGACAATCGTTTCGGCGTCTCCATACTAGTGATGATGCTTGGGCATTTGTACCAGTTTCACTTTTAAAACAACGTCAAGCGTTGACAAAATTACAAGAGTATGTATTTGCTGAAGATGCTTTCAGCTTTTCACCACAATTGCTCAATCAACTAGCACCGTCACGTTGGGAACACTGGGGTAGTTCTGCACCTAATAACCGCCTTGATTATCCAATTCACGATCGCATTTTGAGTTTTCAAAGTGCGATATTGCGATCGCTATTAGACAGCGATCGCCTGAATCGGTTACAAGATATAGAATTAAAAACTCTGCCTGGAGAAGCGCTTTCCATACCAGAATTGTTTGACACCCTGCAAACAGGCATCTGGACAGAAATTTTTGCCCCAGGAGAACCAAAGCCAATTTCTAGCATCCGCCGTTCATTGCAACGGGAACATCTGAATATTTTGTTACAGATGATGTTGGGTACTGCTAATACACCTGAAGATGGTCGGACATTGGCTTGGTATGCATTGCGCCAACTGCAAAAAGCCATTGATGTCAGACTCAAACAACTTGGTGAAAGTCTTGATATTTACACCTTAGCTCACTTAGAATCTTCTGGCGATCGCATTACTAAAGCATTAAACGCGCAGTTACTCTCTAGGTAGCCACGATACTCCTAAATGTACATAGCAAAGTAGTCCTCATAAATTTCAGTATTAGTTGAGAGCGTTTTTTCTACTTTTTCACGATCTACATCAATCGCCAAACTCGTACCATTGCTCAGACTCCCTTCGGGCATGAAATCGCCACAGTATTCATTGGCGGGTACGGCTTCGTTCATCTTTTTGGGATAGCTCAAACCCAGATGGCTCATGATTGCGATAAATTGATCGCGGCTGCGATTGGCAAATCGGGGATTGAGGCGTTTTTCTTCACCAATAGTAGAAACAATGCGCCCTTTATAGTCATGGGCAGGATAAACCAGGGTGTCCTCTGGGAGAGTAAATAACTGTTGCGTCACTGTCTCGTACAGAGTACCCGCATCGCCCGATTGAAAGTCTGTGCGTCCACAGCCGCGAATCAATAAAGCATCCCCCGTTAACAGATGGGTATTGTTGACTAAATAAGCCAGATGGCCGTCGGTGTGCCCTGGTGTAGCGATCGCCTCAATCCGCACCGCCCCCACGATTAGGGTTTCGCGATCGGCAAGGGAGTAATCCGCAGACCTAGCAGTGGCATTTTGGGGCACCATCACCTGACAACCGGTTTGCTGTCTCAGTTTGCCTGCACCAGTGATATGGTCAGCATGGATGTGAGTTTCCAAACAGTAGCAAAGACTCAACCCCAAATCATCCAGCACTTGTAAATCCCGGTCAACCTGCTCCAATACTGTATCTACCAGCACCGCATCTTTAGTCTGACTGTCGGCAATCAGATAGGTGTAGGTGCTGGATTCCGGGTCAAAGAATTGGCGAAATAATAGCGTTGACTGGGGGATGGCGGGTCGGTCGCTATAGTCTTGTTCAGTGGTGCGAGAAATGGGCGAAACGGGACGCACCCGCACCGGTAGCGACTGCAACACAGTTGCCGCCAATGCCTGAGCCTGCTCGCGCAGTTCTGGGACAGCGATCGTTTCCCACAAATTGCCTTTGCGGGGAGTGCCCAAGGTATAGAGTAGGCTTGAAGGTTTGCCCTGAGCATCTAATACAGCACCATCAGGGGTAGTATCCAAACCCAAGCCAATATCGTTGGGGCGGATCAATCCCTGGGTGCGTAAATTGGCAATTAGGGATTGGGGCGATCGCTGATAATTTGCCTGTACCCCGGTGCAATTCACCACGCGGCTGACTTGCAAGACCTGATTCCTTTGCGTTTGGCGCTGGCGAACGGTCACTGCCACCGCGTCAGATGCTGCTTCATAGCCCTGAATGCGCCCTGCGGTAATAGTTAGTTGCCCAGAATCCAGCATTGCCTGGACAACCTTCCCAATTTCAGGGGCAATTCGATGGCGATGTACATCCCAATAGGGGGTGACATGGCGCAAAAGCCGTTTTTGCTCCACGAGGGGCAGTCGTTGCCAGAGTTGCTGGCTGATCGGACGCAGGGAATCAATCACCGATCGCCAGTTGTAGCCCTGCACTGCTGCCGTTTGCACCTCACTGCGAATGCGCCGCAGCAAGCCGCGAACTGTTTTAGGCGCGGTGTCTGGGGTCAAAAAGGCGGGGTAGGGTTTAGTCGATTGATGCGGTAGCGGAGACAATCCCCGGCGAGACACGGCATAAATTTTGCCCCGATGGTTGCCAGCGTGAAGTGACACTACCATATCCACCATCGTCAGTCCAGTGCCAATCAGCAATACAGGCGCATCAGGCTTCAGTTCTGCCAACGCCTCGGCTGACCAGGCATGACGTAGGTAGGGGGTGTCATTGTCCTCAGAGGGTTGCGATCCAGGAGGGGCGGAAGGTGCGTTTCCCAGTGCCAGTACAATTTTGTCTGCCACGAAAGTACGGCTGCTACTCAAGGAGACGATCGCGCCTTTGGCTTGTGGCTCTACTGCCACCACCTCATCGATGACGCGCTCTAGCCGGACGTTACTCGATGCCGTGGCTTCAGCTTCCTCCAAAATCGACTGGATATAAAGCCCGAATATCTGACGGGGAATAAAGCTGCTGGCATTCAAGTCACTGGGCAGAAATGTCCCTAACTCACTGCGGTTATAGTTTAACCAGCGCAGCAGATGACCGGGATCGTCGGGAAAGGCACTCATCTTGCCTGCGGATACATTCAGCAAATGGCTGATGGTGTCGGTGCTGTAGGCAACTCCCTTGCCAATGTCATGACTGCGCTCAATCAGCTTGATCAACAGGGGACGGTTGGCAGTTTTTAACAGGTGAGCCGCTACTAAAGAACCACTAAAGCCAGCACCAACGAGCGCGATCGTCGTGCTTGAAGGATGTGCTATCAAGACATTAGAATCCATCACGGTGCTAAATAGAGTGTATGGTGACTACTTTCGCAATTAATTTAACTACTACATACTGATCGGTTTTTTGGTGTATGATTCCAGTCGTTGTCTATTGTAACTAGATTATTTAGGTTGACTAGAAAAATCTTTCCTAATTCTTAAAGATGCTGCTGCAATAGACCAATAAAAACTTCTGGCATTTCCAAATGAGGTAATATTCCGGTATCTGCGATCGCATAAAAATCTCGAATTGCCCTTGGATTTAGATTTGCCAAGCGTTGTCCTAATTTAATGTTGGTAAATTGTGCTTTTTCTCCCCAAAAAATGACGGTGGGAACTGTTAGTTGTTGGATATATAAACTCAGATCGAAGTAAAGATCGCCCCGCAAAAATGCCAAAGCAGCAAACTTGGCATTAGGTTGTTGTGCCGAGGTTAAATAAGCCTCTACCATCTCTTGGGATACTCGTTGTGACTTAGCAAAGAGAAAACTTTGTAAAAAATTTCGGACTGCAATTTCATTTTCAGCACCAAGCAGATAAATAAAATTGTCCAACAGAGGCGCATTAATTACCGAAAGCGGAAGTCTACGTCCAGCACCCTGCCCAAAATCATCAAATCCAGAAGGGGAAACCAAAAACAGTGCTTTGAATAAATTGGGTTGAACAATAGCTAGGCGAATAGCAAAAGCGGCTGTGAGAGATGAGGCTACCACTGTTACCGGCTGGCGACAAGTTTGGATGATAAACTCTGCGATCGTACTGAGATAATCCCTAATTTTATAATCCCGGACTGGATGGGCTGATTCTCCCCAGCCGATAAGATCGGGGGCTAAAATGTGGTAATTAGAAGCAAAAGCTGGGTAAACTTTAGACCATTCATAAGCAGACGCTCCCCCACCAAAGTTATGGAGAAATAGTAATGGGGGTAAATCTTCAGTGTCAGCAATCGCCCAAGGTGCATTTGTTTGGGTATAGTAAACCATTGCCCCCAAGAATGTATGGATGACTTTATGTCCAAAGCCAGGAGGTTGAAACTGAAGCATAAAATTAAAAAGTTTAGTTTATTTGAATTTGCATACAGTCAAACTAATTCAGGAATCAAAATACATTTGTCTGAATATTTCAAGAATCAGGAGAACATTTGATGAATCAATATACAGCAGAAGTCAGAATTCAAAAGTAAAACAGGTTTTATACCTGGCTTTTAAATTTAGCTTGTGCACCTCACTAACTTGAAATTCGCTGTATCAATTACACTGGATTATTTCTAAATTCTAACTTTTGGCTCCTGGGTGCTGAATTATTACAGTTCATAATTCATAATTCATAATCTACCCTTGTTTTTTATCGGCATCTCCTGTGATTTGAACAAGTTGATGGAGGTTATCACCACTGATTTGATATGCTCCCCCAAAACCAACTACAAAACGACCTTCACTGGGAGTTAGCCGGAAAATCCGAAAGTCAGATAAGCCACGCAAAACCTCAATGATTTCACCAAACCGCCCTTGAAATTGCTCAACAATTTGATTCCAATTGTCAGTTTCACGCTCTATCAAAGTTGCCGTACAATCAAAACTCAAACGACGACGGGCAAAAATTAGATTACTTTTAGCTTCATCCTCGATAAATAAGACACTAACATGAGGATTGGCATAAAGATTTTTGGTATGAATCGAAAGACCACTGACGTAAATGTAAATATTTTTGGAATCATCCATTACAAAGGGAGCATAACTAGCATTGGGTATTGCTTGTGCGCTCACAGTGCTAATAATTACACTCTCAAATGCTTCAGGAAACTTTTCATACTCAGCTTGAATGTTTTCAAGTTGACTCATAAGTAGATTACCGCTTGATTAGGAACACCTAATAAAGTATCTTAACGTGATTGAGCGATGTCTAGGATGGGCTACAGCTACGCATGGAATGCCCAAAAAATAAAAGCGATCGCTCCCTTTAACTCAAGAGCGATCGCTAATTTTTAGATTACAGAATACAACTTAAGCAGCAACAGGTTCCAACAATTTAATGTCAGAGAAAATAAATTCCTGAGTAGAAAATTGTCCTGCTGTCTCGGTGCGAATCTCCCGACGATTTAGGATGAAATAGTCACCAACTTTTTCATACTCATCAATAAATTCGCTTCTACCGCCCTTTTGTTCCCCAGTTTTGGGGTCATGGTACACAGAGTCATAGGTACGGGATAGATAACCTTCCCCGGTGTCGTGACTGCTGAAGGTGTCAATGGTAACAAAAGTACCGTGGATTAGACGGTGAACATGGCAGACTTCATTATTGCGGACTTTGTATTTATCGCCTTCAGCCTTACCACCCATTAAAAGCTCAACCGCACCAGTTTCGTCAGTTTTACCATAGCTAAACGTATTGGCGCTGTGGGTGTCTTCAAAGCTGCGGCGGATGCGGTGAATTGCTATCTCCCAAGCTTGACCATGAATTGCTTTCTGGGCTGACTCGTCATCTACATCCAAAACTTCGGCTTTGAGATTGGCACTGATGATAACTTTGCCTGTAAACACTTTATCATCATGCTTAAAGGTAATATTTGCGGTATAACCAGGGAAATTCTTGTCCCAAGTATAGCGGTTTTCATAAGCAGCCCGGAAAAGTTCCTGAGCAGAGAGTTGTGTAACTGTCATGTGCTTCTCCTAGTCGCTACTGTAATTAGCGTTTTAGTTTCCTTGGTATTAGCATAGAAGTAATTGTTGAGGCTTGGATAGTCCCCAACTGGGTACACTTATGGCTAATTCTCTACACGCTGTATTTCATGCGATCGCTAATGTCCAGAATGAGCAAGAGTTAAGACTTGCTCTCACGGATCAAATTAGCGAGCATTTTGGCGTGCAAAATTGGGGTATTTATCTCCTAGATGAGCAGCCAACCACTGAGATTAATGTTCCAGGCATTCCGGCAGTATGCTTAGAGAGCAATCCAGTGGGGCGCTACGTGGTTGAGCGTCATGCTCCCGCCCACGAACAGTTATTATTATCGCCAGGAGACTGGAAGCATTTTTGTTCGCGTTCCGACCACGAACACGTGATGACTGGGCCAATTGTTTGCGATGGTCGTCTTGTAGGAACCCTTAACTTGGCACGTGACAAGGGAAATCCTGCCTTTAATGGCAATGATTTAGCTGACTTGAGCGCTTTATGCATTCATTTGTCAGCAAAAATGGCAACCCTACGGACAAAACCCAAAATATCCAATTCCCTTTTAGTAAGTCCTCTAACAGCGCGTGAGTTAGAAATTGCCGAGTTAGTGGCACAGGGGTTAACGAATGCGGAAATTGGAGAAAAACTTTGGATTACGCAAAATTCCGTCAAACAAGCTTTGAAGAGGATGTTTCGGAAGTTGAAGGTTTCGGCGCGTGCAGAAATGGTGGCAAAGCTACAAGATATACAAGTTTCTTGAAGTAGGCAGGGGGCAGGGGGCAGGGGGCAGGGGGCAGGGGGCAGGGGGCAGGGGGCAGGGGGCAGGAGGCAGGTATTTTTGGGCTTTCTGCTTAGATTCGGGAATCTATAACTAATTAGCCGCACATAATATGAAAACTTTAATTCTGGGTATAAAATCCAGTTTTAAAAGAAGAATTGTATTCAATAGAGTGTAGCGAGATACAATTCTTCTTACTTCAATCTCACGCTTTTAAACGTGGGTTATTCCTGCCTTCTGCCTCCTGCCTCCTGCCCCCTGCCTCCTGCCTCCTGTTATAAAGACTCTAACTGATGCTAATCTAAGATTGTAGAAGCAAATTCAATAAAAACTTTTGTTTTTGACAGTTTTATTTTTTGGACAATAGTAATATAAGTCGTGAATAAAGTCTTTGACAATTAAGACTTGGTTATGATTTAAGTAAGTTCTAGAGAACTTAGTTAGTTTTTTAACAGGAGAAGTAGGGTGCTTAACAACCTTCATCAGTTATTATCTCCCCGGAAGTGGGGAATTCCCCTCGCGGGCTTAGGCTTACTTCTCGGTTTGGGCCTTATATCCAAGCAAACTCAAGTAACATCATTTACAGATTCTCGATTTTCATCGGCTCAGATTCACAAAACCTCCGAAAACTCTCTTTTGTCGCAGCTTAGAAAAGTTCGAGAGCAAAGAAGTCAACTTAATGCGGCTTCTGGAGGCGGAAACACAGCACCTATAATCACAGCAATGGTTCCAGGCGATGGGGGAACTACAAAAAGCGCAGGAGTTTTACCAAAAGCAAATTTTCCTGTAAAAGATGGGATTTACCTTTATGGTCAATCTCCAAAACCAAACCAGCTTGGTCAAGGTTATATCATATTTCAAAAGCAGCAGGACAAGGTAAAGGGTGCATTGTATATGCCCCAATCAGAGTTGAATTGTTTTCAGGGTACAATCAACCCATCAGGAGAATTGGCAATGACGGTTAATACTTCGTCAAATGAAGCCAATTCTGAGCAATCAAATCAGGTAGCTACGAGCAATAGACTGCCCCAGGTTAGTGATGATGAGTCAAATTCTTATGCTTACTCCCTGGCTCTGCAAGATTTTTATCGGTTAAATTCCATCGCTGCTAGCGATCGCCGCACGTTACAAATGTGCAAGTAATCTCCAATATCTTGATTATGTCCTTTTGGACTAGACACACTCAAGCAATTTTTTAGAATGAAATGGCCCTGAGTGTGTTATTAAGCAATCTTCAGTAGTTTTTTAAGGTTTTTTTGCCACCCGTTAAAATCGCTGACCTGTAGTAACTTCAAATCTAAGTTCTCCTCGATCGCTAATTCCGAAGTCACCTCGAATCAGCCCAAAGGATGACTTGACGCGCAATCCTAAGCCGTAGCCAAAGCCACTTCCAGGTTTATCTCGTAGCACTCCTGGTTCTCCTAGCACGGTTTCGCTAGACCCGAAATCTGAGGCGAAGTCAGTAAAAAGAACTCCTCCGATTGAGTAAAAAATTGGGAAACGATATTCCACAGAAGCTAAACCATAACTCCGACCACTGGCGACTTTCCCATAACCGTAACCCCTGACAGAATCTAGTCCACCAATATTAAAAGCATCAGCTGGTGGAAAGTCTCCAAGAGTCGTACCAATTTGTAAATTAATCGCCAACATTTCTGGATTGTCAGTTGGTCTACCATTACCTATCCAACTGACTGGTAAATACTGAATATAATCTCCCTGTAGGCGGTTGCTAGAAATATTGCCCAGTCCAATCGGAATTGCTTGTTCTGTGCTGAGAGTGAGGATTGATCCTTGAGTCGGATTTTCTCGGCGATCGCGTTGATCTCTGGATACAGCAAATAATACTGTAAATAAGTCATCAATGCCAGTACCGCTCACAGATAAAGGACTCCCTAATCTATCGACCTGTGCGACATTATATTCGCGATCGCGTAGGCTAATTCTGGTGTAATTCAAACTTATAGCTGCATCCCACTCATCAAAAGATCGTAAAACTCCCACAGAACCGCCAAATCTTCCCTCGCGTACTTTATCACCGCTAGACAATCTGATATCTTCGTTGAAAGTTCCCGATGTATTACGACTACGAAAAGCTCTGATGCTGTAGCCTAAGCGGTTTGGTTCTTCAGGACGATAACGACTAGTGAACTGACCATTAAATTGGACATCTTTACCGCTAATTTGCACAGTTGTATCTAATTTATCGTTAAGACCGCTGATATTTGCATCTCTATAACCCACCCGACCGTATAATCCAACATCGTCGTTACTACCGCCTCCTAAAATTAGAGAAGGGAAGTTACGCTCTTTGATTTCATAAATGAGATTAACGCTATTGGCATCTTCTTGTCGATAAACATTGACTTCATTAAATGACTCTAATCTTCTCAATCGTTGCAAGTCTGCTTTTAGTAAATCTTCACGGAATACCTGACCAGGTTTTAGTTTCAGCAGACCAACGATAAACTCTTTTTGAGTACGCCCTTTGATCGGCTGACCTTTGTCATCGAGCAATTGATCTTTGTTATTAACAAAACGAATCTGGATATCTTTGACAATTCTTTGGGAAAACTCCACAGACTGGGTATCTACTGGAGTTAATCCGATATAATCACCATATTTGGCATACCTTCCCTCTATCTCTAATGTCGGTTTTGTTGCCACAATACTACTAAGACCATCTTCAGTAGAAGATTGCGAGTTTGCAACGGCCTCTAGATTTTCTCCAGCTATTAAGATGACTGCGATCGCAACTACAGCTATTTGAATATACATAAATAAAGCTTTGTCATTACCCACATTTTGGCAACAGTTAAATATTTGATCAGTAATCAAGCGGACACGATATCAAAGCTTTCTTTCTTCAGTAACTAATGTCAAACTAACCCATTCACCTTTCTCGTTGTAGCTGCGAATCATCCGTCGGCGGAGGTTTGGCTGGATTAACCAACCCGCTTCCATAAAAAATGGTTGGCGTAACTGCACTTTGACAGGTGATGTTGCAGAAGCGCCATCTGGTAAAAATAATACTTGCACCTGCTTTTGGGGATCTTGGTCAAAGAGAACAATCGGGCTTTTGATGGTAGCAGTTGAGGTAATTGTACGGTCGCTAAAAGAGGTACTTTGAATTAATCGCCCAGCATCATCGAGTTGTAATTTGAAGGTTGTAGAGTAAGTATCAGGCGATCGCCAATCTGGATATATTGTTACTGCTTGTCCTTGCCATTCTCCCAACAAATCATTTATCTGCAAAGTTGGACGTTCTGCTGCTGGGGTTCCAGCGAGATGTTCTCGAATTAAGATTAATTCCTTTAGCTGACCGGTATTATCAAACAGTTGCACCAGACGCAAGCGGCGATTTTCATAAACTAAAGCGAGTTCTCCACCAAATTCGGAAAATGGCCCTAGCTGAATTAAACCTTCTGAAAATGAACCATTCTCAAAAAACAGCAGACCCCCTCCCACAGAATTAAATTCTCTGATTATATCTTGTCCCGAACGGCTCAGAGTGAGGCGCACTTTCTGGTTATTGTTCAAATGTTCTAGGGAAAGACGACTAGGAGTATCATTCAAAAGTGTTCCTTGGGGAGAAAAATTAGTAAATGAACCTTCCCAAACACCAAGATTCTGCAAAAAACATTCCCATTGTGATTTCATAGTGATTTTGTCATTTGTCATTGGTCATTTGTCATTGGTCATTTGTCATTGGTCATTTGTCATTGGTCATTTGTCATTGGTCATTTGTCATTGGTCATTTGATTAGCCTTGTTAAGTTGATATATAGGTTTAATTTCATATTCGTTCAAGCAAAACTTCAGTTATTCTTTTAAAATTTTGAAAATTTCGAGTTCAGAGGTCAAAGTTCCGGGTTTAGAGGTCAAAATTCCGAGTTCAGAGGTCGGAGTTCTGAGTTCAGAGGTCAAAATTCCGAGTTCAGAGGTCGAAGTTCCAAGTTCAGAGGTCGAAGTTCCAAGTTCAGAAGTCGAAGTTCCAAGTTCAGAAGTCGAAGTTCCAAGTTCAGAGGTCGAAGTTCCAAGTTCAGAGGTCGAAGTTCCAAATTCAGAGGTCGAAGTTCCAAGTTCAGAGGTCGAAGTTCCAAGTTCAGAGGACAAATGACCAATGACAAAGGACTAATGACAATGACTATCCTTTAACAAAACGTCGGACAGCAAATAAGCTCCCCATTAATCCTACACCTGCACCGAAACTCAAAAGAATCAGGGGCAATAATAAAATTTCTGCTGGAGTGAGTTGCACCCTGTTGGTGATGACTTGGATAAACTCAGGTTGATTGACTAGCAACTTACCGAGAAACTGTTGAATCACAGAAATGAAACTCCAAGCGATCGCACCACCAACCAAACCAAAGGCAATTCCTTGTAGAATAAACGGGAGGTAAATCCAAACAGAAGTCGCTCCCACTAGCTGCATAATTTCAATTTCCTGGCGACGCGCCATGACAATCAGCCTAATTGTGGTGGTAGTCACTGCGATCGCTGTTAAAGTCAGAATAATTGTAATTGTTAAAGTAATCCAGTTCAAACCTCGGTGCAACTGAGCAATGCGTTTGACTGCTTCATCAACATATTGCACCGTCTCAACTCCTGGCAATTTAGCTAACTGTGTTGCTAAGGTTGGCACAATTTGAGAATTACGTGCTTTCACCTTCATCTCATCAACCAGAGGATTCTCACCTAGCTGCTGGGTAGCACCCTCAATATCAGAAATTCTCATTTCCTTAACTAACTTAGTCCAAGCTTGTTCTTTGGTAATGGTTTGTATCCCCGCCACCTCTGGCATTTTTGCGATTAGTGGCTCAATATTTTCGATTTGAGTATCCGGTTCGAGATAAACTGATACTTCTAGCTGGCTACCAAACTGATAAAGGAGTTTTTCAACTTGCCAAGAGGTTTGCAAACTCAAGCCAAATAAAAACAGTAACACTGTTACAGTACTTACAGCTGCCCAATTCATCCAACCTCCCCGCAATAAACCGAGGAAAGTTTCTTTTAGCAGATAATCAAGTTTCGTAAAAGATTTAAACACACATCACCTCAAAATTTGAACTTAACGCCAAGGCACTAAGTTCAGCTTTTGCGTCTTTGCGTCAATAACACCACTATTTATAGTCAATGGTACAAAGTTTGCCAATACATCAGCTTTTATCCATTGCGACTTTCTTCCTCTGTCTTCCTGCTGTCTCGATCATTTCCCTAATCTTTATACCATTCGCCACAGATATACTCACTATTGCTTTTAACAGTTATTGATAATAATTGGCTAGCTGTTCTGCTTCCTAAGCAATTTTACTGTTCTTTAAACTTGACTTCCAAAAATTGGGAAAATAGTTTGGTAATTATACGATTTTTTTCTCTGAAGTTCGGAGTAATTTGGTAGGAGCAACAGATTTATTAAAGGAAAGTTGAACTATGAGCTTCTTAAATAAAGCCAATTTGGGCAATACTTTATTAAACCAGATTCGCTCTCAGCTTGAGTCCGTAGAAATACATAATTCTAATCTGGCCAGACTATTGTGCAAAATAATTCCTTCTCATTGCCCTTTTGAAAGAACTGTTACAGTTCTCGGTCGGACTCTGTTTCAGATTCCACCTTTGTGCAAATTGAACCCCCTTTATGAACAGATAGTTAGTCTTCGTTTTAAGTGTTTATTATATTTAGTTAATGAATGTGGTGAGGATGCCAGAAAATATTGTTAAGCATAGGTTTTGTAAGAATTCAGCACCCAGGAGTCAGGAGTCAGAATTTATTAGGAATTTAGAATGATTGGTATATTTATTCATCAAAGGCTCTGCTGATTCTTTAACTATTCTGAATCCTGAGTTCTGACTCCTGAATTATTAACTAGGTTTCTATCAATAAAAATAGATTGGAGAAATATTTTTATCAAAAAAAATTGTATAAATAATCCTAGTTGCAATCAGATGTGAATACAAAATAAGCTGGCGAACGACTTAGAATCGATTTCACATTAGGTGAGGCTCAGAAGCTTTAAAAGTACTGTTTAACAACGTCAGCCTCGATAATATTATCGCTCCAAGTATGGTGCAACGTGACTTCACAAGAATTATTTTGGAGATTGATACTACGTCTAAGAGAATGTTTAAAAGTATTATTGCTAACAATGTAACCCCCTTAGCAAGTCTTCCTGACAATGAAATAAGGGTTTGACAGCCTCTCCCTCTTGGCGTCAGGCTGCTGTTAAACAAGCAAACAGAGGAATGGCAACTGGGTTTTTGGTATACTCTAGGACTTTTTAAACATCCTCTAACTGAGATTGATAGAATGAAAATAGTAAGAATTTGCACCATCTAGCCATCGAGACTCATGCCCTCTGAAATTGCTGTCGAGAAAAAAAAGTTAAAAAATCCACCTTTGGAGCTTCATTATTTAGGCGATCGCGTGCTGCGTCAAGCTGCAAAGCGGATTGCTAAAGTTGATAATGAACTTCGCCAAATAGTGCGCGAAATGCTGCAAACTATGTACAGCAAAGATGGCATTGGTTTGGCTGCGCCCCAAGTGGGAATTCATAAACAATTAATTGTCATCGACTTGGAACCAGAGAACGCAGCTAATCAGCCTTTAGTGTTGATTAACCCCACCATTAAACAAGTCAGCCGCGACATCTCTGTTGCCCAAGAAGGATGCTTGAGCATTCCCAACGTATATCTAGACGTGAAGCGCCCCGAAGTCGTAGAAATTGCCTATAAAGACGAATACGGTCGTCCCCGGACATTAAAGGCTAATGACCTCTTGGGACGCTGCATTCAGCACGAGATGGATCACCTTAACGGCGTGGTATTTGTAGATCGTGTAGAAAACTCCTTGACTTTAGCCCAGGAGCTATCTAAGAATGGCTTCTCGTATCAAGCGGTGAAACCAATAGCATAGGGGGGGGCAATAGTGTATTTAACTCCAAAAAGCAGTTTATTTCTGGGTGGTTCTTGTGTAAGTGCGATCGCGGCTGTCGGTTCGATTTTTGAACTCAGTTACGGACAACCAGATTTTGGTGTCACAGCCACGGCAATTATCCTGGTATTGAGCATTCCACTCACAGGATTATTTTTCTTTGCCGCAGTTAAGGACGCAAGGGCTAACATGAAATAAGCATCAGGTACATAAAAAAGGTAAAAGGATGAAGGAAAAAGGCAAAATTCATTCTTTTACCTTTTATTTTTGCTCTCCATTTTCCACTGCCCCTAAAGCTTTTAGCGTCATTAACTGCGCTGTGGTTAATCCTGTAACCCCAGTGATATTCATTTTTTCGTAGGGTCGTGGCGATCGCAGTATTCTTAGGCAATCACCCGTCGATACATCCCAAAGCTTAATTGTCTCATCTTGGCTACCACTAATCAGGGTTTGCCCATTGGGACTAAAGGCAACTGACTTTACCCAATTAGCCCCTTGCAAAGTTTTCAAGCACTTGCCATTATAGACATCCCATAATTTTATCGTTTGGTCTTCACTAGCACTAGCTAAAGTCTGACCATCAGGACTAAAGGCAACTGACCAGACTCGATTAGTATGCCCTTGCAAAGTTGTGAAGCACTTGCCCATGAAAACATCCCATAACTTCACTGTTTGGTCATCACTGCCACTAGCTAAAGTCTGACCATCTGGGCTGAAAGTAACTGACCTGATCCGATTGCTATGTCCCTCCAAAACTTGAAGACATTTTCCTGTATAAATATCCCATAACCTCACTCTTTGGTTTTCACTGCCACTAGCTAAAGTTTGACCATCGGGACTGAAAGCAACTGACCTTACCCAACTTGTATGCCCTTTCAAGGTTTGGAGACATTTACCATCAGTAACATCCCATAATTTCACCGTTTGGTCGTCACTGCCGCTAGCTAAAATTTGACCATTAGGACTAAAAGCAACTGACCTAATTCTATTAGTATGTTCCTGTAATTTTTTCAGGCATTGTCCCGTCTGAACATTCCATAATTTAATTGTTTGCTTTTCACTGCCGCTAGCTAAAATTTGACCATCAGGACTGAAGGCAATTGACCGTACCCAACTGTTATGCCCCTCCAAAATTTTGAGGAATTTATCGTTACGGACATTCCATAATTTAATTGTTTGCTTTTCACTGCCGCTAGCTAAAATTTGACCATCAGGACTGAAGGCAACTGACCGTACTCGATTGCTATGCCCTTGTAAGGTTGTCAAGGACTTACCATCCTGGACATTCCATAATTTAACTGTTTGGTTTTCACTACCACTAGCTAAAGTTTGACCATCGGGACTGAAAGCAACTGACCTTACCCGATTGGTATGCCCCTGGAAGGTTTTCAGACATTTATCATCACGAAGATCCCATAATTTCACACTTTGGTCGTCACCACCGCTAGCTAAAGTTTGACCATCGGGACTGAAGGCAACCGACCATACCCGATTAGTATGCCCCTGCAAGGTTTTCAGACATTTAGCATCACGAACATCCCATAATTTCACAGTTTGGTCGTCACTGCCAGTAGCTAAAATTTCACCATCGGGACTAAAAGCAACTGACCTTACCCAACTGCTATGCCCCTGCAAGATTTTCAGGCATTTACCATTGCGGACATCCCATAACTTCACTGTTTGCTTTTCACTGCCACTAGCTAAAGTTTGACCATCGGGACTGAAGGCAACTGACATAATTCGATTGGTATTCCCCTGCAAAGTTATCAGACATTTGCCGCTGTGGACATTCCATAACTTCACTGTTTGGTCTTCACTGCCACTAGCCAACATTTGACCATCGGGACTGAAGGCTACTGACCTGACCCAATTGCTATGTTCCTGCAAGGTTTTCAGGCATTTACCGTCACGAACATCCCATAACTTCACTGTTTGATCGTCACTGCCACTAGCTAAAGTTTGACCATCGGGACTGAAGGCTACTGATTTTACCCAACTGCTATGTCCAATACAGGTAAAAAGTAGCTTTCCATCTTCAACTTGCCACAAGTAAGTCTTGCCATCAGCATCACCTGTAGCCAAAAGTTTTCCATCCGGGCTAAATGCGACTGACGAAATACTAACTAATGTTTCTGAAAAAACGCATTTAGCTAAATCAGTATTGGCAAAATTTACCTGATGCAGATTCACACTTTGCAAATATGCTTGCCAAATAGTCAGATTAGAAAAGTCATAGCCGCTAAAATCAGTTTGTAGTTGACAAAGAATATTTAACAGATTTCCACCAGCATATCCTGGTGTTTGGGGAATCTGTCGCAGGGACAATAAAATTTGATATAGATGATGTTCAATATTTTTAGCATATCTAAAAATAGTTAATAACCTATCTATAATTGGTTTAATAATCAGGGTAATCTGAGTGTTTCTAATATAATCATTGGCCGTAGCTTCCATTAAAGCATGGCTCATAAATAATCTAATATTACAAGTGGTAATTTCGCGACAAACTTGTTCAATCAGTTGGTCAGTCATGTATTCCATGACCACAGACTGGAGGGTGAAAAGTGCTGTTCTTTGTTCAATTAGCGATCGCCGCCGTAGAGATTGTAGCGCTTCCATCACTTCCCTTTTGGGCAAAGGACGTACAATATCATTTAGCAATTCGTCGAGAGAAACTAACTCGCGCTTGATTGCTAGCCAATAAATTATTTCTTTTTCGATCTCTGACAACCGCTCAAATTGCTGGTCTAGTAAATTTCGGGTGTCACCAAAAATTATCTCTCCTTCAGCCAGAAAAGCAGCGATATCACCATCAAATAACTCCCGAATTGGCTCAGAAACCAGCTTTAATGCTAAAGGATTGCCTGAATACTTCTCAACAAGTTTGGCCCATTCCTGTTGGGAGCCAAATAACCCTTTATCTTGGAGAATTTCTTGCCCTTCTGTTTCTCCTAAGCCAACTAATAATAATGTTCTGACTGGTGATGTTTCTCCCTCTAAAGGCGCAAATTCTTTTGGTTTTTCGCGAGATGTCAACACCAAACAGCTTTGATGTGGTTCTTCCCCTACCCGTCTAAGTAGTTGACCATAATCTTCATATTCTTGTCTATATTGTCCAGCGCGATCGCCTTCTTGGAAAATTGTCTCTGTATTATCAAATACCACAAGACAACGACGCTCTCGTAAATAATTAATCAGCAGCGTTACTCTACCATCTATGGTTTCTGGCAAATATGTTTCCCTCTGATCGGATAAAAACCCGATCAGGTTCGCTAACATCTCTGCAACAGGTGGCGCATTGCGGAGACTTCGCCAAATCAAATACTCAAAATTTTCCTGAACTTCCTTTGCCAGTTTCACAGATAAAGCTGTTTTGCCGATTCCGCCCATTCCCAATATTGCCACTAGTTGGCAGTTATCCTCGATCAGCCACTGCCTTAGCTGAGACAATTCTGCTATACGTCCATAAAAAACGCAGACACCAGGCGCTTCACCCCAATCTTGGCAGTTTTGGGTAATATTCAGCAAAGATGCTTGATACTCAGATTCTATAACTTGCTGTAACTTAGTGAGCTTACCTGGACCGTTACCAGTAACATTAAATTTCTTGTAAACTTCGCTTAATCTTTTGCGTACTGCCTCGGCGCTGATTGCCAATTTTTTAGCGATCGCATTTGGCGATCGTCCCTCAACAGCATATAAAAACACTTCGATCTCGCTGTTAGACAAGCACCGTTTTTCGGCTAAAGCCAAAAGAAGGTTTTCGGGAATGACACTCATACTCACACAAAGACATATTACAAACCAATGTTATCTCACATAGTGAGATAACATTACTGCCAATCTGGTATCCCCTCAATATTTCGGGGTAAACATTTGCTGCTCTGGGAATGCTTTCTTGGGCTTTGTCGTTTTTTCTCTGACGGGGTGGGCGATCGCGCGGATGAGTTTAGTGTACCTCACTTAGATACATTCAGTCTACTTAGTTTGTGCAACTGGCTGCACGCGCAAGCCCTCTGTCTCATCAACCGTAGGAGTGGCAATGAGCGATTCATTTCCTGTCAGACCTGATGTAATTTCTACTTCAGTACCATAATCTCGCCCAACGGCAACTTTTTGATAATGCACTGTATGGTCTTTGGTTACAGTTGCTACCTGCGTACCTCCGGCATTAACAACTAAGGCACTATCTGGCACGACAAAAGGAGGATTGGTGCGGTTAATGGCAAATCTGACATTGGCATACATCCCAGGTCGCAGCGTCGCGTCTAAATTGTGTACTTCTAATTGTGTCAGTAAAGTGCGAGTAGTTGGATCTATGGCATTGCTAGTACGTACTACTTTACCCGTAAACACTCGTTGGGGTAACTCTCTGACTGTAATTTGTGCTGTTTGTCCAGTTTGAAGTGACTGTGATAAACTCTGGGGAACACTCACATTTACGTTTAGATTGTCATAAGCAGCAATAGTATAAAGGCTGGTATTGCTAGTGTTAGTGTTGCTGGTACTGGTGTTGCCATTACCTGCTGAAATTAAAACACCTGTATTGACATTACGTGCAGTAATCACTCCTGCAAAAGGAGCAGTGACTTTCTTATAAGACTGCAATACGGTATTACGCTGGAAGTTTGCAAGACTTGCGTAGGCGTTAGCTTGTGCTGCTTTGATGTTGGCAGAATCAGAATTAATAGTGTTTTGTGCTGCCTCAACGCTGGCAAGATTAGCTTGATATGTAGCATATTTTGTATCTGCATCTTGTTGAGGTACTGCACCTTGCTTGACAAGAAGTTGCCAGCGCTGCCAGCTCTGACGTGCGATCAATAGATTAGCGCGGGCTTGCTTCAAATCAGAAATACTTTTAGCCAAATTAGCACGAGTTTGAGATACATTGGCTTGTGCTTGCACTACCTCTGCCTTCGCTTGCAGAACTTGCTGATCGGTGTCTGGTGAATCAATTTCTGCCAACAACTGACCGGCTCGGACGCGATCGCCAATATCTGCGTACCACCGCCGTAAATACCCAGTACTGCGAGCGTAGATGGTCGTTTGATTCAGGGCTACAACACTGCCAGGTAGTTCCACTTTCGTAGCACCAGTAGCACGACGGGGAGCGATCGTGTTGACAGAGGGTAGGGTGCTTGCTTCCTTGACTGCTGCTTGTAATTCTGACTTTTGGCTTAATCGGGGTAGAATGCCTATGGCCAGTAAGCTACCAAAAAAAACAGCACCAATTACAGCCCAACCAATTGCACCGATGCCGCGCCTGTGTTTTTTAGAAGTCGTTTGTTGTTCAGAATCAGGAGATGGACGATGTTGAGAATCCATAGGTAAACTGTCCTGTATTATCTAAGAAAGCAGAAATTTAGCAGCTAGAATCATTACCATCATTGGCTTTGACAATTTTGTTCTTTGTAACCTGCCTATAGGGCAGAGTTTGAATTGCTCATGACTTGCCTTGAGATGATGACAACGAGTATTCTGTCTGTGAATCTGAGAAATTTAAATCGTCATCATCCCGATCGATAGGACGAGGTTGTTGACGCCGCATAATGCTGTATACAACAGGTACAAAAATGAGAGTCGCGACTGTTGCAGCTGACAAGCCGCCAATTACAGCGCGACCCAAAGGTGCATTCTGCTCACCACCTTCACCAAGACCGAGAGACATTGGCACCATACCGATAAGCATGGCTAAGGCAGTCATCAACACAGGACGCAACCTTGTATAGCCTGCCGCTTGCGCTGCTTTATAGGCATTTTCCCCTTCCTGACGTTGCTCATTAGCAAAAGCGATCATTAGAATACTGTTTGATGTCGCTACACCGATACTCATAATTGCACCCATTAACGAAGGAACGCTGAAAGTGGTGCGGGTGACAAACAGCATCCAGACAATACCAGCTAAGGCACTTGGCAGTGCCATCATAATAATCAGGGGATCGAGCCAAGATTGGAAGTTCACCACCATTAAGCAGTAAACCAGTACAATTGCAAACACAAGTCCTAAACCAAGTCCCAGAAAGGAAGAGTTCATCGTTTGCACTTGCCCGCGGACATTAATCTGACTTCCCTTAGGCAATTTTTTCTGATAATCAGCGATGATTCGATTTACATCGCCGGCAACTCCCCCAAGGTCGCGACCAGAGGAGTTAGCGTAGATATCGAAAACTGGCTGAATGTTGTAGTGATTCACAACTTGCATTACTGTGTCGCGTTTGACACTAGCCAAATTACCTAAAAGTTGGGGTGCAGTTTGACCGTTGCCAACTGGCGTATTTTTTAGGCTGTCAATAGAGTCAATTTTGTACTGGGGAACTTGTACGGCAAGGGTGTAACTCACGCCTTTTTTAGGATCGAGCCATTGGTTAATTGCAGCTTGACCGCTTGAACTTAAGGAAGTGAGGACACTATTGGCAACATCACGCTGGGTCATACCCAGTTGTTGAGCCTCGGTGCGATCTACATCTAGACGTAATTTTGGGGCATCGACAACTTGCTGAAGATGTACATCTACAGCCCCAGGAATGCGCGTCATCCGGGCAGCGATTTGTTGGGCAATTTCAAAGTTGCCCTTTGAGTTTTTCAGAGGGCCAGATATTTGCACATCAACAGCAGCAGGCAAACCGAAATTGAGAATTTGAGTCACAATATCAGCAGGCTCAAAAAAGAAGGTGTAGCTGGGAAATGTCGCTTTCAATCTCTGGCGGAGTTGTTTGATGTAAGAAAAAGTTGAACCAGATTCTTTTAGAGACACAAGAATATCAGCATCAGCCTGCCCAATTGTGGCACCGTTGTAGCCATAAGTAAGGTTAATGCCACTGGTGGGTAAGCCGATGTTATCCAGAATCAGAGAGAGATTCTCCTTCGGTACAGTCTGGCGGATAACGCCTTCGACTTGGCTGACAATTTTTTCTGTCTCTTCCAAACGAGTACCAGGTAAGGCTCGAACATGGAGGCTAAACTGACCACCATCGACTTCAGGGAAAAAGTCTTGACCGACGAACGGCAACAAAACTCCTGCACTGACGATAAAAGCACCAAACAGCACAAAGACTATGCGGCGGTGATTTAATGCTGAGGTCAGGACATTGTAGTACCAACTGCGAAATTTCTCAAATTGTCGATTAAACTTTTCATGTAGCCGCCATATCCAATCTTTCTTCACAGGTTTGGCAGTTTTCGTTGCTGCCTCTTCTGTTTGCTGGTGGTTGTCGTTACCATTATTGTTTTGAACTGACGAATGGGTGTGGTGGTCGCGATTATCATGGATTTCGACTAGTGAAGAATGGCTGTGGCGATTGTCGCGACCATTATTGTTTTGAACTGGCGAATCAGTATGGTGGTTGTCGCGACCATTATTGTTTTGGACTGGCGAATCTAGATGATGGTTATCGCTATGACCATTATGATCCTCGCTTTCTCTATGCCAGTCTACTTCAGATGGTAAAAGATAGCTTGCCATTGTCGGGACTACAGTCCGAGATAGCAGATATGAAGCAAGCATCCCAAATACTACCGCCATTGCTAGGGGGACAAATAGGTACTTTGCCACTCCACTTAAAAACACGACCGGCACAAAGACAATACAAATACATAATGTTGCTACAAGTGCTGGAGTGGCGATTTGCTGTGCCCCATCTAAGATTGCTCGCTTGATGGGTTTACCTTGTCCAAGATTTCGGTGGATATTTTCAATTTCTACGGTGGCATCATCTACAAGAATACCAACAGCTAAGGATAAACCACCTAAGGTCATGATGTTGAAAGTTTGTCCCAAACGACTCATCACAATAATTGAAACTAGCATCGAGAGAGGAATCGATACGGCCACAATTAGGGTGCTGCGCCAACTTCCCAGGAAAATCAAAATCATCACCGCGGTGAGACAGGCTGCAATCAATCCTTCTTTGAGAACGCCTTGAATCGAAGCTTTCACAAATATAGATTGATCGAATAAAAACGCTAAATTCAGTTCTGGGGGCAAGGTGGATTGGATGCGAGGCAAAGCTTTTTTTACCCGATCGATCACATCTATCGTCGAGGCATTGCCACTCTTTAGGATACTAAGTAAGCTCGATCGTCTGCCATTCTGACGCACAATGTTTGATTGCACACCAAAGCCATCTCTTACCTGCGCGACATCACGAATGGAAATGACAGTACCATTAACTTGCTTAATCGGTAAGTCGTTGAGTGCTGCCACCACATCTGGACTATTGTTGATTTGTACGGCGAAGTCGCGATCGCCTATCTTCATATCACCTGCGGGCAAAACCAGGTTTTGGGCACTGACAGCATTAGTCACATCTTGAGCAGAAATGCCATTAGCCAACATCGCTTGGGGATCGATATCAACCATAATTTGCCGAGGTTTACCACCATAAGGCAGAGGTATACTCGCTCCTTGCACTGTTGCTAATTGGGTGCGGACGAAGTTGGTAGCATAGTCGAAGAGTGCTTCTTCCGGTAAGGTTTTGCTACTGACACTCATCTGGATAATCGGCACCGAAGAAGCATTGTATTGAATGATGAATGGCGGTGTAATCCCAGGTGGCAAAGGCCGGAGAATTGTTTGGCTGACAGAGGTAATTTGAGCAACTGCTGAGGCGATATTAGCGTTGGGTTGGAAGAAAACCTTGACGACACTCACACCACTTAAAGATTGAGACTCAATGTGTTCTATGTCACCAACGGTTGTGGTCATAGCGCGTTCGCTAATGGTGACGATTCGCTGTGCCATTTCCTCAGATGTGGTACCAGTGTAAGTCCAAACTACGCTGACAACCGGAATGTTAATTGCGGGAAAAATGTCAACTGGTGTACCAAATATCGTGACTGCACCCAGGATCGCAATCATCAAAGCGGCGATCGCGAATGTATACGGAAGACGTAAAGCAATTTTGACGATCCACATAGTTAGTTAGGATACTTCAAAAGTTTTTTGTGTTCAAGCTGACTGAGGTTGGCGTTTGAGCTAATTGAAGTTGTTCTGTTTGGAGTTGCTCAACTAGCCACTCAATTTCTGATTTGATCACTTCAACTGCGCGCTTTTGCACTTTCGCTTGATATAAATCATCAGTAACTTCAAGTGCTTTTTTCTCTGCAAGGCGTAACTGACATAACATCAATCGGTGTTCGATTAACTCGACTCGTTCTTCGGGTAATAAATGACTAAAGAAAAAAAATTTGATAAAGAATCGCGATCGCATATTCACCCAGCTTTCATGAGGAAATGCCAGCATCTCTTCATACCAAGTGGTTTTGCCGAGGTGTGTAATCTCATATACCTTTCCACACTGTCCACCTTCTTCTACTTGTTCTGCACATAGGATCGCTTCACCTTGTTCTTCCATGCGCTTCAAAAGAGGATAAATCGCGCCATAGTTGACACAAATACTGCAACTCATAAACATCTCTAGTTGCTGTTTGAGCCGATAACCATTTAAAGGCTCTCGCTGTAATAGACCTAATACTGCTAGCTTCAGCATTTTGATATATCAATTTGATATGTCGATCAACAATATCAAATTGAGCCTTTTTAGCCAAGTACTTAAGGTTCAATTGTCAGAATTCTCTGTGATACCGTAAAGGCGAAGCCGCATAAGTTAGCTGTGGGCTAGTTAGGGACAAGTGAGACGCCCACCTCACAAGAGGTATAAGTAGGTGGGCGTAAATAATTATCGTTAGTATAAGGCAGGGAACAGGAGGCAGGGAGCAGGGAGAAAAAGGGTTTGAGCCTTATTTACTTTTCTTCACATAATTCGGTTTTATTCTGCCCACTTACTTATATAGTTGAGTATTATTTTATTTGAAAGTCCCTTAGTGCCAAAAGTGAGGATTCATTTGGAGACTTCAGCCAGATTTGTAGCAATACAGTTCAGTTAAGCCTAAAAATTATACTAACGTAGGTTGGGGAGCCACTGCGTTGCGGGGATTCCCGTTGTTGTTCGCGCAGCGTCTCCCCTAGGGAGAAGCAAGTGGCGTTCGAGGAATGAAACCCAACATTATCGAGACTTTGTTGAATAACGCTTACGCTCAACCCAAGCGTATTGGGATTTGTAGTATCTTATGCTGTTTAAATAATTTTCTCTACAGTTTACCTTGACCTAAGTAACCAAGTTACTTTATAGTGAGTTTAACAGTAGAAACCACGGTGACTTAGTAAGGTTACGGGTGAATTAAAAAAACTTAGTGAGCAAAAGATAAAGGCAAAGGCTGGAACTGCAAATTCTGAAAAAGGCAATTTGTATACAAATTACCTGTAGGAATTTCGAGGGTTCAATGTGCGTAGTATGCCTTCTATGCGATTACGCGCATTGAGCGCCTGATTTTTGATATCCAGATTGCTCTGGGAATTCATCAAAGAGCTTAATTTTTCATAATCTGCAAATATCAAGACCAGCTTTTTTGGTATTCCCACTCCTGAATAGAGTGGGACTGTTGTCTACCTTGATTTGGTGGGAGCAAAGCTGTGGAAATTCACTGTTTCTTTAGTGTGGTCGGGGGAGTGCAAACTGCTACCTAGATTCAACTTTCAAAACAGGAAAAAACTATGAAACCCAGTCTAAAAGATAACGATAATCTGTTGTTCAAGTGGTTTTGTATAGGACTCAAATATTTTCTGCTGGCGCTGCTGGGGCTGGGAATAGCTTTTGTTGTGTCTCACACTTTTGGGGCAAATGCGATAGTTGGGATGCTTTTATCCGCAAGTCTACGGTCATGGGTTGCGAGGATAGCGATTTCCCTAGTCTGTCTATTTGCGATCGCCATGATCTATGAGTCTTGGGGTTAAAACTAAGCCTTTAGCTGAGTGAAGGTCAGCTAAAGGCTTCGTAACTTTTCATTTGGAGATTATATCATGCCCAACAAAACGGCTCTGAGTTAGAGGATGTCTGAGAAGTATCAAATATTTGTTGATCCCCTTTAACCCACGCCAGTCGCTCATGGGGGAAACCCCCAAGACCGCGCTGGCTCCCCAAAGGGGGGAATAAAAGTCTTAAAGTCCCCCTTTTTAAGGGGGATTTAGGGGGATCTCCAAGGGTTAGGTGTATACAAAAAAACTTTTCAGACATCCTCTTAGAAACACTTTCGCCACTTTTAGTCATCTTAGTGGCAGGGTCAATTTTTTTGGCAATTGTCAACAAAGCTAATCACCCGGCATATTTTGACATAGTTAAAATAACTATGGCCTAAGCTTTGGCTCAATCAAGTTCCAAGGAAAAAGTAAACATTCCAATCGCCAGGATGAAGAAGATTGTAGACGAGTTGAAGTAGCAGACGTAAGAACTATCTGTGAAGGCAATAAAAAATAACTGTTTTTACAGATAGTCTACCAAAGGGGAGTTGCAGATTCTAATTTACTTCTAAAATAGAAGAATGCTGTCAACTTCCACTCAACTACTGCGACTGTCTCAAGGACAACTTAACTTACTAGAAGCTTGTCCGCGTAAATTTCAACATACTTACCTCGAAAAACTCAATTCCCCCTCAAATCCAGAACAAGAAGAACGGCTAACTTTGGGTAGTCGTTTTCACTTGCTAATGCAGCAACGAGAAATGGGTTTGCCAATTGATAGTTTCCTAGAAGCAGATGCTCAACTGCAAAGCTGGATGCTGGGTTTTGCCGATGCAGCCCCAGAAATCTTAACCGCTGGATCTGATAATCAAACTTTCCGTGAAAGCGAACACTACCGCACTCTGCAAGTTCAGGACTATTTGCTGACAGTTGTCTATGATTTATTGATTGCAGATAACCAACAAGCGCAAATTCTCGACTGGAAAACATATCCTAAACCACCCAATAAACGCAAGTTAGAATCCAACTGGCAAACACGGCTTTATCTGTATGTATTGGCAGAAACTAGCGACTATTTGCCAGAAAAGATTTCCATGACTTATTGGTTTGTCCAATCTGAAGGCAAACCGCAAAATATTAAATTTAATTACAGTACTGTTCAACACGCACAAACAGGAAAGAAACTTAATCAACTATTAAGTCAGTTAACTAATTGGTTAGAAAATTACCAAAATAACCAGCAGTTTCCCCAAGTAGTGGAGGGTAGTAAAAACTGTGATTATTGTCAGTTTGCCAAACGTTGCGATGCCTACGGCGGTAAACTACGCATCCAAGCAACTGAAGAAGCAATAAAAGATTCATTGCCAACTTTTGACAGCATTCAAGAAGTCTCACTTTGATTTGATCCGCAGGATTGTGTTGCTAAAACAGATTACTTATACCTGTAGACTCTTGTAAAAAATCAAAAAGTAATGTATAGCCCTTTTTTTTACTCTAAAGCATTTGAAAGCATTTTTATTAAAAGAGCTAAATTCGGTAAATGCTCTTTTTTTTCATTCAATAACCAATTAAGCAATTCAAAGTTATTTTTCACTTGCTCAAGAGATTGAAAATACGATCCCATTTGACCAGGGTTAAAATAGTTTCCTGGAATGCCGAAATTTTTACCTAACAAGGGAGACGTATCTTTATCCAGTTCATTGAATAGCATATCATAGAGAGGCAACCAATCATAGCCAAGTCCTATATCACATTGAGGATTATAATACTTGGTAATTGCAAAATCACCATACTGGCTTATATCCTCTGTATCGAGCATTTCTTTCCATGAAGAATCTAAAGGTTCGCCTTCATCAGGATATTTAAGGTATGAAAAGTTATTTTCGATAAAAGTAATTAACTCGTTTTTTTGGTTAACAATAAGTGCATTTTCTAAAATATCAGCTAATTCTTGAATAAACGCATCGTAATCAAAGACAAATGCTTTATGTTCCATTGACATTTTTTAAAAATTCCTTGTCGCCAAAATTAACATAGTGGTGTTAGCTGACAAAATAAATCTTCTGAAATAGTTGAGAACGCTAAAAGTCCGTAATCATCTATGTAAATCAATCACAATTTCTAAATTTATGTCAACTTTTGATGAAACTGAAGCAATTTATGTACGCGAATTAGGAATTGATGACATTGCTCCCGTTTACCACTTGGGAGAAGGGTTATTTACCAGCGATTTATATCCTTATTTATACCGCACCTGGGACGAATGGGAAGTGATTGGACTTTACAACACCGATCCAGAATACTGTCTTGTGGCCGAAACAGATGGGGAATTAGCAGGATTCATTTTGGGAACCATCATCACCAAAGCATCCTGGACTTATGGATATATTTTATGGCTGGGAGTTAGTCCGAAGTATCAGCGTCGGGGAGTTGCAGACAAGTTGGTTGATAAAGTCGTCGCCCGGATGATTGAAGATGGAGCGCGGTTTATGCTGGTAGATACTGACCCCACGAATACTTCAGCATTAAAGTTTTTTAACCGCAAAGGTTTTGGTAATATCCGCCAGCATATTTTCTTGTCGATGAATTTAAGCAAGCACGAATATTATGGCAGATTGATTGATTACGAACACCAAAAAGCTGAAAGAGCAGGTTACAGGCGATGTCTACGACGGGCTACGCCTACGCGTCCAGCAATTCGTGCCCGTAAACCTGATAGTGTTGCTAATGAAGTCGTCCTCAATCCTCTAGTAAATGAATCTCAAATAACTGAGGAGTAGTCTCCAATCTAACAAAAGTTAGGAGTAATCCTTTCAAAGTGAGTAAAATTTTTGGACAATAATTCCTCTTTTCTCCGTGTTCTCTGCGTCTCTGTGGTTCAAGAAATTACTTTTAAACCGCAGAGGCACAGAGAACGCAGAGAGAAAAGCATGATGGCGATTGTTACTTTTGAATTTAGAGCAAAGCGACGTGACTTATGTCTATAGAATTTGGGCGGGAAATTTGCGGCAATCTTGACATTGCAGAATCGCGGGAGTGGTTAGTTACTAACGGTATTGGTGGTTACGCCTCTGGGACTGTGGCTGGTTTATTGACCCGGCGCTATCACGGACTATTGGTAGCAGCATTGAAACCACCTCTAGGTCGTACCTTACTGCTGGCAAAACTAGATGAAACTGTCCTGTATGATACCCGCTCTTATTCTCTAGACACTAATCGTTGGGCAGATGGGATTGTCAGTCCGCAAGGTTATCAGCATATTGAACATTTTTCTCTGGAAGGTACAATTCCTGTATGGTGTTTTGCTGTTGCTGATGCCTTATTAGAAAAACGGGTGTGGATGCAACAAGGCGCGAACACAACTTATGTCCAATATACTTTGCATCGTGCCACTCAACCGCTAAAGTTGACGCTCAAAGCAATAGTCAACTACCGCGATTATCACAGCGACACTCAAAGCAATGGTTGGCAGATGTCTGTAGAGGAGGTAGAACAAGGAATTTGTGTAACTGCTTATCCGGGTGCTGTACCACTATATCTACTGAGTGATTCATCTAAAGGCGATCGCAGCATTTCACGCGCTAGTGCATCTGTTGTTCACAATTGGTATCATAGCTTTGACTTGGCAATTGAACGCTATCGGGGATTGAGAGATAAAGAAGACCACCTCCACGCCGCGACTTTTGAAGTTACACTGAATCCTGGGGAAGCGATCGCGTTTGTAGCCAGTACAGAAAAACAACCAAATCTCAATGGTGAAGCGGCATTAAAGTTACGTCGCGCTCAAGAGCAGAAGTTAACAGGATTTTGGAAAAATAATCGACCCCTCAAGACTAAGGAATCACCTAGCTGGATCGACCACTTAGTATTAGCAGCTGACCAGTTTATTGTCGATCGCTCATTACCAGAAGACCCGCAGGGTAAAACCATCATCGCTGGTTATCACTGGTTTAGCGACTGGGGACGCGACACCATGATTAGTCTACCTGGTTTGACAATTTCCACTGGTCGCCCAGAGGTAGCACGTTCAATTCTTCGCACTTTTGCCAGATATGTAGACCAGGGAATGTTACCTAATCGCTTTCCCGATGCGGGTGAGCAACCAGAATATAATACAGTCGATGCCACTCTTTGGTACTTTGAAGCAGTCCGCGCCTACTACAGCGCTACAGATGATGATACTTTGCTTGGTGAACTCTTTCCCATACTTGCAGACATCATTAATTGGCACTGTCGCGGTACACGCTACAACATCGACCTCGATGCAGCCGATGGCTTACTTTATGCAGGCGTTGCAGGTGTACAACTGACCTGGATGGATGCCAAAGTTGACGATTGGGTAGTTACGCCCCGAATTGGCAAACCGATTGAAGTTAACGCCCTTTGGTATAATGCTTTACGAACAATGGCAAAGTTTGCCCGTCAACTTGGTAAACCACATCAAGAGTATGAGGCAATGGCAGACCGGGCTAAGTATAGATTTTCTCGCTTCTGGAATGACGAGACAGGTTATTGCTATGACGTTTTAGACAGTCCTGATGGTGATGATTCGTCGTTACGTCCTAACCAAATATTTGCTGTGTCATTACCAGAAAGTCCGCTTACACCTACCCAGCAAAGGGGTGTGGTGGAAGCTTGCGGGCGAACGCTGCTGACTTCTCATGGGTTGCGATCGCTAGCCCCCGATCGTTCCCAATATCAGGGTAAATACGGAGGAAACCAGTATCAACGTGATGGAGCTTACCACCAGGGGACAGTTTGGGGTTGGTTGTTGGGGCCGTTCGTCTTAGCACACCTGCACGTCTACAAAAATCCTGAGCAGGCTCGTAAATTTTTGGAACCAATGGCTAATCACCTCAACGCGCACGGTGTTGGTAGTCTCAGCGAAATTTTTGATGGTGATGCCCCGATGACTCCACGGGGATGCATTGCCCAAGCGTGGACAGTGGCAGAGGTTTTGCGTGCTTGGTTGGCGACAACGAGTTGATACGGGGAATCTCCTGCTTATCCGAACTGTAGTCTGTCTGCAAAGTCGATTTTGTCAAGAATTTTTAAGAAATTAACATCCTTCAGAAAAGGAAAGACGTGATGCTGAAGTAATCCTCAAAAGTTTATAGACACGCCCTAGTGTTAGGAGGAAATTATGGCGTCAGGAATGATGATCGAAGGCAAATGGACAACTGATGGGAATAAATCAGATCCCAATGATAGGTTCAATGAAACGCCAACAACGTTTTGCGATCCCATAACCGCCGATGGTTCTAGTGGGTTTAAGGCAGAAGCAGGACGCTATCACCTCTACGTTTCCTTAGCCTGTCCGTGGGCGCATCGCACCTTAATTATGCGAGAAATCAAAGGTTTGAATGATCTAATCTCGCTTAACGTATCCCTAATCTTAAGCAAGCTACGCGCAGCGTCTCATAGAGAAGTTATCGCTGCCTATTCATAGAAAGGAAATTGCACAATCCAACTGGAGTAACACCATGAACCTTGTATCAGGTATCCACCATGTTGCAGTGGTGACAGCAGATATCGATCGATTTATCGACTTCTATACTGATGTATTCGAGATGCCAGTAATCTTTCAAGAGACGACCCCAGCCTTTCGTCACGTACTTCTGCTAGCTGGATCGCAGAGCGTGCTTCACGCAGCAGAGATGCCTAATAATATTCATAGTTCTGGATTGCCGGATATGTTTGGGCGAGGACACATCGACCACTTAGCTTTGAATGCCCCAACAGAATCAGCATTTCAGATTATCCGCCGCAAACTCATAGATCGAGGTGTGAGTGATGGCGCGATTGCCGACCTCGGCCCAGTACTTAACTTGTCATTTTCCGATCCTGATGGTATGCATATCGAAGTTTGCTTCATCGTCGATGCTTCACTTCAAGGTTTTCACCAACCGCGACCATATCTAGAGACTATCAACCAACAGGGTTAGCGCGTCTCAAACCCTATTGACAAAAGGACTTGCCTGATAGGCAATCAAGTTGGAAACAAAGTGGGACTATCCGGGCTAGGGTA
>NZ_JBALDJ010000084.1:0-92976 GCF_036917415.1 Nostoc sp. | reverse complement strand
TAGCTATAGCAATTATTGATGGCATGGAAGCTAGAAGTTTAAAGGGTGGATATGACCTTGAGCGTCTTATATTTAATTGCGCCTAGCTACTTACCACCCTCACAAAAATCTATACTGAGATGATAATCTTCAAGCAGGGCAGTTCCAATAAGTGGACGACGACCCATTGCTAGCGCTGCAATATTACGCTCCACACCATTCCATATAACTGTTGTCAAATAAACATCGGTTTCCACACTGGAATTGTTAGCGAGGTTTGCGTTGATGTTGATGAGGTAGGGCAAGCCAAGAGCAGCAATGACAGAAGGCGGCAAGGTTAAGAACCCTTCAAACCCTGTATCAATAACACATTCTATTTCTACACCTGAACGTTCTGGGGGAAGAATAATCAGACTCGTTCTTGCCTGAAGTCCAACTACAGTCCCGTTTATCACTCTGCCGTCCTGAGCAATGTACCACCAACTGCATAAACGGCATCAAAACCAATTCTTTCTCCCCAAAGTGCTGCGTCGGTTTGCTTGGATCGTAATCGAAGACTTGTTTCGACTAAATCATCACCGATTTCGTAATCTCCTGTTTCAACATTAATCGAGATAATTTTGCTAATGTTCTCTTGTGTCTCAACTTTGGCACGGATACTTCTTTGATAGAGTTCCTTTCCACGTCGGGCGACTTCTTGGCTACTGAGCATAGGGTGGGACATAAATAAATCCCTTGTTTAAGCTCCTAGATTCTTCACTTCATTGTAAAACAGAAGCTACAGAGGTACTATCCCCCATATTAATGCCATTATAAGAGATAATACCCCCTGCCTATTCACGTAAATATGATCTCCTGTTGCCATAGTTTTAACTCTCCAATCTTACTTGTCCAACTGAAAATAATATAGCTAGATTAATTCCAGTAAGACTTATTATTTTATACTTCTATAATAAAGCAATCAGGCTTGCACAAATCTAATTTATACAAGTTATGGTGAATCAACTAAGTGAACTTAGTTCACTAATTAAATTTCGTTTAATAAATTCTGTTTCAACTTTTATAAACAGTAATGATTGGATATGGATAATTACACTTTTTATAATTTTTTCTTTAGTTGGTATACCACTAGGTTTCAAGCTTGGATTATTGAGATTTGAGATTGCTAAGATTTCTTGTAAAATTCTACTTCGTACAGCTTTAATCACTTTAATTATTCCTGTTGCAGCAGAAGAAGCGTTTTTTCGTGTTTTACTATTACCTAATAAGGTAGAACAAGCATCTTTAGTTACCAACTGGCTTTGGGGAAGTATTAGCTTAATACTATTTGTTGTTTACCACCCATTGAATGCTACTTTTTTCATTCGGAATGCAAGAGCAACATTCAACAGTTTTGCCTTCCTTACTTTAGCAGCAATTTTAGGTATTGTTTGCACTATTGCTTACTTAAAAAGTGGCTCTATCTATCCTCCTGTAATACTTCACTGGGTGTTTGTGTTAGGCTGGCTTATGGGCTTGGGGGGCTATAGAAGGCTGCATAATCAAGCTAGTAGTTCTGACTGAGGAAGACGACTATTATCCATTTATAAAAACTCTAATAAATCTGTTCATATTAGAGGATTTCGTCAAAGTTGCAATTTCATCTGATATATAAGGGATAAATTCGATCTCTAAAGCAGTACCAACAGACTTTAAATCTTCTGTATTAATTGTGATTCGATACAGCCCTCCAAAGACGGTGACTAATTCTGTGCTGGTATAAGCTTCTATCACTGCTGCATCTGAGTCGAATTCGATAACTCTTGCTCCTAAAAGTTTTAGTGTTTCCTGGCAGCAATTGATAGTGTTGTGAAAATCAGATTCTAGGAGTATAAAGGCTTTATTGAATAAGAAATGTCTTGCATCGCTAGGATCATTCCCCATTCTTCTATAAGCTTTTATGAACGCAATAAGGTAAAAACAATAAGAGGCAAAGTTTGCAATAACAAGTATATTTATTTTGAGTCCCCAAAATGCACCTATCACTCCAAAATTGCTAAGTGTAATGTACTTAAACCCAAAGCGATATAGTAACGTATTTATAAAGATAAAGAAAATACCTATAAAAAATAGAAAAATACCTATTAAAAAATTTCTTTTCACCTTTCTCCAGTTTTTGACATCCACTGGTTTTCGGACAATCTTTAAAACCCTTGGAGGCGGACTTTTTTTTTCTTGTACCAGACCCCTTAACTTTATAGCAGTATCAGTGAGGGCAGTCAGAGTAGGGGGAGTCGCAGCGATGAACGCAGCGATGATGCTTGCTATAGCTGTGATGTTGAGTTCAGTGCTAGCTGCCATTGCTTAAACAAGTCTTCCTTTATACGCCTTAATCTTGATTACATCACATCCTACTACACCAAAGGGAATTACTAGAATTTTGAAATGATATCAGTATTTCCGTGTCAGTAAGCTATTTGTTCAACTTATTGATTAAGAATCATGAAGATTTTCGCATTGAAAAAAGTAATAAAAATTTTTGACGACATACTTAGAAAAGTGGTAAGATTGTATACACGCACAAAATTATACCTTAAAGGTTATTTCTAGAATATGAAAAAAGGCGATCACATTTGGGTTAAAACTAAATGGACTGGTATTACACATCATGGAGTTTACTGTGGTGATGGTACAGTTATCCATTTCGATGGTCATGACAAGTTGAATGGTAATGCTAAGATTCGTAGGCACAGTCTTGAACGTTTCTCTCACCCTTTTCCAGTAAGTGAAATATCAGTATTCGAGCCATGTAATTCTAGTCTTGCTGATGAGATAGTACGAAAAGCAGAATCTTTCGTAGGAGAGTCAGGATACAATTTAGTATTGAGTAATTGTGAACATTTTGCTTCTTATTGCGTAAATGGTATTTGGAAAAGTAAGCAAGTAATAAATAAAGCAAATCAAACAAGTAAAAGCTTTCTTGACGGAGAAGCTCGCGCTCTAAGTAAACCAAACATTATTGAATTAGCAAGGAAAGCGGCAATGGGTCAGCAAGATCCGGCTAAAGCAGCAGTGGTATTTTTAGTCGCAGGACTAGGAGCAGCAGCAGCAGTAGCGTTATCACCTGCTATAGAAAAGGTTACTGAAATAGTTTCTGAAAGGAGCAACGCGAAAAAGTAAGGTGCTAAAATCTGGGACGTAAATAGCCTATTTCAGGATGCGATCGCAACTAAAATACTGTGATTGTTGAAAATTCAGCTATGTAATTAAGAATTAAAACCCGATCTCACAAAATCGTGTTGCTCCCGTTTCTCAACTGACTGTTTCTGAATCTGATTTTTGGGACATCAAAGCCACCTAATAAATAGGGATTGGAGCGATGCTTATTATGTCTGCATCTTAGCCCTTATATTGAGCAGAAACTAGCTAAAAAATAGCGATGTTAATTAAATTGGTACTTAATTTATTAGTTCAGCATCCTAGATAAAGCAATTAAATCCAGGATTCGACTGAAAAGCTGTAAATTTGCTGAATCCTAGTAAAGTCGCCGTCAGCAGAGACGAGAGTAATATTATGATAAATTGCTGTTGCGGCAATCCATAGATCGTTATCATCAAAACCGATATTCTGAATGCGGATATGGCGGCGTTTGTTTTTTTCTTTTGGGGCAAATTGACGAAAAATGCGGTTCTTCAGTTGACTATATATCTCAGCTATTTATTTATTGATCAGATAGATATCAATCTCTGTTAGGAATGCTTGAACCACTTGTAAATTCATCTCTCGACGCTCTGATTTTTCCGTCATGTAGAGCAACTCACCATAGCTAATGATGCTAATCCCAAAAGTATCTTGAGCATAGCTTTGAGCAGTTGCGACAACTTAAGGATTGTTGTTAATGAGATAACTACAATGATTAGTATCTAGCAAATATATAAATTATTGGCTTAAAACTTCGCTTTTGAGCGAGTTGTATGAAGAAATGCTAGGCACTCCTCTAGGTCGTCTCCATGCCAATTACCAGCAAATTTGAGCAAGTCTTGACCTGTAGAACCTCGTCGGATCACAGATTGAGAACGATCGCCACGTTGTTTGATTTCAGCGATCTTAGCAGCAAAATCTTCAGGTGGTTGTGCTAGGGTCTCATCCTCCAGAGGAGAATCGGGCAGAGTATGTGCTTGCTCTAAAGATGCCAGAATCGAAGCTCCAGTGGAAGGTGATTTGGTCACTTCTGATTGAGATAGAACTGTTTTCTGAAAAACAAGAAATGCTATATATTGCTCAACCTAAGTCAGTTGGTCATCTGGAAGTTGAGCAATCTGTTGTTGAAGTTGACAACGGCGGTCAAGGATAGTCATCGAACACCTCGCAGGAACAACTGAACTTCCATTTTACTAAATTGATACAGTAGCAATGCTTTTGACGATGATCGACTTCGTAAAGTCTAGTTGTACCTCCAAATTTATTTAACACTCCTAAACCACTCAGTAATCCCCTGAGCGATCGCATCAGCTGTTTTCTTCTGTTCTTCTGGGTTCACTATCTGCTCAAATTCATCAGGATTGCTCATAAAACCCAATTCCAGTAACACCGATGGTGCAGCTGTCGGACGCGTCAGCGCCAGGTTATCCCAAAACACACCATAAGAAGGTCTACCGATTTTTTTGACTACATAGTTGTGTAAAAACATTGCGAGGTTATGGGCTTGAGGTTGATACCAAAAAGCGGCAAATCCCTTGATTTTTTCGGCATCACCATCATCGGGTAGAGAATTGTGATGTATGGAAATAGCGATCGCAGATTCTTCTCGACTAATAATTCCCTGACGTTCTACTAGAGAAACCTCCTTATCATCCTCCCGTGTCATCACTACCGTTGCTCCTTCCTTCACCAACTCGTCGCGCAGCAACTTAGATACCACCAAATTTACATCTTTTTCTAAATATCCAGTTGGGCCACTGGCACCAGATTCTTTACCGCCATGCCCTGGATCTAGTACAATCTTGAAATTAGCTAAAAGCTGACGTCTTGTGTTCCCGATTTTAGGCGGATGACGCAAAACCAAAACCAGGGTTGTACCGTCGTATCTCAGCTTGTATCCCCACTGTTGAGCTTTTTTGAGGTTAAAGGTGTATTTTACTTGTCCTGGGGCTTCCTGTTGCCAGTCTAGGCGATAAATTAGGGGGTTATCATCCAGGCGAATTATGTCTGTTTGGGCAGTGGTATTGTAGAGAGTGAGAGCGAGAGTTTGCTCACTTTGTTGTACGCTCACGGGTACGGGAACTTGCAAAGGGAAAACTATCTCTGTCGCACTAGGAAGTTGACGGTATCCGACACTGCGAATTATTGTTTGTGGCGGAACTGCACCAGGTAGAATGCGGGTTTCTTTACTATTAATCCAAGCGCCATAATCTAGGCGCAACCATTCACCTTCCCTACCTGTAACTATTGCGCGTGTGCCTTTGGGCAATGGTGTGAGTCGAGAATAATCGGTGCTAGGGCCAGTACGAGCAACGCCTAACTCTACTGTAACCTCAGAAACTGGCAATTGAGCTCTTGAGAGGATTTCAATCTTACCAAATCCTGGTTGAGTTATCGTCTTGCCGTCAAGCGTCAGTTGAAATTGAGGTTTTCCCAGATCGGCGGCTGTTGCCACTGTAGTGCAACCTTGATAATTGCCTACGTTAGACTGGGCATGAGGCTGATTTTGCCCTGTCAAAGCTGCCAAATTACTTGGTAGTTCTGCCTGTTGAGGTTGGGGTAAAAGGGCAATAGTTTGATTAGCCAGGGTTACAGAGACATTAGCGTTAGGGGGTGCGATCGCGCCAAAACAAATTACTTCTCCTGGTAATCTGGCAATGTCAACTGCGGGAGTCAGGGAATCTTTCGCAAAGGCTACCCCCTGTGGTAGTTCAGGGCTAGTGTTAAGCCCGATCACCTTAATTTTAAGTTCTTGATTCTGGTAACGCACAGTAAAAAGATTCTCCCCCAACTGCAAGGGGAAACTAGGGGAAAAATGACCAGCTTTGCTGCGCTTAATTGGCTTACTATTGATCGAAACCTGACCATCTGGTGGTGCAGTGCCCAGAAAGAAGATTTTTTGGGCACTTGTCTGGTAGTTTGTCTGGGGAAAAATGACTATAAGAGATGGCTGTGCCAATGCTATGGAGGAGGAGAGAATAAAGCCTAATATTACTAGTCCTAAGAGGTTTTTCACAACAAATCACAGAAGATGACACCACAATAACTGTGGCACAATGACGGGATGTATTTTTAGAAGTCGTTAGAAATTCAAACTACTATGACTAAGTTTATCTTTGTTACTGGAGGCGTAGTTTCCAGTATTGGTAAGGGCATTGTAGCAGCAAGTCTAGGGCGTTTGCTCAAGTCGCGCAAATATTCGGTGTCGATTCTCAAACTCGACCCTTATATTAATATCGATCCTGGCACAATGAGTCCCTTTCAGCATGGGGAAGTATTCGTTACCCAAGATGGTGCGGAGACAGATTTGGACTTGGGGCATTACGAACGCTTTACCGATACCTCGATGTCGCGCTTAAATTGTGTGACTACTGGCTCGATTTACCAAGCAGTCATTAATAAAGAGCGTCGCGGAGACTACAATGGCGGTACTGTACAGGTAATTCCTCATATTACCAATGAAATTAAAGAGCGGATTCTGCGAGTTGCTAAAAGTACAAACCCTTCTGTAGTAATTACAGAAATCGGCGGGACGGTGGGAGATATTGAATCACTACCGTTTTTGGAAGCAATTCGCCAGTTCCGTAAAGAGGTGGGACGGCAGAATGTGCTGTATATGCACGTCACACTGGTGCCGTGGATTGCCTCTGCGGGTGAAATGAAAACTAAGCCGACACAGCATTCAGTTAAGGAACTGAGATCCATTGGTATTCAACCAGATATTTTAGTTTGTCGGAGCGATCGCCCCTTACCCAAGGGATTAAAGCAGAAATTATCGGGATTTTGTGATGTGCCGGAAGAATGCGTCATCACTTCCCAAGATGCCAAAAGTATCTATGAAGTCCCGCTAAATCTGGAACGGGAAGGAATGGCAGAACAAGTGCTGAACTTGCTGCAAATGGAACAACGTAAACCAGATTTGACGCAGTGGCAAACCCTGGTAAAAAGATTACATAGTCCCAAGCACGAGGTAGAAATTGCCATCGTTGGTAAATATGTGCAGTTAAGTGATGCCTACTTATCTGTAGTGGAAGCGTTGAACCATGCTGCAATCTCCACCTATGGCAAACTGCGTCTGCGTTGGGTAAACTCAGAAAATTTGGAAACTGAACCAGCCGAAAATTATCTTGAGGGTGTCGATGGCATAGTTGTGCCAGGAGGTTTCGGGGTTCGGGGAGTAGATGGCAAAATTGCCGCCATTAAATACGCCCGCGATCGCCAAATTCCCTTTTTGGGTTTATGCCTGGGTATGCAATGTTCTGTGATTGAATGGGCCAGAAACGTAGGAGGATTAACAGATGCCAATAGTGCTGAATTTGACCCTTACACAATTGATCCGGTAATAAATTTATTGCCAGAACAGCAGGAAGTTGTGGATTTAGGGGGTACAATGCGCTTAGGGCTATACCCTTGTCGTGTTCTTCCTGATACTTTAGCTTTTAAGCTCTATCAAGAAGATGTGATTTATGAACGACATCGACACCGCTATGAGTTCAACAATGCTTACCGCGATTTGTTGTTAAAGTCTGGCTATACGATTAGTGGTACTTCTCCCGATGGACGTTTAGTTGAAATTGTGGAATTACCCAAGCACCCATTTTTTCTTGCTTGCCAATTTCATCCAGAATTTCAATCACGCCCCAGTACACCTCATCCCTTGTTTAAAGGATTTATTCAAACAGCGATCGCTCTTTCTCTTTCGACATCTAGCACACCAACACCGTTGGAGGTGTGATCGCAATTCATAATTCATAATTCAAAATTAATTACAACATTAACTTAAGGCTTCAGCAGATTTGGACATCCAGGGTGCATCATTCATAAATTTCGGACTTGAGGAGATGTTGTGGCGTACTGGGTGAAAATCCTTTACGAGAGGAAAGAATATGTAGTAAATTTTGAACGTGTCCATGCTTTTTGTTATGAACTGAATGGCAGAGTTACTTTTTGGCTACCCGATAGTGCCATTCCCATAGTAATTAACCCACAAAGTAACCTGGAAGACTATCAAAAAATTCTTGATTATTTAGAATGTGTGACAGGATTAGAATTAGATTGTGCCTACTGGGTGAAAATAATTTACGAAAAAAATGAATATGTAATTAATCTCAACTGCATCAGTTCCTTTTGTCATGAACCGAACGGCAGGATAACTTTTTGGTTGCCAGATGGCACTATTCCTATTATCATCAACCCTGTGAGTAATCCTGAATCTTATGAAAAAGTTGTGAAATACGTTAAGAAAGCAACAGGATATTCTTTGTGTTGAAATTCCTGTGTAGTAGAACAAGGTAACAATAAAGTTGAAAATCAAATTTACTGTCTTCTCAATCTTAAAAAATGGTTTGTGGAAATTTTTGCTCAATTAGCCTAGCTATTGAATTATCTTTTTTGTAGAGTTATCTAAGAAAAAAATTGTAACTTTAGTAGTAAGGTGCTGACTTTAAAATTGCATATAGCTCACTGCCATTCGTCAAAAATTTGTTTTATCCGCTCAATTGCCATGTCTGCTGCTTCTGGAGATATGCTATTGACAACTATTCGATTGAGAGCCTTACCCCAAACATTCTCTTCTAAAACTAGGCTGTAAGCAGGGTTTTGAACAATATAAAATGGGCGAGTTAGACCTTTAGTCAGTGTTTGAGTTGCAGTGGAAAGATGAGGATCTGCTGGATTTGTCCAAAAAGGGTCTTGCCAAACAGGCTTCATTACTGGTAAATACCGACCTCCGGTAGTTTTGAGATAGTTTCCTATTATCTCAGGTTTAATTAAATACGTGAGAAATTCTTTGGCTACCTTCTGGTTTTTAGACTCGGCAAACAAAACTATTTCATTAATCGAGACTAAGTAGCGCATCGGTTTACCATTGGGTTTGTTCGGAAATTCTAGGATACCAAGCTTGTGACGATAGGTGTCAGAATCTTGGCGGACAGCAGCAGGAATCGAGAGCGAGGAGTTAGGCGTCATAACCACGCCACGATTGAGCAAGCTGCGATTATTGTCTGGATTTAACCAGTTTACTGCGTCTGGTGGTACGTAGCCCTGCTGGAAAAATTTCGCATACCACTCTAAGCTCTCAATAATACCTTGATGCACCTTAGGATCGTTGAGGAGAAGTTGACCCTTGGAGTCTAAAATTTGGACATTGTATGCGTCTAAAATCTGCTCAAATACAGCAGATTGCGAGTAAATGAGGTACACTTATATTGGTGTATTAACTGCGACAATGAAAGCTTACTCCATTGAGTTCCGGGAAAAAATTGTTAAAGCTTATGAGCAAGGGAACACCTCAATTAGAAAAGTAGCTGCCAGATTTGATATCAGCAAAAGTTTCGTACAAAAACTGATTGAGATGAAGAAAACTCAAGGTCATGTAAAACCAAAACAGCAGGGTGGTAGCATGAAAAGTGAATTGGATGGATATGAAACCCAGCTTGCTACTCTGGTTGAAAAATATCCAGATGCAACCCTAAGAGAATACTGCGAGTATTGGGGACAAACACATGGTAAATGGGTTAGTAACAGTAGTATGTGTCGTGCATTAAAAAAGCAGAAGCTGACACTAAAAAAAAGACTTTACGCAGTAGCCAAGCAGCGACAGAAAGAGTTCAAAAATTGAGATGTGACTATTGGGAAAAAGTCAAAAATATAGACCCTGAGAACCTAGTATTTTTAGATGAAATGGGCGTTCTACTTGGGTTAACAAGACCCAGTTCTCGGAGTACTCAAGGAACCAGAGTATATGATTTAAAACCATTTTATCGGGGAGCAAAGATTACAGTTATCGGGGCAGTTAGCCTAAAAGAAGTTTTAGCAGTAATGACAATAAAAATAGTTCGATGGACGGAAATGCCTTTGAAGTTTTTATAAAAGAATGCTTAGTCCCAAAGCTATGGTCGGGTGCAGTTGTTGTTATGGATAACGTTCCTGCCCATAAAATAGCTTCAATTGAAACTTTAATTCAATCATCTGGTGCAAATACTCTTAATTTGTCTCCTTACTCTCCTGACTTTAATCCAATTGAGCATTGGTGGTCACAACTGAAAGCTTTTTTACGTCAGTTTTCTCCTACAACAACAAAAATGGTGGATACGTTGATTGCAACTGCACTTGACTTGTTCAATCCTAAACATCTAAGAAATTGGTTTGCAAACTGCTGCTACTGTACCTCATAAACCTGAAATAGGCTGTAAGTAGTAGGTATCTGTTGACCCAGTGGAGAAAGGAAAGCCTAACCCGTAAATATTCTGTTTTTGCTGTGCGCGCAAATCATCCTGCACTTGTTTCCAAAACTCCCAGAAAGCATCCCACTCTTTAGGAATATCGCTTTGAGTTCGACCTACTTGCTCTAGCAAGTCTCGCCAGTAAAAGATGTGAATTGTTAATTGATTAATTGGGACTGCATAGTAGCTCGGCTTTTTATCAACGTTGTTATATAAACGAACTGCTTCCAGCACACCTTCAGAATAAATACTTTTGACTGGCTCAATTACATCAGAGACATCTGCCAGTTTACCTTCCCAGGCAAGACGTGGATACAGCTCCCTCTCAGCGCTGCTATTTATGACGAGATCGGGCGAATTACCTGCCTGAAGTGCCCTTTGAGTTTTTTGTGGCAACTCATCGTTAGTATAGAAAGTAAGTTTAATTTTGTTGCCGCTTTGTTTTTCCCAGTTACTAATGATCTTCTGGAGCGCTTCATCCTCTTCCAAAGTATAACCTTTATCTGACCAAATCTTCAGAACTTTACTGTTAATAGGAGACTCGGTGACTAAGGATTGGTTAGATTTTAAGATGTTAATGCAGGCAAGAATTATCAAGCTGAGTATCAATGCCACTAGTATGTAGCAATGGCTAGCTCTTATTAGCATTACAGTAAAAGTTTGCTTGACTTTTTGCTGATTCTTAAAGCCTTTAGCCATTGGACTGGCTTTGGTTCGGAATAACATACTCATTTTTTATGATTTTTGCCAGAAAAACATCTTTACTGCATCTTCTGACATTACATAGCGCTTATTTAAGTTTAAATAGTTGGTTTTCACTCACTTTTCACCATCAGTCAGAATTACTAACCCTCTTCTATCACTTTGGGGAAAGAAAAATAAATGTAGGTTGGGTTGAACAAAGTGAAACCCAACTTTTCTAAGGTCTTTGGGTATTGGGTTTCGTTCCTCAACCCAACCTACCTCTAAATTGATAAAAGTCATGAGAAATAAGGGTTTTAGATTTTTCTCTACCAATAGTGATTAAAGAGGGCTAAGTAAGTGGGCAAGAATAAAATAAACTATGTTACGTAATGTAAAATTAATTAAATTACCTCGTAGTAAGAGCTTCAGCAATAATCTAAACCTCTTTCCATTTCGTAAAGAGGTTTGGAGAGGGGTTTCAATAATAAGTCGCACATCGCGTTACTTAAGGAATGAGAACAAAACAAAATCCAGAATTTCTGTAGTTGAGGAATGAAATCGTACTACTGTGGCGATAAAAATTGAAGCCTTCGGTGCGTTAAGCTTTGCTCAACACACGCTACAAAATATGAGTGTTATTTAATCCGCAATCCTAAATTCTCTGTCTATTCTGTAAAAAAGTTGGTGTCTGTAGCAAGTTGCAAACCAAATTTTTTTTCTAATTCGTAAAGACTGATGTCTCTAGCTGGGGTTGTTTGAACCATAATTAAAATCTTGAATAGTTTTGCCATGCCAACTTTGCTGCACCTACTATCCCTGCAAAATTGCCTAACTCCGCTGGCAATATTTGTAAACCCGCTCGTGATAAAGGCTGCACTCGCTTCTCAATTTCTGCCTTCACACTTGGTAAGAAAAACTCAAAGCTGCCACTGATACCGCCACCAATCACGATCGCTTGTGGTGTGAGTACATAAATCAAACTCGTCAAACCAATTCCCAAATTAACGCCATATTCTTGCCAAAAAGTCAATGCTGCGGCATCTCCTTGTTGAGCAAGAAAACCCAATTCGATGGGTTCCTTGAGAGTGCGGCGGCGAATTGCAGTCGCACAGGCATATTGTTCCAAAGAACCTCGATTGCCACTATTACAAATTGGGCCATCAGGATTTAAGGAAATTAAACCCAATTCTCCAGCGGCTCCTTGATGTCCAATAAATAGTTTGCCATCAAGGATAATTGCGCCACCAACCCCAGTACCTAAAGTTAGCAGAATCAGATTTTGAAAGTGGCGACCGGCTCCTAGCCAAGCTTCTCCCAAAAGAGCGCAATTAGCATCATTAGCGATCGCAGTCGGTTTGCTAGTTTTAGCTTCCAACCAGTCTGCTAAAGGCACATCGATCCATCCAGGTAAGTTAATAGCGATTTTGGCAATGCGTCCTGCGGCATCGGATGGGCCAGGAGTACCAACACCAATAGCAACAGCTTGATTATCTGGATCGATTTGAGCGATCGCATCTACCAGCACCGCCAGCACAGCCTCCGGCGTTGTTGGTTGAGGAGATACCACAGTCAAAGATAAGAGACAAGTACCATCATCTGCAAAACGCCCCAGCTTAATTGCCGTTCCTCCGACATCAATGCCAATTACTTGAATTTTGTCATTTGTCATTTGTCATTTGTCATTTGTCATTTGTCATTGGGCATGGGGCATGGGGCATGGGGCATGGGGCATGGGGCATGGGGCATGGGGCATGGGGCATGGGGCATGGGGCATGGGGCATGGGGCATGGGGCATGGGCATGGGGCATGGGGCATTGGTAATTGGTGATACAGCTATTCCCTATTCCCTATTATTGGGCGCGAGTCGTTTTCACGCCCGATCTGTTCGCGCAGTGTCTCCGCTTGGCAGAAGACGCGCAGCTTTCAACTCCGAGTTCTGTAAATTAGCAAAAGTCGTGCTGCGGAAACTCGATTGCTCTTGCCAAGCTGTAATTGGCGCACCTCTTAAGATACCAGCAAGAGCAATGGAAAGGATAAACCCGCCAGTAGCGGCAGCAATTAACGTTAGATTATCTTTCATACAAATCTCTTTATTGTTATTTGTCATTTGTCCTTTGTCCTTTGTTCTTTACAAATGACTAATGACTAATGACCAATGATTACTGTCGGATTCTATTTTCTCTCCGTAATCGGGGATTGACAAATTCATTTAACCCTTCACCAAGTAGTGATAACCCTACCACCATAAATGTCATAGTTAAACCAGGGAAAAGCGTAGTCCACCAAATACCAGTAGGTAGAGCTTCTAGGGCTTGTTTTAAATCATGTCCCCATTCTGCCACTTCTTCGGGAAGTCCTAGCCCCAAAAAGCCTAAACCGCCCAACACCAAAATCGCATCAGCGGCATTGAGTGTAAATAGAACGGGTACGCTTTGAATGACGTTGAAAAACAGATAACGAGAAAGCACAACCCAAGTGGAAGCGCCCATTGCTTGAGCAGCTTCGATGAACACTTCAGTTTTCACGCTGACGGTGTGGTTGCGAACAACGCGGTAATATTGGGGGATGTAGGCAATGCTAATAGCGATCGCTGCATTTAATATCCCACGCCCCACCACAAACGCCAGTGTTACAGACAGCAGTAGCCCCGGTAGAGTGTAGATGCTATCCATAATAAATAGCAACACTTTATCCAATTTACCGCCGAGATAACCACTCAGCATCCCCAAAGGCACACCGATAATCATACTCAACGCTGTTGCCAAAATCACCACCTGCAAAGCAGCTTGAGCGCCAAACAATGTTCGGGAGTAGACATCATAACCCAGGCGACTAGTACCAAACCAATGTTTAGCTGAGGGTGGCTCGTGAATTGGATTAGAGAGAAAATCTTTAGGGTTTTGCAGCCATCCCCAAGCCTGGAATACAGGAGCGAAGAATGCCAGGAAAACGAAAAATAGGGTAATGGCTAACCCAATGAACATGAGTTTTTGGGAAAGATTGAGACTTTTGCCAAACTGTAAAAATGTCGGTAGTCGCCGTTTTGTAATGGCCATAAAGCGATCGCCTGGATCGAACAAGATACGCTGACTATTTTACATATTAGGGACTGGGTATTTGGTAAAAATGTCCCATAAAATTGAGGGACTTTAGATTGGGATGATATGCAAGATAGAGGCTTTGAGTCTTTATACTTCTACCAAGATAGCCTCAAGCTGCTAAAAGCGGCTTATCGATTAGCCAATAGTTTGCCGGGTTGTGAGCGTTACAATTTGAGCGATCAATTACGAAGAGCAGCTTGCAGCGTTTTACTGAACATAGCTGAGGGCTATGGACGCTATCACTATTTAGATAGATTGCGTTTTATGTACATTGTTCGCGGCTCATTGACTGAAACCAAAAGCGCTTTCATTATTGCTGAGAGCTTGGGCTACTCCAACACAGAACAATTAAACTGGGTCAGTCAGCTTAAAGACCGGATTGAAAAAGGTCTTAACGGTTACTGTCGTTTTATTCGTTCCCAACAGCAGGGTAAAGAAGAGTACGGTACTCGACTGGGTGATTGGTGATTGGGGATTGGGGATTAGCAGTTAAAAGAATTATTTCCCAGTCCCCAGTCCCTAGTCCCCAATCCCCAGTCCCTAGTCCCCAGTCCCCAGTCCCCAGTCCCTAAAGACTACTTTCAATTAACTGACGGTATTCGCTCTTTTGCTTCACGCCTTTGACTTCCTTCACCAGTTCCTTGTTTTTGAACAATTGAACCGTTGGTGTTCCAGTCACACCAGCATTTTCAGCAATATCTCGGTCTTTGTCGATGTCAATTTCTATAAAGTGAATTTTGCTGTCAAATTCATCCACCACTTTATTCAAAATTGGCTTCAGGGTATGACAAGGGCCACAACCAGGAGATACGTATTTAACAAGGAGTAAGCGATCGCTTTCATGGAACAATTTCCGTAAAGCATAACCTCCTTCATGGCGTGTCCCATCCAAATTAAATCCAGCTTCTTCCTCAGCTTCAGTCTTTTTGGCTGGCTGATGTTCTAATTCATTAACTGCTGTTTCTGGCTGTTGATGGAATTCTTGAATCAAGCCAGTGGATGACAACCAACGTTCTGCTAACATCGCCGCCATACAGCCAGTACCCGCAGCCGTAATTGCTTGTCGAAACTCATGATCTTGTACGTCGCCAGCAGCAAAAACGCCTTCTACACTGGTTTCTACAGAACCGTATTTGGTGACAACGTAACCTATCTCATCCAGTTCTAGCTGACCTTTAAATAAAGAGGTATTGGGAGTATGACCAACCGCGTAAAATAAACCTTTAGCGTGCAATTGGCTCTCTTCACCAGTTTTGGTATTGCGGACTTTCACCCCTTCCATGTGACCATTACCGTAGATATCCACGGCTTCTGTGTTCCAATGCACTTGGATTTTCGGGTTGTTCAAAACGCGGTCTTGCATGGCTTTAGAAGCCCGCATTTTATCGGTACGTACCAACATATTTACCTTGGAACCATACTTGGTAAGATAAATTGACTCTTCAGCCGCCGAGTCTCCAGCACCAATTACAGCCAATTCTGCCCCGTGAAAAATTGGTGTAGCACCATCGCAAATCGCACAAGCGGAAATACCCCGACTCCAAAATTCGTGTTCGTTGGGTAAACCCAAACGCTTTGCTGTTGCACCAGTAGCAATGACGATGCTGTTGGTTTTTATTTCCCTTTCTTGCGATCGCACTATAAATGGACGCTGACTCAAGTCAACTGAGATAACATCTTCAGTATATAGTTCAGCTCCCCAGCGCTCCGCCTGCGCCTTCATCTGATCCATTAGTTCCGGCCCGGTAATTCCTTTAGGAAATCCTGGAAAATTCTCAACTTCTGTCGTTGTCATTAATTGCCCACCAGGTAATCCCCCGGCTTGGAAACCTTCAAATACAACGGGTTTCAGGTTAGCGCGTCCAGCATAGATGGCAGATGTGTACCCTGCTGGCCCAGAACCGATAATTACCAAGTTTTCTACTGTAGGGTTAGTCATGAAAATATACGAACTCATAACGACTACGTTTAATATAGCATAACAAATTGCGATCGGCTATGCCAGATGGGAAGCGATCGCAAAATGCCTACGGTACTATGCGCTCAACACTTGGCAAACATCCTCTTAACTGCTAAGACTGTTATTGGAGATATTTCCTGATAACTTCAACATCTATTTCTAGCAATTCTGCTATTTCTTGAATACTCATACCTTTATCACTAAGTTTTGGCGCTAATTTCAATCTACTCTTTTCCAAGATGCTCTTGTATAATCGAGTATTTACGAATTCATCTAAATCAAGCATGGCTTCAATTTCCTCTAAACCAAGATTGGGAAACTGGCAAACTATACAGGCGTTTTTATTTGGATACAATACATTGTAGCTTTGTAGGTTAAGGTACATATGATAGAGATAAAAGCGTTATTTAGTGTATTATGTCCTTTGCGATTACAGACTTAGAGCAGCTACAAACCGAGCATCCAGAATGGCAGATGGAGCTGGTAGAAGGTAAAATCATAGTTATGGGGCCATCAGATTACGAGTCAGAGGAAATTGGCACTCGATTGAGTACCTTCTTGAATATCTGGGTTATGTCGCGCAAACTTGGGCGAGTGACTGGCTCTAGCGCAGGCTTCATATTACCTAAAATAGAAGAAGGCGACTTGGAAAGAAGAAATCTGCGTGCCCCTGATGTGTCTTTTGTTCGGGCTGACCGATTGAAAAAGACCAAGCGCGACTTTGTAGAGTTAGTTCCAGACTTGATGGTTGAGATTAAATCTAAAAGCGACAGAATTAAACCACTTGAAGAGAAGATTGAGCTATTCTTGCAACTTGGGTCTACAGTCGGCATATTGATTGACCCTGATAAATTGACAGTAACGGTTTACCGACTAAACCAAGCCCCAGTGGTGATGCAGAATGGCGACACGCTCACACTACCAGACTTGCTACCAGGTTGGGAACTGGCGGTATCAGAACTGTGGCCACCTGAGTTTGAATAAGGCATTTCCACAATCGAAGTTGAGAATCTAGCCCTTGGTCTACACCAGGGACTTTTGGATGCAAGGATTCTGGATTGTGTAACCGGATTTCGCCAAACTTTTTTTCTGAAGGTGATAGGAAAGCGATCGCAGTTGGGTAAGTTACATCTAGAACACCCAAGCAACCCCTACCCCTGGGAAAACACTTATGAAAACCGAATTAAAAGCCAAATTTCTCCAACACATCCTCGACAAAAAGAAAGGAGATGAGGGTTTTACACTTATTGAATTACTAGTAGTAATTATCATCATCGGTATTTTGTCTGCGATCGCCCTACCTTCTTTCCTTAACCAAGCTAACAAAGCCAAGCAGTCAGAAGCTAAAACTTATACAGGTTCAATGAACCGCGCGCAGCAAGCTTATTACTTAGAAAATACTACATTTACAGATTCAATTGGTGCTTTAGGTCTTGGTATTGCAACACAAACTGTAAATTACGAATACTCGGCTGTCTTGCTGTCGGGCAGTACTAGTGTAGTAAGCAACCAAGCAAAAGTAAGAGTTACCACTGCACCTCTCAAAAGCTATATTGGTATTGTAGAGGTGACAAACCAAGCTGCTACCAGTGAAGCTACTACCGTGGCTGTTTTGTGTGAAGGTAAAAATGCTATGGTTAACGGTGGTAAAAATGCAGATCAAGCTACAGTTGCCTACACCGCTGGAGCACCTGTTTGTCCCAACGCCAACACCGACTTCGTATCTTTAGCTAAGTAACTAACCAAGGACAAAGAGTATATAAATTGTCTCTCAACTAGATGTTTTCCAAAGTGGGTAGATGCTTCTATCCACTTTATTTCTGTTATGTGAGTTGTTCACAAGTATATTTCTCATAAAATTTTCTCAGAGAATTACAATGATTACAGATATATATAATTGGCAAAACCAAGCGGAACAATACTTCATTCAAGAAAAATATTCACAAGCAGCACAGTTATATGAACAAGCAATAGCGATAGAACCAAATGCTATTTCTTATTATTGGCATTTAGGGTTACTATTACTGTTACAAGGGCAAGAAGCAGAAGCTCAAATGACTTGGATGCTGCCCATGACAGAGGCAGATGAAGAACAGTTACAAATGTGGACAGATGAACTATTTCAAGTTTTGCAAATAGAAGCTGAAAGACGTGCAACACTGGGTAAATATTCTGTAGCTTGGTTAATTCGTCAGCATATACGAGAAATTAATCCTAGTGATATCAATAATTTGCTTCAAATTCTTCTTCTTTCTATCAAATTAGAAAAATTTGAAGAAATTAATGATTTAAATGAATGGGGATTAATTGAAAGCTTAAACGCAAAAGAAAATATAGAAATTAATTCTGAATTATTAATCCAAGTTTTAAAAGAGTTTTTAAATACTGTTCCCTTACATCCAATTAATTTAAATTTAATAGAAGCTAGTCTTCCTTATTTCTCTGATACTCATCAATGCTTCTGTATACTGCTCCCTGCTGCTATCCAACTTGGTCATACTTTGCGGCAGCCTTTACTAGCAGCATTTCTACTAGAATTGCATTTACGATTGGAACCAGATAATGTAGAAATTTTGCGGCATTTAGCAACTTTTTATCAAGATGCTCGTAATTATTCTCAAGGTATAGAAACAGCTAGGTTATGTTATTCCCTATCAGAAGGTTTGGCTGATAAAATTTTTGCGCTCCATCTGCTGTTAAGGGGTCTAATGTCAGCAGGGGGATATTGGCAAGAGATATGTACAACTTGCCAAGAATTAGAAACTGCATATAAACAGTTTATTGAAGCTCAACCAATTCCTTTAGAAGAAGGAAGAATATTACGGTTACTTACGCCAGCTTTTGCGATACCTCATATTAAAGATGCTCCTGCTGAATTTCGATCTATTCATAATAAGATAGCCGGTATTTTTAATAATTATATTCAAGCCTTTGCACAATCACAACAAAAAAACTATAACCACAAAGTTCTTAATCATCAATTTTTAAAACACAATGCAAATAAATTAAAAATTGGTTATATATCTTACGCTTTAAGAAATCATTCTGTTGGTTGGCTAGCTCGCTGGTTATTTGAACATCATGATCGAGATAAATTTGATATTCATACCTATTTTGTGAACTATAAATCAGTAGATGATTTCCTACGGGATTGGTATGTACAAAAGGCAGGCAATGCTCATAAATTAGGCATGGATGGTCTAGAAATTGCTGACCAGATATATCAAGATGAAATTGATATTTTAATTGACCTTGATAGCATTACTCTAGATATTACCAGTGAAGTGATGGCACTCAAGCCAGCCCCAATTCAAGTTACTTGGCTGGGGTGGGATGCATCAGGCATACCTGGAATTGATTACTTTATCGCAGATCCTTATGTACTGCCAAATGATGCACAAGATTATTATACAGAGAAAATCTGGCGATTACCCCAAACTTACATAGCAGTAGATGGTTTTGAAGTTGGTGTACCCACTCTCCGCCGCAATGACTTGGATATTCCTATGGATGCCGTTGTATATCTCAGCGCCCAAAGAGGATATAAACGTCATCCAGAAACAACAAAGTGGCAAATGCAAATTATCAAACAAGTACCTAACAGCTACTTTTTAATTAAGGGACCTGCTGAAGAGGAAACAATTAAACGTTTCTTTTACCAAATTGCCGAAGAAGAAGGTGTAGATTGTTCTCGGTTACGATTTTTACCACAAGTTTATTTAGAGTCAGTTCATCGTGCTAATTTAGGCATTGCTGATATTGTATTAGATACATTTCCCTACAACGGAGCGACAACAACTTTAGAAACATTGTGGATGGGTATCCCGTTAGTGACACGAGTTGGCGAACAGTTTGCAGCGCGTAACAGCTACACCATGATGATGAATGCGGGTATAACAGAAGGCATAGCCTGGACAGATGAAGAGTATATAGAATGGGGTGTGCGTTTGGGGAAAGATGAGGCTTTACGCCAGCAGGTGGCTTTGAAGCTGAAAGCATCGCGGCAAACAGCCCCGTTGTGGAATGGCAAACAGTTTACCCGTCAGATGGAAAAGGCTTACGAGGAGATGTGGCAAAGGTATATTGAGGGAAAATAAGCTTGTAGTGAGCGCTTAAGCGCTCAAAATAACGTCTTACACCAATTTCCAGGTAAATAAACGAACCACAGATTACCGTAACTTTAAGAAAGTACGGGGGTAGGGACACACAGATGTGCGCCCCTACGAGGATATATATTCACCTGTAGTTCATTTTTTTTCTGTACCTTACCTATGCAGGAACCGCTATATCTATGAAGTGCTTGCCTATCTAGCATGGCAAGTTTAAGAGATAATATAAAAATAAGAAATACAATTTGGATAAGTATGTCTGCTAAAGATATCTTTCATGAAGTGATTAAACAAGTGTGATCTCTAATTTTGATGCGATCAAGCTATCTACATCGCAGAATGGGAGATTTTCTGCTTTCGCTTGTGCGATCGCCTCTTGATTATCTGTTGCTAAAGCAATTCGAGTATGAATTCTAGCCAAAAGAGTTTTCCATTGTGTATCACTCATCTTACTAAGCAGAGAAATTTCTGGCCCTTCAGTTATATCTACATCATCTTCCATGAGCAAATTCATGGTCAAAGACGATAAAAGCATATCGGCTTCTTCTTCAGAAATATTGTGAGTATCTATGAGGAGAGTTATGTGGCTTTTATCTGGGTGAGTGGTGAGAGTAGAAATGACACTTGCTAAATCTTGATATAGTAGGTCTTCTGGCTGTAACCAGTCTGGGAAAATGATTAAGTTAATATCTCCTAAGCGGAAATTTTGACTCAGAGTATCTGCAAGATATTTACTAAATAGTTGTTGGAAGAGGCTGCCTGTTTTAGCTGAGTAAGCGCGGCTATCTAGAAAACTAGGATTAGCTTGCATTTTTTCCTTGATTTGGGCACTCTTTTGTTGGCGTAATTCAGGATCGGTTCCGAGTGCGATCGCTAACTGTATATAAGACTCTTCGCTATCTGCAACTAAATCAGGTACATCGAGTGCTTGCACCATTGCAGCCCCCATTGCAGAGCGAAAGCTAGTTCCTCGTCTAGCAATTACTGGTAAATTAACCTGTAGTGGTTCTATCAAAGAAGTTGTTCCAGCAAATGGAAAAGAATCTAGATAAACATCAGCAATTTTAAAGTATTCTTTAACTTCTTCGCGCTTTGGCACTGGCTGAGGATCTAAAACTATTAATTGTTCTGCTGGTATCCCATGCTTTGAAAACACTTTAATTAAGTAATTTACAAAAGCTTTCTTAGGATAATTGTTTGACCAATTCGGGCCAAATGGCAGAAGCACTAATACAGAGTTGGGAACTCCAGAAATTATTTTTGCCCAAGTATTAATTAGTTCAGGGATAATTTTAAAGAAGTTAGCACCAGAGATAAAAATAACTGTTTCTTCAGATATACCCAAACTTTCTCGATCGACTTTGATAGTTACATTTTCTTCTTCATTACCATAACTAAAGCAATGAGCAGTTCCTTCAAGTTTCACCAACTTTTCTTGATATTGCTGTTGTGCCATTTCTGATGGATCGGTTAGTGTACCAGAAATGTAATAATCTATATGCCGCATTCCTGTTGTTACAACAGATCCGCCACTTGTGACTTGTATTCTAGCTAACCGATGCATTGATAAGAAGCAAATTTGATTGGTTACTGCCGTCACATTGGTAGCAATGAATAATATATCGAGATCATCAGCACGAATAATATTTACCTGTTCTGCTAAATTTTGTGGTAGTAGTTTAAAGGAGTTTGCACAGCTTTGGCAATATTCCTCTAGTTGATGGTCAGTTTGATTAAGAGAGTACAAAATTACTTCAAAATCTCTACTGATATACTCATAAATAGGAAGGTAAGCAAATGTTTCAGAACCAGGTAAAAAATGTGCTGCTAGGACACCCAAGCGAATTTTTTTTCTGGTTATAGGTCTATTAGGAAACTCATAATCTACCTCATAACCCTTAAACTTCAGGAAAAACTCTATAATTTCTCCACGTTTAACATAGATATCTTTAAGATTATGCTCATTAAAATATAGGTGAATAAAATTAACAATGGGTGCAAAATTATTAATTATTTCATGCCAAAACTGAGAATCAGAATTTTTGACTATTGATGTGTGTAAGTAATCAATCCACCCCTGCATATAGTAATAATAATTATTTGCATCACCAAGTTTTTTAAAGTTAACTGGGTTATAAAATAAAAATTGTAAATAGTCCTTAAGTAACCAACGAGGTATGCGAGAGAGGTCATGCTGTAATGGTAACTGGTCAGCATGGCGATACAGCATAGCTGCTAGTAAATTCTGAATTGCTTTTGGCTGATCAAAACCTTGAGATATACTTTTAACTATATCATTAGCAAAAATCTGTTCTTCATTAGTCAGACTTTCATATTTGATACTACTATTCACTAACATCTTATGTGTTTTACCTAGCAGACCCACATACATATCTGTTATCTGCTCATCTGAAATATTCAAGCATTCTTCTGCTATTTGTTTTCGCAACTGATGCAGTTCTGCATTTTGCTCACTTAAAGTTGCGTATTTATAAAGAGCTTGCTGTCTAGTTGCTTGAGGATATTGTGTATCACTGTAAATTGTCTGAAACAGTTTTTTATAATCTAATAAAATAGCATCTTTTAAAGCAGCATTTCGACGAGTTTGTTGTTGTGGATGTATCCTAAAGTGAGATAAAACTTTGTCAACAAAACCAATTTTATATTGACTCATAATTCTGAGCCACATTTCTAAATCTACAAGTTGACAAAACTCAGAATTAAATAATCCTACTTTTTCAAAAACATCTTTTCTAATTAAGACTGTGCTTGGCTCTCCAACTTTATTAATGGGATTGTCAAGTATATTTGAGTTTTGCAAAAGTTGTTGTCCTGATTGAATCAACTTTAGTCTTGACCAAGCTTTGTGTACATCCTTAGCTTCATGATGCATTAAAAAATTTGAATCATAGACAGAATCGTGAGTATTAGTAAAAAGTCTTCTTGGCGAAAAAACCAAACCTATCTCTTCGTCCTCTTCCGCCAAAGTCACCATTTCTTCAATAGCATTTGGCTCTAATAAGTCATCTTGAAATAAAAACTTTATATACTTGCCTTTAGCTTGAGAAATACAGAAATTCCAATTTTGAGCCAGTCCATATTGACTATGCTCAAGAATTAAAAAATCAAAGGATGAATTTTGTTTAAATGACTTAGCAATCTCAACTGTTCTGTCAGTAGAATTATCATCAGATAAAATAACTTCTATATTTGTATAAGTTTGGCATAACACACTGTTAATAGCTTCTGCAACAAAATGTTCACCATTGTAAGTAGGAATACAAATACTAACTAAAGGCTGTATTTGTAAATTATTAGTTTTTTTGTAAGTAGTTTCTTGCTGTGATTTATTTACTTCTTCATACTCTAAGACATTAGCTAATTGTTGAGAGTAGAAATTTATGGATGTATTTATAATTGCTTGATATTGAGAACTAAAATTAGATTTTAGAGTCTCAAGCATTCTAATAGTTTCTTTTAGTTGATATCCTCGGCTTTTACTAGACCATACTCCTTTTGCATGAACTCTATATGCTGCCATCACTTCATCAATATATCCAATTTTTCCATGCTGTGCATTGAAAATATGGCAAATCCAATCTCCCATACTTTGTTCAGAAAACCAATCAGGAAACTCTTTTATCAAACCAGCACGATACACTACTGAAGGAGTAGAAATAAAATTGTTTATTAACAAATCTTCTATAGTAGACGTTTTTGGCTGATTGTGTAGGAAAATCTGAGGTGAGTGGCTGTTATCTTGCCAAAATATTAATACATTATGAAAAGATATAGCATAATCTAGGTTTTTATCTAAAAAATCTACTTGTTTTTGTAGTTTTTTGCTTGAAGTCCAGTAGTCATCACCTTCTAAAGCTGCGATATACTGACCTTGGCAAGCTTGCAATGAATTCATAAAGTTTTTGTGCATACCAAGATTTTGATCGGGCAATAACAACCGAATTTTTTCGGGATAATTCCTTTGATAATCAATTACAATTTGGCGTGTATTATCTGTAGAATAGTCTTCTCCTATAACAACTTCATATTCAAAATTAACTTGTTGCATTAAAACACTTTCAATGGCCTGGGCAATATAATTTTCATGATTATAGGTAGTTATTAAAACACTAACTTTCATACTTTTATCTCTCAGATATAAATTTTAGATGTGTGAATAATATCGGATCTTGGAAAGTTCGCAACTATTTGCGACGACTAACTTGATAATTTGACAAATTTGGCTGATATCTTCTGGTTTTAATGCTGTACCTGTTGGTAGACAGAGTACTCGATTGACAAGTTTCTCAGTTTCAGGTAGCAATAGCCTATTGTAAGGAAAATAAGAGCGATAAGGTTCCATATTATGACAACCTGGATAAAAGTATTTTCGAGCAATAATATTTTCAGCCTGTAATATTTCAACTAAATAATCTCGGCTTATACCAAAAACTTTTTCATCAATTTCTAAAACAATATACTGATAATTACAATTTTGTGTTTGATCGTAAGTAATAAGTTTTAGTCCAGGAATATCCTGTAATTCTTGTTTATATTGTTGGTAATTACGATAATTGATAGCAACAAACTCTTCTAAACTTTCAAGTCCTGTCAAACCCATTGCTGCTGATGTTTCATGCATTTTTCCGTTTGTACCTATATAGATAACACGATCGATACCGACAAAACCAAAGTTTGTCATTAAACGAATTTTTTCTGCTAGTTCATCGCTATTTGTAACAATTGCCCCTCCCTCAAATGTGTTCAAAAATTTAGTTGCGTGGAAGCTAAAAACTTCGGCATCTCCAAAAGTACCAATCATATGTCCTTGATGCGAACAGCCGAAGCCATGAGCTGCATCAAACATCAATTTTAAGTTGTGAGTACGGGCAATTTTACTTAAAGCCTCCACGCTACAAGGACGACCCCACAAATGAACACCAATAATGCCTGTAGTACGTGGAGTTATTAATTGCTCTATTTGCTTTGGATCGATGTTGTGAGTTTCCGGATCGATATCACAAAATACAGGAGTAATTTCTTGCCATTGTAGAGCGTGTGCAGTTGCGATAAAAGTAAAAGAAGGGACAATAACTTCGCCTTTTAAACCTGCTGCGCGGATGGCTATTTCTAATGCTACCGTAGCATTGCAGCTAGCAATGCAATGCTTTACTCCGATAAATTCAGCAATACGTTGCTCAAATTCTTGTACAAAAGGACCATTGTTCGTTAGCCATCTTCTATCTAAGATGTCATTGATACGCGATAGGAAATTTTGACGGTCGCCGATGTTAGGACGACCAACGTGCAATTTTTCTGTGAAGATTGGTATACCAGTAAATATAGCTAAATTATTCAACTGTTGTTTCATCTGAAGCATTTTTTTATTTTGTTTTTAGTTAGGAAATCTTAAAAACTATTTGAAACCAATTATTGTACGATATTTTAAAAATGAGTATATTTGATATATTTAAATTTAAAAGTATTAAAGTTTGTTATGATATAGCTTGAGCCTATTTTATTTGTGTTTTTAGACTAAATTATAACTAACCTCCCTATAGGAATCATATTTGAATATTACTAGGTATTTTGAGATTTTAACCTATGTCCAACAAGGTTTCGGTTAATCTTAATTTTCAAAAATCAAATACTATTCCTAACTATAATTTGGTTACAATTATTGAAAGAGACTACTAATAAAGAGAGCAAAAATCTCAGAACAACCTTAATTTTTTTTGTTATTTATTCCCTAATTTTGGCGTAAAGCACTGTTTCCTCTCCATGTATCGTGTAATGATCTATGTACAACTGGTAGCCAATATCTAAACTATGGATAAAAATAGGAATTTCAAAAATATCATTTGGTCTATGATATATAGAGATAGCAAGTTTTGGACCGAACTTACGGATAGTTTCTATAGCTCCCTGCAAGGCACTTAACTCAGCACCTTCAATATCCATTTTTATAAAATCCACTCTATCTATACTTTTTTCATATACAAGTTGATCGATTGTGGTAGTAGCTATAGGTATTGCCGATGGAATGTTACTAATATTTGCAGCAGGCCCATCGCCATGTAAATAAAGCTGAGTTTCTAAACTATCTGCTAGAGCATAATCACTAATAACTACTCTCTCTGCCAAATCCTCATTTTGCATCAAATTGTAGCAACACACATCTAAATTATGTGGCTCTATTTCAAACGAAAAAACTTTGCCTTCTGAACCAATAGTTGATGCAAAAGCTATTGCTGTATCACCAAAACAGGCACCGGCATCAATAACATAATCTCCAGGTTCAGGACATATTTGAACATTATTTCTACTAAAGTAATACTGTTTAAACAAAAATGTCCAAGCTACATTGCCCCACCAGCAATCAATAGTAATATGTTGATCTTCAAAGCTAACCATATACTTCTGCAATTCACCAAAAATACCAGAGTAATCTGTATCAGATTCTGAAACCATCATTTTCCTAGCTTTCTGTCTGTCTTGCCAGTGTTGTTCATTATTGGTAGGTAATTTAAAGTGTAGATGTCCTACCAATCGGAAAAGTAATAAGTTTCTTAACCAATTCTTAGACTCAGAATCAGCTAGAATTTCGTGAACTTGCTGAAGATTCTCCTGATTTTGGAAAAGAAACTTAAGATAATAACTGTATGAGTCTATAAAAATCTGCCTGTTGGTACGATCTTTTTCTGATGTTTTAAACCTATCGTAATCCCAGTTATTTTCCTGGAAAATATGAATATTTACATAAAAAGCATGGATGATTTCATTAATAAATTGGGACATAATTTTGCTGTTATTTATTTAGCTATTATATACATTTATTTTCAAAAATGGGGATTATAATTACTATTTTTACCTATAAATCTCTATTTTTTACATCATTCAAAACAGTCTAATAATCTTGTCTATCTGGATGCAATTTCAGCAACCTATTCATCAGTGCGATCGCACTTTAGGCGTAATAGAGACAATTTATCCAAAACCAATTAATTGGTTATTTATTTTTCACTCTAACAATAGAAATAAAATACAATTTAATTACTAGAAATAAATACTTTTATTCTTTTTTTTGCAAGATGGTTTTTGCTGGAACACCAAACACAGTATCTCCTGGTTTTACAGACCTTAAAACAACACTGCCTGCTCCAATAGTTGCAAAATCACCTACTTTTGTTTTTGGTAATAAGTTAGCACTACTACCAATAAAAACACCTTTTCCAAGCTGAACATAACCTGCTAAATCAACATGACTACTCAAAGTACAGCCATCATCAATCTTACTGTCATGACCTATACCACTTCTGGTGTTAACTGTCACAAAGTTACCAACACTTGTGTCACAAGAGACACTAGAAAATGGACAAAAGACACATCCTCTACCAATTTTGGCATTTTTGGCTACTATTACTGTTGGATGGATTAAGGTTATAAACTTTGCACTACGTTCCTCAAGCTTTTTTGCTAAATCTAGTTTATTACGAGTATCTGCTATGGCCATTACTAATAAATCTTCATTATGAGGAATATAATCTTGTATACCCCCTACAATCGGTATGTCATAATCATAATTTTCTAAGGCGTTTAAATCATCACAAATAAATCCACCTACAGACCATTCCGACTGATGTTTAGAGGCATCTGAAGCCCACAAAAAAACTTCTCTTCCAAATCCACCAGCACCAACTATGAGTAGACGTTTCATTTTTTTAATCCAACTTTTTATTCATTACAGAAATATATGCTTTTTGAAATTCTTGTATTCGTTTTTCTCTCATACTAAGAATTCCATATTTCTCACTTTCAGAAATTCCTAATTGATTCTGTTCACAGATTACCCAATCCTCACTAAGAACTTTGTTATTAAACTCTAAAATTGACTTAGATAATACTTCAACTATTGCCTGTTGGGAGCTAGAAATTTCATTAGTATTGTTGTCTAATTTACTTAAAAATAGGTAGCTTTTAAATTTCGTTTCACTAGGACTGGTAGCATAAACTGATTGAATACTAAATGATAGCCCCTGTGTCGTTGCTAACATTAAGTTAGGGAAAAGTAAATAATGGTAATATTTATCTAATTTGTAAGGTCTATTTGAAAAAATAGACTCTAGCTTTTCCATTTTCTTACTCTGAGTTTTCGGAACTAGAGTTCCTAATGAGTGCAAATTTAAGAAAGAATAATTGCATTCAGGTATCAAAACCCTACCTAAACTTTGTGGGTGAATTTGTTTAACATGATAGTCTTCTAACGAGTTTTCTACTACAACTTTCCAATTAGCTTTAATAGTTGCTTCATAACAACCATTTTTTTGACCCAATGCTTTGGAAATGCTTTCTAAAGTATTAAAGATTTCTTCTTGCAAATATTCTTTGAGTGTTTTTTGGTCATCATATCTTTTAACAAAAACTAAAGAGCCACATATCTCTACTAACCATTGCTCAAGTCTCAATAATTGAACAGCAGAGTCATCCAGATTAGTAAACTCAGACTTACATGGAATAGCTACAGGAATACCATCACTATCGTAAACCCAACCATGATATGGGCATTTGAGAGGTTCATTTCCATGACTAAATTGGCGAATACGACTCAATCGGTGGGAGCAAACATTATGAAATGCTTTCAACTCACCATGAAAGTTTTGAACTATAACTGACTTACCACCTACTTCTGCACAAATATAGTCATTATGGTTTTTTAAATCTAAAGTGAATCCCACAAACTGCCAAAGATGGTGAAAAATGTGAGTCTGTTCTTGTTTAAAAATATCCGTACTTGTGTAGAAAGAAGGATGTATATAAGATTGCATACTTTTTCGATCGCCATATAACTGTTCTACTAGCGCACCATATACCCACCGTCAATTACTAAGTTTGTGCCAGTCATCCATCGTGAGGCATCAGAGAGTAAAAATAGGACGGTATTTGCTACATCTTCAGGCTTTCCAAATCCTAGTAAATGTCTATTTTGCAGTTCTGAAATTGCGGTTGTAGCACTGATTGCTCTCCACTCAGCGATCATCTCTGTTTCCACTGCTCCAGCCAAAATGGAATTAACCCGAATTTTACGCGGTGCCAACTCACAAGCAAGTGAGCGAACCATACCATCAACTCCTGATTTGACAGCAGAGTAAGCAGTCATACCTAGCTGACCTCTAGAACCTATGACAGAAGACATCAACACAATCGATCCACCATCGGTTATTACACCTTTAGAAGATGAGGCGCGAGCGATACCAAATGCTGCAAACAAACTGCTCTGGAGGAGACTTTCTAAATGAGATTGTTTGATCATTCTTGCTGGTAGAACTAATCCTAATCCTGCTGAATGAAATACGCCCGATAGCGAACCGTATTTTCCAGCAATAGACTTCACCCAATCAGCTACCTCGTCAGCATTAGACAAATCAAAAGGCAAAGCTACATGATTAGTTCCTGCCATAGCTTCAATACAAGCTGCCAACCTAGATTCGTTCCGACCAGAAACTAACACCTGCCCACCACATTCAGCAATCATGATTGCGGCTACTTTTCCAAGACCAGATGAAGCTCCTGTAACCAGGAAAACTTTTCCTTTTAGTGCATCGGGAGCAAATATACTCATGGCTGAAAATCAATCATCTCAATGACATCAAGTGGACCAACATTAAGTACAGTAGAACCCCAAGAGTAACCTACACCGAAACCAAACATTGCTAAACGGATAGATTTTTCTTGTAATAACGAACCCAGATTATCAATCATCAGTAATGGGATAGAGGCACTACTGGTGTTCCCAAATTTGTTGATGTTGATGGGAATCCGATCCATTGGCAATTTTGCTTTTTTCATCAAGTGTTTGAGCATAAATAAATTGGCCTGATGGAAGAGAAAAGCATCGAAATCATCAACTTTTAAGCCTGAAAATTCAATTGTTGATGATATCAAGGGAGGCACTACTTGCATAGTGAAGGTAAATATTTCAGTACCATCCATGTAAAGACAATTTGGGTCTTTACCTTCTAGTCTTGGATCGTTTGCAAGAGAGTAATCCTTAAATCCACCACGAGGAACAATCAAATTATGAGTTCCTTTTCCATCAGTACCAAGTATAAAAAAAGCATCATTTAGAGAATTCTCAGAATACTCTAACGCAGTGACAGTTGCCGCATCTCCAAATAGCATAGCGGTAGAGCGATCGGAGGGATTTATGCACCGACTACTAGTGTCACCAATTGCCAGAAGAACACGTTTAGCAGCTCCTGTTTGAATCATATTTAAGCCTAGCCACAGAGCATAGGGATAAGCTGAACAGCCAAGATTAATATCAAAGGCTAAACAGGAAGGATGAAGTCCAAGACGACCATGAAGTGAACAAGCAGTTGCCGGAAGACGATAATCTGGTGTTTGAGATACGAAGATTAAAGCATCAATGGATTCTCTTTGCCAGTCTAAACCGCTTAAAAGACGTTCTACTGCTTGGTAACAAAGATCTGCTGTTGAAACTCCTTCATCTACCCAACGTCGATGCTCAACACCAATCATCTTAACTACTTCACTAACAACATCTGCACCAAACTGTTCTGCAAAATAGTTATTAGAAATTTGATGGGTTGGTAGACAAGCTACGACTCCGGCTATACGACCTCCTTTTGTTCTAACTTGCTTGCCAACTGGTGCGTTGATGACACTCATATATGAATTATCCTCTTTGCTTTTCGGAGATGAGTTTTTCAATATCTCCTACTGTCTCAGAAGCGGCAAGAGAATCTCCACTCAGCATCACATTAAAGCAGTCATCGACTAGCGCAATTGTAGAAATAAATGCAAGTGAATCCCAATCCATTCTAGTTAGATCGAGACTTGGAGAAACTTCGTTGACATCAATCTCAAGTATTTCGGCTAGACCTTCATAAAAAGTTTGCATGATTTAACTCCTAAAAATCAAAATTTAACTACCGTTGCAGCCCAAGAATATCCAACTCCAAACCCTAACAACAATAATCTATCCCCTCGCTTTAAGTTAGATTTATTAAGCATTGACTCCAGGGTAATGGGTATGCTTGATGATACTGTATTTCCGCACATTTCTAAAAAAATGGGAAATTTTTCTTCAGGTAAATTGAGCTTTTTTCGTAAAGCATCAAGGATAAACTGATTAGCCTGATGCAAAACAATATAGTCAAAATCATCTAAAGCTCCGCCACATTTTTTTAGTAAATTATTTATTACTTTTGGCACTGAAGAAAGTGTAAATGCTATCACTTCAGAACCATTCATATATAGATTGTCTTGTGACCTCACATTCCCAGAATCATCAATTTCTTCTTTTCCCGTATTTTCAGAACGTGCAGAACGGAAACCACCTGTTTTAACGATTATGTTATTAGCTCCATTGCCATCAGTTCCAAATACGAAAGGCCCGATAAATTCTTCATCTGTATCGTCCGATGCTTCAATTAAGGTGGCTGTTGCCCCGTCGCCAAATAAGGTGCGTACACTCTTATCCATAGGATGAATTAATTTTGAGTAGGTATCTGCCGTCAGGAAAAGAACTCTACGAGCAGATCCGGTTTCGATAAGTCCTTTTGCAACAGATAAGCCATAAACAAAACCCGAACAGCCAAGATTAATATCAAAGGCCCCAGCAGTATTAGGAATTCCCAGACGATCTTGAAGTAAACAGGCGGTGGTAGGTAAAAAGTAATCTGGTGTTTGAGTACAGAGAATAACAAAGTCGATATCTCCTGGAGTAACAGTATTTTTTTCAAATAAATTACGGGTTGCCTTAAAAGCCAAGTCAGCAGCAGTTTCATCATCTACCGCAATACGTCTTTCAATAATTCCTGTTTTTTGATAAATCTTTTCAGAAGACCAACCTGGATAAATTTTGGTTAAATCATCATTATGCAAAATTTCTTTGGGCAGATATGATGCAATGTCAACTATTCGAGAGCGAAACATATTTTTTATAGAAATATCGAATTAACGATTATTCATGGACGAGTCGACAGTTAAAATAATTTCATCTTAGTGTTCAAGGAAACTAATTAACCACTTAGCGATCGCCATTTACTTCTCCTTTCCCTGTTGCTTCTTAATCTGCTCTAATACAACTTTGTAATCTTGCCGATCCGGGTGCAACTTCACCAACTTCTCTAAAGGCTCCATTGCACCTTTAGCATCCTTCAATTGCAACCGCAGCACAGACAGTTTCTCTAAAGCAAGTTGGTTTTCTGGTTCCCGTTGTAAAACCAACTCGTAGCCCTGTGCCTGTTGCTGTAATCCTGACTCAGGAGAAGCAGACGCAATTGCTGGCTTGGGTTGAGTAGCCTGTTGGATTGCCGGAATGACTGCAAATACCGTAGAACCAAAAAACGAGAACATCGACACGATCGTGACAATCTTTTGTCGCCGCTGAATCTGCTTTTTGCGGGTAACTAGGTATTCTGCATCCGAACTAGCCATGCTTCACATACTTGCTGCGGTAAATACTTAGGTATCAGCAAGCCTCCGTTCTGAGGATACCCATCTGCTCAACACAAACTAACATTTTCGCTAAAAATTTTTTACACAAACTTCAAATGCTGACTCTGAAGACGAGGTACCTTATGGTAAGCCCATGCTACACGGACAATTTTGCCATGCGATCGCTCCTATACTTCAAAGCAAAACCCTCCAAGTCTTATTCTCTGGGCAAAACATTAAAATTATATAAAGATTTGCAATTAATTTGCCTAAAGCCAGATGTTTGCGATATTGTAAACAACATTTAAATCAACAGAAAGAGTACATATTTCTACTCAAGTGCAAATTTCCCTGTCAGTCAAAAATTTTCAAACTAGCCCGTATCCTATAGGTTATTCAACAAGCAAGCATATTTTTCGTGATTCAAACAAATAGAATTTTCCCAGTCGTTCTCAATCACACTACTTAGTGGAACTTCCCTGAGGACTAATTATTCTGCTCGGCGTCCACAAGAGATATCTTACGAAAGGTAGTGTTGCACTCTTCCAGAAAAAAGGTAGACGTAAAGAGGAAAAACAAAAGGGACAAAGGTTAAAGGAAAAAGGGTAAACATAAACATCCCTTACCCCTTCTCCCAAAACTTTTGTCTGGCTTCTGCAAAAAGTTTAAGGACTGCTTGGTAAAATTGGGATTTTCTGGTGGTAATTACCGTACAAAACCGAATTTGCCAGTAACTTAGTAGAGTTTGTTATGGTATAGTTAAAAAGTTAAGACTAGCTTTACCAAATTACACCACTCTACGGGCCGGCAACAATTGCAGAATGGAAAGCAGTTTTAATTAAGCATTTACCCACAAAATCAGAATTCAATCGAGGTTATGACTCAGCAAGTGATTCACCCAATGGTGAAATTGCAGCGCAACGTGCAATCACTCATAGAATCGAATATTATCAAGCCAAGCGATAGCATCTGGAAAATCGCTCTGCTCTATGGTAATGAATGGCAGCACTGGAAACAAGAACTGCTTGACTTTGGCTTTAGTATGCAAGACCCAGTTAGTGAATTGCTAGCTGTAGAAACTTGGGATGAGGAGTAGGGAATGGGGAATAGGGGATAGGAATTTTTACGATTCACTACTCCCTGATACAGATGCGATTAATTGCATTTGTACCCAATTTCTACTCTCTAAACTTTGCAGGCAGCTAAAGCCGCAGCTAATTCCTTTGCATTTTGATAGCGATCGCGTGGCAATGGTTCTGTAACGCGGTCGATCGCATCCCTTAATTGGGAACTAATGGTGGGAACTTTTGCCACATCAAACCTGAAGTTTCGCCCTCGTTGGCGGTAATACTTGAAAGGGTTTTCGCCTGTGAGCAGAAAAATCAGTGTTGGCCCAATTGCATACAAATCAGATTGAGTCAAAGGTTGTCCTCGTTCTTGTTCAGGAGCGCAATAACCTTCTGCACCAATTCGAGTACCAGGCGCTGTACCAATTTCCTTAACTGCGCCAAAATCTAGTACCACGATGCGATTTCCTGAACTTCGCACCATTAAATTGGCGGGTTTAATATCGCGGTGAATCAGTGGAGGCTCTTGGCTATGAAGATAGTCTAAAATATCGCAGGTTTGGATCATCCAAGCGATCGCTTGATTTGGTGTCACTGGACCAGTGGTATAGACACGTTTCTCCAAATCTTGTCCGTGGATTAATTCCATTGCCAAGTATTTTTTTCCGCCTTCTACAAAGAAGTCATAATACTTGGGAATTCCAGGATGATTAAGACATTTGAGAGTGTGCGCCTCTCGCTCAAATAACTCTTGAGCTTTGACAATTTTCAGCATATCAGCATTCATTTGCTTCAACACCAGCAGTTGTGGCACGCCCGCAATCACACCAGCCTCATCCCAAGCCAGATAGGTAGTACCCATACCTCCTTGTCCGAGAGTTCGCAACACCTGATAATGGCGAATTTTCTGTTGGACTGAGAGAGGTTGACCGCAGTGGATACAAAACAGATTTTTTGGGGAGTTGCCTTCGTGCGTGCAAGTGGAGGATGAATTTGCCAGATTTTTTGCTGAGTAAAGCGTCTCGGCTGCATTTTCTTCTGTTCCTTGTATTTGTTGCGATCGCAAACCAGTTTCCAGTACTGTTACCTCCTGAATTTGGAATTGCAGTATTGGTCCTCCCTGTGCCAATTGCAAAAGGGAATTATCTGGTAACGGACTCTGAAGTACAAGGATACCATTGAGAAAAGTCCCATTTGTACCCTGACTAATCAGCTGCCAAGTATAACCATTGCTAGCGTCACCGACTTGTCTAAGTTCCAAATGATGCCGCGAAACCAAACTATCATTTAAAACAACGTGATTATCTGCCGCTCGACCAATCCGAATTATGGAGGAGTTCTCAAAGCACCACTGCTGAAGGGGCGTTTTCTGTTGCGGTTCTAACAGGGTCAGACTAACCACAATACAATCTATAAGGTAAGAGGACTGGGTATTGGGGATTGGGTATTGGGGATTGGGGATTGGGGATTGGGTATAAAGAATTTTATCTTAGTCCCTAGTCCCCAGTCCCCCGTCCCCAGTCCCTTCTTTAACTTTCCAGATTTGGACGTACTTTTGCCCGAACAAGTATACCAGTAATATTGTCGTGACCGTTGTGTTGATTTGCCAAATCAATTAAATCTGTAACGCCCCGTTCTAAGTTAACACCAGAACTAAGTAAGGGTTCTAAATGAGTTTGCCAATGGGTTTCTAGTAAATCATTATCTGATAGACCGTCCGATGCCAACAGCAGCAGAGTATCTTCATTGATGTCGAAAAAGCCGACGTCGGGATTAATCGAGTTTTCATCACGAGGCCCCAAGGCTTGGGTGAGTTGGTAGGCATCTGGGCGGGCGTAAGCTATGCTTGCTTCCACTCCTCGGTTAATTTCCCGTTGCCCAACTTCGTGATCTACTGTGACTTGTTCTAGTCCCTGCTTGCGCGTCAGGCGATAGAGACGGCTATCTCCCACATGAGCGACTGCTGCTTGAGTATCTTGAATTAAAAGCATTACTAAAGTTGTACCCATACGCCCAACTCCTGAACGGGCATCTTGTTGATTGAGCTTGTAAATCGCCTCATTAGCTAAATACACTGCCTCACGAATGCTATCTTCTGTTGGCAACTGGTTGGCAATCCAGTGTTCTTGAAAGTATTGCCGTAGGGTGTTGACTGCTAACTCGCTGGCTATCTCGCCACCAGCGTGTCCACCCATACCATCACAAAGAATATACAAACCATGCCCTTCTAAGACTCGACTTTTGGGGAACTCCAGTTTATGAATTTTGGTTTCAATGCCAAAGTAGTCTTCGTTATGATGACGTTGACGCCCCACATCTGTGCGTCCTGCATCTTCTAAGCTACTTAACTGCATCGCCAGCACAACAGTTGCCATATCATCAGTTTTGCTAATGATATCTTCTAACTCATCTGATTGCGGGATGGTGGACACAGCAGTATTTTTCTCCTTTATGGGGGGCAAAGTTGCGCTTCCTAGTGTTTCCAGTTCAACAGAGATTTCCTCCAAACGCGATCGCAATTGTGCGATCGTCTGAATCTTACCTACCTCTAAATCCCCCAACATCTGGACTACGGAGCCAAATTGAGTCCGTTGAGACTGTCTAAATAGTGCTTGCCAAACCCGTCCCAAAGCTTGGATAGTTAACGGCTCCTCTGGAATGGCAGATGCTTGGCTTTGGGCATCTTCTGGCGACTCCGTGGCGGGCTGAGAATTCGATGATTCCACATACAACCTTTGTAGCGCCAAGGTTTGGTCTTCATCCAATCGCAAATTCGACAAATCTAAAAGGCTTTGACGACAATTTACTCGTTCCAATACTGCCCAAAGTTGGGTCATTTCATAACACCAGTGTAAAATTTTTAACGAACTGGTTGTTTCTTCTTGCCACAGGTCGAGTAAATACTGCCAATCCGAGCGGTTTTCGATTATTACTACCTGTATATCACCTTGCTGCCATGCGTCGTGAATCGGTGGTATCCCCAGTTCACCTTGAGATTGTAAAGCAATATAAAGTTTAGCAAAGCGAGGAATCTCACTCGCTTCTACTGATGGCGTCAGCAAATCTGATTCCTGACTTGCTAGTATTGCCTCAATAGGTGATATTTGATACGGCTGGCAGTCTAGAACTCTCACACCTATATCAGTAATAATGGTAGTTTCGGTTTGGACAGGTAGCGGATCTAACAATTGATAGCGCTCTTGGGAGTCTAAATAGGAGCCTAATGTAATTTGAGAACTAGGCGATAGAAGAGATGGGGAAGGTATTGCTTGCTCATCTCCCTCACCTCCCACATCTCCTTCAATTCCCAAAGCTTCTCCAGTTATTTCTTTAGCAATAATTGCCCAAAACACTGTTCCACATTCTGTGTCACAGTTATGACAACGTAATGCATTCACAGGTACATCATCGGTACTGCATTCAGGACAGACCTTGTGAGTCAGGGACGTGCCACAGTTTTGACAGAATTTGTTGCTATTGGGGTTTTCAAATTTACACTGAGGGCAAATCAGCATAGTGGAAGTTCCTTTATTCCCGTTCGTTCCAAGGTGCTTCTAGCCACTAATATCCAAGGTGCCACAATTGGCTGTCCCTGACTACAGTAGATTGTAGTTGATCGATGAATTTTGGTGGCAGTATTAATTGTGACGCATATTAGATAAATATTTCATATATTGGCAAGCAATTCCTTATAAATGGGGAATGGGGAGTGGGGAAAGATGAGGGAGCAGGGGAACAGAGGGGTACAGGAGTGAGGGAGTGAAAGAGAAGAATTAATGACAAATGACAAATGACAAATGACTAATGACAAATGACAAATGACTAATGACTAATGCTCAAGAGTCTGGCAATTGTGGAGGTTCAGCGTCAAACCATTTTTGATAAATTTGCTTGTAATTGCCATTGGATAACAAAGTCGCGATACCTTTGTTAATTGCATCCAAATGGAGGGAATTCTTGGGCATAGCAATCCCGTAGTATTCTTCAGTGAGCAAATCCGCAACAACTCTAATGCCTTTGAGTTTGCCATTTTTAATCGCATACAAAGTCGCGAAAGCATCACTAATCACAGCATCAACGTTGCCATTGAGTAAGTCTTGGAAAAACTCTGGCCCAGAATTAAAAGTACTAATTTTGGCGTTGGGGATGGTTTTGGCAAAATCGGCCCCAGTGGAACCTATTTGGACAGCAATTTTTTTGCCTTTGAGACTATTGAAGTTTTTAATATTTTGATTGTCTTCGCGGACAGCGATCGCAAGTCCGGCTTTAAAATAAGGTCGTGAAAAAGCAATTGTTTTCAGGCGTTCTGCGGTAATTGTGATTCCGCTAATTGCTGCATCGACTCTTTTAGCTTGCAAAGTCGAGATCGTGCCATCAAAGGGCAGACTTTCAAACTGGACTGCAAAACCTGCTACTTTAGCAATCGCATTCATCAAATCAATATCAAAGCCTTCCAAGTTCCCGCTAGCTGTTTGGATCTCAAAAGGGACAAAGGTGGGGTCTGTGGCCACCTTGAGAGGTTTAGCGCCTGGGTTAATAGTGGGATATAAACTCTGACAGGCAATAATCAGTAGTAGGCAGCCTAAGCTTAGAATTAGCTGCTGCCACTTGAAGTTAATTAATTTCACTATAGTAATTTTGTTCTAGTAATCAAAATTTACGATGCTTGTCATGATGTTATAAGAAAGAATACATACGTATGACTTTTCGCTAATTGCCTTTTTGTGTGTTCTATATTCTGACTCCTAATTTTGAATTGCTTATGGCTTCTACCACTTCTGCTTACCAAATTGCTGATTTGTTCGCCGAACGAGCTAGAAAGCTAGCACCACCAACTTACGGCACAGAGTTAACCAAAATCATCACCGTCAGCTTTGCCTATGGTCTGGCTGACCCAATTCTCTTTCCCCATGCTGACTTGTCTGCTGCAAGTGCTGCTGTACTGGCAGAAGAAGCTCCGATCGCTCTCAATTACGGACCACCTTCAGCCCAACTTTATGAACAAATTATCCTCCGCTTGCAAGCTCAAGGAATCCCTGCCGATCGCGATCGCCTGATCGTTGGCTACGGTTCCGGTCAGATTTTGGGTTTGCTACCAGATGTGTTTGTTGAACCTGGTGATGTCGTAATTGTCGAAGGGCCAACCTTTTTAGAAGTAGTTAATAGATTTGTCCAGGCTGGCGCACGCCTAATTACCATTCCTGTAGACGAATTGGGAATGGATGTGGATGCGTTAGAAGAAACTTTGAGCAATTTGAAGAAACGGGGCATTCGACCCCGATTTATTTACACCATACCCACTTTTCATAATCCCACAGGTGTTACTATGCCGTTATCTCGCCGCCAAAAACTGGTAGCGTTAGCGGCCGAGTATGGCGTGTTGGTGGTAGAAGACGATGCCTACAGCGATTTGCGCTTCCAAGGCGAAGCTGTGCCATCCTTGGCAAGCCTTGACAAGGAGGGGTGGGTGTTATACGTGAATACCTTCTCGAAAATCATTGCGCCTGGTATCAGATTAGGCTGGGCTTGTGGCGATCCAGCAATTATTGAGCGGTTGGCAATGTTCAAAAGTGAAGGGCCTGTGGGGCCGTTTGTCAGCCATGTGGTTGGCCGCTACTGTGCTACAGGCAAACTAGATTATCATATTCAGGAGCTAATCGCCTGGTACAAGCATAAGTGTAATTTGTTGTTAGAAGCGATCGCTCAAGAGTTTCCCAGTGATGTAGTTGCTTTGCGACCAGGTGGTGGCTTTTTCGTTTGGTGTAAATTGCCGCCACACATCAGCGCCAAAGCACTCCTAACTGCTGCCAATGAGCAGGGCATCAGCTTTCTGCCAGGAACTCGCTGCTACCCCAATGGACAGGGAGATGATGCCATCAGGTTAGCTTTTAGCTTTCAACCAACTAAGAAGATTGTCGAGGGAATCGCTACCTTGGGAGCAGTGCTGAGGGGATGGCGGTAATTTGTAATTGATTATTAGTACCTTGTTCCCAGTCTCCCACTGGGAATGCTTTTTGGAAGGCTCCTGCATCCCGTATAGGCGGCAGAACGGAACCAAGAAGATTTCCTTGTTATATCATGTCCGGTAAAAGACTTATCATTAAGAGCGCAGGGGGCAGGGCGCTCTTAGCTGGGGGAAAGAGGGTTTTAAGATTTTTGCATAGATGCCCGGAATAATAACTAATCAAGCGGACATGATATTAGACCTGGAAACGAAATTTAAAATTTTGTAAACTTTAAAAAATTTGCTCCAAGCGCTGGAAATCGCGCTGGACTTCATACCAGAGACTTTTATTATGTGGGTCTGTTTTCAAGGCTTTTTTGAGATAAATTCTGGCTTTTAGTAGTTGTTTTTCGGAAATTAGCGCCCGTCCCCAAATTTGATAGACGATCGCTAGCCATTGACGAACTTCTGCATCTGTTGACAAACGCTCTGCTAAAGCTTCCGCTAGGGCGATCGCTTGTGGAAATCGTTTTTCTTGCAAAAATCGCTGCAATTGCTCATAAGTCTTCCACTTGAGCCGTTCTTCTATTTCCAACAGATTCGGCGGCTTTGGTTTCCCTGATTCTTGGCTTGTCACCGTTGTTACTGGTGTTTTCTGCCGTTGCGTTGCCTTAGCGTCATCACGTCCAGACGTTGACACCTGACTTGAATGTACGCCAATTTCCTCTGGTAGTACTACCGTCAGCAGGAGTTTGTAAGCCTCTGTCAACGCAATAAACTTATCTTTGGCTTTGTTGTCATCTGGGTTAATATCAGGATGATATTGCTGCGCCAGACGTCGGTAAGACGCTTTGATGTCAGCAAAAGAAGCTCCCGATCTTAAACCTAGTAAACGGTAGCAATCTCCAAGATCCATCTTGAGCTATCAGCTATCGAATATTTAGCTATTGGCTATTATCTGTCAATATCAGCTTCAAGCCTGGACTATTAATGATAAGGGCTAATTTTCTTTTTTAAAGTTCAATCTTGACAGTTTGTTCATAAAAGGGCATTGGGCATTGAAAAGAGGCAGAGGGGCGGGGTGCGGGGGGCAGAGGGGAAAACTCTTCTCCCCTGCTCCCTGCTCCCTGCCCCCTGCCTTCCTACTCCCCTGCTACTACCAAGGTTCGTTCTTCAATCACACGGTCAATTAAACCGTATTGTTTTGCCTCTTCAGCAGACATGAAAAAGTCACGATCCATATCTTTTTCAATCTTATCTATGGTCTGACCTGTTTTATCGGCATAAATGCCATTGAGCTGGTGACGAATCCGCAGAATCTCTCTAGCTTCAATTTCGATATCGGTTGCTTGTCCACGGGTGCCACCTGAAGGCTGGTGAATCATAATCCGTGAGTGAGGCAATGCTAGCCGTTTGCCTTTGGTGCCAGCTGCCAGTAGGAAAGACCCCATTGAAGCAGCTAAACCCACGCAAATCGTCACTACATCTGATTTGATATGTTGCATGGTGTCAAAAATAGCCATGCCAGATGTAACCATCCCACCGGGAGAATTGATGTATAAATAAATATCTTTACCTGGATCGTCTGAGTCCAGATACAGCATTACAGCGATAATTTGATTGGCAATTTCATCATCAATATCTCGCCCCAAGAAAATAATCCGTTCCCGGTAAAGGCGATCGTAGATGCTAATCCAATCTGTATATTGTCCTCCGGGCATCCGGTAAGGAACTTTAGGAACGCCTATAGGCATAATTTACTCCGTTTTTAATTAGTCATTGGTCATTGGTCATTAGTCATTGGTCATTGGTCATTGGTCATTAATCATTAATAATTTTTGGTTATTAACAAAGGACAAAGGACGAATGACAAGGGACAAAAGACAAATTAAAGGACACTGGCAGGAAGTGGGGGATTTGCGAGTTCTTCTTTCTCAAAAACTCGGTCGATTAGGCCGTATTCTTTCGCTTCATATGGTGTCAGATATAACAATCTATCCATGTCTTTAGTAATTTTTTCTGAGGGCTGTCCAGTGGTGTTATGTAAGATATCAACTAATGCCCCTTTATTTACCAAAACTTCCCTAGCGCGAATTTGAATATCCGTTGCTTGACCTTGGGCGTAGCTCTTAGGCTGATGCAGGATAATCGAGGAGTGAGGCAAACTAGCGCGGCAACCTTTTGTACCAGCACTGAGTAGCATCGCTGACATACCCATCGCGGAACCGACGCAGATGGTGTGGATCGGAGGCTTGATATATCTCATGGTGTCATAAATGGCGAAGGCTTCGGTTTCAAAGCCAATGGGTTCGCCACTGTAACCGGATGTGCCGGTGGAGTTGATATAGATTTTAATTGGCTTTTCGGGGTCGTCGGATTGCAAAAACAGCAATTCAGCCACGATTAATTCGGTGACAGCAGGCACCAGTGGCATCCCAATATAGACAATTCGTTCCTTCAATAAGAGGGAAGGTAAATCTGGCGGCGGTGTCCGGTAAAAGTTATCGCCGTAATATGGGGCTTGAACAGCCTTAATTGGGGAAATGTCCATAGCAACTGATCGCCTGAAACTATGCCGTTAACTGTAATACATCCTAGCGCGATGCACGCTTCCCTCAAGGTGCGGATTTCTCCCTAATGCTGAAGGCGGCTTCGCATCTGCCAATGCTTGGCTTCTAAGATATTCTGATTATATTAGTGTATTTATATTGGATAGGTTTTCCGTAGAGCTAAAGTAGTGCTTTAAAGTTATTTATTAATATGTATATCCTGAATCGGGACTTGAAGTTATGAAGGTTAGTTTGCAGCCTGCCTTGAATGATGGTAATTTGGACGCAAATCAACTGAACAGTCAACGTCAGTTGGGAATTTCGATTTCGGCGATCGCCCAGACTCAAGACCGTCATGTACCTCTGAATTTATGCTTAATTCTCGATCATAGTGGTTCGATGAACGGGCGATCGCTAGAAACGGTGAAAAAAGCAGCAAATCGTTTGGTAGATAGACTTAATCCTGGCGATCGCCTCAGTGTGGTAGTTTTCGATCACCGTGCCAAAGTCTTAGTACCCAGTCAAAGTATCGAAAATCCAGAGAAAATAAAACAGCAAATCAACCGCCTAGCTGCCGATGGTGGAACTGCGATTGATGAAGGACTGCGGTTGGGGATTGAGGAGTTGGCAAAGGGGAAAAAAGATACTGTTTCCCAAGCCTTTTTGTTAACTGATGGGGAAAATGAACACGGTGATAACAACCGCTGTTTGAAATTTGCTCAATTGGCTGCTAGCTATAATTTAACTTTAAATACTTTGGGATTTGGTGACAACTGGAACCAAGATGTTTTAGAAAAAATTGCCGATGCTGGCTTAGGTACTTTATCTTATATTCAAAAACCCGAACAGGCAGCCGAAGAGTTTAATCGCCTGTTCAGCCGTGTTCAAACTGTGGGATTGACTAATGCTTATCTATTATTTTCCCTAATGCCCAATGTCCGGCTAGCGGAACTCAAGCCTATCGCCCAAGTTTCCCCAGACACAATTGAGTTACCACTGCAACAAGAAGCTGATGGACGTTTCGCTGTGCGGTTGGGAGATTTAATGAAAGATGCAGAACGGGTAATCTTAGCTAATATTTATTTGGGACAATTGCCAACAGGTGAACAAGCGATCGCTAATGTGCAAGTCCGCTACGATGATCCAGCCGCCAACAAAGTAGGTTTAGTTACACCAAATATCTCAGTTTATGCCCATGTAGTCAAAAATTATCAAGCAGACCTGAATCCCCAAGTGCAGCATTCTATTTTGGCATTAGCTAAGTATCGCCAAACCCAGCTAGCCGAAACGAAATTGCAACAGGGCGATCGCACTGGTGCAGCGACGATGTTACAAACGGCTGCGAAAACTGCCTTGCAAATGGGAGATACTGGGGCAGCAACGGTGTTGCAAACTTCTGCCACCCAGCTACAATCTGGACAAGATTTATCTGAAAGCGATCGCAAGAAAACCAGAATTGTCTCAAAAACAGTTTTGCAAGATACCCCTCCGCAATGAAAGTTAAATTGCTCTCGGCGTTAAATGACAATAATGTTGATCTGGCTCAAACAAGTAGCCAACGTCAACTAGCAATGACGATTTTTGCAATCGCTGGTGAGCTTGACCAAAATCTTCCCCTTAATCTCTGCTTGATTTTGGATAGAAGTGGTTCCATGCATGGACAACCAATTAAAACGGTGATCCAGGCGGTGGAAGGATTAATCGATCGGTTGAAAGTAGGCGATCGCATCTCAGTTGTGGCTTTTTCTGGTTCTGCGGAAGTCATTATCACTAACCAAACGATAGAAGACCCTGAAAGCATCAAATTTCAAATAAAAAGCAAACTGACTGCTAGCGGCGGCAGTGCGATCGCTGATGGTTTGGAATTGGGAATTACAGAATTGATGAAGGGTACAAGAGGCGCTGTTTCCCAGGCGTTTCTGCTGACGGATGGACATGGTGAAAGCAGTTTACGAATTTGGAAGTGGGATATAGGGCGAGATGATAACAAACGCTGTCTTAAACTGGCGCAAAAAGCTGCCAAGCTAAACCTAACTATCAACACTTTCGGATTTGGCAATAGCTGGAATCAGGATTTGCTAGAAAACATTGCCGATGTCGGTGGTGGGACTTTAGCCCATATTGAACATCCTGAACAAGCTGTGGAGCAATTTAGCCGATTGTTTGGGCGGATTAAATCGATTGGGCTAACTAATGCCTACTTGCTGTTATCTCTAGTGCCCAATGTCCGACTAGCAGAATTGAAACCCATTGCCCAAGTTGCTCCAGACACAATCGAGTTACCAGTAGAACCCGAAGCTGATGGTAGCTTTGCTGTGCGTTTGGGAGATTTGATGCAGGATGTAGAACGGGTAGTTTTGGCGAACATTTATCTGGGACAATTGCCAGAAGGTAAACAAGCGATCGCTCATTTGCAAATCCGTTATGATAACCCGTTGGTTAACGAACAAGGCTTACTTTCGCCCCTCGTGCCAGTGTATGCAGATGTGGTGCGGGCGTATCAACCAGATTTTAATGCCCAGGTGCAACAATTTATTCTAGCATTAGCGAAGTATCGCCAAACTCAGTTAGCTGAGGCGAAATTGCAACAAGGCGATCGCACTGGTGCAGCCACGATGCTACAAACAGCTGCTAAAACCGCTTTACAAATAGGAGATAAAGGGGCGGCGACAGTATTGCAAACTTCTGCCACCCGCCTGCAAGCTGGGGAAGAACTTTCTGAAGCAGACCTCAAGAAAACTAGGATTGTATCAAAAACCGTTTTACAGAAATAGTAACCCACATTTCGCAGGTGGGGTGCGTTTAAGAAGTTTAAAATACTTATTGCAATTTTTGACAATCTTCTGGAAGTATGAATAGTTTATATTCTTTATATGGTGGTTTTCCGCTATAACTTAAATTATTACTACTGATATTAAAAGAGTAAAAAGAAGGTCTTATAACTTTTAAATTTACCCATAAAACTGAATTTTTAATTTTATTTTTAAAATCTGATGAACTTATTATTGGTTTATCATCAACAGCAATAACCATGTCACCAACTTGCAAGTTTTGTTTAGCGGCTGGAGAACCTTCAAAAACTTCCTTTATTACAACACCGTCTACAGGTAAATCTAAATCACCGAACAACTTGCTCTGAAAATGTTGAGTGTAAATTTTTTTATAAAAGATGTGGATAACTCCGATACAGTTTCTGTTAATGTTTGGTTTTAAAGTAAAAGTTGCACTTGGAGACGGAGAAATTGTATCAATATTCGGTTTTGTAGTAGGTGTTGAGGATAATTTTGTATTTGGAAAATTTATACTTGTATCGACCTGAGATTGTATACTAGATTTATTTTTATCATCTGGTTTCTTAGATGAGTAATGTTGAACCAATAAAGTTATCAAAGTACCTAATAATCCTATAATTGCTACTAAAATGAGTGTCTGCCTGCTTATTTGAGCCACTTTAATTTGTACTGAAGAAGTAGAGTCATTAATAGCGATGAGTCGAAATTCTTCAATTTGTGGATTACTTGAGGATATTTCAATAAGACGGCTATAGATTTTATAATTATTAGCTTCTACTTTTATGTCTCCGTTAAAACTACCGCGACTTAAAAGATAAATAGAAAATCTATATTTTCCCTCTGAGTCAGTATAAGCAACATATATATTTCCTTCAAAATTAAGTGAAACTCTAGCACCATCAATAGGTTCATTGCTTTGATTAACAACCCGACCTATAAAATTAACCATATATTCAAGTAAGTAAATATTTATTAATTATTTGAGCAGTTTTCATAGCTTCTTTGTGCGTTGTGTTAATGGTTACTCTTCCTGGTAAACTAGCATTTGTCCACTACGCAAGCTTTACCTAGCCGTTTTCTCTAGTCGTTCCGTTAATTGTTGTTCCAGTTCTTTCATACATTTCTCCAAAGGTGCAATCATTTCTGATATCGCCACCCTCATAGCTGCTTTAGTTGGTTTGCTTGTTCAACTCACTCGGTTTTTGTCCTAGTCCAGATCGAAAAAGTCTCACCGCAAATGAACCGATCACAAGCTTTCAACTTAACGATACACCAAAATGAATGAGTAAACTACTGAAATCAGTAAGCGATATACCTTTTGGCTTACGGAAAACACTAAAATGAGTAAGCAATAAGCCTTTTTACTTGCTAAATTTACCGAAGTAAACAAGCAAACTGGGTTTTGAGAAAGCAACATCTCTTTTTACTTGCGGAAAACACCAAAATGAGAAAGTAAACTGGGGTTTGAGAAAGTAAAAGCTTGTTTTACTTGCGGAAAACACCAAAATGAGAAAGTAAACTGGGGTTTGAGAAAGTAAAAGCTTGTTTTACTTGCGGAAAACACCAAAATGAGAAAGCAAACTGGGGTTTGAGAAAGTAAAAGCTCTTTTTACTTGCGGAAAACACCAAAATGAGAAAGCAAACTGGGGTTTGAGAAAGTAAAATGTCATTTTGAGTAAGCAATATGCCTTTTTGCTTATTGAATATGAAGTTTTGAGAAAGCAATAAGCCTTTTTGCTGATTAAATATAAAGTTAAGTTAAATTTATATTGATGATAGACGATTGTACTCCAAGCAAAGTTTTCTAGCAGGGAACAGGAAATAAGACTTCTGCCACTAAAATAGAAAAATTATTCAATAGCGAAGTATTTATGGGTAATGAAGTTCGACTATTTGAACACTGGCGAGAACTCACATCCTAAAAGCAACAAAAAGTTTTGGAGTGATTTTTAGAATAGTGGGATATGTTTATACAAAATATCATAAGTTCCCTTCAAACCCGAAAAACAACAGCTTCAGACTTTGATTTCATCTACAACTTGCATCGACAGACGTTTTGTTCATACGTTGAACAGACATGGGGCTGGAAAGAAGAAGTTCAACTTAATGGGATGAGGGAAGACTTTGACAGCTTACTGTTTGAAATCGTTTGTCACGAAGGAATAGATATTGGAGTTATTTCGGTAATCGAGCAAGAAGACGCACTATTCTTAAATTACCTTGCTTTTCTGCCTCTTCATCAAAGTAAGGGTCTTGGCACTCAGATATTAGATAAATTATTAGAACAAGCAATATTTAGGAGAATTCCGGTTAAATTAAGTGTGATGCGAGTGAACCCAGCCAAAGCCCTTTATGAGCGTCTTGGATTTAGAGTGGTGGGTGGTGATGAAAATCGATTTTTAATGGAGTGGCGGAATGTCGCAGATAGTAGTAATCCTTGATCGAGCAACAGTTCATATCAATTAGGTAGTTCAATAGACCTCTTGCATAAGTCGAATAGACCCCCCTTAATCCCCAGGGCTGTTTCATTCCATTTCAAACAGGATTTGTCAAGATGGTTAGCGAGAAAATTGTAAGTAAGGGTGGCGATGAAATGAACATTTAATCACTGAGATATCAGTAAAATAGTTTATTTTCTCGGCACGCTGGTAACAAAATAACCAATTTTTAATTGCTAGAACCCTTGATTTTTAAAGCTCTTTGGGGAATGAAACAGCCCTGCCCTTAATCCCCAGGGCTGTTTCATTCCATTTCAAACAGGATTTGTCAAGATGGTTAACGAGAAAATTGTAAGTAAGGGTGGCGATGAAATGAACATTTAATCACTGAGATATCAGTAAAATAGTTCAATTGCATAGAATACAGACTTAACCCCCAGCCCCTTCCCTACTAGCGTTGGGGAGTAAGATTCAAAGCCTCTCTCCTTTTAGGAGAGAGGTTTGGAGAGAGGTCAAAGTGTATTGCATCTAAACTAGAATTCATATTAAATGTAATTTGTCAAATTAAACTTTGGTTTAAAGGTGGGTAAACTTCCGCTATAATGTACTAGTAAAATTCTGCTAAAAGTGCTAATGGTAAATGATTGGTAGCTTGAGAAGTACACATGAAAACCATTGGCATTCATCATATAGCTATTATTTGTTCTGACTACGATCGCTCAAAAAAATTTTATGTAGAAGTTTTAGGCTTTTCGATTATTCAAGAAACTTTTCGCGCCGAAAGAAATTCTTATAAATTAGATTTAAAAGTTGCGGAAAATACTCAAATAGAACTATTCTCTTTCCCAAATCCTCCAGAACGGCCTAGTAAACCAGAGGCTTGTGGTTTAAGACATCTTGCTTTTCAAGTTGATGATGTAAAGGAAACTGTTTTTTATTTAAAATCAAAAGGGTTAGAGGTAGAAAATATCAGAGTTGATGAAATTACAGGTAAGAAATTTACTTTTTTTAAAGACCCAGACAATTTACCATTAGAAATTTATGAGCGTTAAAATTAGTGCTAACAAGCAAGCTTGCCATCATTATAAATAATGAAGCGATGTCTACGACGGGCTACGCCTACGCTCCAGCGTAATTACTGCCAAAATTGCTATACTTGTAACTCTTGTAGAGGCGATATCTACGATCGGTTACACCTATACTTAACGAGGCAGAATGTCATCTAAGCGAAGTTGAAGACGGGGCAAAAGTAGCGAGTTAATTAATTGGTTGAGTCGGTATTGTTGCTGAGTATAGCTATTTTCAAACATCCTCTAAGCAAAGCCATGCCGTTGACGCAGCCTCCACTATCCGCCACTCGTACAGAATCCCTACTGAACTCTGACTCCTGACTCCTGAATTCTGTTTAGAGAAAATTTATCTGGTTGTTTGGTGGACAGTAAACACTTCTACCAAAAGAATCGCCAGTTTCTGCATCCCTTAATTCCACAAGTTTAGCGTTATCAGTACACACACTTCTACCTTTAGACATTCTGAACTCACCTTGGACAAAACCAGTCACTATCCACACCATTCGATTGTTAGAAATCGATGATTTGTACTCTCCTGTTTTGGCTGCAAATTCCTCGTATGTTGTAAGTTTTGCTTCTGTGATTCGCATCTTACTAGACTTTTTAAGAACACTTTCAATGGGAATAAAACGGCTTGCTGGTAAGCTATTATTTGCAGGGTATATTCGTACTCCTGAGTTCAATCGCGTTGGTTGATTGATTTGCTTTTTTGTCTGTACTGGTTTAGGTTGAGCTGTGACTGTCTGCACTAGCAATAAATTAGTGGTGCTAGCAAATACAAAAGCAGATAATGAAGTTATTGTAAAAATATTAAACATAGTGTAAATACGCTTCATAATACTCAGAATGCCAATAATTTATAAGAGAATGCAAAAGGAAAGAAATATGAATGAAAACTAAAAGACGCTATCGAGCAAGGGTTATTACTAATTACAAATATTTTAAGCGATCGCCTCCATGAGTGCTTGCATCATCGTGCCAGAAACTCTATTCTGTGAGAGCATCAAGTTTAGCCAGTATTCTTAAGCTTTCTTCGGGGTTGCCAGTTGCGACCATTGCTGTAAATCTGGTATATTCCCAATCAAAAAACTCAAAAGCGATCGCTCAGAGATAAATATCTGCAATATCAGGCCAAAGAACCCAGGATAATGAATCATAATTAATCTCTATAGCTTTGAGTTATCAGCCATCAGCCACCAGTTACAAACTGGAAGCTGAGATGCGGAATGCTCAAGGCTTTTGATTCAACTTAACGAATTAACTATGAATTCTGAAAAAATCAAAAATTCTCTAAATATTTCGCCAGCGATACGTGTGGGAGTACTGGGTTTCGGCGGACTCGGACAAGCAGCCGCTAAGGTAGTTGCTGGCAAACGAGAAATGATTTTAGTCGCAGCAGCAGATCATAAAGGCTATGCTTATGCTGCTGAGGGTTTAAATACTGAAGAATCCATTGCAACCTATCAGTCCCAAGGTTCGGTGGGTTATTTAGAGCCAATTGGTACATTAACAAATCAAAGTATTCAGGATTTAATCGAAATAGCTGAAGTAGATGGGTATTTTTTGGCTTTACCTAACCTACCTAATGACTTTATTCCCACTGTCGCTAAGGAATTTATCAAATCTGGTTGGCGTGGGGTACTAGTAGATGCAATTAAACGCACCACTGCTGTAGAACAACTCCTAGCGATGAAAGAGGAACTGCAAGCAGCCGGCATTACCTACATGACAGGATGTGGTGCTACACCTGGACTATTAACAGCAGCAGCAGCTTTAGCCGCCCAAAGCTACGCCGAAATTCATCATGTTGAAATTACTTTTGGGGTGGGAATTGCTAACTGGGAAGCTTACCGTGCAACTGTTCGGGAGGACATCGGCCACATGCCTGGTTACACCGTGGAAATTGCGAGGGCGATGACTGACGCCCAAGTAGAAGCACTACTAGATAAAACAAATGGCGTGCTGACTTTGACAAATATGGAACACGCTGACGATGTGATGTTAGAAATAGCCGGGATAGTAGGACGCGATCGCGTTACAGTTGGTGGTGTAGTCGATACCCGCAATCCCAAAAAGCCCCTCAGCACTAATGTGAAGGTAACAGGACGTACCTTTGAAGGAAAGATTTCTACCCATACCTTTACTCTGGGAGATGAAACCAGCATGGCAGCCAATGTCTGTGGCCCTGCTTTCGGCTATCTCAAAGCTGGTAGACAATTGCACCAACGCGGCATCTATGGAATATTCACCGCTGCCGAAATTATGCCTCAATTTGTTAGATAAATAGGGAATGGGGACTGGGGACTAGGGACTGGGGATTAGGGACTGGGGATTAGGGAATAGGGAGAAGAGTTTTCCCCTCTGCCCCCTGCACCCTGCCCCTCTGCCTCTTTTCAATCCCCAATTCTTATAATGGTATTTCAGCGCTGATAAATTGGAGGTAAGTGCGATCGCTACGGTACACTGGCAGGAACGGGTTGGTAATCAAAGAGATTGGATTTGGCGTGGCTGGCAAACTCGCTATAGTTACATTCGCCCTAGCCAAAGTCACCCCAATACAACACCCTTAATTCTGTTACATGGCTTTGGTGCTTCCATTGGTCATTGGCGACATAATTTAGAGGTGTTGGGTGAGCATCACACAGTTTACGCCATAGATATGTTGGGTTTTGGCGCTTCTGAAAAAGCCGCAGCTAATTACAGCATCGAACTCTGGGTTGAGCAGGTTTACGATTTCTGGAAAACATTTATCCGTCAACCAGCAATATTAATAGGCAATTCCAACGGTTCACTGATTTCGATGGCCGCCGCTGCCGCCCACCCTGATATGGTGCTGGGTATGGTGATGATGAGTTTACCCGACCCATCGTTAGAGCAAGAAGCAATTCCTCCTGTGCTGCGCCCACTTGTTACAGCAATTAAAAATGTTGTTGCTTCGCCGTTGATACTTAAACCTGTATTTAACTTCGTGCGCCGTCCTGGGGTACTGCGTCGCTGGGCTAGTCTCGCCTACGCTAACCCAGAGGCGATTACCGATGAACTCATCGAAATTTTAGCAGGGCCTCCCCAAGACCGGGGTTCTGCAAGGGCGTTTAGTGCTTTGTTCAAAGCTGCGATCGGAATTAATTTTAGTCCCAGTGTCAAGACAGTTTTGCCAACCTTAACAATTCCCATGCTTTTAATTTGGGGACAAAAAGATCGGTTTGTGCCGCCAGCCCTAGCTAGCCAATTTGCCCAATACAACGAGAAGTTGGAACTGCTAAATCTGGAGGATGTAGGGCATTGTCCCCATGATGAATGTCCAGAACAAGTTAACCAAGCGATTTTAGATTGGATTGAAAGATGGGTTGGCGATCGCCAACCATTGGTTGTTCCCTAAATGTTATGCAATGGGTGCGATCGCATCAGCAGTAACTAGCCAATCGTCGCTTGGTTAGTGTCAACATCTGTAGCACCATTCACAGAACGCGCCACAGAAACCATTTTGTTGAGAATTTCTTGACTGGGGACTTTACCTTTCAACACCACAGTGCTACCTGTCTGAGCAACCCAAAGGGTATTAACATCGTCGAGTTGGGGATCTTCATCAAATGCCAACGCTACCCGCTTTGCTAAACCACTTTGGTCATATTCTCCGCTTAATCCCAGACGTTCTGGGGGTATCGATTGTGTAGCAGCAGCGACATCACTACTAGGAGCTTGCTGTACAGCTTGTGGAGCCGGATTTACTTCTGCATTTTGAGGTTTTTCCATTCCAAACAATCTTTGTAGCCAACCCATAAAAGCTTTTCTCCGATTAGAGGCTTATCAAATCTGAGTATAAAAGATTTGCAACAAATGCTGCATCTGCCAACAAAAAGATATATATTCAATGAAATTTTTGCTGACAGTATGATTTCTAGACAATTTCTCTATTCAGAATGCAATGAGTGCAGCTCTTAAGTTTACAATAGGAGGTCGCACTGAAAATTTAGTGCGGTAGTAGGTCTAGCGTTGCCCTTTGCTAGTGTCTGCGTTACTCAATTCCTGCTCTAGCCTCTGTTGGCGAAGATGAAACATACCCTTTCAGTTCTCGTAGAAGATGAGGCGGGTGTTCTTTCCCGCATTTCTAGTTTATTTGCGCGTCGCGGCTTTAATATTGAAAGCCTTGCTGTTGGCCCTGCTGAACAAGGAGGAGTCTCCCGAATTACAATGGTTGTCCCTGGTGACGATCGCGTCATCGAGCAACTTACTAAACAACTGTACAAGTTAGTCAATGTCCTAAAAGTCCAAGATATTACCGAAACTCCTTGTGTAGAGCGGGAATTGATGCTTTTGAAGGTGAATGCTAGTAGCAGCAATCGCTCAGAAGTAATCGAATTGTCTCAGATTTTCCGGGCGCGAGTCGTGGACGTGGCGGAAGATTCTCTCACCTTAGAAGTTGTGGGAGATCCAGGTAAAATGGTAGCGATCGTGCAAGTATTACAAAAATTTGGTTTGAAAGAAATCGCCCGCACTGGCAAAATTGCCCTGACTCGTGAGTCGGGCGTAAATACCGAGTTACTCAAATCTCTGGAAGCAAAGGTTTAGTTGGGAATTTAAATCAAGACTCAGAAATACTCAACCGCAGCAGAAGTCATAGTGGCAATTGTTACTATGGCTTCTGTTTAGGGACTAGCAAAAAAACAAATATCCAACTAACCTTCAATTTTGGCGATCACTTCTTCTGGCGATACATTACCATAAATAACAGACATAATCCCTGGTAGGTATTCATCCATCATCGTCACGTTGGCGTAAACCACCCGTTGAATGAGTGCAAAACTGAGTTTGTCACCTTCGACATCAATGCTAGTTTTATAGCTAATCTCACCATCAGTAAAATCTAGCTCCAAGTTGCCGATAATCATGCCAGAATTAGCTCTAGTGATAAACTCTGCTACAGCCAGCCGCTTATTTTCTGGTGCATTGACTGGACAAATTGAGTAAAAAACAAATTGATTTTGTTCACTTCTGGCTCTAGCGTAACAATTCCATTTGCCATTTTCGCCTTGGAACGGTATTTGTAAAGCTGGCTGTCCTGGAAGTTGTACAAACGGCCAATTATCAGCTTGGAAGAAATTGATTATTGCTTCAAAAATATTAGTATCTGTAGGAGATGGTGGAAAATTTGCCTCTATTTTTTGTGCTATTTCATCTGGGTTAATATCAGCGAATTCAGTCAAAAACTTATCTATTCCTTCTAACATTTTGGCAGCAGATTTTTGAGTTTTGGCTGACAAATTCACCTCAGTCCAATCTTTAAAAAAGTTGACAATACCTTCAGCAATTCCTTCACCGTTCGTGCTTGTTTGAGCTAGATTTTCTGGACTAATATAAGACCAAAGAGTACGATAGCCGATTTCGCCAGATTCTTGTCGCTGTTTAACAGATAAACCCAACCAACTTTCGGTGAACAGGATTTGATTATCGGGTTGTTCTTGGCTTAAATTCAGGATATATTTTGCAGTTTCATCAATGTTGAGGGCGTGTTCTGCAAGGAGTGGTAATAAATCGGGTTTCAGGCTGGTTTCGATGGTGATGTCTGGTTCGCTGAGGAATTTACCAGATGATAGAGGGTTACGCGCATCTGGTTTGAGATTGAATAAGGCCGCGGTGTCGATGCGTTGGTAGAGTTGTGGGTTGACACAGAAGGTGAGACGACACGCGATGATTTCGTTGTCTTGTGTGGTGAAAGTGAGTGCGATCGCGCGAATGGTTAGGGAAGATTCGGAGGAGTCGTGTAGAGTTAGTTCGCTGTTAAGTTGATGAGTTTCAGTGTGATCTGCCATACAAAGATGTGATTAAAGTTGCAAAATATCTTCATCAAATATCTTTAGGATATGCTGGCAGCGAATTCCAGAGGTAATTCAAGGGATTCTTAAGTTTTTGGGCATTTCCTACAAGCTGCTATTTTCAAAGAACTGGTTAAAGTTTTTTCGTTTCAATCCCTCTTTGAGTTTTTTATCCCCTGTCCACAATAAGCCCTATAACTCCAATGTTAGTGCTACGTGGGGAGTATCGCTTTCGTCAATATCTTGACATAACGCGTAGGCTGTTGCTCGATTTTCCGGGGAAATTAAATCTTCTTTATAAAGAGTAATTCGTTTCAGCAATATTTGGTAAATTCGCACTATTTCATCTTCTGATAGTTGGCTAACTTTAACTAATTTCTCCTTGCGTTTAAATAGTTCGATCACAACTTGCTCGCAGACGAAAAAACGGCAATCTGAGCCTATGAGTATCTCGGTAAAACTAGATTGACTCTTTAGCAACGCTGAGAACAATATATTGGTATCAACAATAATCAGCTGTTCTCTAGACACTACCGACTATCCTACAAATTTATGCTTGATTTTTAACCACACATCGCTGTCTATTTCATCAGCTAAGGTGGTGGCTTGTTCTTGAGTGAGATTACTGCGTTTTCTAATTGTCTCTAACTCTAGATATTCTAAAAATTTAGTCAGGCTTTCAAGATCAAGAATATTCCTATTGAATTTGATGATAATGTCTTGGTTATCAAGTGTAATATTATACGATAAATTTTCCGGCATGATATTCTCCTAGCTAGCGGTCGCACTTTTGAGAGGTACTGGAATTATTATGGCAAACTTAGTTGGTGAGTATTGCTGACCTGAGTTAGTGGAATGTGTTTCGCTAATAAATCGGGTTTTGGCGCGATCGCCCTACACATTATCTTACTGCCAAGTCACTATGAGGTGATCGCATTTGAGTTTTGCGCCGTAAAACACCATTATCAAATTGAATTGCTGGGATCGCACTTTCTCATGAGCAGCCTTGTGTGAACGCTTACGCTTTGACTCACAATTCACCTTACTTTCTTGCTCTAATAATCTCTTCATTCTCTAGCTGTATGGCACTGATATGGCTAAACATCTCAGCATAAGAATTAAAAACTACCCCAATTGCATGGGGTTCCAATTGAGTATCGTCATTTATGTTCTCCTGATCGTATTCATAGACGCGCTGGTCTTTGGGATCTCCAAGATTGATCGCCAATGTTGAGTACCCCGTTTCCAGCCATTCGCCGATGGGAAAAAGTTTATTGTAGTCCGTGACACCCTGTTGCTCAGTATTATTCACACCTCTTAAACCAATGTCATACCAGATTTCACTGAGGTTGTCTGAGTTAAGTGACCATTGATCAAAGCTATCAAACTGCACTCGCACGTATTGATTTGGCATTACATAAGCCACAGTTTGACGAATTTCCCGAAGCCATTTTGGCAGTTTAATTTTTTTGAGACTTTCTACACGGTCGAGAAATACAGCATCCTCTTTAAAAAAGACCAATGTTGGGAAGTGCTTAATAAAACGTAACAATGCCTTCTTCGAGGTTTGTGATAGTTTTGAGCCATTTACCCATGCCACTGCATCATCACTGTCTCCTAGCTTACGGTGACTCTGGAAAGGCGATGATGGATTCGATACAGCTAGTTCTGTCTCGCTGTTACGATCCTCAAACAACGATTCGAGAGTAAAATCAGAATCCTCTAGTGCCTCGCGCAGAATTATGGCATAAATTTCCAGATAATCGCACTCCGAGTTTTGCCTGTTACCGATGCCTGGTATTACAAGTAATGAGCGACTATCATCAATCCGACCAAAACAGGCTCGCAATTCCTTATCCCATAACTGACGGGTTAGCTCCCAGTCATCTTGACGTGAGAATTCTATAACAGGCGGTTTTTGCCACTTCTTAACGGGTGTTGTTAAAAGTTTAGGTCTCAATTCGTTATAGCTTTTGGCGTTCCAGGGATTACCTAATAAAGTGCCTCGCCGGAGATTCGGTAATCCCATCAGCGGACTTAGATCCTGAATAAAGGTGAAACTCAGATCAAGATTCTCAATCCCTCGAAGATTTACTAGAGATTGAATATTCTCTACCGTTGAGCAGGTAACTTTGAGGGTTCTCAGTTTCTCTAGGTCTGTTAAAATATCTAGATTCTCGACATCACACGCATGAATTTCCAGGTGGTGTAGGTTAGGGCAGTGCTGAAGCAATGATAAGTCGCTTGCACAACAAATCCTGAGTGGTACATTTAACTTTTGACACTCTTCTAAATCGAAAGGAGCCGGATGACTCAAAGCATTTTCCAAGGCTACTTTCAGTCCTAAATCATTGCTTGTCAAGGTTCTTTTCATTTTTTAACTTTGTATTTTTGCTTCAGTTCTTTATACTTAGCCTCTATCGTTTTGTAGCCTTGTTTCTGCTCATTTGCCAGTTCTGACAATTTATATTTTGTTCCTATTTTAGGGGAGCGGTAATATTTGTTGTGATATTGGTTTGCATCTGGAACTGTCATGCCATCCCAAACCCATGATTTAAAGACACCTTCAAGCTTATTGATACATCCTGGAATATTTTTATTCTTGTCAAATGTTTGTCGTAAGTCATTGTGAAAATCGGGTTGACCCTTAATTAAAGGGATCAATCCCCCAGTTAGTCTTTCCCCATACAACGCACCAGAGTGACCTTGCATAACCAACTTCGTTGGATGAATCGTATTATCCGTTTGTGCCTTGTTCGGTTCAAAGATAATATCTTTTGTATGACTTCTCAGATCATCTTGTAAATCGATCCAAGCTGACTGATTCTGCTCCGCAGCGCGATTAATCACATTCAAGCTATAGTTACAGGGAATCCATTCGTGTTTCTCGTTCTGACGAACCTCGCCACCCAAATATGTTACATTCTTGGCGTTCTCGTTACACATTTTATTGAGTTTAGCTAAGTCGATGCCGTTTACTGTGTCGCCATTGGCAATCTGCTTCATAAAGGACTTTATCCCCATTGCATCTGTGACTGCCTTAGTTAGGGCTGGATCTGGTCCTGGGACTGAAGTATCTTCTAAAAACTCAACACCATTCAGAGGAGCGACCATGACATAATTGCCTGAACTTCCTCCGCCAACAGGCTTGACTATATTCTTCTGCTTTCCTTTTTTGATGTCATTTCCAAGGTTTCTGGAGGCTTCGGAAATCCACTTCTGGTACTCTTTCTTATAATTTTTTTTCAGATGTTCAGTTATGTGATCTATATAGACCTGCTTGATAAATATGTCAGACGTTTTTGGAAAGATGTCCTTGCCGTTGCTATGGTATTTAAACTGGTTTTGATCTTTTGGTTGAAAGTTAAATTCCTTTTTGAATATATCTAAACGTTTCTCTGGTTGCTTTGGGAATGGTCTATCGTACGGGGTTGATTTTGATCGAGTTGTTCGCTCTCCATTGTCCTGGGGGTTGATTTTACCATGAATGTGAACAGTTTCCTCTTTAGCTGTCTCGTTATCTATGACGAGTTCAAGCGCGGTCATTTTATACTTAGTCTTAATGGTGGGTAGGTGTTCTTTAACCTGCTCAAAGGATATCTTTTCATTTTGTAATAACTTATCGGCTTCTGCTACACCCCGTTTAACGTCAGCTTCCTTCTGCTCCATCATGCGGTTGTCAGATTTGCCGTCTTTACCCTTTTTATGTTTCTTATCCCTACTTTTCTCGTTATCCTTGCCAAATCCAAGCTTATCCTTGACTTTATTGCCAAACTTGTCAAACTTATCCTTGACAGATTTTTTCTTACCGTCAACCCAATTATGAGCCGCTTCCTTCTTATCATTAACCCACTGCTGACCAACTTCCTTTTTATCCTCAGCCCACTGCTTACCGGCTTGATATTTATCCTTCGCCGAATCTTTCAGTTCTCCAGCCTTCTTACCAAACTTGCTATTCTTAACCTTGTTACCAACTTTCTTAAACGCCTTTGCACCTTTATCAATGACCCAATCAACTGCTTTTTCCATCGGTTTACGCAGCTTCTTGAATATTCCTTGAATCTTGCCAGCAATTCCATCTAAGCCCAAAAGACTTGCTAGGAAACTGATGACAACTGGTAAAGATTTAGCAAGGGCATTTTCAACACCCTTGATTGCTTGATCGATCGCACCACTAGCGATCGCACCAATCGCGTCTAAAACAGCATTAATTAAATCGGCAATCTGCTGGGCGCGTTCAATAAAGAATTTGATAATCTCATAAATCGCCTTGGCGGCTTTCACGAAGGCTGAAGCTGGGGTCAACAGGCTCAGAACCCATTCAATCCCGGCTGTAATCACTTTTTCAATGATAAAATTCTTGATGGGTTCAATCACCAAAGCGTTGAGGTCGCCAATCTGGTCTTGGACAAACTGCCACATCCCAGCCACACCCTGACTGGCTAAGACTTGAAATACATCAACAGTTTGTTCCAACCGACTGACCTTTTCTTCACCCAATCGTTTCACAGCTTGGGCGCGAATTGCTTCATAAGTGAAGCCCAAAAGCTGCATAGCTAGGCTAAAGATCCCTTTGAGGTCGAAGTTTTCTGGCATTTGAATACCAGTTTCTGCCATTGTGCCTGTCAGCCAGCCGATTAATCCTTGCTGGAGGTGCTTCCCGATATTATTCATGAAGTTGAGGAAGCCTTGCTTCACCGCCTGGATCAAATTAGTCAAGAAACCAATCGGGTTTTTGAGGATTTGCCCAACTACGCCAGCAACTCGTGCTAGCACTTCCAAGAGCATTTTGGTCAGTTCAATGATTGTCTTGATGACTCCCACGATGAAGTCGAAAGCTTTTTGAATAAAACCTTTATTTGCTGCCTTCATCTCTTCAATGCGGGCATCAACAGCTTCCAGGTTTTCTTTGTACTTCTGGGCTAGCGTGTCAATTAGCTCATCTTGCTTATCGTCAACACTTTGTTGCAATTCTTCAAATTTGCTGTCAATATCTGCGGCGGCTTGTTGACCAACTCCTTTTAAGTCTTGCGGCAGTTGGTTAACATAATTCTGAATCTCCTGCTTACCACTGGCAATTTCTGCTTTAGCTTGGGTCAGTCCTTTACTGATAATGGCGACAACTTTGTTAATTACACCATCCATCTGATTGATGTAAAGCTGCCGACCCTCTTGATAGAAAGCGTTCACCTCTGAAGGCATACCAAACAATTTGTCCCACACCCATTTTGCTGGGCCTAAAATGCCACTGTAGCGATCGCTCTTATATTTGTCCATCCGCTTGCCAACGTAATCCTCGAAGGCTTTCTTGGCCTCAGCAGCACCAGCATCAAAGGCTTGTATAACTTGCCCGTCTAGTTCGCTGAGGGTTTTTTCAACTTTGCCTTTGGTCTTGTCATAAATCTTATTAATATCACCAGCAACTTTTGCCCGTGCTTGCTCATCCTTGCCCTTGGCTCCCACCTGCTGTTCTGTTACCTGACCCAGGTTTTGGGTACGGATACCGTGCATTGTTTGTAAATGCTGCTGCGCTGTAGCTTCTGCCGTAGCTTGAGCGGTTGCTAGTATACCTTGCTCTTGCTGGCGATATTGTGGTGGCGCTTCTTGTGCATTAGTTTGAGCGTCTTTCTTGGCTGCAAGTGCCCCTTGAAACTCCGGTTCATTGGAGTTTGCCAATTGCTCCTCGGTAATATCCGCCTCTTTCATCTGCTGGTCAAGTTTTTTACTGTCATCTTGCAGTGGTGCCTCGACTTCACCTTGTCCCTTAGATTTGGGTGCAGCTTTGTCTGCATCAACGCCTGTTGGCGGTGTCCCTGGCTCATTCTTTGGCAGTGGTGTTACTTGTTTAGCCTCAATACCACTGGCATCGGGTTTTTCTTTAGTTTTCTCTTCTAGCTGACCCTGAGAACTTTTCTGTTCTTCTTTAACCTGGCCACTCAAATCGCCTTTAACAGAGTCCAGTTTGTTGTTATTTTTAAAGTTGTCTGCCTCTTCCAAGTTCTTGGGAGCCATATCAGCAATGCGCTGCATCAATTTGGCTTTGAAGGCAGCAGCATCAAATCCTGGTGTTGGGGCTTGTTGCATCTCCCCAACTTGATTGGCTTGCGCTTTGCTGTCTACTTCATTACCTGGGGGTTGAGCTGCCGCTTGGGCTTCTTGGGCTTTGCTATTGGCAGGTGGGTGTTTTTTCTTTTGTCCGGCAACCTCTTTTGTTGTGCCGACTACCGCTTGAAATGCTGGGTCATCTTCAGGGCAAGTGGGAGCCTTTTTAGCATCAACTGCTGCATCAGGTAATTTTACTGTTGTGTTGGCTACATTTGCTCCTGGTAATCCGGCGATCGCTTTCCCTGCGTTTCCTCCAGGTAAATCTGCGGCTCCCTTACCTACGTCTGCTCCTGGTAATCCTCCTTTGCTTTGAGCTTGCTGTTGAGAATCGACCTTTTCTGTATTAGCTTTGGTATCTTTTGACTCAGGCTCTTTTGCTTGATTTCCCCCAACCTCAACCTGTTTCTGAGTTATTGCTGCACCAACCTTTTTTGTTGGGGGTGGATCTGTTGCCGCGTTTCCACCATCATCTGGGGGTGTGGGGGTAGCTTGATGTTTTTCTGTTGTAGCCTGATTTTGTTGTTCGCCGTTTTCTTTATCAGTTTTGGATTCTACAGCTTCTAAATTTTTGTGGTTATCTTCATCACTTGGTTTTTGGAAATTCTCCCGCAGTTGGATAGCTAGCCCATGCGTCGCAGAGGTTGTCGGCACTTTTGTTTGGAGTTTATTTTCTTTTGGTGCTACATGAAGAGATTTTGGCTGTACTGCACTGCCATTTTGCTGGACAACGTGCGTCAACTCATGGGCCAGTAATTCCTTGCCTGCATTACTTCCAGGAGAATATTCGCCGTGACGGAAGAACACATCCTGCCCTGTGGTGAAAGCACGAGCTTGTATAGATTCATTTAAGCTATTAGATTGAGCATCAGTATGAACGCGGACACTAGCGAAATCAGCCCCAAATGCTTGCTCCATTGGTTGCTTGATATCATCTGCAAGCGGCTGCCCATTTCCACGTGCTTGTTGGATAGAAGTTTCTAGCTCAGATGTTGCTGCTGTTCTTCCTCCACCCTGACGCTGCACCAAAGGAGTAATAGAACCCGCCAGGGATTTCATTTGTAATTGGTCTTCTTCCTCTGGCAATCCCTCCCGTTGGATAGACTGCACAGGTTCGCTCACCCTCTGCATCACCAACTGGGCGACACTATCAGCTTCCTGCTCATAAATGTCTCCAGGCTGGTTAACTGTCAGTTTTGTTTGTGGACGCCGCAGTGATATTCGACTAATGTCATGTCCAAGTGGTTTGTTTGGGGATTTTACCTCATTCACTATCTGGGATGAAGTACCAAGCGACTTCATTTGCAATTCTTCCTCTGGTAGTTTCTCCCGTTGCAGCGAGGGAGTTTCTCCCAAAGATTTCATTTGTACTTCTTCTAGCAGTTCTTTGCGCTGAATACTGCCCTCTGGTTTCATTTGCAATTCATCTTCTTCATCAGGTAATTCTTCTCGCTGAAGTTGCTCGCTCTGTGGCTGATGAATTCTTTGCATCACCTGACGTGCTGTTTGGTCAGCTTCTTGCTCGTACCGATCTCCAGGCTCCCCAATCGTCAGTTTTGCCTGAATTGGTGTTGGTGTATCTGGTCTTCTGACTGGAATATTGGCAAAGTTATGACCAAATCGTGTTGCTTTTTCCAGTCGATAATTCAACGATCGATCCATCTTGGCTTGCAATACAGTCAGCCGTTCTTGTCCCTCTGGCGTAATCGTCCCATGTTTGGCTTGTAATTCCAATCCAGTTACTTCCATCTTTTCTTCTGCAAAAGCTTCATTCTCTACATCCGTTTGTGTCACGGGCGTAAAAGATGCTTTTTGAGTTTGGCCGCCAAACGGTCTATAGGCCAATTGAGAAGTTTGTTCTGATGCTTGGGAATTAGAAAAGCTGGATGAGGGACTTTTGAGGGATTTCATCGGTTTTATTGCAACTATTGACGATTCAATTTGTCTAGGTGATTAGTTTTGATTATCATTTACCCAAAATTGCAATTATCAAGATAATTTTAGAACGCTAATCAATTAGAAACAATTAAGATGTGTTGCTTCTGGAGATAAGTACTGGTTTGTAAATAGTCTCATGTCAGATAAAGGAGAACACGCTACCGTGTTCCCCTAGTCACGAGGAAAAGTATCCTTGAATCTGCTTTCTGATATTAGTACTTTCTTAACTTGACAATGTTTTTATGCAAAACTGACTCCTAGTGTATAAGAAAAATCAGGATTAGAACTGCTACCAGAGAAAGTTCCGCCATCTTCAGGCAAGAAAGCATATTTACTCACTGAAATGTAGTACGTACCTGCACCCAGGGAACTGGTAATTAATGACGAATTGCTACCGCTACTATCGTCGTTCGTTTGCAGTAAATTCCCAATCCCAGTATCGTCAAACAGTCCCAGAACTGTATCTCCTGATGTCACTGTCTTAATAGTGACAGTTCCTGGATTTGCTAAAGAAAATTTAAAAAAGTCGAAATCGGGATCGTCCCCCAGTTGAACTGTGGCAATCTGGGCTGAAAGATTAATGTTTGAGCCTGATGATAAGGAACCTAACCCTTCAGCAGTAGCCAGTGTGTTGTTTGTACCTTCTCCAGGATTTTCCCCCTCAAAGAAAAGGAAGTCATCACTATCAAGTCTGAAATTGTTTTTCCCCAGCGCAATACCGATGAACTCATCTGGTTCTGCTCCCGGTTTGTCTGAGAATATTCGTGTGTTGCTGCCAACAACTTGCAGGCGATAGTCCTGTAAAGATCCTTTGAGTTCAATTCGATCTTGGCTAGAGTCGAAGTCAGTAATAGTAGCGTAGTCCCCAAAGCCAGGATTTGCGCTGTTGTTATCGTCGTAAAAAATATTTACAGCGTCCCCCAGAATAAATCTATCTGCCCCAGTCCCGCCAGTTAAGGTATCAGTTTCTCCTAATCCGGGTGGAAGCGGACTACCAGGAAAAGTACCGATGAGGATATCGTTTCCAGATCCCCCATTGAGTATTTCATTACCCGGCCCGCCTTGTAGGCTATCATTACCGTCCTCACCATTGAGGATATCATCGCCATTATTACCGTCTAGCGTATCATCACCTACTCTTCCATTTAGAGTGTTATTAGAAGTATTACCAAAAAGAAAGTTGTTAAGACTGTTACCTGTCCCAGTAATGTTGCCACCTTCTCTCAGCCTCAGGTTCTCCAGATTGGCTCCTAGTGTGTAGCTAACAGAAGACCGGACGTTATCTATGCCTGAATTCGCAGCCTCTGTAATGGTATCAAGAGTAGTGTCAACGATGTAAGTATCATCACCTACCCCCCCATTCAAAGTGTCAATACCTAAACCGCCATCAAGCGTGTCATTGCCATTATTACCGGATAATCGGTTATTTTGGTTATCGCCAGCAATGCTGTCATTTCCATTTGTGCCGATGACATTATCAAAGTTGACTGCGGTAAATGACAATGTTCCCAAACCAGGAACCTTACTAGCAGCCAAACTTTGGGTTTGCAGGTTAACGGCGATAGATACCCCAGCCAAAGATTGGGATGCATCAATGGTGTTGTTGGCGACCTTAGCATTAGCAATAACCTTTTCTACTTTAAAGAGTTGGTCTTTTCCCAATCCCCCAGCTTTTTGAATGGTTCCAACACCTGACAAGGTAATAGCTTGACCTAATTGACTGTAATCTGCGGTATCAATGCCATCTCCACCATCAATGTTGTCGTTACCCTGACTGCCTTTGAAGGTGTCACTGCCTGTACCACCTTTTGAAGTGTCGTTTCCTGTGCCCCCATCAAGTGTATCATTGCCATCTCCACCGTTGAGAATGTCGTTCGCCGTCCCACCTGCAAGGGAATCGTTACCAGCCAAACCATTCAAGATATCGTTACCGGAGGTACTATTGGCATTACCACCACTAGCCCAGCCAACTATGGTATCATTTCCCGAACTCCCATTTATCGTGTCAGGATTTGTAGTACCGAAAGCCATATTATCTCTCCTAAATTTCTCACTAAATATGTAAGTTCAGCATCAATCAAAAAACTGTTTATCAGTTCAATGTAGATTACTTGTCATTTGCGTAATCTCATGTTAAAAACATTAACTATTTAGTTAGGAACTTCTCAAGAAAAAATATCCAATTACTTACTGTGGGCTGATCCGAAAAGCCAGCCCTTGGTTGCAAGCGAAACGCCTACTCTAAAAAATCAGATAATTTATTTCTTGACAATCCATTAATTTATTACGCAAATGATTGAGTAATTAGGTCAAATATTTTGGTTTTTTTCCAACTTGTTGAACCCATGCTGTAGTTATTTAATTATCATGAAGCACAAGGTTACATAAACTTCTTTACTAAATCTTCAAAATACTCAATAAATCCGATTCATAATACATTGATATATGTTTGTAAACCTTAAATTAAACACTTTTTAAAATCTATTGATTTATTTGGTTAATGTTGCCAGTTTTTTTTAGCTTGATGGGGTTTGTGATTAAGTTAGGTTTCGAGATTATTTCTTTTTGTTAAAGAACTATTATGTTTAATTACAAAAAACTATTTATGTATTAAAGAAATATTTTTTAAATAGATAAGTTAAATTGATATATATCTAGAATATTTTTATGCTTAATAACACTTTAGCTTTACATAAATTTTATATGCTTTTTTGGAAATTAGCGATCTCTGCGGTTTTTGCTAGTCTACGCATACCCCCAAAAACCATCTAAACAAATGTCAATGAAGAAAAGCCGATCTCAAACACATGTTTCAGATTGTGTACTAACAAAACTAATAGAAAAGTACTAATTTTTGATAAAAACTCATGCACCAAGCTGTGGGATGATAAATATGAATATTTAGTCATATATTGCTTCCTACAGATCGATACATCCCAAATCTGTATTTGGAGCAATAGCCTATGTAGGATTGAAAGGGGACTGAAGCCAAACCAGAGCGCGTAAATTGGGGACTCTTGAAAATTTGAATGGAGATTCAAACCTCAACCAAATCTTACTTACAGCAGTTTTCGTTTGGATGAAGTACAAAGTCACTAGTTTTGAGGCAGGAGGCAGGAGGCAGCTATGCTGGAGGCAGAAGAATAATTTAATTTTTGAGTCCTCGGTTTTGTACCTCACGCTTGTTGCAAACTGCTGTATATTTTCTTCCCTAGTACCCAGAGGAGACTTATAGTCGTTCCGCTGCTAAAATTTTGCATAGTCTCTAGTCTATAGAAAATGCTTCGATACCGTAACCAAACAATATTTATTATTATTTCTGCGCTCATCGTTGTACCGATAGGATTTTTGTTTAAGTATTATAATGGGCCTGCCCATCAATGGTTTAATGATTACGGAGCAGCTGTATTTTACGAAATATTTTGGTGTCTGTTCGCATTTTGGTTTTTCAGAAGTCGAGCAGCGGTAATCCAAATTCCTATATGGGTTTTTGTCATCACATGTATACTAGAATTCCTGCAACTTTGGCATCCACCACTATTAGAGCAAATTCGCGCCACCTTGATAGGTAAATTGTTACTTGGTACGACCTTTGTTTGGTGGGATTTTCCTCATTATGTATTGGGTTCTATTTTAGGCTGGTTGTGGCTGCGACAATTACACGGAATAGGTTATGCAAAAAAAAGTCAAGGTTAAACCTAATTCAAAACAGCAAAAAATTGAAGAACAACCTGATGGCAGTCTAACTGTTTATTTAAAATCGCCCCCAATTGATGGTAAGGCTAATGAAGAGTTAATTAAACTACTAGCAGATAAATTTGATCTACCCAAGTCTCATGTCAGAATTAAGTCAGGTTTCTCCTCTCGGCAAAAGCTGATGGAAATTAATACGAATACCTAACTGCTGCTTCATAATACCTTTTTTGAAGACTTTGCTGCCTTCTGAATGTGAGCTACATTCCACCCAGTACATTCTCTACTAGAGACAAGAAACGAGAGATAGAAACTTGCAAAATCTAATTTTTATGCCTCTGTAATACTGATATACCTTGGTTGAGTTTTGACTCTTTTTATCCAAGCTTGGATAGCAGGATATTGTATTAAATCAAACCCACCTTCATCAGCTACATGAGTATAAGCGAATAAGGCAATATCAGCAATCGTATAACGTTCTGCCACAAAAAAATCTTGAGAAGTTAAATGTTTATCCATCAAGTTAAGTGCTGCATAGCCTGGTTCGCGTTTTTGTTTGATAGCTTCACTATATTCTTCAGTTTTACCTAAAATAGAAATCCAAAATCTTGATGTAGCAATAAAAGGCTCATGGCTATATTGTTCAAAACATAACCATTGCAGTACCTGCGCTCGTAAAAAGCGGTCATAAGGTAAAAACTCTGTACCTTCACTCAGATAAACCAATATGGCATTTGATTCTGCCAAATATTTCCCTGGCTCGATTTCCAGAACAGGTATCTTACCGTTAGGATTTTTACTTAAAAATTCTGGTGTTCGAGTCTCGCCTTTCAAGATGTTAAGCTCTATCCTCTCAAAAGGCATACCTAGTTGTGTCAATAAAAGACGTATCTTATAACCATGACCAGAAGGTAAAAAATCGTACAGATGCAGTAGTGCCATGTTAAAATACAGTTAGGAATATGTTGAGAAGTGAAGGTTCAAAATACAATATTTTACCAAAAGATTTTCCCAAAACCGGATATTTTTTTTGTATTTGGTATTTGAACGTACTACAGAAAATTATTCGAGAAAATAAAAAAATATATTATTTATTTCTAGATTGAGATGTTTAATTTAGTTAGGGGTCGAAAAGAAAACTATGTGTGGAAGATTTACTTTAAACCAGTCAGCAGCAGGATTATCTAAAGTTTTCCAGGTTGAGTCAGTTCCCGATTTGGCAGCCGAATATAACATTGCGCCTACGCAAATGGTGGCGACAGTGTTACAAAATCCCGAAAGGGAAAAGCGGGAATTTAAGCAGTTGCATTGGGGATTAATTCCGTCATGGGCGAAAGATGCAGGAATGGGGGCAAAGCTGATTAATGCTAGGGCAGAAACTGTTGTCGAAAAACCTGCTTTTCGTTCGGCTTTTAAGCACAGACGCTGTTTAGTGCTAGCTGATGGCTTTTATGAGTGGCAACGCCAACAAGGTAAGAAGCAGCCATTTTATTTTCGTCTCCAAGATGGGCAACCCTTCGGTTTTGCAGGTTTGTGGGAGAAATGGCGTTCGCCTGCGAACGAAGAAATAATTTCTTGTACAATTTTGACAACGGCAGCTAACGAATTACTCCAACCCATCCACGAGCGGATGCCAGTGATTTTGGAGCCACAAGATTACGATTTATGGCTAGATCCCCAAGTACAAACGGCCCAAACCCTACAACAGCTATTGCGTCCCTATCCAGCGCCAGCAATGATTGCACATCCAGTTAGCACCTTGGTAAACAACTCTCGACATAATAGTTCAGAATGTATCGTACCCCTCAGTGAGAAGAATGCCCCCGCAAATCAGTTAAATTAGCTATTGAGTGAACTAGGGGATTGGGGAGATGAGGAAGCAGGGGGAGCAGGGGGAGCAGGGAAAAAAACTATAGATTATTGCCCAGTTCCCAGTCCCCAGTCCCCAGTTCCCAGTCCCCAATACCCCAATGCCTAATACCCAGAGACAAATATGCCAAGAACACAAAAAAACGATAATTTTATTGACAAATCCTTTACAGTGATGGCGGATATCATTCTGAAGATCCTGCCAACCAACAAAAAAGCTAAAGAAGCGTTTGTTTATTATCGAGATGGTATGTCGGCCCAAGCGGAAGGGGAATATGCTGAGGCATTGGAATACTATGAAGAAGCTCTAACACTAGAGGAAGATACCAACGATCGCGGCTATATTTTCTACAATATGGGGCTAATTTATGCCAGCAATGGCGACCACAGCAAAGCTTTAGAACTGTATCACCAGGGAATTGAGTTAAACCCACGTATGCCCCAAGCCTTGAACAACATCGCTGTGATTTATCACTACCAAGGTGAAAAAGAAAAAGAAGCTGGAGATAACGAGGCTGGCGAAGCACTTTTTGACCAAGCAGCAGACTATTGGATTCGCGCTATTCGCATGGCCCCCAATAACTACGTCGAAGCCCAAAATTGGCTGAAAACCACCGGGCGATCGCAAATTGACGTATTCTTTTAGTCATTAGTCATTAGTTCTTTGTCATTTGCTAAGAACTAATGACCAATGACCAATGACCAATGACCAATGACTAATGACAATTTATGATTGATCGAGAACAAGTTCACAAAGTAGCTAATCTTGCTCGTTTAGAATTGACTTCACAAGAGGAGGAACAATTCACTACCCAGTTGGGAAGTATTCTGGACTATATCGAACAATTGAATGAACTTGATGTCAGTAATGTGCTGCCAACAACACGCGCAATTGATGTCAGCAATATCACACGAGAGGATGAATTGCAACCCTATCCTGACCGGGAAAGTATTCTCAACAGTGCACCTGAACAGGAAGGCGAATTTTTCAAAGTACCAAAAATCCTCAATGCTGAATAGTCAAACAATTTGGGATTTTAGATTTGCAATTTTAGATTGACGATAGCGTAGCGTAAAGCCTTCTCTTATCACAAAGGGAGACGCTGCTATGCGTAGCTTGCTTTCACGAAGTGCTACGAGAGGCTTGTCTGCGACACTTGCAGGAGTAACTATTAAAACACTTGCTCGTACTGCCAAAGTATGTTATATGTCTAAATCTCTAATCACCGTTACCGTCAAATTGTTCGCTGCTTATCAAGAAGCCTTTAGGGTTTCGGAACTAGTGCTGGAATTTCCTAATAGTATGCCAGTCAAAGCAGTATGCGATCGCCTCATAGCTGAACACCCTGAACTCTCACAATGGCGAGATATAACCCGTTTTGGGATTAATTTGATCTTTGTCGAACCAGATACCCTACTACAAGATGGGGATGAGGTTGTGTTGATTCCACCAGTCAGCGGCGGCTAGGAAAGCAGTTAGGAGTTAGGAGTGACAAATTAAAGATTCATTCAAAGAGAATTGGTCTTAGCAGTTAGCTTTATTAAGTTATCTAACTCTTGCTGCATCTGACTAACAACTAATTCATAACATTCATTGACATAATAGCGATCGCTAGCTGCTTCAGGGCCGTAGCGTTCAAATACAATTGGCGGACAAACTCGCGTATATATGGGCACTGGTAATGGAATATTAGGCAATGGGCCAATTCCTAATCCCCAAGGCAGTCCGAGATAGATTGGAAAAACTTCTGGATCGATACCTAATAGCCAAGGCATTCCCCACTTGTGGAGTTGCTGCACAACTTTGTAGCAGTCAGCAATTATAATGAGTGTATCGTGAGCGCCCCAGGAAATCACAGGCACAATCGGCACATTTTCCCGTAACGCTAACTTGATAAATCCTTGTCGCCCTGCTAAGTAAATTTTGTTACGTAAATAATTCGGCCGGAAGATATCTTCGGCTCCACCGGGATAAACTAGCACACTCGCTCCAGAGCGTAAGGCAGTGTAAGCCATTTTTGGATGAGCGATGATTGCTCCAGCCTTAGCGACTAGTTGCGCTAGTGGCGTGCTAACTTGCCAAACCTTGGGATGCATCAAACCATAAACTGGTTTCTCTACACCAAATCTTCGGAACCAGTCGTACATCATCATTGCCATATCAGGGGCTGCGAGTCCACCATTGTGTGAACCAACAAATAAGACTTTTTGTTGGGGTGGAATATTCTCCCAGCCACTAGTTTGAACTTGGAAATAGTAGTGATACAAAAAGTCAAACAGTGGCATCAGAGATTCTATGAACTTTGGATCTCGCTCATCCAAAGACCAACCGGGTTTTTTGTTTAAGAAATGTTGCTTTTTTGACATCGATGCATTTTAACAGGATTGACAAAGTTTAAACAATCCCTTGTTTAGATATAACTCAATACGGTTGGGTTAAGACTAAAACTTTGTTATTAAAGTCAACGTAGACGCATAGGAGTTGATTTTCCTTAATTGCGATCGCTTAATCATTAGACATTTCTAGAAATTAAATATGCGTTATCCATAATTTTTGTAGAAACGTAGCACTGCTACGTCTCTACATTCTTTTTCACTCATATTTCTATTGCCACATAGCGATTAATTTGGTGATGTCTATCTAGTAGTTGCTGGTTTTGAACGCTGCTGCTGGTAAAAACCCACAACTTTTTGAAGATATGTAGCAGTAAATCCGCTGTTGCAGCCTGTATAGCTGCCAGTCATCCACCAACAACCGACGCCACGCACAGCAGCGGTTTCATTATTATTAGTGGCAAGAAATTGCTTGTTTAACTCACGGCGCGTGATGCAAGATACAACTTGGCGTGCCGTCGCCGGACTGTTTTCAAACTGCGTTGGTGTTAGTTCTTGTTTGAGACAATGTTTCGACCAGCCTTTTAAGGTTTCTGGTTTAACTTGCCATTCACTATAAAGTCCATCATTGGCGATGCCGGTCTGCGGTGCAGCTAGTCGCAGCGCCTCTACCATTGCCGCGACTTGGGCATCAGAAACCTGTTGTTGTGCTTGAGCTAACATTGATGACAGTCCGAAGCTGACAATCACTGTGCTAAGTAGTAATGCTATGGGGTTTCTCCTCATGATTTTGGACTTGTTTTTAGATACCAATATGTAGAATACTACGTTTTTACCATACTCAGTGCTGAGTAAGAAAATATGCATAAGTTCTAACTTAGTACAGCATCTCATAAATTTGTAGCGAATTAAATTTGGCAATATCTTAACAATGCCAATGTTTGCCGTTGCATTGTGAATGCATCTCTCTACAATGCCAATGTTTGCCGTTGCATTGTGAATGCATCTCTCTACAATGCCAATGCGTCGGTTGCATTGTGAATGCATCTCTCTACAATGCCAATGCGTCGGTTGCATTAAAAACGCTACGCTTTACGCAAAACTGTACTTTAGCAATTATCAAAGATTTCTCTTCAATCTGGAATTTTGAATTGTTATATCATGTCCGGTTAATTAGCTATGAGTACCACATCTGTGCAATAACCGGAAAACCTTCTTTCCCCCTGCTCCCTGTTCCCTGCCCCCTGCGGTCTTCATGATAAGTCTTTAAGCGGACATGATATTATGCTGGGTTCCAAGTGCCGTGGAAGCTGTGGGGAATGACGCTAGGTAATCCTAATTTGCAAACAGGTTCTGCATCCAGGCGATCGCTATCAAATACCCAAACTTCACTACTATGAGAATTACCATCGTATACAACGGTTAACACCCAGCCTTGCTCAGGGTTTTGGGCATCTTGAGCGTGGATGGGTTCTGAAGGATAGCGGTTTTCTCCTAAATCTGCTTCCGTGAGGGTTTCAGTTTTGTAGTCGAAGCGGGCGATCGCACCGAACCATTCTTTGTCTGTATCCCCTCTTTGGGGCATTAATGATACATAAGTATAGCGCCAAGGTTGCCCAACTTGCGAACGCTGCACTATAGGAAATTCACACTTGCGATTGACAACTTCCTGTATTGCCGTCACTTTCCCAGTTTGCGGATTGAGGCGAACTTGCCACAATGTTCCTCTAGGAACTGTGTGCGTCTCACCACTTGCAAATTCTCTAAGATACTCATTAGTTTGGTGAAAATCTGAATATCGCACCATATCCAGAATCACGGAACCGTCTCCATCTTCATAACCATTGCCAAAATGCCAATTAAACCAAGGATCGGTTTCGCCACGACTAACTAAAGATAAGTTTTCTCGGTCGAAGATTAACACCTGGGTTCCTAATTGAGGTTCCCACAATAGGGATTCACTAAATGTAGTCACACCTAGCAAAAGTGACAGCATTTTCATCCGCATCGGTGGCATAAAAAACACCAGATACCTTTGGGTTAAAACAAAATCATGCATTATCGAGTAGCGATCTAGCTTAAAAGCAGTTTTTTGGATAATTTTGCCAGTGCGATCGCTTTTGTAGAGATTCAGTTGTACAGAACTGCCGATACTGATTCCAAAGTTAAAAATCTCGCCTGTTTGTGAATCACGCTTGTAATGAGCAGAATAAGGTAATCCGTTATCCAAAGCACCTAAATCATCCAATCCCTTCGTTTCTAAAGTTTGTAAATCAAGGGCATAAGGATTGGTTGCTTCCCATAAAGCCAACAATTTATCAGGTAAAGCCAACACTGAAGTATTCGCTGCATTCTTGATTTGTTGACCCCAGCGTTTCCAGATGGGGCCTGGCGGATGCATCCCATAGACACCATAAAGAAACCTATCCACTTGAGTTTCAGCTAGATATTCTGCTGTTTGCACATAGCGATAGACTCCGGTAGCACCTGCATCTGTGAAATGGACACCGAGAATTGCCCCATCTCCATCAAACCAGTGTCCCACGTGTTGGCCACCGCGTTCTAGCCGTGCGGGGCCATTGCGGTAAAGTGTGCCACGCAAGCCATCTGGAATCTTGCCAGAAATAATTGATAGCTGAGTCAGGGGAAATTCTTTTGCTGGTTCTGCGATCGCACCAGCCCAGGACTTATTTATTGACTTTTTAGTAATAGTCTGCATACTAAAACTTTTGGAAATATTGATAATGTAGACAATTGCATTTTTATATTGTTGCAATTTTTTAAAGATACAAAAAATGGAGTGAGCATTGTTGGTTTATCAAGAAAGCCTGTTTTCCTCCTGCCCCCTGCCTCCTGCCCCCTGCCCCCTGCCTCCTGCCTCCTGCCTCCTGCCTCCTGCCTCCTGCCCCCTGCCCCCTGCCCCCTGCCCCCTGCCTCCTGCCTCCTTCTCACTACTCTGGTAAAAAATATTGAAACTATTAAGATTAGAAGCATCTGCCTACTGAATACTTACTAAACTTTCCCACCCATGCCTCTGTCACGCATAGTAACGCTGATTGTCGGTCTAATTGTAATTTTGGGGCTAGTCCTATGGCTAATTGATTCCCTATCACGCCTCTATTGGCAATTGTCCTATTCGCCGTTGCTAGGCAATTTGTTGCTGTTATTGCTGATTGTCCTGATTGGAGCTTTGGTTGCCGCTTTTGTCTATTATGTATTGGTGATTCAGTCAGGGGAAAAGCGATCGCGTCGCAACCCGAAACGAGTGACTGCGGCACAAATTCCGGCTGCTAAATCTGACGCTGCTTCTACAACTCTACAGGCTGTGCGGCAACAGGTAGCGCAAATTCAAGATGAAGTAACCCGCCAAGCTTTATTAAGTCGATCGCGAGAGATTGAAGCCAACCTAGCACGGGGCGAAATTCAAGTAGTGGTATTTGGTACGGGGAGTGCTGGCAAAACTTCCCTGGTTAATGCGATTATGGGGCGTATGGTCGGTCAGGTGGATGCACCAATGGGTACAACTCAGGTTGGGGAAACCTATTGTCTGCGGTTGAAGGGATTAGAACGCAAGATTTTAATTACAGATACGCCAGGGATTTTAGAAGCAGGGGTGGCGGGAACGGAACGGGAACAAATGGCGCGAGAACTGGCAACAGAAGCAGATTTACTGTTGTTTGTAGTGGATAATGATTTACGCCGCTCAGAATATGAGCCGCTGCGGGGGTTGGCAGAAATTGGGAAGCGATCGCTCCTAGTTCTCAACAAAACTGATTTATATACAGATGAAGATAAAGAATCCATCCTCGCGAGATTGCGTCAACGGGTACGGGGATTTATTGCTACTAATGATGTAGTGGCGATCGCTGCTAATCCCCAATCTGCACAACTAGAAACTGGCGAAACCTACCAGCCAGAACCGGATATTGTTCCCTTGTTGCGGCGCACGGCTACCGTTTTACGCGCCGAAGGTGAGGATTTAGTAGCAGATAATATTCTTTTGCAATCTCTGCGATTGGGAGACGAGGCGCGAAAACTCATTGATGGCCAGCGTCGCCGTCAAGCTGACAAAATCGTAGAACGGTTTCAATGGATTGGTGCTGGTGTGGTATCAGTTACGCCTATACCAATGGTAGATTTATTAGCGACAGCCGCTGTCAACGCTCAAATGGTTGTAGAAATTGGCAGAGTATATGGCTGTGAATTGAATATGGAACGGGGACGAGAATTAGCTCTTTCTTTAGCGAAAACCATCGCTAGTTTGGGCATTGTCAAAGGAGCAATTCAATTATTATCTACAGCGTTGCAACTCAACGTTGCTACCTTTCTGGTTGGTAGGGCAATTCAGGGCGTGACAGCAGCTTATTTAACGCGAATTGCCGGTAAAAGTTTTATTGAATATTTTCGTCATGACCAAGATTGGGGTGATGGTGGAATGACGGAAGTTGTGCAGAAACAGTTTCAAATTAATCGCCGAGATGAATTTATTAAAGCTTTTATTCAAGAAGCGATCGCGCGAGTGGTGAAGCCGTTACAAGATAAAGCTGAAATAGTTGAACACGATGAAGAAGTCAATAGTTAAACAATTAAAAAATAAATATAGCAATCTGATTTGATTTTTGAAAAAATCTAAGTATATCTAGGGTGTGTTATCGCGCAGCGTAACGCACTTAAAAGCCGAGGTATTGCGTTAGCTTTTGGCTAACGCAACGCCAGTTGCTACAACGGATAGCGTAGCCTTAGCGAGTCATATCATGTCCGGTTAATTAGTTATAATTCCCGTAATCTATGCAGAAATCGGAAAACCCTCTTTCCCCCTGCTCCCTGCCCCCTGCGGTCTTAATGATAAGTCTTTCACCGGACACGATATCATTGAGGTCGGGAACCTCAGCAACTGGCTCCCCTACGACGTATATTTTAAAAATTAAATATAGGAATCATATTTGATTATTGAAAAAATATAAGTACCTGTAGGGTGTGTTAGACGGAACGTCGTAACGCACCATAAGCTTGGGATGATGCGTTACGCTACGCTAACGCACCCTACGTATATTTCAAAAATCAAATACTAGTCCTATATTATTCCTATATGCTTACTGTTATTAGGCTTTTAACTGTGCTAGCCTATTGACAAAAGTCAAGGTAAAAGAACAATGGATCAAACAGTAACTATTGAAGATGCATTAGAATTAATAAAACAGCTTTCGTTGATAGATAAAATACGTTTAATCGAACGAATTGCACCCCAAATTGAACACGAGTTAACAAATACTCAATCTAAACCACGAAAGTCGTTGCGAGGATTGTGGCGAGGTAGTAATGTTTCTGAATCGGATATTAACCAGATGCGGCAACAAGTTTGGAGAAACTTTTCGGATGAGGATATTTAATGTCTGATTTGGTAACAGATACTCATGCACTAATTTGGTATTTAGAGGATAGCCCTAACCTTAGTGTTGCTGCCAACGAAGCATTTGACAAATGCGATCGAGGTGAAATTACAATCTATATACCAACAATTTGCTTAGTCGAAATAGTTTATTTGCAGGAAAGAAGACGAATATCAGCAGATATGAAATATCAGCTAGATATTGCATTAGCTAGTGAAAGTAGTGGATTAGCTTTAGTTAACTTAACAGGTTTCTGTACAGTTACTCTTATCCAATTCTCTGTGAAGCTGCACATTATTTTGACCCCTCCCAACGTCCTCTTAGTAAGGGGACATACCGCAGGAGGTGGGGTTATTTCTATACGTCTTGGAAATAGTATTAGAAAGATTAAGAAATTTAATAAAATATTATCTTTTATTGCGTAAAAATACTTAACAAATTAGACTTGCATTCAAGGTATCAAAACTCTGGTTATTTATTTCTAAAGCATTCCGGAAACAGCAGGGAATGTCAGAAAAACTAAATAATAAGGACTTACTGAGTAACCAGGTCATGACCTACCACATAATCGGTAAATTACTACAAGGGCGTTACCAAGTTGTCCAAAGCCTCGGTGCAGGGGTGTTTGGACAAACATACATTGCTGTAGACGTAGATTATCCAGAGAATCCCAGATGCGTTATTAAGCAGATTAAAGTTAGCAGTTCCGAATCCGGCTACTTGGAGATGCTGAGGTTACTGTTTCTGAGTGAAACTCAAACCCTGAAGCTTCTGGGAAGTCATGACCAAATTCCTGAATTTATCGCCTGCTTTGAAGAAGACGAGCGATTTTATTTAGTGCAAGAGTGCATTGAAGGACATGCGCTGACTGCGGAATTGCCCATCAATCAACAATGGGGCTGTCTGTGGAGTGAAAGCGAAGTTGTAGAATTTTTGATAGATGTCTTAGGTATTCTAGAATTTGTTCACTCTCAAGGTGTGATCCATTGCGATATCAAACCGGAAAACTTGATCAGACGTACTGTTGATAACAAGTTAGTTATGATTGACTTTGGCTCAATCCAGTCGATCGATTTTGGCATAGGTGCGGAATTACCCATTTATAGAATTCCCGTTACTTCATTGGGATACATACCGCCAGAGCAATTTATTGGTCAAACACAGCCCAATAGTGATATTTATGCTTTGGGTATGATTGCTATCCAGGCTTTAACAGGGCTAGAACCACTACAATTAAAAACCGATCCTTCTACTAATGAAATTTTTTGGCGTTCTCAAAACACGCCAGTTAACGATTATCTAGCTGCTGTTCTCAGCCAAATGATCCGCTATAATTACCAAGACCGCTTTCAGTCTGCGGGTGAAGTGCTGCGGGTACTCAAACAAATAATCTGGGAACCTCAGCCATCAGAAACATTAAAGGAAGATTCTCAATTTACCCTTGAAGTAGCGAAAAATCCTGCGTCTGGAAAATCATCTCCATTATTAACGGGAATGAAAGTAGGATTGGCAGCTAATTCTTTAGTAATGGGATTTGGTGTATATTCTTTAGTTAATACTGCACCTGCATACTCAGAAACAGATACATTATATAAAGCAACAAAAGAATATCAAGCAGGAGATTTGGAAGAAGCGATCGCACTCGCTAAATCAATTCCTTCTCACAGCAATGTTTATCCAGAAGCGCAAGCTACAGTTGAAGAATGGCAAGAGCAATGGCAAGTAGCTGCACAACAATACGAAATCGCACAAACAGCTTTTAAAGAGAGCAGATGGTCAGATGTTCTTCATACTGCTGCTAAAGTTCCAAAGATTTTTTATTGGCAATCTAAAATAGATAAAATAGTTCAGCAAGCATCGGTCAACATTGAAATACAGACGCAAGATTTATTAGCAAAAGCTTACGAAAAAGCTGCTGAAAAAGATTTTTCTGCCGCCTTACAATATCTGCGTCAAATTCCTCAAGAAAGTCATGCAGGTGCTTTAGTTCAAGACAAGTTAGCTGAATACAATCGAAAGCGGCAGATCAGAGCAGCTTACTTTTTACAGAAAGCCTATAAAAAAGCATCTATTGGTGATTTCGATCGAGCTGTAAAATTTCTCAGAAATGTTCCCCAAGATACTCTAGTTTATGCTCAAGCTCAAGTCAAATTGAATGAATATACTCAAAAACAACGTGTACTGGCCGACAATCAAAGGATAGCTTCTGCAAAAAGAACAAATTTATTTGTCCCGAAAAAGTCAGTTACTAAGATTGAATCTCTTCAAGAAGTAAATTACTTGCAAGAGGTTAATATCCGGTAGCTTTAGTAATTCGTAATGAAGCTCTCTACGAGATGCTGCATTAGCTTGCGATCTGCCTTCTACTTTTACCAAGGAACCACACCATTTTCATCAAAAAAACCTCCGCTAAAACCATCATCAGGTAGAGTAGCAAGTCTTACTGCTGCGATCGCACCCTGCTCAACAGTGCGATACCCTTGGTATTGATTAATGTCAGTTGCTGTAAAACCAGGGTCAACAGCATTGATTTTAATCGGGGTATCTTTAAGTTCGGCAGCCAATAAAACTGTGATTGCATTCACTGCTGTCTTTGATGAGTTATAAGCAAGAAGTTTAAAATCAGCGAATTCATAATTTGGATCGGAGTTCTGAGTTAAAGAACCTAAACCACTTGATAAATTCACTATTCGCCCTACTTTTGATTTATTTAAAAGTGGCAACAACGCTTTTGTAACTGCAAACACTCCAAATACATTCGTTTCATAAGTATGTCGTAGCGTTTCAATATCAACTTGACTAGGTGGAAGGCGATCGCCATCACTTAGTATTCCAGCATTGTTCACAAGGATATCAAGTTTTCCGAATTCGCTCTCGATTTGTTCACGCGCAGAATCGATTGTTTTTTGGTCAATCACATCAAGTTGAATTGTTCGGGCATCGATCTCGCTCAAACGAAGTTTATTCGCCGCTTCTTCACCACGTCCTATATCTCTTGAAGCAACAAGAACAGTAGCACCTTTAGAACCTAATTGGCGGGCAATCTCATACCCAATACCTTTGTTTGCACCTGTGATCAGCGCAACTTTGCCTTTTAAATCTTCTGACATATTACTTCTCTATTTTGATCGGCACTGGCAACTGTTACTATCTTTGAGCAAGTTTAGTATACAAGTAGTGTGTATCAACACAATATTTAAGATTTAGTAATCCTACACAAGTAGCGATCGCCTGTCATATTTGCACTAGTAGTAATTCATACTTCAGATAGCTGTTGAGAGAATATTTGCAGCTTAAAGTAGCAGTTGACTCAAAAATTCTTGCAGAAGGTAGATATGCAAACCAAACAGCTGGGTAATTCAGAGCTTAACATTACCCCAATCGGCTTTGGTGCCTGGGCGATTGGTGGAGGTGGGTGGGCTTTTGGTTGGGGAGAGCAAGATGACCAAGAATCGATCGCAGCGATCGATCGCGCTCTTGACCTCGGCGTTAATTGGATTGACACCGCAGCTATTTATGGTCTGGGCCATTCTGAAGAGGTTGTTGCTAAGGCACTCAAAGGTCGATCTAGTCGCCCCTACATTTTCACTAAATGCTCAATGATCTGGGATGAAAAGGGCGAAATTGGTCGCAGCCTGAAGGCGGATTCTGTGCGGCGAGAGGTTGAAGCCAGTCTGCGCCGGCTCGACATTGAAACCATTGACCTCTACCAGATCCATTGGCCCAATCCTGACTCAGACATAGAAGAAGGCTGGACAACTCTGGCCAAGCTCAAGGATGAGGGGAAAGTTCGCTATATCGGAGTTTCAAATTTCAATGTCGAACAGTTGAAACGTATCCAGGAGATTGCACCAGTAACGTCATTGCAACCGCCTTATTCACTGGTGAAGCGTGATGTCGAAAAAGAAATTCTGCCTTTTGCTAAAGAAAATAATATAGGTGTGATTGTATATTCACCTATGCAATCTGGCTTGCTTACAGGCGCGATTACACCTGAGCGGGTTGCTAATTTCCCAGAGGATGATTGGCGCAAAAACAATAGTGAATTTCAAGAGCCACGTCTATCTCGTAACCTAAAGCTAGTCGAGGTGTTACAACACATTGGTCAACAACACGATCGCTCATCAGGTGAGGTTGCGATCGCTTGGACTTTAAATAATCCGGCGGTGACTGCGGCGATCGTTGGCGGACGCAATCCCAAGCAGGTGGAAGGAATCATTGGTGCTGGAGACTTTCGCCTCAATCAGCAGGAACTAAATGATATTGATACTTTCCTGCGCCAGAATCCATAAAATCTCTGCTGGAAAACCTCACAAACCCCACGGCTTTAGCCGGGGGCTTATTCATACTTTTATTCAGCAACCGCTAAAAGTTGTTTCATATCAAGTCCGGTTAATCACTTATGATTATCGGCTCTGTGCAAAAATCGGAAAAGTCTCTTTCCCCCTGCTCCCTGCTCCCTGCTCCCAGCAAGAACTGCGGTCTAAATGATAAGTCTTTGACCGGACATGATATCACTTTGTCGCTACGCCGATAATATGAGGACTAACAATTGGCAATTGTGCATCAAATCGCTCATAAGTGATGCTACTAAAACCAGCATTTCCTAATGCTATCCAAGTTTCTCTATCTGGATGACAACTATTACCGATCGCTTTCCAAATCGGACTAATTGTGTTTTGTAGTTGTCGCAATAAACTTCCTTGAGGTGCGGCGATATGTTCAATAAATAAGAAGCGTCCACCTGGTTTAAGTACTCTTAAAATTGCCTGTAATGTATAATCTATATTCGGCACTGAGCACAAAACCAATGTACTAACAACAGTATCTATGCTGTTATCTTCGGCATCTAACCATTCAGCATTACCAATGCGGAGGTCGATGTTTAGACCCAGTTTTTCTGCTTGTTTTTGGAGAGAGGAATGCGTCTGTGGGTTTGGCTCGATTCCTATCCAGTGGATATCTTTAGAATAGTAGGGTAAGTTAGAATCTATTCCGGGGCCAATTTCTAACACTTTACCTTGGAGATTAGCAAAAAGAGAACGTTTGCGATCGCTGACAATTTTATCATATTTGCTAGGACTTGGAGCCATCATCCAGGCAAAAAAATGTTTACCAAAGTTTGCAAAAATCTGATTTTTTGAATCTCCAATAATTTGGTTTACAGTCATTATCTGCTTCCTAAATTTTGAGCCTATAAATTGGTGTACAAAACAACCATTTATAGCCTCAAGGTACAATACTTCGTGTTTCTTGTACCTCACCCATTAGACTCACCCAATAGGATGAATTTAATTAACGTAATTACGCGTAGCGACTGACCGCAAGATACCACAGAAAGACAAAAAGGGTAGAGGCGTCTATATTGGCGATGAGCGATCGCTATGGTTATACAATTTTGGGTAATCATAGCCAGAGATTTTTGAATAGCCGCTCCAGTCTGACGGGGTGACAAAGGGACGTCCGATTTCATTATCTACCGCAGAAGTATCCTCATCCCAAATCAGAATTGGCGAATCTTTGACAATAGTATGGGCGATGCCTGCGGTTTTTGCTAGCCTACGCAATTCGCTTTGGCTGACCTCCAGAAAGTTTCTGACCCCGTTTGCTGACAGCTGTTAGGGGCAAGTCAAAGAGATCGCTGTTTCCTATTTTAAGTATCCCTGCGAAAAGCTAGCATAACTGCGGATGTTATAATTCAAAGTGGGTTTTGCCAAACAGCGTTTATTGGATTCCAATCGCTCTAATGAAGTACAAGATACCAAATTTGGCAGCGATCGCAACTGAAATTATACGACGAATAGTGACAGAAAAATTAGTTGAAAACAATTGTTTCATTCAATAAAAACTATGAGCTTTAAACTTCAAGCTTTGCAACTTCCTACTCTCCAAAAAAAATCTGAAGGGCTGATTGTAATTGCTTGGCAGAAATTTCTTTTAGATTATGACTTCCCTATTGCTGCCGTTGATGGGGATTTTGGGAATATTACAGCTCAAGCAACTCGTGATTATCAGACTAGTAATGCTTTAACAGTAACGGGAATTGTCGATACTGCTACTTATAAAAAAGCGCTAGAGCAAGGTTTTGCAATTTATTTTGCTATCTATACCGATGCCGGGAATAAATTATTAACCTATCTTAACTTTGGAGAGAATGAGGTCAAAGACTTACAAAAAAGTTTAACAGCGATCGGTCGTTTGAATCCGCCGTTAGTAGCTGATGGGGACTTTGGGGCCAACAGTACAAAAGGACTAGCTGAAACTTATAAAATAAGAGACATCAATTTTCGAGCCGAATTAGCTCAACAGCTTTCTAATACAACAAAAACCAAGCTTGGCATTGATTTGGAGTTGGCTTTAGACAACATCACAGAATACGCCAAAAAATTAAGACAACGACTGAGTGGAAAAGCTTGGGTTATTTTTTTCCCAGACAGCGACTTAATTGATGATTTAGCTTCTCCCTTTCGTCAAAAAGTACAAACTTTTGAGCAAGCATTAAAAAATGCTGGAGCTAATATCGATATATCTTCAGTATTTCGCCCATCAGAAAGAGCTTATTTAATGCACTATGCTTTCCGTATTGGTAATAATGAAATTGCTGCCAAAGATGTTCCACCTATGCCTAATGTAGATATTAATTGGCTACATTACACCAATGCTGGTTCTGTCCAAGCTGCTAAAGAAATGGTGTTTGCTTATAATATTGCTTTTCGACCTGTTCTTACCTCTCGTCATACCCAAAGATTAGCAATTGATTGGGAAATTACTTGGTCAGGAACCTTAAATATCAAAAACGCTAGTGGAACTACAGTTAGTATTAATCAGCCACGAACGAGTTATGAAAATTCTACTTTATGGCAGGTTGGCCGTTCTTACGGTGTGATTAAATTATCTAGCGATCGCCCCCACTGGTCGCATGATGGACATTAATGGATAGGAGGAACTGCATATATGGAGAACGCAGTTCCAAAGTTCAAAGTGAAATTATTCAAGAAGAATTCAGGAGTGGAGCAAGGAAAGCTCCGCCAAAGCTTCAGAATAACTCTTTGTGGGGGATTTCTATTTGCGTCTTCCAATCTCTGCATATTTTTTGAGTACGGTAAACCGTATTTGCTCGTTAGTTCCCAAAGATTAATTTAATTGTTAAGTTTAGTTACATAAATAAAAAAATGCTGCAAACATTGCTACAAAGGAGGATTTATGAGAAGCAGTAGTATGCTTGACAATCGAGACAAGCTGAACAACTTTATGTCGCCGTTAGCAAGTCTTCTGCCAAGAGCAAACGAACATCATGATCGTCACAGCCCATCGTAGACATTGCTTAGATTGGGCAAATATACCAACATTTTTGACCAGTCTTTAATCAAGTTTTTCAAAGCGTTAAGGAAAATGAGAGACAGGGGAGGCAGGGGAGGCAGGGGAGGCAGGGGAGGCAGGGGAGGCAGGGGAGCAGAGGAGAATAATTAATCCCCAATTCCGTCCAATGACGCCACTTGCTCCACTTGGGGAGACCCCAAGACCGCAGTGGCTCCCCCATGCCCAATTTTCAAGTTAGTTTTCATTATTAAGGATTGGTAACATTTATGGGAATTAAAGAACAGCCTAAGTCACCTCGGTTTCGGATCGTTGCTAATATATTACTGGCAGTATCAGGGCTATTCCTGCTCTTAAATTTATTTTTGCCTAATTTATTTGCTTCTGGGCCGACTGGTGTTCCTTACAGCTTGTTTATTCATCAAGTACAGGAAGGGGAAGTCAACCGCGTTTCCGTTGGTCAAAATCAGATCGTCTACCAAATAAAAACAGAAAATTCCGAACCGGGCCAGGTGTTTGCAACTACACCCATCTTTGATTTAGAGTTACCCAAACTGCTAGAAGAAAAGGGAGTTGAGTTCGCTGCTACACCGCCACCCAAAAATACTTGGTTTACAACCCTCTTAAGTTGGGTGATTCCACCACTGATTTTTATTGGTATTTGGCAGTTCTTTCTCGCTCGTGGTGGTGGCGGTGGCCCCCAAGGTGCGCTTTCCATTGGTAAGAGCAAAGCTAAAGTTTACGTTGAAGGCGAATCTGCTAAAATCACCTTTGCAGATGTGGCTGGGGTAGAAGAAGCGAAAACTGAGTTAGTAGAAATTGTAGATTTCCTCAAGACTCCAGCACGGTTTACCCAAATTGGCGCTAGGATTCCTAAAGGTGTGCTGTTAGTTGGCCCTCCTGGTACTGGTAAGACACTTTTAGCGAAAGCCGTAGCAGGAGAAGCAGGAGTTCCATTCTTCAGCATCTCTGGTTCCGAGTTTGTAGAATTGTTCGTCGGTGTAGGTTCTTCCAGAGTCCGAGATTTGTTTGAACAGGCTAAAAAACAAGCTCCTTGTATTGTATTCATTGATGAATTGGATGCGATCGGTAAGTCTCGCAGCAGTAACGGCTTCTACGGTGGTAACGATGAACGAGAACAAACCCTCAATCAATTACTAACTGAGATGGATGGGTTTGCGGCTGGGGATGCAACGGTGATTGTCCTAGCTGCTACCAACCGCCCCGAAACCCTAGACCCTGCATTGCTGCGTCCAGGTCGCTTTGACCGCCAAGTGTTAGTAGACCGTCCCGATTTATCTGGTCGTGAAGCAATTCTCAAAATTCATGCTCAAAAGGTAAAATTAGGAGATGATGTAGATTTAAAAGCGATCGCTACTCGTACCCCTGGTTTTGCTGGCGCAGATTTGGCAAACTTGGTCAACGAAGCCGCATTATTGGCAGCACGCAATCTGCGTGAAAGGGTTGCTCAAGAAGACTTTGCCGAAGCAATTGAGCGGGTAGTCGCTGGTTTAGAGAAGAAGAGTCGCGTGATGAACGAGACTGAGAAAAAGATTGTTGCATACCATGAAGTTGGTCACGCAATGGTCGGGGCGCTGACAACAGGAAACGGTCGCGTAGAAAAGATTTCGATTATTCCTCGTGGGATGGCAGCTTTGGGCTACACTCTGCAATTACCAACTGAAGACCGCTTTTTGATGAATGAAACAGAATTGCGGGGTCAGATTGCAACTTTATTAGGTGGACGTTCCGCCGAAGAGGTTGTATTTAACAGTATTACCACAGGTGCTTCCAACGATTTGCAACGAGCAACTGACTTGGCAGAACGGATGGTAACAACTTATGGTATGAGCAAAGTTTTAGGGCCATTGGCTTATCAACAAGGACAACAAGCAGCATTTTTGGGTAATGGTGCTACTAATCCCCGCAGATTGGTAAGCGAAGATACAGCAAAAGCGATTGATATCGAAGTCAAGGAAATCGTGGAAACAGCCCACGAACAAGCCCTAGAGATTCTCAGACAGAATCGAGACTTGCTAGAAGCGATCGCTACTCAACTCTTGGAAACAGAAGTCATTGAAGGCGAAAAACTGCACAATTTGTTGAGTCAAGTTAAACCTGTAGCTCATTCATAATTAGAAAAGTCAGAGTTCATACTATAGCGAGACGCAGAGTTATTCTCTGCGTCCCTCTGCGTTAAACCTCTGCGTTCCTATGCGTTTCAGAAATGCCACTTACCGCAATGCAAACACCAGCGACGAAAAATGCCAATGCACCCCCAACGGCATCAACAAGAGGTGTAAGGGACTTCCAAATCAAAAAATATTTTAAAACTGACATAAAAATCTTCTCTATTTCTTTTCTCTCTGTGTTCTCTGCGCCTCTGTGGTTCGTTTCTTTGGATAATTTATTTCCTGGAAATCCCTAATTGCTTGCGGTTGGGGAAATAGAACGCCAAACAAACTCATCGCTAAAGTGAACCCACCAAAATACATCCCAATTCCTAATCCCGCCCACCGCTGAGGCACTAGTCCCAAAGCAAAAGGAATTGCCCCGTTGACGATTAAACTAAAGGCAGCAACGATTAACAAAATTATCGGAATTTGTGCGCCCACAGATATCATTATCAATAACGAAGGAATGATTGCACAGATCCCACAAAGCATTGCTTGACGATTACCAATTTTGACAGCGAAAATTCCCTCTGGTCGCCGCAGGAAACAGATGGCAGTATTCCTCCTGCCTTCTGCCTCCTGCCTCTCTTGTTAATACTCTGGAACTGAAGGATCGATTTCTCGACTCCAAGCGGTAATTCCGCCTTTAACATTTGTCCCGACAATGCCGGCTTCCTTGAGAATAGCGAGGGCTTTTGCCGATCGCCCGCCCATCTTACAATGAGCAATTAAACGATGACCGTTTAATATTTCCTTCACCTTAGCAACGCCATTCCCATTTTCAATGTCTGGTAAGGGCACCAACACTGAACCCGGAATCTTGGCAATGTCGTACTCATGGGGGTTGCGGACATCTAGCAGTACAAAATCCTTCGCACCGCTATCTAACAACTCCTTCAAATCCTTGACGGTCATTTCTTGACTTTCCATCTGCTGTTTTGCCTCCTCTGCCTTAGCTTGTGGAATCCCGCAGAATTCTTCGTAGTCTATCAGCTTTTCAATCACTGGGCGAATCGGGTTCGGACGCAGTTTCAACTCCCGAAATTTCATATCCAAGGCGTTGTATAGCAGCAATCGCCCGCTGAGAGTGTTGCCTTGTCCCAGAATAATTTTAACAGTTTCGGTTGCCTGAATTAAACCAATAATTCCTGGCAAAATTCCTAGTACGCCACCTTCTGCACAAGAAGGAACCATTCCTGGTGGTGGTGGTTCTGGGAAAAGGTCACGATAATTCGGGCCACCTTCGTAATTAAATACACTAGCTTGCCCTTCAAAGCGTAAAATTGAACCGTAGACGTTGGGCTTATTCAGCAATACGCAGGCGTCGTTAACTAGATATCTGGTGGGGAAGTTATCAGTACCATCCACTACGATATCGTAAGGTTGAATAAGCTCCAGGGCGTTTTCGGAACTCAAACGGGTTTCGTATAAATCAACTTGACAATAGGGGTTAATCTCGTGAATGCGGTTTTTTGCCGATTCAATTTTGGGTTTACCCACCCAGGATGTACCGTGAATTACTTGGCGTTGCAGATTAGAAGTATCGACAACATCAAAATCGACAATCCCGATGCGTCCAATACCCGCCGCCGCCAAATATAAAAGTAGTGGTGAACCTAATCCACCTGTCCCGATACACATTACACTAGCGGCTTTCAGGCGCTTCTGTCCTTCTAGCCCTACTTCCGGTAAAATCAGGTGTCGGGAGTAGCGTTCGTAATCGTCTTTGGTCAACTGGATTTCGTCCAGATTGGGATTGAGCATAGCAGTTATGATGTGGGAAAGCGGAATATTAATCCTATCGAAAAACTGGATCTTATATAGAGATAGGAGTGGGAAAGACGAATTTTCATCTGTGATAGCGGCGAAAACCGCGATGAGTGACTGTCTTTAAACTAAGCTAGTTATTTTATATTTTCAATTTTCTCTGCTTGAAACTGATGAGTATCATCAAGGCTCCAACTTTTGAGTTCTCCAGCTTTGCCATTTTGGACGGATACTATTATATACGAGTATCCCTGCCAAGCGTATAGGCGATCGCATTCTGAGGGTATAGCAGGATGATCTGGGTGGGAGTGAAAAATGCCGATAATATTCAGTGAGCGATCGCGTGCTTCCCTTTGTGTTTTTAGCATAATTTCGGGTGCGATCGTATATTGTCGTCTTTTACTTTCTGTTGTGCGTTCTCCTGGAAACTTAGCCGCCGCTTCTGTATTCCAAGCATTTTCTGTTGGTATGACTTCTACCACAGTTTTGCCCTCATTAGCCAGATAGCCCAAAATTATACCACAGCACTCATCTGGGTAGGTGCTTTCGGCATGGGTGCGGATGATTTGCAAGTGTTCTTGGCTAAGTTCGATCATGTCTGCGTTTGTAATTCTAGCAACTTCTAACAATTCTTGCTTACATACAATACATCGACACGCGATCGCTCTGATCGTAGTATAAGTTAACCAAGGTGTAGGCTAGTAAAAACCGCAGGCGATCGCAGCCTTTAAAAAAGAAAATATGTATTTTTTATCACTTCTTAAAATATTTGCCTACTAGGTTCTACTTTCTTATTGCCTAGACCCCAGTAGAACATGAAGAATATACAAAGCTCAATACTTGTGTATACATTTTTCAGCAAGTAATGTGAAGAGTATGCAAAGATGAGTATTTAAGTATAGACATCTAAGTATGATATTGACTATGTAGCTATTTTGAAGCTCTTGAGATGTTCTCTATTTTCAAGCTAGACGCCCACGGATAACAGCCTACAAGGAAGGCATCAAAATCTTTTTCCCGATTAAGAATCAACTGTTGATTATTTTATCTTTTAGTAGGACTTAGGGGCTGGGAAAAAAATAAATATGAAGGATGAATTTTAACCATTGAAGCTGAATTTTTCGATACTTAAAAGAGCGATTTTTACTCAAAAAGGATGATAAAAAAACCTGAAATGACCAGTTATCGCAAATTCACACGCTAATTAATTTGTACAGTGCTTAAGACTTAGATAGTTTGAGACTCTTAAAAAAAGTATACGTAAAAACCTTGGAATCGGGGAAATTTTCGAGAACTTTACTGTTTTTCAAGGGTGACGTATAAAGTATGTAGATTTCGGTGAATTTTTGCGCCCTTAAACAGCACAATCTGCAAATTGACAACTGAAGTTACTGAAAAAATCGATTCAGGTAGGTAAAAGTTATGGCAGATATCATTGGAACTAACGGTGATGATACCCTACAGGGTACTTATAATGACGCGGATACGATTAAGGGTCTTGCAGGCAACGATACCATATATCCTAACGGTGGCAAAGACACCTTAAGTGGTGGAGGCGGCAACGATAAATTCGTCTACTACTACTACAATAACAACGATACTACGATCGTCACCGATTTTGGTGGTGTAGGTAAAGGGACAAACCCGACAGCAGCAATCATTGCCGAAGTGGATACGCTAGAATTCCAGGGCGATGGCACCAGTGCCCAAAATTTGCTGTTGACCCAAAAAGGCAACAATCTGGAAATCAGCTTTGCAGGGGATGCTTATACAACGAGGTTTTTTGATGCCCCAGTTATCCTGCAAAACTTTGCCCTGGAAAACCTGAAAAACTTGAGTAAATCTACAGGTGCCACTGTAGACTTGGGCAATATTCTGTTTTCTGAAGAAACTACCACTATAGATAGCTTTGATGTCTTCAATGCCAACTCCACCCAAAGCACTATCTTCAACTTGAATACAGTCACTTTTCTTAACGACCTGAACAATAATGTTAGCGGCTTTGACAACTCAGATGATGTCATCAATGGTCAGGACGGTGATGACATCATTAACGGCTTAAGTGGGAACGACACGCTCAGAGGTGGTGCGGGCAATGACTCCCTCATTGGTGGTGTGGGGAATGATATTCTCATTGGCGGTACGGGTAATGACTCTTCCACAGGTAATCACTCCCTCGTTGGTGGTGCGGGCAATGACTACCTCGTTGGTGCTACTGGTAACGATTACTTAAATGTTGAATTTTCAACAGGCGATAATACCCTCAACGGTGGTGTTGGTGATGATACCTTGGATGCTGGGGCAACATCCGGGAATAACTTACTCTTTGGCGGCGATGGCGATGATTCTCTCTCCACCTCTAACGTTTATAGCAGCGTCAGCGGATACATTTATTACCCCTCCTCAAGCAATAACACCCTCAATGGTGGCGCTGGTGATGATACCTTGAATGCTCAGTCTCCATCAGGGAATAACTTACTCTTTGGGGGCGATGGCAATGATTTTCTCTCTACCTCTGGAATGAGAACTTATAAAGGGGAGCCTAATTTTAACTCAGAGGGCAATAACACCCTCAATGGTGGCGCTGGTGACGATACCTTAAATGCTCGCGGTTCAACAGGGAATAACTTACTTTCTGGGGGCGATGGCAATGATTCTTTTGACCTTTCTGGCTATGTTATCCCCTCGAGCAGTGGAGAGTTTTATTACCCTTCTTCAAGCAATAACACCCTTAGTGGTGGTGCTGGTGACGATACCTTAAAGGCTGAGTATTCAACAGGGAATAACTTCTTCTCTGGGGATGATGGCAATGATTCCTTCTATCTAAGCCCCACATCCTCAAATACTGCCCCCTCTAATTTAGCAATTCAAACGGTAGATGGGGGTAAGGGTGACGATTTGTTATCCGTTGATTACAGCTTCGCTACAGCGGGTATTTCAACGACATTCAATGCCACTACAAACAAGGTAGAAATTACGGCGGGCACATATCGGGTTAGTTACAAGAATATCGAACGATTGAATATCTTAGGTACAGCCGATGATGACAATATTGTGGGAAGCAGTGCGAACGATACGCTCTCTGGGGGGTATGGTGGCAAAGATACAATCGATGGGGGAGCAGGTGAGGATTTGTTGTCCGTTGATTACAGCTACAGCAATGCTACAGCGGGTATCATAACAACATTCAATGCCACTACAAACAAGGGAGTAATTACGGCGGGCACAAATCGGGTTAACTACAAGAATATCGAACGATTAAATATCTCAGGTACAGCTTACGACGACAATATTGTTGGCAATAATGGAAACGATACACTCTCTACGGGCGATAGTGGCAAAGATACAATCGATGGGGGAGCGGGTGACGATGTATTGTCCGTTGATTACATATCTAATGTCAATAATAGTACAAAGGGGATCGCAACAACATTCAATGCTACTACTAAGATTGGCTCAATTACGGCGGGCACAAATCGGGTTAACTACAAGAACATCGAACGATTAAATATCTCAGGCACAGCTTACGACGACAACATTCTGGGGAACAGTGGAAACGATACGCTCTCCGGGAGCAATGGCAAAGATACGATTATTGGCGGTGTAGGTAATGATATCTTGACAGGTGGGAGTGGGGACGACACCCTAACTGGTGGCGCGGGCAATGATAAATTTGTTTATAGCTTGAGCGACAGCTACTATGACGGCACTAACACTGATATTATCACCGATTTCGGTGGCTTAGGTAAAGGTTCAAATCCCTCAGCAACCGTGATTGCCTCCTTAGACACTTTGCAATTTATAGGTTTCACTGTTGAAAATCTTCAATTAACTCAAAACGGTAACAACTTAGAAATTAACTTTGAAGGTTTCAATAATAGCAGCAAAGTCATTTTGCAAAACTTCAAGTTAGAAAACCTGGATAATCTGCCAGCAACTTCTTCACGACCAGCTATTGGCAATATCCTGTTTGATGGAGAAACCAGTATCGTTGACAGTTTTGATGTGTTTGATGCTAATTCCACTCAAACTAGCTTGTTCAATAAAAACACTGTCACCTTCCTCAATGACCTCGACAATAACATTAAGGGTTTTGACAACTCTAATGATGTCATCAATGGTCAGGGGGGTGACGACATCATCGACGGCTTGAGTGGTAATGACCTGCTCAGAGGTGGTGCGGGAAATAACACCCTAGAAGGAGGTATTGGTGACGATACCTTGAGTGCTAGCAGTTCAACAGGCGATAACCTGCTCTTTGGGGGCGATGGTAATGATTCTCTTGATATCTCTGGCAGCATATTCAGCGACACATTCAGTGACAGATTCAGCAATTTCGATTCTCGCTCATTAGGCAATAACACTCTCAATGGAGGTGCAGGTGACGATACCTTGAGTGCTAGCGGTTCAAAAGGTGATAACCTACTCTCTGGGAGCGATGGCAATGATTCTCTTGATATCTCTGGCAGCTACAGCAACAATTATGGCTACTCCTCTGACTCTCGCTCATTAGGCAATAACACTCTCAACGGAGGTGCCGGTAACGATGCATTGCGTGCTGGTGGTTCAAAAGGTGATAACCTGCTCTCTGGGGGTGATGGCAATGATTCTCTTGACATATTTGGCAGCTACAGCAACAGTTCTGGCCAGGACTCCGACTCTCGCTCATTAGGCAATAACACTCTTAATGGAGGTGTAGGTGACGACATCTTGAGTGCTAGTGGTTCAACAGGTGATAACTTGCTCTTTGGGGGTGATGGCAATGATTCCCTTAACATTTCTGGCGACTACTCCTATTATGCCTCCTACGACTACTCCGACTCTCGCCCGTCTGGTAATAACACCCTAGAAGGAGGCGCTGGTGACGATAACTTGAGCTTCAGTAGTTTAACAGGTGATAACCTTCTGTCTGGGGGTGATGGCAATGATTCCTTCAATCTAATCGCTAACTCCCTAAATACTGACCTGTCTGATTTAGTGACTCAAACAGTAGATGGGGGTAATGGTAATGATTCGTTGTTCACCAATTACTACTTTGCTGCTGGGGGAATTACTTCGACATTCAATGCTACTACTAACACTGGCTCAATTACGGTGGGCTTGTATCGAGTTAACTACAACAATATCGAACAATTAAATATCTCAGGTACGAGCTATGATGACAATATTGTTGGTAGCAATGGCAATGATATCCTTATTGGTATAGACGGTAATGACAGCCTAACTGGAGGGGATGGGACTGATACCTTTGGTTTCTATAATTACACTGGGGGTGTTGACACTATTTATGACTTCAACGCCACTAATGAATTAATTCAGGTAGATGCTATTGATTTTGGTGGCGGGTTATCAAGAGGTTCACTTCAAACAAGTCAGTTTACCATTGGAACATCTGCAACGACAACCAATCAACGATTGATCTATGACTTTTCTACAGGTGCATTGTTCTTTGACCAGGACGGCAGTGCATCTGGGTTTACTCAGGTAAAATTTGCACAACTATCTGCTGGACTGTCACTAACCGAAAAGAATTTTGTGCTTGTTTAATCGTAATTAGATTCTCTAATCGTTAAGCGACACGGATTGCGAGGTGCTTACAAAAGCACCTTGCATTTGATTGCTCAATGCAATTACTTCTAGCATAGAGTAGATGTTAGATTTTGTTTCTCAACTTTCGACATGGGTGCGGATAGTTTGCAGGTATTGTTGGCTAAAGTTGATTATATCTGCGTTCGTAATTTTAATCGCCTAGCGCCGCAAACCGCAGTAAGATACTGGCGATTTCAATCGGTATTGTTGTATTCATGGGAAGATACACGCAATTATCTTGCAGTCTCAGTGTATTGCAGGAGTCACCACTATTCACTAAAACTGTATTTACAGCAGTTTTCATGTATTTGAACCACATCTGTCGTAAGGGCACAGCAATGCTCATTGGTGTCAACTTAACGTATAAGCTAGATTTGGCGAACTTTCCAGGTTTGACCCTCACCCCCAACCCCTCTCCCAAAATTGGGAGAG
>NZ_JBALDJ010000083.1:0-71782 GCF_036917415.1 Nostoc sp. | reverse complement strand
TAGGGTTTCGGCATATGTACAGCGATCGCGCTCCCAGCAAAAGGAAAGAAACTATTTCTAGTTTATGCCCAAACCGCCTTGGCGGTTGCTATATCTGGAATCTAGGGCAGAATATCTAAATAAATCAGATGTCTTCAAACGCAAAAAGATTTTGAAGGCGATTATTCGTGAGAGGTTAAGATAAAATCAGTTTTGTCAATAGTAATAACGCTGTTAATTAACGCGGAGTCTAAGTATCGAATTTAATATTATACGGAGTATTGGCGGTAAGAATGAGTGGCACTTTTTTAATGACGTTATCGCTAGCCCAAAAATTATGTTTTTTACCCCCCTTTTGGACAGAATTTTAAGCACTATTACTTATTGACAAATTATTTATCAAACAGAATTCAGAATTGAATTCTGAACTTCATAGTGGATGAATAAACGGGTTTAAAACCCCCTCCAAATCTTCGATTTGGTGGTCAACAAGACCTGCGCTGGTCTGAATCCCCGACTGTAAGCGAAGCGGAAAGCGAGTCCACGAGCGTTTTGATTCTGACTTCTGAATTCAGAATAGCTGAATTCTTCTTCAAGACCCTAACCTCTCATATCATGTCCGCTTGATTAGTTATTATTCCGGGCATCTATGCAAAAATCTTAAAACCCTCTTTCCCCCTGCTCCCTGCCCCCTGCCCCCAGCAAGAACTGCGCTCTTAATGATAAGTCTTTTACCGAACATGATATCACGGATACTCGGAGAAACACACTCCTGTAGCGTAGGCGTAGCCCGTCGTAGACATCCAAAACTACCAAGACCAAAACCACTAAACCAACCAAGCAGTCCTTGACCAAACCAACCGTGACTGAACAAAAAAGTAAATCTGGTACGCGCTTTAAGGCTGCTTAACCACAATTGAGTTTGAATCAGAGCGATCGCCTGTGCAATATCTTTAAGTGTAGCGCCTGTTACTAACATCGTTATTTTTTGGTCAAGTTGGGGAACTCTATAAATACGCTTCAGCAATTCGCCCAGCCTTGATCGTCTGGGCTGATCTGAAATGTGTTGTCACGATATTATGAGTTTTGAGGATCGGCTGATGGATAAATCAATTATTCAGTTGGTTGACGAATTACCGACTGACAATATCACTGTCAAAGTTTTAAAGGCTCTTGATTATGTAGCGCCAGGTGAATGGAGCAATTTGACAGGGTTTGACAATAATATCCGCGCCATTACTGGAGAAACCGATGCTAAGGTAATTCAAAAAATCCGCGATCGCGCCGTCACCTTATACGAAGATCCTCAACAAGGCTACCAGTTTGCAATCAAACTTTATCAAACAATTGATAAGGCAGACACAGCTATGGCAGCGGCGGCTTTAGCGAATAAAGTTAGTGAGAAAATCGGCTTTCTTTCTTTTTTAGGCAAAATTACTCCTAAAGCTGATGTCACTCAATCTATTGACTTGGCACTAAAAATCGCCGTTGAAATCATCGCCTTTTGTAAACTAAATGGTATTCCTCAACCTAATCCTCAAGAGTTTGCTAATTCCCTGACTAACAACTATCAAAATGCATCCCTAATGCGGATGGTAGCTTTAGTTTGTCTAGATGGAATTCTGCCCTTGGGCCCTGACTTTCTCAGCAAAATTCACGGAGTTATTAGTGGCACTGATGCTGGCGCAATAACTCAAAATCCCGTTTTCTTAGCCGTTAATAACTTTCTTCCAGGCAGTAATCCTTCTGATAAAGTTGGTTTTATCAGTCAGGGTTTCAACTCCGTGCAAGGCTGGATGAATAATTTAGTATCCAAGACAGGCATAACCCCGCAATCAATTTCTAGTAACTTGGGTAATTTTATTCAGATTGCTGATGATAATTTAGATTTAGTTGCAGCATTTTTAGATCAAACTACCAATTACTACGAGCATACAGGAATTCAAACTGTAGTTCGCAGTTTGATTTTGCAAGCATACACTCTAGTAAAAGAGGAAATCAAACAAGAGGAACAAAAGCCGATTCAAGATGTCTCATCTGCGGTTAAATCAGATAAGAATCAGTATGAAGTCAGCAAAACAGTAGAAATCTGGGATAATGATGACGAGGATTGGTATCAAGGAACAATTGAGAAAATCCAAGATGACCAGTTCTTTGTTCATTACCTTGGTTACGGTTCATCTTATGACGAGTGGGTAGGCGAAGATGACATTCGGACTCGCGATCTTCGCTCCACTGATGAAAATGGATATGCAGTAGGTCAAAAGGTAAAATGTTGGGATGATGACCAAGAAGCTTGGTATTCCGCAACGATTGAGCAAATCCAAGGCCAGCAATACTATCTTCACTACGTTGGTTATGACTCATCTTATGACGAGTGGGTTGATAGCGATGAGATTTCCTAACTGTTGAATTAGCACGGGGCCCAGACGATAGCAATATCTCCGATGGGGTACGTCTACGCGCCCTGTGCCAATGTATATACTTTTAAAAATTCCTAATTGATTTACGAATTACAAATTACGAATTACGAATTATATTGACACTTGCGCTACGATATCCCCTATTGCTTTCGTGCAATGTACGTGAGGAGTAGTACAGGTCAAACAGATGATAGAAGAATTCAATACACAGGATGCCCGGAATCTGGTGGCGATCGCTAACCAATTCGCCCAACAGGGGAAGGTTATAGGCGTTAAAGCATTTGGAAGTGGTAATATAAATGACACCTTTTTAGCAACTCTAGATGACTCAAAGGAACAACATTTTGTCCTGCAACGCATTAACACACAGGTATTTCGTCAGCCACAACTGATTATGCAGAATATGCGTACCTTAACTGAACACGTTCAGAAACGGTTGCAGGAGACACCCCTTAATCGTCGCTGGGAAGTGCCACGCGTATTGTTGACCAAAAACGCTCAAGACCACTGGAAGGATGCAGATAGCTCATTTTGGCGGGCAATCAGCTTTATTGAAGGCTCCCAGTCTTTTGATAGTATGCGCGATCGCTCCCACGCGAAAGAAATCGGTTATGCCTTGGGAATGTTCCACAATCTAATCAGCGATTTGCCAGCAGAAAAACTTGCTGACACCCTTGAAGGCTTCCATATTACACCGTTTTATCTTCAGCATTACGAGGAAGTTTTGCCGAAAACTAGTGCGCCTCAATCTTCTGAAGTTAATTATTGCTTACAGTTTGTTAGCGATCGCCAAGCCTTTGCACATATTCTAGAAAATGCCAAAGCTGAAGGTAAGCTACCCCTACGTCTGATGCACGGCGATCCAAAAATTAATAACGTGATGTTTGACATTGTTACCCAGCAAGCCGTCAGCGTCATCGACCTGGACACCGTGAAACCCGGTTTGGTACATTACGATATTGGTGATTGCCTGCGATCGGGTTGCAATCCTGCTGGTGAAGAAACCGAGAATTGGGAAAGTATTTATTTCGATACCGATTTGTGTCAGGAAATCCTACAGGGTTATCTCACTGTGGCTAAAGCATTTCTGACCGAGAATGATTATGCATACATCTATGATGCAATTCGTCTAATTACTTTTGAACTAGGACTGAGATTCTTTGCTGATTATTTAGCAGGGAATGTCTACTTCAAAGTTAAGCACCCAGAACATAACTTGGCAAGAGCGATCGTCCAGTTTAAGCTTACTGAAAGTATTGAATCTCAAGAAACGCAGATTCGGAAAATTATCCAAGATATGAAATGAGCCAAACATTTTCCCTGCAACCTTTCCCCTCTACCGAGTCCTTTGCTAATTTGAAAATTACAGGCAATATCTCTCGAAATGCTAATCAACTTACCATCTGCTACAACCTTGGAGGTGACTTAAAAAAAATTGCAATTGCTTCATCATCAAATCCACTATCACGCAAGTGCAAATTGTGGGAAGACACTTGCTTTGAGTTCTTCCTTGGCATCAATAATTCTCAACGTTATTGGGAATTCAACCTCTCCCCCGCCGGACACTGGAATGTCTATCGCTTTGATGGGTATCGTCAAGGGATGCAAGAGGAAACAGCTTTTGAAAAGCTACCGTTTAGCGTTCAGAATCAAGCGGACAGTTTAGCACTTACGTTAGATGTCGATTTGGATAAAATCGTCTCGGCAGAACAAGCTATTGAAATTAGCATTACTACTGTTATCAAAAATATAGATGGTAATGTGAGTTACTGGGCTTTAACTCATAGAGGTGAGGAAGCTGACTTTCATCTGCGGGATAGTTTTATTGTTAAGTTTTTGACGAGCAAATACGATCCATTTGCTCCTCTGTAATTTGGCGTTTTGAAAGTAGGTTGCGATCGCATTTATTTAGAGTATGAACTAGTTGGTGCATTATCTATAACTAAGATCGGCTTTTAGCTAGAGCAATATTTACATATTTACACCTTCATGCATATTGCTTTATCAGATGAGAAATCATTTCAGACTAATGTTATTTTAAAAGAATAAATAAACTAATTTACTCATTTATTTCGTTTGATAGAGTTAATTAAAATATAAATAAGATATACAAATAAAGAGCAATTTCTCAAATATTAGCTTTATGCAAAAAAAGTATAGCAATCTTCAGAGGATAAAATCTAGTAAAATCAAACAATTACAACGGTTTGACAAACAAAACCGACCAAAAGATAGATTCATTTCGCCGAAATTTGCCCAAGCCTTAGCTGCAATTACTAAAGAAATTGTCTCTGACCAAGACAGGGTGCTACTGGTAGGAGTGCAGACAGAAGATATATCTGTCCAATTGTTTGAGGATGCGGTTTCTGGGAGGGCTAAATGAACTCAAAATATAACTTTCAATACTTTCAAGGGAGTTCTCTTTCCGATCTGTTTGCTCAAGACATCACAGATGCATCTTATGGGTTTATCCTAAATTACCCTGCAACTGCCAGTTGGGCTGCTTATCCCAACCTGGAAAAATATTTTATTCAAGATGGCAGTAGTGAAGCCACCAAAACCTCCTTTGACAAGATTTGCCAAAAGGAACCTTGGAAAATTTTAGCTGTGTTAGGCGATCGCATTCCTGGAATTGCGATTAATCCGCCGCCAAAGTCGCTGCTTGCTTACTGGCAAGAGCATTTCGGCTTCAGCTATTCCAATAGGTCGATGATGGATCGCTTGACTTATCTGGATGATCTCAGCTACAGCGATGGCTGCGCCAACGCCAAGGGCGAACGCTTTGACAAACTCATCACTCTATTTCCCTTCGATCGTCTAAAACCTGAAAAACACGCTGTTGATTCAGACACTCATTACCGCTTACTCAGCAAAGTAACCCTAGCCGAACTGGGGGTGCAATGTCCAAAATACGAGAGTTACAATTTGCACACCTGTAGTCTAGAAGACATTCATTTACCACAATTTCCCTACTTAATTAAAACGTCCCACGGACTCTCAGGAGAAGGCACTTATATCATCAAAAGCCTCAGCGATCTCAACTACTGTCTTGAAGAAATCAAGAAATATCTGGATATTAAGTTGCTCGATAGAATCATTGTCTCGGAGTTCATCAAGAATCAGGTGCAGAATTACTGCGTACAGTTCTATGTCAACAAAGCGGGAGAGATAACCCTCATCGGCACTACCAGCCAACTCGTCACTCCAGAAGGTAATTATTTAGGGGGACTAATTGACTACCGCAACACTGACATGAGCAAGTTCTTTGAGATGATTGCCGCCATTGGCCAGTATGCTCACAAACAGGGTTATTTCGGCGTAATTGGGTTTGATGTGCTAGAAGACCAAGACGGACAATTTTATGCGATCGATGCCAATTTCCGAGTTAATGGATCGACTCCGTTGTGCTTGCAGCGTCATACCCTACTGGGACTGGGAAAGGAAGTTGCTAAATATTCCAGTGACTACCGCATGGAAGGAACGTTGGATTCAATTTTAGTGACCTTAAAACCAGAACTAGATTGCAAAGATTTAATCGTTCTGTCGGCTTTAGAGAAGGTCAAATACGGAAAAATCTACACGGAAATTTATGGGATAGTTACTGGAGAAACTATCCAGGAAATGCAGGATATCGAGCAGAAATTACAGAATAAAGGATTACAATCGCTCCCTTAAACAGATTTAATAAGATAAAAATGACCAAGGACGACCACAACAAAAATTTTCACAATCTCATTTAGGATTGCTATATCCATTCATTCCTCACGCGGGGGATTAACGTTTACGTGTACTTCAATAACGACCCCGATGGATATGCTATTCGTGATGTTCATAGATTATATATTTTGCTAGCTTCTTGTTGAAATAATTTACTCTTAGTCCTATTTATAAGTGTTGGATTGAAGTTGATAATAGATAGGACTTACGCAAAAACTTTCTCAAACTCTTATTACTTCGTGTCCTTTGCGTCTTTGCGGTTCGTTTTTTCATAATTTTGCGTAAGTCCTAATAGAATGTAAATCAAAAGTGATATTAGCAATAAATAATATAAAACTTGGATTTATTTATAGTGTTTCTCAGTTGGGTACAAGATAGAAGCAAAAGTAGATTAAAAAATAAATTTACTTCTTAGCGATAAAAATACTCCTACTAAATATATAAATATTCTCTAACCCACGAAAGATTTAGATATCTTCAGCACTTTCTAAGATCAGTGAATATACTTTAATCTCCACATTGCAGTTATGGAAGCGTATGACGTTGTAATTATTGGTGCTGGTCATAACGGCTTAGTTTGTGCAGGCTACCTGCTGAAAGCTGGTTACAGCGTCCTGTTATTAGAAGGGCGATCGCTTCCTGGTGGCGGTTGTACGACAGAAGAACTTATGCCTAACGAAGCGCCTGGTTTTAAATTTAACCCTTGCGCGATGAACCACCTGTTTATTTTCTTGGGGCCAGTAATCCAGGAATTGGAACTGCATAAGTACGGCTTGGAATACCTGAGCTGCGATCCGGTTGCCTTTTGCCCCCATCCTGATGGCAAGTATTTCTTAGCTCATAAATCTGTAGAAAAGACTTGCGCGGAAATTGCCCGTTACAGTCAGCGTGATGCTGAAAAATACGCTGAATATGCCGACTTTTGGCAACGCTTTATCAAAGGGATTGCTCCTTTCTTCAATGCACCACCCAAATCAATTGTTGATATTGCAGGCAATTACAATCTCAATAGTCTGCAAGATTTGTTTTCAATTGTGGGTGGAGCTAATACAACCCTTGATTTACTTCGCACTTTACTCAGCAGTGCCACAGATAATATTAACGAGTATTTCGATTCTGAGTTTCTCAAAGCACCTCTGGCTCGACTCTCAGCAGAACTGAGTTCTCCTCCCTCGCAAAAAGCTATGTCCTTCGGGGCAATGATGATGATGTTGCGCCATAACCCCGGTATGGCAAGACCGCGTGGTGGTAGTGGCGCACTTGTCGAAGCTTTGGTGAATATGGTCAAAAGTCAAAGTGGCGTTATCCTCACCGACCAAAAGGTGGAAAAAGTCTTAGTTGATAATGGTAAAGCTGTCGGTGTGCGGGTTGCTGGTGGTAAAGAATATCGTGCCAACAAAGGTGTCATCTCAAGTATTGATGCCAAGCGTTTATTTTTGCATAATGAGCAACCCATCGCCCAGAAAATCAAGGAAGCAGGAGGCTCAATTAAATCTGCTTTCGCATCTGTCTTGAGGAGTGAATCAGACTAAGAGACTGTTTGTAAAAAAAGTAAATAGCATCAGGAGATTGCGTCATTTGAAAGTTGAGTCTGATAGTAGGTAAAGGGCTACAGATGAGATTTTCTAAACTTTTTCGAGTAAGTTCCTGATGCTTCTTAGTCGAAACTATCAAAAGTCTAGACAATGCCCTGAGATACTTCCTGTGACGCTTTCAGATTCCCCAATAGACAGAGAACTGCAACCGTAATAATAATTAACATATATATAGTAGAGTTATTAAGAAATATTTTTTAATAGCAACTGATACTAACAAAGCGACTGAATTACCTACTGAAGCTAAAGTCTCTAACGCTGTCGAAGCCAATTTTCAATCCCTAATTTATTTTAAAAAGTAACACTTATGAAATTAAAGCCAATCAATCAGCAGGTCGTTTCTGTCGTTGGAGCCTCCAGTGGGATCGGACGTGTCACAGCTCTTGAGTTTGCTAGACACGGAGCAAAAGTGGTAGTCTCGGCTCGCGGTGAGTCGAAGCTAAAGTCTTTAGTGGAGGAGATTCGCAGCTTTGGCGGCGAGGCAACTTTTTGCGTAGCTGATGTGGAAGTATTTGAGCAAGTTAAGGCGATCGCAGATAAAACTGTGGAAGTCTACGGGCGACTCGATACATGGGTACATGTCCCCGCTATCGGCATCTTTGCCACTTTCGACAATACAACACCAGAAGAGTTTAAGCATGTCATTGATGTCGATCTCATGGGACAGGTGTATGGTGCAATGGCCGCCCTACCCCATCTGAAGCGTGAGGGACGGGGGGCACTAATTCACGTCTCTTCAATGGAAGGTAGGCGATCGCTTCCCTACCAAAGTGCTTACTCCGCAGCCAAGCACGGGGTTGAAGGCTTTATCGAAGCTATGCGCGTTGAGTTGCAATATGAAAAATGGCCGATTAGCGTCACGAGTGTGAAACCAGCTGTAATCAACACCCCATTCTGGAACAATGGTCTGACGAAATTAGGCGTAAAGCCTTCCGAGATACCACCTTACTACGACCCTAAACTTGTAGCTGATGCTATCCTCTATGTAGCCGAACATCCAACTCGTGACTTCTTGGTTGGGGATGTAGCTAAAATATTAGATGTGGTACAGCGCGTCTCACCATCATTAGTAGATTCACTGTTAGTGCTCGTTGGCTTAGATTTACAGCGTACTTCCGAGCCGAAGTCTGAAGATGCACCCAATAATTTTTACCAACCTGTTGCTGAAGACGAAAGAGTTAACGGGGATTATGGTAACTTGGTTATACCTAGTATTTCCGACTGGCTAGATAAAAATCCGCTTCTCCAGTGGGGTGCGATCGCTGGTACATTAGCATTAGCGTTCCTAGCAGCTCAAGTATTCAAAAAGGAAGCATAGATAGACCTGCCTTAAAATTTGCAATCCAGTTTTTACAAGGATTTGAGATAAATCCTTGTAGACTTTTTAGCAACTTAGTGATGAGGTTTTGAGATGGTTACTAATAGTTGAGAGCAGAAAAATACATAACTATGGATTCAGGCGATCGCTATTTTTTCTCAAATTGAATCAAGCAATATTCTAGGCAGTTTTTAATTGAGCAAATCGACAGAGAAAGATACAGAAATGTATTTGGATAATTTATTAATCCTCTCTAATACTGGACTTATTGCTCTTTCATAGATACTCCTCCCTCAATGTCGCGATCGCAGTTTTACAAGGGGTTCATATAGCGAGTGCTTCAGTACAGGGAGATGAGTATGAAGTTATTTTTGAGGATGATTAATTGAGTAAATCTCAACAGTCAAATTGTCCGATCCAGGAGCATTCCAGCCAATGAGAGACTATCAACGCACCCTACCGCCTCTGTGGATAGGTTCGGCGATCGCCTTCTATGCCTTTATTGCCATTGGCATTGCTGAAGCAGGATTAGGAGTTCTTCTGCCCTCAATTCTATCTACCTATAACCTGACTCCAGCAACCGTCACTCTGCTGTTTCTTAGTCAAATTAGCGGCTACATTCTGGCAGCATTCACCAGCAGTCTTGTGAGTAGTCGGCTGGGATTAGCCCGAATGCTGTTGATTGCTGCGGGTGCGCTGACGATGGCACTGACGATCTATGCCATCTCACCCTCCTGGTTTCTCATGGTTGCGGCTGGATCGGGGTTGGGATTGGGCATTGGGTTGATTGATGCAGGCATCAACACCTACATTGTGCAAAATTCCCGCAGTGCCAGTCTGATTGGTTTGCTCCATGCTTTCTATGGTATTGGCGCACTCTCAGGCCCCGCGATCGCTACTACTTTGTTAGCAGTTGGCATGAACTGGCGACAGGTTTATGGGGTATTAGCCGGGATTGTTAGCCTATTAATTGTGAGTGTGCTGGGCGTAATCATCTTCAACTACACACCAATGACACAACGGGTATTGGCATCAAATACAACTGCGTTAGAAAATCTGGGCAGAGCGCTGCAAAACCCGATAGTACTGCTAACTGGACTACTTTTGCTGGTTTATGTTGGCACTGAAGCCTGCATCGGCAACTGGGCATACACTGTACAGTCTGTCGCTCGTCACACTCCCACACTCATTGCTGGTTACAGCGTTAGTGCCTACTGGTTGGGATTAACATTGGGACGTTTCATCTTAGGTTATTTCTTGCAATCGCTTGGGGCAATCCGCACAATTAGTATGTCGCTCAGTCTTGTAATCATTGGATTGCTTGCTTGGTGGCAACTGCCAGATCAATGGATTAGCTTACCGTTGATTGGCTTTGGGTTGGCAGCCATTTTTCCTGCAACCATTTGGTTAATTCCTCAACGATTGCCTGACTCCCATGTTCCTGCGGCTGTTAGCATTGCTACTAGTGCTGCCAGTTTGGGGGCAGCGATCATACCCACTGGAGCAGGCTGGATTGCAAGTTGGACAAATTTAGAAATTATCCCAATGTTGATGCTGCCATTGGCGCTCTTAATGGTGGGCTTACATTGCTGGCTGGTGCAACATTCGGTAAGAGGCAAGTAGGGGCACGGTATACCGTGCCCCTACACCTTGCTTATTCATAGGACTTACGCAAAAAAGCTCTCTAACTTTTATTCCTCTGTGTTCTCTGCGTTCTCTGTGGTTTGATTTTGCATGACCTGTGCGTAAGTCCTAATTCAGTAACAAAATTGTGCTTTCAGATGGTCAGCCAGTCGAATTGCCAAGGCAACAATGGTGAGCGTAGGATTAGCATAGCCTCCTGTAGGGAAAACAGAGCTACCTGCCATGAATAAATTAGAGATGCCGTGAACTTGACCATTTGCATCGACTACTCCTTGTTTTGGGTCGTGATGCATACGTGTTGTTCCCATATTGTGATGGGTACTCAGCGAAGCAAATGGACGATCTCCATCCAATTCAATCTGCAACTGGCCCAGTCCGGCATTAGCAAACTCTTCTGCAAATACTAGCTGCGATCGCTTCACACTGCAAATATCTATTTCGCTCCAATGATTAGTTAATTTTGCTTGCGGACAACCAAGCTTATCTAATTGATTACTGAGTGTCACTCGATTATCTGGATTTGGGGTTTGTTCAGTTTGGCTGAGAACTTCAAACTTTGTATATTTCTGTTCATTACCTTCATGGTAAGACCATCCTCCATGACTCAAATCAGGGAACAAATATTCTTTTTTGATATTATACTTATACCAATCAGCTACTAAATCATCAATATTCGTAATCACATTTTGCAAATGCTGAAAAATATTTTTAGGTAACTGTCTTTGTCGAACTGAAGAGAACAAAATTTTTGCAGAAGCCTTTGCTGCCGATCTAAACCTTTCATCTCTGGGATATAACAACGCAGTCATATTTAGTAATTTCTCGCGGCGCATCACTTGTTCCGTCAGGGCAAATTTTCCCATGACTGTGACATTATTCACGCGGCGTAAGTCATACAAAGCCATCGAATTAAAGATTTTGCGATTTTGGGGGATAAGCATACCACAACGGATAAAAGGATGATCCATAAAGAACCTACCCACTAAATCATGTTGATTGCCTAATCCATTCTTTTGAATTCGGTTTGATAGTAACAATAAACGTGCGTTCTCAATCCCACCTGCGGCTAAAACAAATATTTTTGCAACAATCCAAAATTTATTACCAGATAGACAAGCAACTTGTACGCGTTTCACTGTTTGGGCTGCTTCATCTGCCTCAATTTCTATCACGTTGGCGTTGATAAATGTAGTGATATTAGGAGATTGATTAATTTGGTGGCGATATTCATTGGTAAAAATATCGCGTGGGCCAAACTGAAACATACTGGTAGTAACTCGGTCACTTGTGAAATGTGTCCGAGGAGATTGAGCATTTTCCCAAGCCTCAGCTTCATAAGCAAAAGAACCGAGTTGACAGACTGCTTGAGCGCGCTCATAAAATGGATTGAGGTGAGATTTACTAAAAGGCCAGCCACTGTATGGAACCCAATCTCGTTTTTCAAAATCTATTGCGTCTAACGGCACGTGCCTCAGACCAAGTTGATTTTTATTAATTTCAATATTCCAGACATTAGCTAGTCCACCAAATTGACGATGACGCATATCTTGCAGTGGTGGAAAAGGATCTCCAACAGTTTCACCTTCACCAAGAGATGCAGTCTCTTGATTAAATTCTAAATCACCACTTTCTAGTAAGCAGACTCGAAAATCTTGCCCAATAAGTTCTCGTGCAAGTGTAATTCCTGCTGGGCCAGCACCAACTATACAAACTTCAGTATTGATAACTTCATATATCGGCAATTTGCGGCTATCAATTAACATTGATTTAGTTCCTTTTAATCTAATTTATTATTTTTAACCACAGATTAATATAGATAATTAATCGATATAAATCTGTAGTTTCATTCTCATAAAATTGGCTTTTGTAAGAAGTTTACTGTTTCATTCAACCGATGAAACACTCGGTATAGCAGAACGAATTGCATTAATAAAATTTTGGGCATAATTCTGCGTTGAGAAATCGAGGGCGCGTTGTCTGGCAGCTATTCCCGCACTTTGGGCAAATTCTTGCTCGTCAAGATAACGGAGAATTGCGATCGCTAATTTATCCGCATCGCCGTAAGGTGTTAATAATCCATTCATGCCATCGGTAATAATCTCTGTCGGGCCGCCTGCACTGCCAGCAATTACAGGTTTACCCAGCGCCATTGCCTCAATAATCACAATCCCAAAAGGTTCTTTATCTGATGCATGAACGAATACATCCATTGCCTGCACCCACTCCGGGATATTACGCTGTAGTCCAGCCATAATTACTTGGTCTTTCAAGCCCAAAGCGGTGATTTCGGCTTTTAAGAAGTTCTCATAATCCGGTTCCAAATCATGCTTACCGCCAACCACCACACAATGGGCATTGGGATACTTCTGCAAAATTTTGGGCATCGCTTGCACCAATACGTGCATTCCCTTCCATCGTTGCAATCGTCCCACAATTCCAATCAACGGCCCGTGTAAAGGTAAGCCTAATTTTCGCCGTGCTTCTTCAGGAGAAGGTAAAGCATTAGGCTCAAATCGGTCTAATGCGACACCAGGATAAACCAAAGGAGTTGGTCTGTGGGGCCAAATCTCTGCCTGTGCTTGCTTACCATCTTGCGAAAGAGTAATAATTGCCCGCGCTGGGATGAAAGTTGCAATTCGTACCAACCAAGTTTTATCACTAGGCACTTCTAGTTGATACCACACAGCAGGCAACCCCGCCAACATTGCCGCCATACCTCCAGATATATGCGTGATCCACATCCAATTGACAATTATATCTGCACGTTCGCGGCGAGCGATCGCAGCTATCCGCAAAACAGCGCCAATAAAACGGTGGATTTGGCGTAAACGTCCACTTTCTACAACTCGCGCATCAATACCCAGAGACTTTACTTGTTCGACCATCGGGCCGGATTCTAAAAATATCACCAGCCACTCAACACCAGCATTACGTCCCTGCTGCACCAAATCCCAAAGCATCATTTCACCACCGCCTCGTTGCTCGGCTAGTGGCATGACAATAATTACTTTCATAATCTATAGCAGTCCTAAATCATTTGTAAAAATAAATTAACCGCAGAGGCGCAGAGAACGCAGAGAAAGGAATCGGAGATTTTCACGACTCATTTAGGATTGCTATATATCAGTCCTATTTAAGTTGTAAAATTTATCAAATCCTTGATTTATTAGAGAAGTTAGGAATGTTGGAGAGCATTTGAGGATTGCTATAGTACTTATGTCCTGCCATAGCCATAGCTAAAAATCCCCAAAGAATCATCCCTGACACGCTCAACATCCCGCTACCGATAACTAACTGTGAAGCAGAACTAATCCCAATGGCGCGGGCAGCACTGACAAAACTATCGAAACGACCTTCACCATAACTGCTAACACTAATAATTAAGAAAATTAATCCACCCATATAAAATATGCCTCCAAACCAACCAAGGGTGAAAAACATATCTAAAATGCCACTATCAATTACCACTACTTCAATTTGACCAGTTTTTTCGTTGACCTTCCAAATATTTCCTAAGCCGTTACCTAGACCATTAGAAAGGGCTAAACCAAGATTTCTGTCGTAGGTTCCCGATCTATCTTTAAAGCTGCCATCTTCTTGAATATTAGAAAAAGTTTCAAAACGCGCTGCTACCACTCCAGCAATTGGTTCGATAGTTGTCAATGGCACAACACAAATAGCCATGACCAAAATTATCGTAATTAAGCGCATTTGAATTCTGGCTTTGACTGAACCCATAATCATAATTATTCCAAATAACCAGCCTCCCCAATTAGTACGTGCTTGTGTTAATAAAAAAGATAAGTAACCAACAGCTGAAGCCGGAAAAATTAAGTTTCCTGAACCAGTCAATAACAACAGTAACCCAGCCTGCATAACAGAACCAAAGGGGCCGACTGAGTGTAATGTACTCCAAACACGCATCCCGAAAGGTACAGGGTTTCCAGAACTCATGAATAATTTTGATTGTATGAGCCAGTACCTATCCCACTCAGGAGCTACCACAAATTGATATACGCCATAAGTTCCTAAAATCAACACACACCAGAGAAATGTTCGCTGAATGTTCTGGCGATAGCTGGGATAATCTCGCCAGTTGATAAATAAGTGAAAAGCGAAAATCACAGGACTGAGCCAATCCATCAATCCGCGTGCTACAGGGATAGGTGGGTTGTAAATTAGACCGATGAGAAAGCCATAGAACACTCCGATAAAAGCCAAAACAAACGGCAAACCCCCTTGGCGAGAAGCGTGGGGAAAGTGTCGTAAGAATGTTGCTATAGTTATAAACACCACTAAGTAGGGTGCTATGAGCATTTGACGGCTAGCATCCCAACCCACCCGATAGTCAACTAAGCGAGTCGCTAAGGGTGTGAGAAACCAAATCCACCAGGTAAAGCCAATGTAGAGAATGGGATGCCGCAAGTATAAAAATACGGCTACTACTAAAGCTGTCACCGGGAAAATTAGGCGTAATGCGGCAGTAGCACCAGCAAAATAGCAAACTACAGTTAGTAATATAAAGCCTGCGATCGCCATCCAACCCTGTAGCGATCGCTCTTCAGGAGAATAGTTTTCTTGTAAAAAACTATTGAAAAGTATCTGCTTAGAATTCATTCAATTTTAGATGTACATATAAATCAATTTGGCAAACAACTCGTTCCCAGGCTAGAGCCTGGGAATGTATTTATTCGAGGCTCTGCCTCATTCTGAATTCTGAATTCTGAATTTTGAATTGTTTATATCCCTGCCAACGTCCACGCCAAGATGCTAATAACTTTTTCCCCGCCAACTGCCCTTGGGTAGGTAAAAATCTCAGCCATTGTACGAAACCCAAACTATCGCACGTACCCACGAATACTGCCCAGAACAAAAATGCAATCCGGCGGATAAATGGTAAATGCTCTAGTAAAACTAAGGTTTCATTATGGACTAAATTAATAAAGGCAATTTCATTAAAGTTATTTCGCTGATCTTCGTCAAAACGTTGTGCTGGATAATGATCTACAGCAACGTTAGGATCGTAAATTATCTTCCAACCAGCTCGCTTTAATGCCAGGGTGAATGCCATTTCAAAGTGTACTTGCGCTCCAGTACCGCGCATCCGCTCGTCAAAGCGCAGTTGTCCGATAGCTTCGGTACGAAAACTCATGTTCACGCCCTTGAGAATATCGACTTCGCGGGGTTCTCCCACTCCCAGGTGATGGTTGCCAATCACTCGCCCAAACCACTGCAACTGTCCCACTACTGGGCGGGATTCGTCTTCTAATTTGCTGCCGTAGTATATCCAATCACGCCCTCCCAGTCCGCCGAGGCGACTATCGCAGGTAAAGTAAGCCGCAATCCGCTCTAACCAATCGGGGTGGGGTGCGGCATCATCATCGGTAATGGAAACAATATCGCCCTCCACTGCTGCTAGTCCGGCGTTGAGAGCTGCTACTACCCCCGGTTGTGTCACTTTCACAGTATGCAGTGGCAAGTTGTGTGCGTTTAATTGCGCCAGAAATTGCCAAGTTTCTGCATCTGTATCGCGGACAACCACTATCACCTGATGGACTGGTTTAGTTTGCTCCTGTAGTGCCAAAAGGCAGCGTAAGAGGTCTTGTGGACGGCGATAAGTCGGTATCAGAACGGTGTTCCGCATTCTTGCTTAACTCCTCGAATAGATCCACATAAGTTTGTGCCATAGCAGTCCAGCTGTGTTGTTCTGCCACAGAACGAGCAGCTTGACTCATTTGCTGCATTAGCATATCTACGCTTACCAAGGACATCATCGCCACAGCCAAAGCATCGATATCATTTGAGTCGGCTAAGACAATGCCACATTCTGGTGTCACCAACTCTGCACCCCCCGTAGCTGTGGCAGTAATTACTGGTAGTCCTGAAGAAAGTGCTTCTAACAATACGAGGCTACAAGCTTCATATCGGGAAGGAAAAATAAATAAATCTACTGACCGCATAATTTCGGGGATATCACGGCGAAATCCCACAAAATGCACGCGATCGCTTAACCCCAAGGATGCCGCTAGTTGTAAGAAGGGACTACCTTCGATATGACCTACCACCGCCAAATGTAAATCGGGTACTTTCACCAAGGCGTGTAGTACTGTATCTAAATTCTTTCTGGGTGTGCGGATGTCTCCAGCAAACAGGGCTAGGGTGACATTCTGCGGTAAACCTAATTTTTGGCGCTCACTTTGGCCAGGGGTAAACTCTTCTAAGTCAACACCATTGACAATTACCCGAATTCGAGAACGCGGTACACCAATGTTGACTAATTCTTGGGCTACCTTTTCAGATACAGCCACCACAACCTGCGCTTTTTGGAAAGCTTGTTTTTCCCAACGGGCATTAAACGCCGTAAATAGCCACTGGTAAAAACCATATAAATCGCGGCGGTTGCGAGAAATATGAACAGGCGATCGCAACCATGAACTGTGGACAAAATGTACAGCATTCACATCAGCCGCAGCCAGATTAATTGCTCCATTGACTTTAACTAAATCAATGTCAGAGCGATGTTTACGTAACCAATCTGCACTTTTTTCGGCAAAGATGAAATTACGTACAAATTCTGTAGGATAGCCTTTGACTGGAATTTTAATCCAATTAACTTGGCTATTGTCTTCTAGTTCTGGTGCGACTTCACTAGCTAATAATGTCAAGTGATGACCACGACGAACTGCTTCCTTAGCAACCTCATAGTTTACCCGCCCCTGACCATCACCTTTTTTGATTTTATGAGTAACAATACAAAGTTTCATCCACTATCTTCCTTAACGATCAAAGCTCACCCAGAGACGCTAATAAAAACTTTAAATAATCTGATTCTATTCTCTTTGCGCTCTTTGCGTACTTTGCGGTTCGTAAAAAAAACTAGAACCACAACTTAGATATGATTGCCTGATTATTTCGATACTCCGATTAACTTACTTGCTAAAAATCGCGGAGTAAAACTAAGACTAAGTGCTGCCATAGTTCGCACATTAAATTTTTGTTGATTCAGCGCCTGCAAAAAATAAGGACGTGCGGCGGCTATCTGTTCGCTTCGTAGCAAACCAATTCCCAAAGTAGTATTAGCTTCTAACCATTTCTGTTGAAAATGAGTTCTAAATTCCTGTAAACGAGGGTCTTCCATAAATACTTGATAACAAAACATTTCGCTTTTAGCTTTGCGAATTTTTGCTTGCACATCTCGACTTCCACTGAGCATAGTATCAGTTTGCTCATGGGCGCGATATCGCGTCAATCTTTCTGGACAATAGTAAGCGCCATAACCAGATATACAGAATAGATAGGTTAAATATAAATCCCACATCCCACCAACTTCTGAGGGAATACTATACCAATCCACCAAATTATTCCGAATCACACAAGATGCAGCAGTAGGTATACTTTTATCTAGCAATCCAATTTTGGAAAAAGGTTGATGAATTCCTTTTGCTAGTTTGTCTCGCTTGTAAGCGCGGGTGTTTTCTTCGGTACCAGCATGATTAATTATGCTATTAGCATCTATAATATATTGGTCGCAAAAAGCGAGAATTAAATCAGAATTTGCTTCTAGTGGTGGTACAAGCTTTGCTAAAAAGTCTTCATTCCAAATATCATCGTCATGTAGACTAGCAACATATTTACCTTGCGCCATTTTAAAGCCATACTGCTGATTAGCTAACATCCCCACATTTTGAGGATGCTGCCAAAATTTGATGCGTGAATCACCAAAAGATGCGACAATTGCTTGGGGATTTTCTGAACTACAATTATCAGAAATAATAATTTCAATATTTTGATAAGTTTGTTTGATCGCACTTGCGATCGCTTGCTTGAGATAGTCTGGCCGATTATAGGTGGGGATAACAACGCTGACTAAAGGTTGTTGACATTCTTGATGTAATGACATATTTTTCTCGCTTTACATTTTCTAAGTAAAAGATGTACTATAGCAATCCGATTTGATTCCTGAATTACTCGTAGAGACTAGGGACTGGGGACTGGGGATTGGGGATTGGGGACTGGGGACTGAGGATTGGGGACTGGGGACTGGGGATTGGGGACTGGGGACTGGGGACTGGGAAGAAGGAATAAAGTGTACTGAGTTTTTTTCAAAAATCAAATATGAGTGCTATATTTGATGTTTTTAGCAAATTCAGCTTATTTAGCTTGAGAGATACTATATAGTTTGTTGGCTTGAGAAGGAAATTCAGCTATTGTTTTTGCATAAATTGTTCGGAGATTATTTACATGAGCAGCCATTGTAAATTCCTTCATCAATAAAGTATGACCTTGCTCACCCAAGTATCGGCTTTTTTGATAATCTCTATACAATTCGTTAATAGCATCAGCCAATTTTTGGATATTATTGCTTGGAACAAGAATACCCGTTTCTCCATCTCGTAAATGTTCTGGAATCCCTCCGACTGCACTACCAATTACAGGTCGACAACGAGAGTATGCTTCCAGAGTTACAAGACCAGCAGGTTCAGGCCAAACACTGGGAAAGATGACTGCAAAACACTGTTGATAAAGTTTATCTAATTTATCTGAATCGCACCAACCATGCCAAGTGATTCGCTTATCCAATCCGAGTGTAGTTGCTAACTTTTCTAACCGTGGTCGTTCCCAACCTTCACCTGCAATATCAAGTTGAATTTTCGGGTCTGTATGTATTAAGGTTTTGAGTAACCATTCCAGACCTTTATCAGAAACAATTCGTCCAGCGAACAAAATTCTCTGATTTTGATGTACTTCCAAACTTAGAGGGGAAGTTGCTGTTTCTGGTATAGAAATTCCACAGTGTAGCGTTATAGTTTGTTCTGGGGGTACACCGTTTTGAATTAACTCTTGCCGCACATATTCGCTATTAGCAATGAAAGTAATTTTTAGCCTTTTCAAGACATCTAAAAACTGATGAGTGGTTTGAAGTTCTCTAAGAGTTCTTAAAGGTCTACGGCTACCACATTTATCTACTAATTTACCCCAAGTACATCCTAAGTAAGAGAAGTTGCGATCGCAGATTGTTCGTTGCTCTGCTAAATACTTTGTGCCGCTAGGGCAGTAGAATGAGTGATTATGAACGCTGAAGATAGCAGGACATTCCCCTGTAAGCTGCAATAGCAAATCTGGACTGTGGATGTGCAACAGTTTGAACTGGTTTTGATCGATATTTTTAAGTGATTTTATCACGCGATCGCTAACATCAGGTGGTCGATGTTCAAACAGAGAAGCTAAGTAAGTTTCAACACCTCCGCTCCCACCAACACCGAAACTTGAGCATTGATAGATTAGGTCTTTGTCAAAGATTTCCTGGGACATATTTTCTATGAATTTTAAGTATATAGGACTAATTTTAATAACTTATTTATCGGGATAATAAGTCTTTAAAATCTTATTATTTTACTATTTTGCAAAATTATTGCTACATATTTAGTATTTTACGGCTGTAGAGATTTACAGCCGATGAATATGTTGTAAGTACTTTGGTAGTTGGATGTATTTTCTAATCTGGCTGCCTTACTTCATACTGCATTTGATGATATTTCCAAAGCTTGCCTTTTAGCTCCAATAGTTCTTGATACTTACCTTGCTCTACTATCCGTCCCTGTTCTAAAACTACAACTTTATCTGCCTTAGAAATAGTAGAAAGACGGTGAGCGATCGCAATTACTGTTTTACCAACAGATAGCTTTTCTAATGAATCTTGAATTAAGCGCTCAGATAGCGAATCTAAGGCACTAGTTGCTTCATCCAAAATTAAAATTTCTGGGTTCCGCAGTAAAGCTCGTGCAATAGCAATTCGCTGTCTTTGTCCTCCAGATAACCTAACACCCCGATCTCCTAATTGGGTATCAAAACCTTCGGGCATTTCCAAAATAAATTCTAGTGCATTTGCTAGTTTAGCGGCTTCTTGAATTTCCTCATTCGTCGCTTCTGGAGTCCCGTAAGAAATATTTTGCCAAACATTAGTATTGAAAATAAAAGTATCTTGACTGACAACAGCTATTTTGCGACGTAGAGAGTTAATTTCAAACTGCCGGATATCGATTTCATCAATGTAAATATATCCATCTGTAGCATTATAAAATCGGGGAATCAAATCAGCAAGGGTTGTTTTACCAGCGCCAGATGCTCCGACTAACGCTGTCATCTTTCCCTTTTCAATCGTCAGGGTAATATTATGCAGCACTAGATTTTCATCATCATAGCCAAAATCCACAGATACTAAATCTATTGATCTGTTTAATCCCTTAAACTTAACTCTGCCATTTTGAAAATAATATTTTTCATCACTTGTCAACAGATTTTTAATATTGTCTGCTGAACCATGTAAAGTGCTAAGATATGCTCTCGTACCATTAATATCTTGAACAAATGGGATAAAGCGAAATAGTACAAAGAAAAAGGTTAGCAAAGAAGAAACTTGTAGCGTTCCATTAGTGACAAGACTAGTGAATGCCAAAATAATCATTCCGATCAATACTGTAGTCGCTACCCCTTCGGCAATTGGCTTCACAAGTGTCCAGGTAAATACAACTTTTGTTGTACTACTGATTACCTTATCGCTAGCTTTATAATAGCGCTGACGCTCAAATTCTTGAGTACCACAAGAATGAACAGTGCGAATACCATTAATAAATTCTATGGCTGTTGATGTAAAATTAGCATTAGCAGTTGTCATACCAAAACTTGATTCTCTGACTCTAGCATTCAGATTTGACAACCCCACTCCTAAAAGTGTAAATAGCAATGCTGATATTATCGTCAATTGCCATGATATCAAAAACATTGATATTAAGTAGACAAAGGTTGTTATTCCTCTAGTTACTAAAAAAGCTCCGCCACTAAAACCTTGTCTGATTCTTTCAATCTCTGTGGTAATTGTGTTAATTAGTTCGCCAGAACGAGTTTTGCTAAAGTAACTTAGCGATAAAGATTGTAACTGTTCAAAAATTTGCTTGCGTAAGCGATCGGCAAGATGCAGTTGAGATAATTCAGTATAAACTTGAGAAAAATAATTGAAGGTGGCACGTAACCAAGTACTCAATAAAATCAGCAAAGATACGCGATATAAACGATTAATTGCTGATGTCTTGGCTCCCAAAATCCAAAGATCGAACCATTCTATTCCTGTTTGGACAGGTTGAGCATTGGGGCTAGTTAAGCTTTGCAAAAAGGAAAGTAAGAAACCAATACTTACACCTTCAAAGGTCGCTGCCAAAATTGAGAAAATCAGAGCTAAAATCGCAATTTTGCGAAAGTGTTTAAATTCTCGCAATATCAAATAGTTCTCCTGCCAAAAGCTGCTAGCTTTAAGCAGATTCCTGAGTGGTTGAGGAAGCTGGAAATTCATGGATTTTATCATAATATTTTGCCAAGGTAGATAGACATCTATAGATAGATACAGTTCAGAATTAGCAACAAAACCTTGATGTAGAGATGTGATTTATCGCGTCTTGAAAAACCAATTATCTAGAACCGGATTACTCTATAGATGCTACGTAAACAATTTTTGTTTGAGCTTCAGTGCGGTAGATGAAATCATCAATTACCGCACAGATAAATTACAGGGTTTGGCTATCCAGATGTAATAGATGAGACTGTGCCTCTACTTCCCAAGAAGCTGTAATTTCTGATAATTTATTTAGCTGTACTGCATCTTCCAAAGTCCAACAACGAGATCCGGTTAAACTCATGTCACCCCGTAGCACGTTAAATAACTGTGGCAGATTGTCGAGATTGTATTTGCCCATCCAACGCGCTAGCAGTGTGGTATTGTGGGTGCAAAAGCTCATCGCTTGAAAGAGTTTACCCCGTTCCCCAACACGCCATTCATGACAAAAAAGTGACCCTGGCGAGTAAACCTGCATCAATACAATCAATCCCAAAATGACTGGACTTACTAATAGCAGCAATACGAAAGCAGCAATCCAATCAATTGCTCGCTGCAATTGTCTGAAGGGTTGGTTAGGAAGTTTTTTGCCAGCGGGTATGCTTAGGAATATTGGTTTTTGAGCTGCTTCACATGCATCTGCCCAAAATTTGAGCAAAGCCTCACCCAATTTTGGATCTATGCTGACCAAACTTACTGAAGAATGTTGTAAGCATTCTACTAGCGATCGCTTATTATCTAATGAAGCCAGATATGGTTGTTTAACTCGTCCAAGGGGCTTCACCAACAGCTTACCCCGTCGCCACTGGAGTGTACAGTACCCACGATTATCTTGGTGTGACTGGGTTACATCATATAAATTATTTAGAGTTGGAATTATTGAAGTTGTCATAATGTCTTTGGGTTTATACAGGAGTGAATTACTGAGGCGTTATCAAAGGCTATTAATGCCAAAGACCCAAATCCGAATCTTGTTGTAAGTCCAAAAAGTTGGAGATAATTGAGGGCAAAAATATGCTATAGTATTTGCCACTCAGCCAAGCACGTATTGCGTAAAATTCTGCTGGTGTAGAGATTTACAAATTAGACAGATACTAATTACATGGGTAGCAATCACCGCTACTATTAACATTCATGGGCAAATCTTGATTTTCCGGAAACTACTGACAGTAGAGAAGTGTAGAGAGAAATTACCCATGAATCTATATCTACGTTTAATTACGCTGAAGTGTTCATTGTCTCGATAGATTTAAAAAACCAGTCTGCTCTTGTCTTCTAGCCTTTATGAAGGTGCTTTAATCTCTAGAATATAAGACGATGTAGAAATAGCGATCGCTCAAATAACTTCTTTATTTATTCTTTAAAGAGTCAGTGATTTCTCCGAAAACTCATAAAGATAGCATAAATATACTGAATTCTTCCCGATAGCAACAAAATTAAATTTTGATTATAAATGCGAAACGCAAAATCCCCAACTTCTCTAGAACACCAATTCAGTAATCCTCGAAGAACCTCTCCCCCTACCCCTCTCCTCGCAGGAGAGGGGACTTTAGCTCCTCCTTCCCTTGTAGGGAAGGGGGCTGGGGGGTTAGGTTTTTGATTACTGAATCGATGCTCCAGGAAGTCGGGGATTTATCATCTAGCAGTACTAGTACAGCACAGCGTAAATAAGCCAAACATTTAAAATGTCTAAAACCCTTACGGAACAGTAATTACGAATTACGTAGCTATTTTTCTACAGCTTGACGTAGAGCTAATTGCTGTTGTTTGATATTAGGTACGTAATTACTACTAGAGTTTGATACCCCATTAGCTACAACCCCAATCAGATTTAACTTACTCAGCATAGCTGTCGCTTGATTAAGCTGACTTCGTGTCACAATACCAATGCTTGCCACCATAACCACGCTACGACAAGATGATGCGGTAAGCATGGCATCCACCAAGCCGAGAACTGGAGGAGCATCTATGAGTACCAAATCATAGTTTTCTTCAAAAGCTGCCATCAATTGGATCATCCGAGGGGAACTCAACAGATTAGCTGGGTCGGCAGGTTTGGGGCCAGCAGTCAAAATATCGATGTATGAAGAGCCTGAGTATTGAAGACTAATTTGGTTGGGTAGAGTTGTATCACTCGCCAATAAAGTTGAAAGCCCCTGCTCATTAGGAAGATTCAGTTGGTGGTGCAAACTGGGATCGCGTAAGTTGGCATCAATCAGCAGTACCCTTTTGTGTAAACGAGCAGCACTCATTGCCAAACCCAACGCCAAAGCTGATTTACCCTCATCGGCTAAAGCCGAGGTAATCATCAAAGATTTTAAATTAGTAACAGTATTTAAAAGTTCAATGTTTTTGTAAATCAGATCCAGTGATTCCCAACGCGGTGGAGATTGCAATACCTGAATCGTCCAGGGAGCGAGAACTTCTGGCTTGCCAAAAGGCAACTTGATCATTGATTCTCTGGGTTTAGCTGGCGGTAACTTGGGAGTTGTTCCCAACAACGGCATGGCCATTTGCTTCTCCAATTCAGCAGTGGTGTGAACTGCATCATCAGCCGATTCGCGAATAAAGGCAGCAATGCCTCCTAACATTAAGCCAACCACAGCACCTAATAGCAAATTCTGCTGGAGATTGGGGCCTAATTTTGCGCCTTTTTGAGGATCTTCTACCACTTCCCAATTAAATCCACCCTTGGAAAGTTCTTGCCGTAATTGTTGTTCTGCTCTTAAAAGCTGCTCTAATCTTTCACGGCTAAATTGCAACTGCGGTAGCATCCGATTGTAATAAGCCAACAGAGGCGGGAAGCGTTTGATTTCCAAACGTAGCTCATTTTCTTTCTGGGCCAAAGTTTGATCGCGAGCAGTTAAAGCAACTATAGTTGTCTGCGTTTCTACTAACTGACCAGCAAGGCTGAGATCGATTTGGCCCAGCTGTCCTTTTTCGAGAAGAGAGTCTCCAGAAGTGAACGCACCAGCAGACTTTTCGCCTAAAGTTCTTCCTACTTCTTGTTGCAATAATTCCTTCTGGCCCTGAAGCTGTTCTTTGAGCTTTTGCACACTCGGAGTTTGATCTGTAAAGCGTAAGCGTTCTTGTGCTAGTGCCAATTCGCTTTTTTGGATTTCGTTTAGTAAGCCTTGATAGCGAGTAGATTGACTCAAACGAGAAGCAACTAGAGCATTTTGGGGAGAACGATTAAGTTGTTCTTCTAAAGATTTTTGGCGTGCTAAAGCTTCCCCATACTGAGCACGAGTTGTCTGTCGTTCTTGAGAAAGATTGTTCAAAGCTGTTTCAATCGCTTTGGCTTGTGATTCTGGATCGATTAAGTTCTGATTTCTGCGAAACCTTTGTAAATTTGTCTCAGATGCGTTTACTTCTTCACTGGCTTTACTTAATTGTTCCCTGATAATTTGCAGACCTTTTTGTAAACGCGAATTCTGTTGTTGTTTGTTATATTCCAGATAAACTTGTCGAATTGCATCCAGAACTTTTTGGGTCTTTTCAGGATCGCCAGCGGTGTATTCAACTTGAAAGATTTTAGTTGCGACATTATCTTCTTTGCTCCTGATTTGAGTTAAGACCAAAGAAGCTTTAATTTCAGCTGAAGTTATATCTGGATAATTAGACTGAAGTTTATCAACTGCTTTTTGGATTAGTCCCGAACTTTGCATCAAGTTAAGCTGGGTTGCAGTATCTATGACCACATTAGAGTCAGTAAACTGATTGTCTACCCCCGCACCACCTTCCGTTTTACCTTGATAGTTAGGTTCTACTAGCAGTTGCATAGAACTTTTATAAGTAGGCTTTGTCTTTACAGTTACTATGCTGGCAATAGCAATAGAACTAATTAATACTGCTAAAAACCAAGGAAATCTCCGCACAAATACGGCAAACATTTGTCCGTAACTTGGTTCACTTTCAGAAGCTGGAGCTAGATGAGGATTTAGACTAGTTTGAACCACTTTTATATCCTTGTCTTCAAGACTTACGCTAAGAGAGATTCCGAAGAATACCTATTTTTTTACGAACCGCCAATGAGGAGATATCAAATAAATAGGTAATCTGATAGTGGAAAGAGATTCAGAAATCAAATGAATAATTGATGCACACCACAAGCTTGGTTAATAATTTGCTCAACCTTGCCAAAGAAGGCATTTTCTGAAAAGTTTGCTACTGCATGATTACGGATGCGATCGTAATCCCAAGAAATGCCGTTGGCTTCTAGTAATGCAACTTGGAGAGATTCGGGTGTTTGTCTTTTGAAAAAGACTCCTGTTTCACCTGGAATTTGAGTATCTAATACTCCACCTGCTCCATAAGCGATGACTGGTGTACCGCTAGCGTTAGCCTCGACTGGCACTAACCCGTAATCTTCTAAGGCTGCGACAATAATAGACTTGGCTTTGGAAAACAAGTCTTTGCGGGTTCTATCACTTACGTGTCCCAAGAACACAATATTTTGTAATGCTTTGGATTTTAATCGTCCTAGTTCTGGCCCATCACCAGATATTAATAGCCGCCACCCCAACCAATTAAAAGCTTCGACTATTATATCAAGTCGCTTATAACCGATCATCCGGGCGGAGGCCAGATAATATTCATCTTTTATATCTGAAAAAACAAATTTACTAGTATCAATTGGATAGTTCACCATCATTGCCTTTTTGCCATAAATCTTTTCAATCCGGCGGGCAACAACACTAGAATTAGCAATGTAAAGGTCAGGCTCCTGTGCATATTTCAGGTCTACCTTTCTCATGACTTGAAATACTTGTTCGATTAAAGGAGCAAAATATCTATAGTCCCCATACTCTCTTAAATAAGTTGCTGTATCCCATAAGAAACGGGTAACGTTATGGCAAAAACAAATGTGGTGGGCATTGGGATTTTTTCGCACTGCTTTGGCGAAGCTAGTGCTACTACTAATAATTAAATCGTAGTCTTGCAGATCCAAGGCACGAAAGGCAGGGAAATATAGAGGAGCCATCGACCTGAAATATTTTGCTGCACCAGGAATCTTTTGTAAGAAGGTTGTATTGACAATGCGATCGCCTAGATCGATAGTTTTTTGGGGATCGTACAAAGAGGTGAAAATATCTGCTTCGGGATAGCGCTTACAAAGCAGTTCAAATACACGCTCTGCCCCACCTCGCTGGGTTAAATAATCATGGACTAGAGCAATTTTCATGAAATTTGACCTAAAGTTTCGATCGAGTTTGTTGAAACGCTCCCCAGCAAGTTACTATCAACAACTTTAGTGTCCCGCAGTATAGCTTTCTATCCTCTTGATGAAATTCTGGCGACAAATATGTTCTCGGAGATCCCCCCAACCCCCCTTAAAAAGGGGGGCTTTTTCTGATTCTTTACCCCCTTTTTAAGGGGATCGCCGCAGGCGGGGGGATCTCATCTAAACCGTATTAGGGGTGTACAGCTGTACGCCCCTACAGCTAATTCATTTGTGGCAAATGTTTTGAGAACCGATATTATCCAACTGCTACTAAGATTTTTTCTGGAGCGAAATAGGTGTTTTGCTCAGTTCGTAGTTGGTCGCAAAGTCTGCCTTCAGGTAATTCTACATCCTCATAAGTGAGGACTTGATCTTTAGAAATATCTCTTTTGAGGCGGCACCCTTCAGCTAAACCCATTGGTAGAAGATTTTGCTGTTGGACGATATCGGAATTTTCACATTGTCCGTAGGTCATGTAGTAGCCGATGCCATCTAAGGTTTCTCCTGCTTTCAGGTCGATTTTGGCAGTGGTGACAACATCTACTAGCGGGCCTGCTAGTGGAGACATAACGGCATCACCAAATAAAACAGCACGCGCTACGGACAAGGGAACTTCAAAATGACAGAGGTGATAAGGAGTATAGAAGCTGTAAAGTGGGCCTTCGCCTAATTTATATAAGTTGAGATAGTGGCGTTGCTTGGGGTCGTCGTGAGTGGCAAATACATATACGCCTGGGCCTGGTTTTGCTCCAACTACATAATCGACAATACCGCCCAGTTCTTTCAGTTGTTCAACATCATATAACTGGGTCATTTCATCGACATGACCGCTGAAGTCATATCCCAACATTCCCCGTTTGGCGACTTTCATGCCTGTGGCATTGGCAACGATCGCTTGCTCGAAGGAAATTTTGCTTCCGTCGGCGAAGCTAGTTACCATGTGGGGCTTTTGACCCCAACGTTTAGCAAATCCTTCCTGGGTGGTGGGATTGCGATAGGGGTCTTGGAGTCCTTTAATGTTACCGCACAATAAGGGAGTTAAACCAATGCTTTTTACAAAGCGATAAAGGTTCATTTGTACCCCTGGCTGGTCGCCATCACAAGCGCTGAGAATCACACCTGCTTTGTCGGCATACACTTTCAGGATGGGGCCAATAGTGCCATCGAGTTCAGCATTCATCATAATCACATGTTTGCGGTGGGCGATCGCTTCCATGACGATCCCAGCGCCAAATTCCACTGCACCTGTGACTTCGATTAATGCATCAATGCCATCGGCCCGACACAGTAACTTAGCGTCTTCTGTGACTGCATATTTACCGTTAGCGATCGCATCTTCTAATTCGCTGACAGTTGCAACAACTTGAATATCTTCAATTCCTGCTTCCGAATAAGCTTGTTTAGCTGCACCAATCTGACGATTGGAGATAGCAACTAACTCCATTCCTGGCACTGAATTGACAATTTGGTTGGCAATTCCTCGACCCATAAAACCAGCACCAATCATTCCCACCTTGATAGGATTTCCTGCTGCTGCTCTGGCTTGTAAGGCGCGATCGATAATAATCATGAACTAAACTCCTTTTTGGAACTGTTTGTTGTGTTACAAATTCTCGATAATTTTGCACTTAATAATTCGTTACGGCTAAATATTAAGTACATTTTCATGGAAATTATCATTAATGATAGCTACTAACTGGTTGCTTGCTAGATGCTATAACAGCAGTTTGTTTTTCCGGCTATGATTTTTGATAATTTGCTTCACAGCATTTCTGTAGGCTTGGGCAAACTTTTCTTTGGTATGATTTGCTCTTGCATATTCCCTCCTTCTGCCTCTATAGCGATGGTATATTTTTCGGAAGTACCTTACCTCATACAGAGGAGCCAGTGTGTTGTGCGAAAAACACCTGGCACAGAGAAATAGTCTATAGTTATCTGGAAGCTGTACCGCCAACAGTCATCATTCTCAACAAGGGCCAATTTAAATCTTTCTCGGAGATTTCAGTCACATCTAGAGGCCAATCAATGTTAAAGAATGGGTCGTCATAGCGTAAACCTCTTTCATATCCTGGAGTGTAAAATTCACCCACTTGATATACAACTTCAGTCTCATCAGTAAGTGCTTGATAGCCATGAGCAAACATTTCTGGAACATACAAAGCACGGCGATTTTCTGGGGTTAGCTCTACACCAATGTATGATAAAAAGCTAGGAGATTCAGGACGCATATCAATAATTACGTCGTAGATTGCGCCTTTAGTACAGCGAATTAATTTTGTTTCTGCTGCTGGCAGAATTTGATAGTGCATTCCCCGGATAGTGCCTTTTTTGTAATTAAAAGATAGGTTACATTGGGCAACTGTTGGCTTTAATCCGTGTGCTGCAAATTCTTGAGCGCAGAAAGACCGAGCGAAAAAACCACGGTGATCTGGCTTTTCTTCTAAATAAATGATGAATGCGTCTTTGAGTGCAGTTTGAGTGAAGATCATGAATGAATAACCTCGAGAGGAATATTGAGGACAACAAAACTTGGCAATTTTGAAAACTTAACTTGTTACAAACCTCATCAACAATAGTATTGAGTGGATTGTTAGATTAACAAGTAGCTTGCTTTGACTGAACTATATTGCGCTGTTAATGACTGATTAAGTTAAATTTGGCTGGGGAAAAGTATCGTCTCGATATTGAGTACAAACTTCTGGACGATCGGGAGAAGTAGAAGTGTAGCAAGAGAATAGAGTTAGCCTATCTTCAGTACGTGATGTACCGTGATGTATGGTTTTTTTAGGATCTACAATAATGACTGTTCTTGCCGATCCTGTACAAGATTTCCAAGCCTCTTTCGGGATAATTTCATTTAGTTCTTCATCTGTGATCCCTAAGTGACCAGATTGCCAAAGCTTGTAGTAAGTACGGTAATAGTTTAATCTCAACAAAGAGGTTAAAGAGGCTGGAATATATTCAAAGGGTCCGTGCTTTTCTGCCACATCATTTAAGTAAATAATGATTTTGATCATGCGGCGATCTTCTGCATCTTTATGCCATAGTTGTGTACCAAACTGATTTTTATTAGGAAAATCCTTGCGGAGATGTACACCATGAAAAATGATCGGCAGACCAATGTAGTTTTCAATGATGTTTATGAGCCTTTTTTCGCTTCCCCAAGCAGCAAATTCAGGTAAATATGTAACTGTGTAAACTTGGGGAAATTTTTCATTTGAATCGTTATTATTGACAGATTCCATTTGGGACGAATAACTAGAAGCTGCCTTGAGCAATTCTGATGTTGAATCGAATCCCAATTCAGCAAGTGTGGTAATATGAATACCATCAAATTTAAGATCGTCAAGAATTTGGCGATCGCCTTCTTCTAGTACAGGCAAATTAGTAGCATGTTTTAAAAGTGCTAATCTGTAAACTAACTCAGATCCCAGTGAAGATATTTTGCGTTTAATCTTGATCAGCATGGCATGACTACCTTTAAGAGACTATCGGCTATTTTCTATTTGTTGCCTTAACTCTGCTCTGGGATAAGTATCATCCCAGTATTGGGTGCAGAGTTCTGGTCTTTCAGGAGGGTTGGCGGTGTAACAAAAGAATAGTGTTGAGCGTTCTTCTGTGCGAACTGTGCCGTGATGCAAAGTATTTTTCGCCTCTACAATCAAGACAGTACCTGCTGGGCCTGGGCAGGATTTCCAAGCTGATTTGGGGATAACTGTTTTCACTTCTTCATCATCAATGCCCCTATAGCCTGACTTCCAAAGTTTGTAGTAAAGCCGAAAATAATTCCAACTCAATAAGGAAGTTAATGAGCGGGGAATATATTCAAAAGACCCAGTTTTTTCTTCGACATCATTCAAGTAAATAAAGATTTTGATAATGCGACGGTCTTCGGAATCGCCATGCCATAGTAGTGTGCCAAACTGATGTTTGCTAGGGAAATCTTTACGTAAATGTACACCATGAAAAGCAATAGGAAGACCAATATAGTTTTCGATCAGATTGAGAAGTCTTTTCTCCATTCCCCAGGCATAAAATTCTGGTAAACCTGTAACTGTGGAAATTTGTGGTAACTTTTCATCTAGATGGTCATTGTTAGGATTTTCCATCTGAGACAATTGATGGTAAGCAGCTTTGAGCAGTTCGGAGCTAGAGTTGAAGCCTAAATCTGCTAGTGTTGTGACACAAACACCCTCTTTTTTGAGAACCTTCAGGATGTGGCGATCGCGCCCTTCCAATGCTGGCAGATTTCTGCTATGCTTCCAACGAGCTACATAATATTGAAAGTCAGAAGATAGCGTAGATATTTTGCGTTTAATTACACTAAGCATATAGTAAATACTTTCTAGTTTTAATGTTAATTGTTCGGTAATTTAGTAGCTTATGGCTTATAGCTCCGCATTTCTTGAGTAGGTATTTCACTTGATTCTGCTAAACTAAAATCTTTAGAAACCATCACATCAAAAGCACATAAACTGACTAAAGCTAAAAATGGGACTACTGTCTTAATGGCAGACATAGGCCATCTTCTTAAAGCACCTAAGAAAACTTTCAAGTTGACTTCTTTACCGTTTTGCAAAAGCATCCGCCGACAAAACTGCTTAGAATATCCACTCTGCTCCAATTTCAAAATTACTTCAGGTATGTGTTTGTATTGCATTAACAGTGCAGATTTTGGTTCTTTCTGCCAATAACTCACACCAACAACACATTCCAAATAAATCTCTTTCGTGACAATTACACGACCATTAGAAGCACAATACCCGGCTAAATATGCTAAAGATATCCAATTATTCTCAGCATCTTGCCAATTTTGTAGAGCGCATTTCACTAAATCAGTGCGGTAGATTGTAGCAGTCAGAAAAATGACTGCACCGACACTTTTTGAGAAACAATGCTCAAATATAGCTTTACCATCACCATCACCATCTTCACTATCTATATCAAACCAGCGATTACCAACAATTGTTGGTGGATGAACTGGTTCACCAGTAATTTGGTTTCGACCGGAAAAGTTGAGAAACAATAATGATAAATCTTCATATTGCTTAAGTTTGCTAATCACATAAGTAATGGCTCTATCTTGAATTGGGTCATCGTCACCAATTGTCCAAACATATTTTGTTGTCGTCGAATTCAGGCAATACATAATATTTTTGACAACACCTAAATTCTGAGGATTTTTATTTGATTGAAATGGGATACTGCTAAGTATTATTTGCCATTTTTTAATCACATCCTGAGTATTGTCTGTTGAACAATTATCAGAAACTAAAATTTCACAATCATCTTCAAAACCTTTGATAGCTTGAGCTAGCCATGCTAACTGTTTATCTAGCAATTCAGCACGATTATAAGTCGGTATAGCAATGGTCAGTAATTTCTGCATGGTAATAAATAGTAGTTAAGAAATTGATATATTAATGGTTACAGGCTAGTCTCTAGCTGTTTGGGTGGAAAAAGAATTGCCCAAGCTGATATACTTAACAAACGTAGGTAAGGAATAAATATCTTGATTGTCAAGAAAGGCCAACGTTTTAAAGCACCTAATAGGATTTTCAAGTCAGTTTTTTGATGGAAATTCTGCCAAATCATTTCCTGACAAAATTTATGAGGATATCCTACCTTTAGTAGTTTTATATAAACTTCAGGTATGTACGCATATCGCATTCTAAAGTTCCATGTTGGATCAAGATCCAAAAGACTAGCGCCCATAGTACATTCTAAATAAGTGTCTTTAGTGACGATGATACTTCCATGAGCAGCGCAAAATGCAGTCCAATATGCTTGAGACGCCCAATTATTAGTAGCAGACGGCCATTTTTGTAAAGCGCGTTGTACTAAATTTGTACGATAAATTGCTGCTGATATAAAAAGTACACCACCAAAATTTTCATTCAGGTAACTTTGAAATACAGTTTTACCATCAACTTTTAGTTCGTCATTATCACTATTTAACCAGCGTTCTACAACAAGTTGACCTGTTCGTTTTTGACGACCAGAAAAATTTAAAAACATTAGTGCTAAATCTGAATATGTTTTTAGTGTTGTTAACACATAATCTAGGGTTCTCTCTTGAATTGGATCGTCATCACCGATTGTCCAAATATATTTACTATTTGGGGCTTTTAAGCAACAAGCAATATTACCCATGACCCCGATATTTTCACTATTCCTATTTGAGGTAAATGTGACATTACTAAGAATTAGCTGCCACTTTTGAATAATCTGTTGGGTATGATCTGTCGAACAATTATCAGAAATAAAGATTTCACAGTCAGACTCAAACCCTTTAATAGATTTGGCTAACCAAGTAAGTTGTTTATCTAAAATATGGGCACGATTGAATGTAGGAATTGCGATAGTCAGCAATTTATTCATATAACGATTTTCAAATAGTTTGATGAATGGAATAAGCCCGAATCAAATAGTGTTGATTCGGAAGCTTAGATTATTTGTCCGTTACTGCTAGATGACTTTAACTACTTTTTATTCCAGAAAAAATCTTTGTCAATCTGTTCTGTCCGAATTAAATACTCTAGCTGTTTTAAGCGAGTAAATCCTCTAAACAAGAAAGTATCTTCAGCCATGTGTATTTGACTGAATAAATCAAATAGCTGCTGGGCACCAAGTCGGGCATTCCAATCACATTTAAATCCGGGTAGGATTGTGTTGATTTTCTCGAAAGATACGCGATAGCTGCGGTTATCTGCGCCGTTGTCACCAAAGGATAATTTACAATCTGGGAAAACATCAGCAATAATTTCTGCGATTTCTTTAACGCGATAGTTATTCGCTGTATCTCCCACGTTGAAGATTTGGTTATGTACAATGTCTCGTGGTGCTTCTAAGGTGCAGACTATTGCTTTGCAAATATCCAATGCGTGGACTAATGGCCGCCAAGGTGTGCCATCACTAATCATTTTGATTTCTTTGCTTGTCCATGCCAACCCTGCTAAGTTGTTTAAAACAATATCAAAGCGCATTCTAGGAGAAGCACCAAAGGCTGTCGCATTCCGCATAAAGGTGGGAGAAAAGTCATCGTCAGCGAGTGGTCTGACATCTCTTTCTACGAGAGTTTTGCATTCTGCGTAGGCTGTTTGAGGATTAACTGCGGATTCTTCTGTGACATCACCTGCGGTAGCAACACCGTAGACACTGCACGAAGACATATATACGAAGCGACGCACACCCATAGCCTTAGCCAAACTAGCCAGACGAACTGAACCTACATGATTAATTTCATAGGTAATATTGGGTGCTAATTGTCCGGCTGGGTCGTTGGAGAGTTCCGCCATGTGAACTATGGCTTCAATACCTTCTAAATCATCAGGAGTGATGTTGCGGATATCTTTATTTAGGGTTTTGGGTGTTACTCCACTAGGGTTGTACAGCCAACCAACTTTATAGAAACCAGTATCTAGACCAATAACTTCATGTCCTCGTTCGATTAACAGAGGCGGTAATAACGAACCTAGATAGCCTTCTGTTCCAGTTACTAATATTTTCATTGTGGTTAATTCCTTTGTATTGTGTTGATGAGTTAAATTTTTCGTTTAGCATGGACGCACAGATGTACGCCCTAGAGTGTGTTGCATCTATTTAGAAGAAAACCGCTATATTTTTCGTTTGTATGCAATAACTTGACCTCTCTCCAAACCTCTCTCCTAAGAGGAGAGAGGCTTTGAATCTTACTCCCCTTCCCTTGTAAGGAAGGGGTTCGGGGTTAGGTCTGTATTCGACTCAATCAAGAACTCCTAGATGACTCGGCTAACAGTCATTATCTAGTTACTAAAACCTTTGCAGGCTTTTATAGCGGTTCTTAATTTAATACAGTTCAGTTAAGCATTTTTTCCTTTTCTTTGCGCCCTTTGCGTCCTTCTCTACGTTCGCGCAGCGTGTCGCAGACAGACGCTGCGCGTTGGCGGAAGCCTCTCGTAGAAAAGGCGGTTTGTTAAAAAAATTGGCTTTGATAAAGAGTTTTAGCCTTAACTGAACCGTATTGGTTCTTAATTGATGCATGACATTTTTTTTCTTGTGGGATGGGTGTCTTACCTGTCCCTTGTCTTTCCAAGCAGACAAAGATACTCACTATACAAGCTTCATCCCTTAATTCAGCAGTCCCGGAAATAACAACTATGCTATCTATGCAGTTACTACACTCTCTAGATGCGAAAGTTGGGGAATTTCTGCCACAAGCGCTTTGCCGATTTCTAGAGAAGATGTGGCAGCAGGAGAAGGAGCATTGCAAACATGAATGGAGTTTTGACCAGAAACTATCAAAAAGTCATCTACAAGCTTGCCATCGTTCATTAAGGCTTGAGCGCGGACTCCTGCATGGGTGGGAACTAAGTCTTCTGCTTGCACTTCGGGAATTAGTTTTTGTAAACTTCTGGTGAAGGCTGCTTTACTAAAGGAACGAATGATTTCCTGGATGCCTTCATCAGCGTGTTTGGCTGCTAATTTCCAGAAACCGGGATAGGTGATGACTTCTAGAAAATCTCGTAAGTCAAAGTCGGTTTTTTTGTAACCTTCGCGTTTGAGCGATAGAACCGCGTTTGGCCCTGCATGGACGCTACCATCAATCATCCGGGTAAAGTGGACACCCAGGAAGGGAAAATCTGGATTGGGAACTGGGTAGATTAGTGTCTTGACCAGATAGCGTTTTTCTGGGGTGAGTTCGTAGTATTCTCCCCGGAATGGGACAATTTTTGCTTGGGGTTCAACTTGGCCTAGTTTGGCGGTGCGATCGCTATGCAATCCAGTACAATTAATTACAAAGCGGGTTTCAAAGTTACCGTTGTTTGTTTGCAGTACCTGATTTTTACCACTTGGAGAGATTTTCAGGACTTTTGTATTCAGGTGTAAATCTCCACCCTGCTGTTGAATTAGCTGGGCATATTTCAAACAAACTTGCTTGTAATTAACAATACCAGTTGAGGATACCCGAATTCCACCTACACATCTTACATGAGGTTCGATTTCCTTGACTTCTTCAGGGCTGATTCTCTGGACTTCTATGCCATTGTCTAAGCCGCGTTGGTAGAGATTTTCTAAGCGTGGTAGCTCTTGTTCTTCTGTTGCAACAATTACCTTACCACAAAGTTCATGGTCGATTCCATGCTCTTGACAGAATTCTACCATTGAACGAGAACCATCACGACAAAATTTAGCTTTGAAACTCCCTGGCTTGTAGTAAATACCAGAATGAATTACCCCGCTATTATTGCCAGTTTGGTGAAATGCCCATTGCTTCTCTTTTTCTAGTACTAAAATACGGGCATTGGGGTAGCGTTTTCCTAAAGCCAACGCTGTCGAGAGTCCAACTATTCCCCCACCTATAATTGCAAAATCATACATTAGTATTATCGCACTTCAAATTACAGTAAATCCATAAAATCATTTGTCATTTGTCATTTGTCATTTAACTCCTGACTCCTAACTTTTCTCTTGCCATACCTTCCAAGGAGCCTGATTGTTTTTCCACAGCCCTTCGAGATAGTTTTTATCACGTAAAGTATCCATTGGTTGCCAAAACCCATCGTGTTTAAAAGCAGATAGCTGTTCCATATCAGCTAGCTTTTCTAATGGCTCTTGCTCCCATACCGTAGAGTCATCAGCAATTAAGTTGATTACTTCTGGTTCTAACACAAAATAACCACCATTAATCCAAGCTCCATCACCTTCCGGTTTTTCCCGAAAGCTAGTGATTTTGGTTTGCTCATATCCTAAAGAAATAGCACCAAAACGTCCGGCTGGTTGAACAGCAGTAAGTGTTCCTAAGCTATTTTGTTCTTTGTGAAACTTAATTAGCTCGGTGATATTAATATTACTAACACCATCACCATAAGTAAAGCAAAAAGTCTCGTTACCAAGATGTTCGCTGATTCGCTTTAAGCGTCCGCCTGTCATTGTATTATCACCCGTATTTACTAAGGTGACGCGCCAAGGTTCAGCATAACCAGAATGCACGTTCATCTGGTTAAAGCGCATGTCAAAGGTAACATCTGACATATGTAAGAAGTAGTTAGCAAAATACTCTTTAATGATGTAACCTTTATAACCGCAACAAATGATGAAATCATTAATGCTGTGGGCAGAGTATGTTTTCATTATGTGCCAGAGAATTGGCTTACCACCAATCTCAACCATCGGCTTGGGTCTAATACTGGTTTCTTCACTGAGGCGTGTACCAAGACCTCCAGCCAAAATCACCGCTTTCATGCAATTACCTCGGAGATTTGTAGGGATATGATTATTTGACTTTTTCGAGATGAAGAGGATGCACTTAAAGGGAGAAAAATGTATTTCTGATTTCTGCTTCTCCGTCAATAATCTAACTGTAATTTGCGATGAAATTATAAAGGTAAGATAAATTAAAATCTTTTCTATATAAAAGCTCTATGAATATCTATAAATATATAAATAAATTACTCAATGAAATAAAAATGTCACCTATAAAATAACTAGGATTAGCTGGCGCTAACCCTAGTCAGGCTTGATTTTTGAAATCAAAACCAATAATATGCTAGTAACAAAACTTACTTGTTTCTAGTTAGTTTTCTCCCCATTAATTGAGCCTTGGAATAAAGGATCACATTTGTTTTCTACAACTACGCACATATTGCTAAGTGCTTGCTGATAATTATCCATGTCATCTTGCTCAAGAAATATTTTGGCAGATGCCTGTATATCTTCGACAGCTTTTGTCTGGTTTTTGTTAGCTTCACTACCACCATATTGTGCCAGTTCATAGCGAACCATACCTCGTTTAAGATATGCTTTTGCTAGTTTGGGGCTTAGAGTTAATGCTTGGTTAAAGTCAGCGATCGCTTGATTATATTCTTGCTGATAATTGCTGCTATATTGAGCAATTTGATAATAAACGACACCCCGCTGGAAGTAGGCTTCGGCTTTAGAGACATTACGTTTTATTGCCTGAGTAAAATCTGCGATCGCTTTTTTGTAAACTTGTTGAGATTCGCCGCTGTATTTAGCCATTTGGGCGCGGACAATCCCCCGTCTGACATAAGCTTCAATTTCATTATTATCCAGACCGATGGCTCGATTATAGTCAGCGATCGCTAGATTATATTCTTTATCGGGATCGTTGCTATATTCGGCGAGCATATAGCGGGCATTGCCCCGATTTACCAGAGCTTTGATTTGATTGGGATTGATTTTCAGAGCTTGGCTATAATCTGTAACTGCTCCTTCGTAGTCTTTCAGGTTATAGCGGGCATTACCACGATTTACAATTGCTCTAGCATGTGTCGGTTCTTGTTCAATTGCTTGGCTAAAGTTGACAATTGCTTTGTCATAGTCTCGCTCTTTATAAGCAATATAACCTTGCTGATAAGAATCAGCGAAGCTGAGTTTATTATTTGGCTTAGGAGACTTGATTGTTTGTTGGGTGTAAGCATTTTGGGAAACCAATGGCTGAGTAAATTTAATCATTACGTCTGCATATCCCAATAAACCAAAACCCAGCAAACAACAAATAATCGGGTACAACTTTGACTTTTTGGAAGGTTTATATGAACCGCTGGGAGTCATTATTGGCTGCCAGTAATTAACTAGCTGCTGCGGTGACATGCCTCGCTGGGGAAAATGCGGTGTCTGAGTGTAGCGCTTTCTCGCTTTGATTCGCGGTTGGAGATGTTCTCTAGCTTCTATAGCCCGATGTGATGGAAAGGGGTCGCGTCCGCCTAATCGCACGGTACGTTCGCACCAGGGACAGCTACGCATGTGGTTGTTGTAGCGATGCTGGGGATTTGTCGTGCAGGTAATCAGGGAATCTTCGGCTTCAGCGATTGCTGAGAGCCAAGTCTGGGCACTGGGGCGCAACTGTGGGTTGTTGTGACTTTCTTCAAAACAACGGACAAATAGTTCCTGTAAGCTGGGATGGAGAATTTCCCAAGGGGGGGCAATGGGTGTCGGCAGGTAGGGTACATAACGCTTTTCGCTGTAAGTGAAATGACCCGATGCAATGCGTGCTTCGTAAGGTGGTGGCTCAATCGCACCTTGAAAAATCCCCGAAAATGGGTGGGTGCCTTCCATTAAGAGTTGAAATACTAGCACCGCTAACCCAAATAAATCGTGAGAGATTTCGCGATCGTGCTGGGCAAAAGTTTTATTCTGTAGTTCTGGGGGAGTAAACTCTGGTTTACCTACTGGGCAGCGATAAACAACATTACTGTTTGGGTCGATTACTTGGAAAGAGTCAGTATCTATCAAAGTCACCAGTGCGGTGTCACTGACGAGGATATTGGATTCGTTCACATCACCAATGCAATATCCACTAGCGTGCAAAGCGGCAAAAGCTGCCGCCAGGTTACGAGCCGTGCGGAGCAGGTACTGATAGTTGAATAGGGGGCAGTGTTGGCGACGGGTTCTGGGGTTGTAAAAGTCGATGATTGGACGCATCCCCTGAATACGTGGCATCAAAAAACCCAGGATGATATTTTTGCCATCTGCCGCCCGTAATAAATCCTCTGGCCAAGCGATAGAGATATGCCCCAAACTAGCCGTAGGGTTTTCTGGCGGGTTAGCAAGCATCGCCTGGAGTTTATCAGCATGAGCAGTGGTTGGCTTGTGGTAAATCTTCGCCACCAAATTGCTATCGGATGGCACTGTATAAACGCAAGCTTCACCCCCACGCCCCAAACTGACATTGAGGCTGAGGATTTCTTTTTTAGGGGAACAACGTAGTACCTGCATAATGAAATTACCGCTAACGGGAGTTATTGTAAGATGTGAAACCTGTAGATTGATTGCTCACAAGTCGTTGAATGCGGCTATAATGAGTGTCAAATCATCATCAGTGCGTTGCGTAATCCGCTCTGAGCGTAAAAATTTTACTAACTGCTCCTTCGCTTCTGTCTTATCCTCGGTATTGGCGACAAATTCAAACAGCGGAAAAAAGAATGGTTTGTGAGGTTCGCCAACAACCATATTCAAAGCCAGCATTTGTAATCCGTCGGTGATGATACCAACGTTTACTATGTCTGTGCGCCATAGTCTCATCTGTGCTGTATCTAAGGCATTAGGCGAAGTTAAAAAAGTGGTTTCGTTGATGTATTCACCGCTGTCAGGCATAGTCAGTGCCAACAGGTTGCCCATACAATCTTTTGCCACTGCCAAACCATCACCTATCTGTACCACAGCTACAACTTCTGGTGTGGCAACCAGCATAATTAAGGTTGTTGCTAAATCTTGAGGCTGTTTTTCACAAGTAGCTGCCTCATCTTCCACAGCTTTTTTGGCGGCGAATATGGCATCATTTAAGAGCGATCGCACCAATGTATCATCACTCAAAGTTTTTCGGGTTAGCCCTTTGGTAGAAATGTTTTCTATTGCTGTCTCCACAGCAACCATCGCTCCCACTTTCCCAAGGCTAGCAGAACCCGCGCCATCTGCTGCGGCCGCCACGAAAACATTATCTGACAATATCTGCCAGTGATGAGCATCCTGACATAATTGATTGTTTTTTAAGTGACTTGTACCACATACAGACGCAGCCACAATCCGCCATTGAGCAATCTGATTTGATATTTTCATAGATTTTTTTCTAGCAGCTAGCTGTGTAAACATCAAGCTGCAATTTTTAATTAAACAGTCCCCCAACCAATCGGCGGTAGTGCTACCTGTTCGTCTACTTGGGAATGAGAAACAGCTGACATACTAGTTGACAGCCAGACGAACATCTCGATAAAATTTAATCCTTTGAGCTTTAGGGGAGTACGTACAGTTATTTGATTTAAACGCGTCATATTCGCATTTTCTACTCCAACTGTGAAAAATGCTACCCGCTTGTTTGCCTCATCTCCCTGTAGGCGCTGGGATGCTTGCTCTACTATATGCTCTAACTCGCCTTGGGGTTCTCCATCGGTAATCATAAATACCCAAGGTCGATAGTAAGCAATCCCATTGGCACGATACTGAGATTTCCGCTCTTGAATTATGTCCAAAGCTTTATGAATTCCCGCACCCATTGTAGTCAAGCCCTGTGCTGTCAAAATAGGCGGATTGAATTGATCGGCAGTCACAAAGTCTTGTACTACATTGATATTACTATCAAAAGTGACGATCGCCACTTCCACCCGTCTAGCGGCTAAAGAATTTTTGACTAATTCATCCTTTAAGCTTAATAAACCTTGATTTAAAGCCTCAATCGGCTCTCCTTGCATCGACCCAGATGTGTCTAATAAAAGTACACAAGGACAACGTGGTTCTGGGTTCTCAGCAAATTCTACTACTTCATCAAGTCTTAATGTATCATGCATAACTTTTTGTGTTATGTTAAAGTCCAAAGCTTTATTTTCCTTTACTTAGAGTATATAGATCCAATCGCCGAGGCGACTACAGAATATAGTATCTAGTGGTAGATGCTCTAATCTTTATTAAACAAATTATTTTCATGAAGTTCTCTATATACTCTATATATTTAAGATGAACTCGAGCACAGCTTAGTTTAGCAAAAAAGAGTTTATCAAAACCCAGCATTACCTGTTGTAATGTATCTACCAAAAAGTTATATCCATTAAACCTACATTACAATAAATACGTAAACTTTCCTAGATAATTTTTTAAAGATTTTATGTAGAAAAATCGTTTCTTTAAGGAAGAGTAATTAACCATAATTAAGCTAGTTAACTCTAGAATTATACCAGTGTAACTGCGCGAACTTGGAATCAAATTTGGCTCTTAAAGTGAGTGGGTATAAATAAACGTCGTTATTAAGGTATTCACTCAAGAATTGTCAGTAGTAGGTAAAATCTAGAATTAACCAACATCGACTGATAATCTAGCTATGATAGATGTTTACCTTTATTCATACCTACTTGTTTTTTGAGATAGATTAAGTTAAATGTGCCAAATGTAACAAACAATTTAAAAAACTTACAATTTTTAATATATGTACATACTTTCAAATAAATAATTTGTGGTTAGAAAAATATTAGAAAGAAAAGAATACTTTATAGCTCATATTTTCAATCTACAAATGTTCAGTTGTTGATTCCGCAAAAAACTTGAAAAATATGAATTACTCAGGTACATTCACCAAACTACGTCCTCTAAGTTTGTTAAGACAATTATCCAATTGTTCCGACAGTACTTGTTTACAAGTATTGAGTAACTCAGTTTCTTGGTCGATTTACTTAGAACAGGGCAAAATAACTTACGCTACCCATTCCGTGGAACCTTTTGATCGACTAGAACGCCATTTGCGACGCCTCAGCCAGCAAATTCCACTCCTTACTAATGAGGTTCGCGTGCAAGTACGACTGATGTTTGAACTTGACTCACACAGTCAGTTAATCAAAGATGACACTAATTCGAGTAGCTACCCTCTTGAGTATCAGGCTATATCCTGGCTTGTTAGTCAACAACATCTACATTCTACACAAGCAGCACTGCTGGTTCAAGAATTAATTAAAGAGGTAATTGAATCATTTTTGCTCATCCAAGAAGGTACTTATGAATTAACAAAACCAGTTGATAGAATGCTAAAAATTTGCAGGCTAGATGTAGAAAAAGTTCTCGACCATTGCCAAGTAAGATTACAGAATTGGCAGGCTTTTGTACCCAAAATTTCTTCTCCATATCAACGTCCATATCTGTTGATTAATAACAAGTTTGATAACCAAGATTTACTAGACCTCCAGCCAGATTTAACTAACTGGATGAAGGGTTTTAGCCTCTGTCATCTGGCTGCAATTTTGAATCAAGATGAAATTCAACTAGCTCGCAATTTATACCCTTACATCCTTAAGGGTGCGATTATCCTCCATGAACCCGATCCACCATTTGATAAATTACCAAAGATTTTTGAGGAGCGACCGCTTTTCTCAAAATTGATTTCAGAATTAATTGACACCAAACAAGAACTAAGTACCACTGTAAATTCTTACCCAAATATTCCTGAAGAGAAAATAGTTCCTGTTCAGCGATTACCACATATTTCTACTCCTTCAAAAGAAAAATTTCAGGAACCAACAACATCAAATAACATAAATCCTGCTTCCCAAAGAGTAACGGCTGCTACTGTAACAGTACAAAAAGTCCATAAAATTGTTTCTGTAGATGATAGCCCCACAATTCTTAAAGAAATTAGTTATTTCTTAGAAAATGAAAATTTTTCTGTAGTGACTATTAACGATCCAGTGAAAGCCGTTTTGTCAATTATAAGGCACAAACCAGACTTAATTTTGTTGGATTTAAATATGCTAGGAATTGATGGCTATGAGTTGTGCCGAATTATACGAAATAATTCTATATTTCAAAAGACTCCCATCATCTTTGTCACTGGTAGTAAAGGAATTGTAGACAAAGTAAAAGCAAAATTAGTTGGGGCCTCTGGTTACCTAACCAAACCATTTACTCGTGCCGAATTGCTGAAAATAGTCTTTATGCATTTGACTTAAATTAACCATAAAATCTCACGAATTTGAGCTAATGAAGATAAATCTGGCAACAATTTTAATTGTTGAAGATGCTCCTTCTCAGTTGGAGTTAATCAATAGCTTTTTAAGAGACAGTGGACATACGGTAATTAAAGCTTATAATGCCAAAGATGGAATGAGCAAGGCAATAAATTATCGTCTGGATGCAATTATTACTCATGTGGTAATACCAGAAATTAGCGGTTTTGAATTCTGCCGCCAAATGCAAAAACTAGCTTCTGTCTGCTACAAAGTTTTAGTATATGGCAGAGAAATCATAATTCGGGTTGTTGTAGCCTGGATTTGATATGGCGGATGTTACAAGGTCAGGACTGCTGAGTAAACTGCTGACATCAGTGCCGATAGCTTGGTTAGGCGTAGTACTACCTAGCGATATCAGTCCACCACTAACAGAAAAATTCCAGCCTTCATTACCAACGAGTGTTTTGCCATCACCACTGGCTTCAATCCGATTTCCAAGGAGATTGCTGTTACTTACACTAGCAGTGTTGCCACTACCAAGGATGTTGTTGTTACTACCAGGGAGTGTATTGGCATTACCAAAGATGTCGTTGTTATTGCCTAAGTTCCAGTTACCATTACCATCGGTTGTGTTATCGTTACCAAAGCTCCAGTTGCCATTACCTTCAGTTTTGCCACCATCACTGTAGTTCCAGTTACCGTTACCGTTGGTTGTGTTGCTACTACCAAAATTCCAGTTACCATTACCATCGGTTGTGTTGTTACTACCATATAACCAGTTGCCGTTACCTTGACCACTGTTACCAGTAGCATTTGCACCATCTAAGTTTTGAATATCAAATATCCAGTTGTCGCTGTTATAAGGTACAGGTAAAGCGTTGCCTGTTTCAGGTAGGTTGCTACCACTTTCCTTGGAGGGGGGAGTGCTGCCAAATGGTAAGTTACCAGGGAGGTTGCCGCTAGCGGCGGTATTGTTAGCACTAGAGGCACTACCACCAGATGCATTACCACTAGCAAAGGGGTTGCTACCACCTAATGCGCTGGTATCACCGCCAAGGACTCCAATCAGTTGATTGAACGGATTATTAGTATCAGTCAAAGCCCGCTCGTCGAGTGGTCGCTCGTAATTGTAGGCGTACTTTCCATCTTCACTGATTGTTGATGAGTTGCCACCACCAATGAAGGAAGCGAAGATATTACTACCGCTAGCAGCGTCACCAAAGCTACCGCCACCATCTAAACTGCTGCCATCGGTGGACTGCCATTTGCCATCACTGAAAGAAAAATTGCCATTACCAGTTGAATTGTTGCTAGTACCTTGTGGTTCAGCAGTTTGATTGCTATTGTCAGAAGTTGCCATTAGAATTAAACTCCTATTACTCAAATTACTCAAACTGAAATTCCTCCATCAAGAGGAAGAGCAATGACATGAATGAAAGCATTTTTTGGCTTTTATCTTCTTGCCAAATAGGGATGTTCCCAATAAAACAGCAAGTAGCACACTTAGCAAAAGTGTACAAAATCAGATTTACATTTCAAATGAACAAAATTTAGATTGGATTGGCCATTCTTTTGATATTGTTCAGGCAGATTTCAGCAAAATTGCCCAATAATCTTTATGGGGAATGCTTTAGAGGCAGTTTTAGTAGTGATTTTTCGGCTCAAACAGGGGAAATTTACCTCTGTTGAGTACTACAAACCAATGCAATGCAATTACACTACAAAAAAGAGTGAAGCTTGATTTTTGTAGTCTGTTGAGTGGCAAAATATTACTTGTGAGATTTTATCGAGTTTTAGAGACAGGACTTACGCAAAATCATGAAAAAACGAACCGCAAAGGACGCAAAGGACACAAAGGAACAAGAGTTTCAGAGAGTTTTTGCGTAAGTCCTAAGAGATTCAAGTTCTGCGATCGCCAGAGCAAACGCATCTAAATTACTCTCGATCGCAACCAATGTTAAGAACCAACGAAAAAATCAGCATTTCTCATTTGATTTATTTTCCAAGTCTCAAAGCCATGTCTACGATAGGCTACGCCTTGTGAAATCGTGGTCATTGCTCATCGCAAAAAACTGGGCTTGTTGAGAACAGAGAAAAAATAATGTCCCTTTTACATAATGTAATAATTGCTAAAATATGCAGTAATAATGCTAGAAAGTAAAACTAGAATGAATCTTCCAAGATAAATTAAGCAACAAATTCTTTGAAAAGCGCTGTTGAAGTTTTTGAAATCAGAAAAAAGCTTGTGTATTTAGATTGCTGGTTCTATGGTATTTTAGCTTAAGTGTGAGAAACCAAATGGCTCTCAATCGTAATGGTTATGCAAGAAGCGATGTCTACGACGGGCTGCGCCTACGCACAAAAGTTAGCTAATTGCGTTTTGTGTTTTGAAGCTTCATTCTAGCAGAAAACAAAATAATTTATAAGCCTGCTTTCTGGCTCAACTAATAATAAAAATTCATGACTATGGAGTATAAAAATGAAAAGTGTAGTGAGCGCAGCAGTTATCTTAACATTTATTAGTGGAGTAAATTGTCTTCCTAGCTATGGAATGTTATCAAATATCAAGCCTTCACAAATCGAAGCCCAATCAATTGCTCAAGGTAATCATCAACAATTGATGGCTAGAGTTGGAACTACTTTAGATACTCCATTTTATCTTAGATATGGAAAGACAGCTTACCTCACCACTGAAAATATTGAAATCAAATTTTCAAAAGTTATCCAGGATTCTCGGTGTCCTTCTAATGTCACTTGTATTTGGCAAGGGCAAGTTATTATTGGATTAGACATCATAAAAAATGGAAAGCAACTTTCAACATTAATGCTAACTCTGATCCCAGGTCGCGATCCTTTACCAATTCAACTTTCAGATAAATATTCGGTGAAATTGATAAAGGTTTCCCCGTACCCAATCAGCGGACAGACGATCGCACTCCAAGACTACATTGTTAAAATTGTTGTTAGTAGAAACTAAATAACCAACCTTTGACACGCTTTTTTTCGTAAACAAAACACCCGGATTTTTCACAAGCGAGAAATCCGGGCTTATGTAGTTTAACGTCAAAATCAACCAAATAAAAATAATGTCTTATATCAAGTCCGGTTAATCACTTATGATTACCGGATCTGTGCAAAAATTGGAAAAGTCTCTTTCTCCCTGCTCCCAGCAAGAACTGCGGTCTAAATGATAAGTCTTTGACCGGACATGATATTACTTCCCTGCGTAGATACATTCTCAATATTTACTTATTTTTACATTGCCAGTCTAACGTAGTAGGATTGTTCAAGTGAAAGGGTAAGCCTTGCAGGGCGAGTAGCCATCGATCGCTTCTTGCACCCTAAAATAAGAGCAAAAGACGATTCCTAAAACAAGCACACTCCATGCGTATTTCTCTAAATTGGCTGCGCGAACTAGTAGAGATAAAACTTAGTCCAGAAGAATTAGCCGAAACCCTGACAATGGCAGGGTTTGAAGTTGAAGAGATTGAAGACCGCCGCACTTGGGCAAATGGCGTGGTGATCGGCAAAGTGCTTGAGCGTCAACCCCATCCCAACGCCGATAAATTGAGTGTTTGCCAAGTGGATATCGGTACTGGTGAAACTTTAAATATTGTCTGTGGCGCTGTCAATGTGAAGGCAGATATCTATGTCCCAGTGGCAACCACAGGTACTTACTTACCCAAAATTGATTTAAAAATCAAACCTGCAAAACTGCGTGGTGTCCCATCTCAGGGCATGATTTGTTCTTTAAAGGAACTCGGTTTGCCCACCGATGTAGAGGGAATTCATATTTTTACCCAGGAAAATTTACCATTGGGTAGTGATGTTCGTCCGTTGTTAGGTTTAGATGATGTAATTTTAGACCTGACCGCAACTGCCAATCGCGCTGATGCTCTAAGTATGGTAGGCGTAGCACGGGAAGTAGCAGCTTTAACTGGTGGAAAGTTGAGCATTCTTGAACCTAGTGAAGTCTCTATTCCCAAAAAAGCTGGAAAGTTAGCTTTAAAAATTGCCGATACCCAAGCTTGTCCTGCATACATTGGTACGGTAATTGAACAGGTTAAAATTACTCCATCTCCCGAATGGCTGCAACAGCGTTTGCGGGCGGCTGGGGTACGTCCCATTAGTAATGTGGTGGACATTACTAACTATGTTTTGTTGGAATGGGGACAACCACTGCACGCTTTTGATGGCGATCGCCTACAATCTGTTGCAGGTGGTGAAAATTTAAGCATCGGCGTTCGCTTCGTCAATAATGGAGAATCTCTCAAAACCCTGGATGGACAAACTCGCACCCTATCAATCCAAAATTTGTTAATCACCGCTAACGACAAACCTGTTGCCCTGGCGGGAGTCATGGGTGGGGAAGAAACAGAAGTCCATGAAGGTACTCAAAGCCTAGTTTTAGAAGCAGCTTTATTTGATTCCGTGGCAATTCGCCGTTCTTCCCGGAGTGTTGGGTTAAGAAGTGAGGCTTCTGGCAGATACGAACGGGGAGTTAACCGGGCTGAGTTGGAAATAGCCAATCGCCGCGCCTTATCCTTAATTAGCGAATTAGCTAGTGGAATTATAGTCCAGCAAGAAATTGCCGACACCCGCCCCGATCCATCTACTTGGAGTCGTTCTATCGGCCTGCGTTTAGACCGAGTTAATCAGATATTGGGGCCCATCGATTTAGAAGAAGACACAGGCGAACTGCAAAAACAAGATGTTGAGCGCATCCTGACTGCATTGGGGTGTCAGTTGACTCCTTCAGGAGAAGATAGCACCCATCAACCTACGTGGTCTGTTTCTGTTCCACCCTATCGTTACCGCGACTTAGAGCGAGAAATTGATTTAATTGAAGAAATCGCCCGTCTTTATGGTTACAACAAATTCTGCGATACCTTACCAGAAAAAGCAGAAGCTGGTTATCTGCCTTTAGATGAGGAATTGATTCGCAAATTACGAGCTTTCCTCCGGGCTGAAGGATTGACAGAATTAATCCACTATTCTTTAGTCAAACCAGGAGAAGACAGAAATATAGTACTGTCCAATCCCTTATTTGTCGAATATTCAGCGCTGCGAACCGATTTGATCTCTGGGTTAATTGATGCCTTTCAATACAATTTAGAGCAGGGTAATGGTGCCCTCAACGGTTTTGAAATCGGGCAAATTTTCTGGCAAGAAGAAGACGGTTTGCAAGAAACAGAAGCCCTGGCGGGAATTATGGGAGGGGATACTTCCGTTGGCAAATGGTCAAAAAGTGGACGCGAAGAACCCATCACCTGGTTTGAAGCCAAAGGCATTTTAGAAAGTGTATTTCGGCAACTGAGCTTGCAAATCGAATTTCAACCCGATCGCCGCGACGATCGCTTACATCCAGGACGCACCGCTTCCCTGTGGATTCGGGGTAACAGACTGGGGATTTTTGGGCAACTTCATCCCCAACTGCGACGAGAAAAAGGTTTACCAGATTCCGTTTATGTCTTTCAGTTGGATCTAAATGTGCTTTTAGATTCTCTAGGAGAAGATGAAATTCTCGTCCCCACATTCCAGCCTTATTCTACATATCCAGCTAGCGATCGCGACATCGCCTTTTTCGCACCCGTGAAAATTTCAGTTGTCGAAATTGAAAAAGTAATTACCAAAGCTGGTAAAGATTTGCTCGAATCGGTGGAATTATTTGATGAATATCGTGGTGAAAATGTCCCCCAAGGACAACGGAGTTTAGCATTCCGCTTAATTTATCGGGCTAGCGATCGTACTCTCACGGAGGCCGAAGTCGAACCAGTACACAATAAAGTCCGCGAAGCCTTGGTGGAAAAATTTGGCGTTAACTTGAGAAGTTAGTCATTTGTCATTTGTCGTTTGTCATTTGCTAGGAGTGAGAAATTAATCATTTCTTACTCCCCGATGCACTGGCTGCAAAATCTAAAATCCAAAATAGTCTTAGCTATGCCTAAATATGTACTCTGGGGAACTTACTGCGAAAACGTTATCGAAAAACGCGCCCCCTATCGTCAAGCTCATTTAGACGGATTAGCAAAACAGAAAGAATCCGGTGTGCTGATTACCATCGGCCCCACCAAGGATGTTACAAAAGTTTTTGGGATTTACGAAGCCGAAGACGAAGCCACTGTGCGCCAGTTAATTGAAAACGATCCTTACTGGAAAAATGGGATATGGACTGAATATTCTGTTAAAGAATGGATTCAGGCTTTTTAAATTAAGTTTGGGGCATTGGGCATGGGAGAATTAGCATCAACGTTGAGCCTCTGAGCATCAACGTTGAGCCTTTGAACATGAACGTTGAACCTTTGAGCATCAACGTTGAACCTTTGAGCATCAACGTTGAGCCTCTGAACATGAACGTTGAGCCTCTGAGCATCAACGTTGAGCCTCTGAACATGAACGTTGAGCCTCTGAGCATCAACGTTGAGCCTCTGAGCATCAACGTTGAGCCTCTGAACATGAACTTTGAACCTCTGAACTTAAAACTTTCAGTTTTAACTCTCACCGATCTCTCCCATCCCCCCATGCCCCATGCCCCATGCCCATATAATTATGAAAATTTGGCAGGTTGATTTTTATCGTCGTCCCTCACAAGATGCGTCTGGACAAATTTTATGGGAGTTGTTGATTTGTGACACAACTCGCAGCTTTCAATATGAAGCTACCTGTCTCCAGTCAACAGCAAATTCTAATTGGGTTGCGACTCAACTTGAGCTAGCTGCTGGTGAAAAATTGCCAGATGTAATTCAGGTGTTTCGTCCGCAATCTCTAAGCTTAATTGAGGCGGCGGGACGCAATTTAAGTATTAATGTCGAACCTACCCGCCACACCTTGGCGTTAAAGCAGTGGTTACAAGAAAAGCAATATCCCTTAACGCTGGATAAACCACCCCCAGCACCATTACCAGAGAACCTCTGGGGGGAACAATGGCGTTTTGCGACTCTAGCTGCTAGTGATGTAGAAACGAGATTTAGCGATCGCCCCATTCCCATTTTGCACATCCCAGAACATTTCAAACCAATCAATTTGGGTTTAGCATCAACAGTTCCTGTTCCTGGTGTAGTAATTTATGGTGGACGGCAATCAATGCACCTAGCACGGTGGTTGCAGCAAGCCCGTCCTGTAAGCTTGAACTACATTTCTGGCGCACCGGATGGCTTAATATTAGAAGCTAGCTTGGTGGATAGGTGGATTGTTGCCACATTTGAAGATCCAGAAGTTACAACAGCGGCTCAAGTATTTGAACAACGCAAGCAGCAAAGCCGAGGATTGCATTTTTTGTTAGTTCAACCCGATGATTCTGGTATGACTTATAGCGGCTTTTGGTTATTACGGGCAGAAAATTGATATTAATTGCCAAAAATATTTGTCTGCTTAATTTTTATAACTAAATAAATTGACTAAAGCGATGTCTGACCGCAAGGGAATATGTGTCTACGCTTTACTGTAATTTGCTTATATAGGCCAGGTGTATAATACCAAATTGAAAAAATAATACGACAAATAGACCATTTGTAGAGACGCGATGAATCGCGTCTTTACCCAAGAATGTGTTGCAATCATTAATTGAATTGGTATAAGTTTAGCAAATTTTAGTATGATGATAAAATCATACTAAATAGTAATACTAAAAATTAATTATAGATGCTCAAAGTCACAATTATTTTAGAAGAAGACATTCTGCAATTTGTAGATCAGTATGCACAGGGGAACCGTAGTGCATATATCAATACACTGCTAGCAGAACACCGCCGCCGAGTTTTAGCAGCAGAAATGATTACAGCGCTAAAGCAGGATGTTGAAAATGCAGAGTATCAAGCTGAAATTGCTGCTTGGGACAGCGTTGCAGAAGATGGCAATTTTACTGCATTGGCTGATTTGCAGTCTTAGTTAGAAGGGCGAACAAATTAAACTATTTCTTCCTGCTTTTGACTTAAATACATTGCAATTCCTTTTTCATAGTAAGCTGCTTCATTAATAAAAATAGGATAAACAGTAGACTCACCCTCATAGAAAATATCTTTTCCTTCAAAAGTCAGAAACATTGGATCGCCTGGATGCAAAGGTTCATAATCCCTAAACTGAAGCTGGGGGTGAATCATGGCTTGAATTTCCCCGCGTAGGTGCAGCTCGCCGTAGGCATCGCTTCTAGGATAATCGATAGTCTGAATGTATTTATAAAGTGTAAGGTGGTTGCTTGTCTGCGGAACATTCCCCTGGTTGCACCCTTCAAAATAATCTAAAACTGCATAAATCAGCTGTTCTGTTTCCTGAAATAATTTGGCGTTTAAAACATTTTGAGCTACAGCCCCAACTTCTATAACAAAACCCAATTCACACAAAGAACGGAGAAAACCATTTTCTTTGGACTGCTGGTTAATACAGACTTTCACTAAAGGATTGATAGAACTTAAATAAGCACCTAACCGAAGCAAGAAAGGATGCATATCACAAAAAATCAGACTTAAGCCCATGTTGGCAGTTGTGCTGTGCAAATCAACAATTACATCTACAAAAGGCTGATTTGGCGGTTGCAATATCTGTTGAATTGCTTTTGCCCGCCTCTCTTCATAACTTGAGAGTTGGGTATTTTGTAAGCCTTGATTAGTGAAACAACGATTTAAATCCTTGTCAATGTATCGTTTGCCTTCTTCAATAGCTTTGAGATTACCAAGTAATGCCAGAGTTTCAAAACTTGCCCTGTTAATTAAATTAGGATATTGCTGAAACTTTTTGACTAAATGTACTCCTGTTAACTCATTACCGTGGTTTCCTCCAACGATCGCAACTCGTTCAATCTGACTCATAACAACCTCATATCTAAAAAACTACCCTACAGTTATTGAGAATGGTGCAAGATACAAGATAGAAGTATACCTGCTGCTGACTAAATCTTGTAAAAGACTGACGCGATGTCTACGACGGGCTACGCCTACGCTCCATGTTCGAGTCAAAATATGATAACTGTTAAGCTGTTGGTTTTGGTACAAAAGGGGAGGAAATTTATGGAGTATAATTCTCAAGCGATGCCTCCGGCGGGCTACGCCTACGCTGAACTTTACAAAAACGCCCTCCTCAACGACGTACTCCCCTTTTGGGAAAAATATTCTCTTGATTGGCAGCAAGGCGGCTATTTCACCTGCCTCAATCGCGAGGGTAAAATTTATGATACAGATAAATTCATCTGGCTGCAAAACCGCCAGGTGTGGACTTTTTCTATGCTTTACAACCAGCTAGAAAAACGCGAAAACTGGTTAAAAATTGCCAGCAACGGCGCTAATTTTCTTGCCCAACATGGCAGAGATAGCGATGGTAACTGGTACTTTGCCCTCACCCGTGAAGGGAAACCACTAGTTCAGCCTTACAATATCTTCTCTGATTGCTTTGCAGCGATGGCATTTAGTAAATATGCACTCGCTAGTGGCGAAGAATGGGCAAAGGATGTGGCAATGCAGGCTTACAACAACGTATTACGCCGCAAGGACAACCCGAAAGGCAAATATAATAAAACCTATCCCGACACACGCCCGATGAAATCATTGGCTGTACCGATGATTTTAGCCAACCTGACTCTAGAAATGGAATGGTTGTTACCAAAGGAAACACTAGAGAATGTTTTAGCTGAGACAGTCCGCGAAGTGATGACCGATTTTTTCGACCAAGAACGGGGACTAATGTACGAAAACGTTGCCCCTGACGGTTCCCACATTGATTCTTTTGAGGGACGGGTGATTAACCCAGGTCACGGTATCGAAGCTATGTGGTTCATCATGGACATCGCCCGTCGCCAAAACGACACCAAAACTATTAACCAAGCTGTTGATGTGGTGCTAAACATCCTAAATTTTGCTTGGGATAGCGAGTATGGCGGGTTGTATTACTTTATGGATGCAGATGGTCATCCCCCACAACAATTGGAATGGGATCAAAAGTTGTGGTGGGTTCACCTAGAGTCTTTGGTTGCATTAGCAATGGGTTATCGCTTGAGTGGGCGTGAGGTGTGTTGGGAATGGTATCAAAAGATGCACGATTACGCCTGGTCACATTTTGCTGATTCTGAGTATGGTGAATGGTTTGGCTACCTAAATCGGCGTGGAGAAGTATTGTTGAACCTCAAAGGCGGCAAATGGAAAGGATGTTTTCATGTACCGCGTGCATTGTACCTTTGTTGGCAGCAGTTTGAGGCGTTAAGTTTGTAGTCAGTTTAATCTTCACGGAAAACGCATCTTATTTTTTATGATCGGACAATTATTTGACATAGACTATAGAACCGATCCACTTTGGATAGTCAAGTCATACTTTAATGCAATAGGAGGTATCTCTTTCCTTAAAGCATTAAATTATCTTCTTGAAGGTACTGGTTATGGTGATGAATATGCCATGTGTGCATTTCCTTGTGAAGATGAGGATGATATATTTGATGGGGTTCGCTTTAGCCATCTTGATGAAGATAAAATAGTTTCTGAAGACATATTCAAAAAATATCTCAAAATAGCGGCTGAAAGCTACATTGAACTTACTCCAGAAAGGGCAGATGAGGTTCAAAATGTACTCAAAAAACTATCTCAATAGTACTGGCAAGTTAAGTGATTAGACAAACTAAAAAACGTCATGAATGCTGTAACACCTAAGCGATTTACAATCGCGGAATACCATCAATTGATTGAACTCGGATTTCTGACAGAGGCCAATCATATTGAATTAATTCGAGGAGAACTGATTCAAATGACAGCAAAGGGAACACCTCATACAGTTTGTAGTTCTATCCTATGCCGTCAATTGGATCGGCTTTTAGGCGATCGAGCAGTCATCCGTGGACAAGATCCTATCACCCTTCCTAATCAAAGTGAGCCTGAGCCGGATGTTGTCATTGCACGAGGAAGAGATGAAGATTATCTCGCTCATCATCCTTATCCCGAAGATATTTTGTTAGCGATCGAAATTTCGGATAAAACCCTAGATTACGACCAAACAACCAAGCTGTCATTGTATGCAGAAGCCGGAATTTCTCATTACTGGATTGTGAATTTGCCGACTCGTCAACTTGAGCGTCATAGCCAGCCGTATCAAAATGCTCAAAGTAAGTTTAGCTATCTCAGCAAGCAGATTTATTTATCTAACCAGTCAGTGGCGATTCCTGGATTTGAAGATGCATTATTAGATTTGAGTCGGTTGTTTCCAGAGGGTGCTAGTGAATGATTTTGTTAATGCGATTCTCTTCTTCATTTCTCTCTGCCCTCTGCGCCTCTGTGGTTCATTTTCTTGGATAATTCTATTTCTTGGAAATCCCTAAACAAGCATTCCTTTGTTGAACTTCTTCTGGAAACTCTCTCAAATCATCCAGCAAACTTCCAACCCACTCTACTAGCTTTAATAAAGGACTCATCTTTTACAAAATGCTAGTTTTGGCATATTTCATTAATGAAAATATCACAAACTAAATTCTGCTGCATTATCTTCATCGACATCTGCATCTTTACCCATAGCAGTAGGTTTAAATTTAGAGCCATGAATTAATTCACCAAACGCAATTCCTGGATTTTGGTGAAGAAGATTCAGCACACTCATAAAATCTCGCACAATTTCCCCTGGTGTCAGTAATGCTTCTGCACCCAAGCGATTAATAATTTCTTGCACAAACTCCTTTAACTCACGATTTATCAAAGTCTGTTCATACCCAAAATTGAGTGCATGAATCTCAGTTAAACGTTGCAAAAGGGTCAAGATTTCTGCTTCACTCAACGGATTTAGCCGAATCACTGGTCCTAAATGTTCCTGAACATTAGCTTGTGCAACAAAACGACTTTCTTTTGTGCGTCTTTGCCAAGCTTGGTCTGCAAAAAGTCCCCGTTTGGGATCTTCTAAAAATTTAGTTGTTCCACCAACGACAATGCCAAGATGTTCTGCCTTGCATTGCATCGTGTCGTTAAACATTGCGAGGAGTCGATTATAATTCTTTTCACGCGTGACTGTGGTAGATATTTGATATAAATGTACGGCTTCATCAACTAAAATTAACAGTCCTTTATAACCAATTTCAGCGACAAATTTAGCAAACAGTTTGATGTAGTCATACCAACTATCATCATCAATAATGACGCGCACTCCTAAAGCTGCTTTCGCCTCAACTTTAGTAGTAAATTCTCCACGCAACCAGCGCATTGCCGCATTTTTTAAATTATCATCATCCAATCGATAGCCACGCCAATAAGCGATAATCACGCTACCAAAATCGAAACCGTGAACTAAATCTTCAATATCCTGAACTACTTCCCTAATTTTTGATTCAACTTGGTCATCAAAACCATCGTCATTCGGACGCATTTCAGTTTCTTTAACCACTTCTTGTTGAATTTTATTAATCCATCCTTCTAAAATCGAAACTAAAGCACCACCATCAGGACGAGTTTTTGTAGCTAGGTGACTCATTAATTCTCGATAGGTGGCGACACCTTCATGGTTGCTTCCAGCTAATCGGCGTTCAGAGGATAAATCAGCATCAGCTACTACAAAACCTTGCTCCATAGCACGGTTGCGGATTAGTTGCAGTAAAAAACTTTTGCCAGAACCGTAGTTACCAATTATGAAGCGAAATGCTGCTACACCTTCTGCAATATCATCGAGATTTTGTAATAGGCTTTTTAGTTCTTTTTCTCGACCTACTGCAATATATTCAACTCCCACTCTTGGTACTACCCCCGCACCAAGGGAATTGATTAAAGCAGTGGAGATTTTTTTAGAGATTTTGAGCTTTGCCATGTATTACACTTCACTGTATTCTAAACGCAGAAGCACGCAGCAAGTAGGTAAGGAATATCATCTTACTACTAAATCTTACGACAGCAATAACAATTTAATTTGACGAAGCATGTCTAGTCATGAGGCTTTCATGCATTGCAATCATTTTTTTGACATGGGTAATATGCTCAGGCTCAACTTCTATCTTTTCCGAATCTGTATTAATTATTAATTCACCAATAGTATCATTTGCCCGTTCATTTATAGAATCGATTAATAGATTCGGCATAGTGATGTTTGCTTCGGCAATTTTTTTAATAGCAGCCTTGGGATTATCTTGTTCGACTATAGCTTTTAATACTTGTAGTTCGTATACTGGGAGATTTTGTAAAAAATTAGTCCATTCTTCAGGTATATTCTCTGATATATCAATTTCCGAATTGTCTATGACTGCTGTAGTTTCCATTATTTCCGAAAAAGGAAACAATTCAGTATCATCTTCTTGGAAATTATCAGACAAAGGCTCTGGATTGAATGTTTCTACTTGTTGTAGTAATTCCCATACTTGATTTTGTAATGAGTCTCGTTCTTGTTGCAATAATGAAATTTGCCCTTGCAACTGCTGTGATTCGGCTTTTTGTTCTGCTAGTTGCGTTTGTGAAGAATTCAGGATAGCTTGGATATTTTCTCTTTCGGTTTTTGTTGCTACAAGCAATTGAGTTTTTTGGGTTGTCTCAACTTCTAGTTCTTGAATTGCAATTCGCAGTTCGTATAATTTTTCTTCTAATTGGGGTTTGAGTCTGCCTAAAAGAGTTAAATTGCTTTCAACTTCTTGTTTCTCCTGCTGTAGTTCGGAAATTTGACTTTGCAATTGAGTGATTTCAGCGCGAGATACATTACAATTTGACTCTAAACGGCGTTTCTCTGCTGTGAGGATAGAAAAAGCATTGTTCAATTCAGTTTGATTGTTCTGCAAATTATTAATTTCAGTTTGCAGGCTACTAACTTCTGTTTCTAATTGCTTCTTTTGTCCTGCAAATGTTCTTAATTCTCGATGTAGACTATCTCTTTGGCTACGGCTTTCTATGACTTGATTTTGCAACTGTTGTGATTCAGCATAGAGTAAATTATGATGTTCTTCAATTTGATTTATTTCTCTGACAACACGAGCCTTTAATCCCTCCATATCTTTAATTCGCTTGCGGAGAGAACCTAAAACAAACATTTCATAATTTCTGCGTCGCTTGTCTATGAATAATGCTGTTGTATGGATAGTAACGGCAGTAATTACACCTGTGAGAAAGGCTTTATTAAAATCCCAACTTGGGACAAGGCTAAGACCAAAACTCACACTAAAGGCAACTATCACTAGTATAAATCGATTGCTGATCGTTACTGATTGCATATTGCTGGTTTTTAGCGTAGTTAAATTATCTGAATAAGTAGCTCTCATAGTAATTCTTAATTAAAAATTATATACATATAAAATACTTAACGTAATTGGTTTTTAATCCCTTATTTTGTTTAATGAAATAAAGCATTTTTGTCAACTTTAGTCTCATAGTTGTTCTCAAATATTTAATTTTACTTAATGATGCATAACATTGTTGTGTAAATCACATAAAAGTCCAATCACCAATAAAATTTCATCCTACGTGCTGGATGTATTGTTACCTGTATTAAAAAGTGTTAAATCTGCTTTTAAAAAATCAACAAACTGCCGTGCTGTACGTCCAGAACGACCATTATGACGAGTTGCCCATTGTAATGCCTGAAATTCCAAATCTTCTTGGGTAATATTAATTTCAGCTTGTGTCACTAGATGTTGTACAATTTTTAAATAAGTTTTCTGATTGGCTGGTTCAAAAGTCAAGGTTAAACCAAAGCGATCGCTAAACGAAAGCTTCTCCTGCATCGTATCCCAAGCATGGATTTCCTCATTATCCTTGGGGGTAGGTCTATCCACAAAAAACTCCCGAATCAGGTGGCGGCGATTAGAAGTAGCGTACACCACGACATTTTGAGGCCGCGCGGTTAAATTACCTTCTAAAACTACCTTGAGGGCCTTAAAAGCATCATCATCTTCTTCAAATGAAAGGTCATCGACAAAGATAATAAATTTTTGTGACACACCCCGTAAATGTTCCACAATTTCTGGTAAGTCTTTTAAATCAGATTTTGCCACTTCCAGTAAGCGGAGGCTGCGATTGCTATATTCATTCAACAAAGATTTCACCAAAGAAGATTTGCCAGAACCGCGACTACCGTAAAGTAATACATGCAGTGCCATCTCTCCTGATAATAAAAACTCTGTATTTTTCAGCAAAGCATCTTTTTGAGATTCGTAACCGACAAGCGCACTTAGTTTAACCGGGTCAGAATACCTAATACCGATAAACTGCCCAGATTGCCATCGTAAAGCGCGATATTCTGCAAATAAACCAGAGCCACATTGCCGATAATAAGCTGCTAACTCTTCTACACCATCACCCCAATTATCTAACTCTTGTAGATATGTAGTGAATTTTGTCTCTACTCCTACCAATTCTTGCTCTTTATACCACACTACTGGTGAAATTGGCATATAAGCTACGTCTTGTACCCACTCGCTCAAAGAAGCACTGCTACATTCATAGAGACTTTGTAATATTTGTAAATCATGCTGAACTGCTGCTACTAAAGCTGGCGGTAAATCTTCAAATTCTCGCACTCCCGCCAGCTTTGTGAAGGGATTCTCACAGAAAAGAAGTTGAGTAATTAAATAGTCTTCCCAGTTTTGATTTCTAGCAGCTAAAACGTGGAAGTAACTGCCGTAGGCTTGGAGACAACCCCGTGCATCGGTGTTAGTGTAACGTATAGCTTGCAACAGTTCCAAAAATGCTATTCCGACTTCGCCTTGGAGAACAGACTGGTACAGTAAGAGTGAGGCTGCTTGGCGCTGGAGATATTGAACCTTTGTATATAAGGAAGTACTTGCCATTGGTATCGCTAGATTATCCATCAATCAACTGTGTGGTATAGCTAAATAGCTATGGTAAATTGTCTGCTGACCCTGGCAGTAAAGTCAAAGTCTACATAGGTTTTAACAATGAATTTAGGTATAGTTGCTGCTTTTGCCTACGGTATATTAGCGATTGTTGGTGGGATTATTGGCTATATTCAAGCTACAAGTAGAGTTTCACTCCTAAGTGGTAGCATTAGCGGTTTATTACTAATACTTGCCGCTTACTTTCAACTCCAAGGACAAACTTGGGGTGCGATTTTAGCAGTGTTAGTTACTGCTGTTTTAGTAGTTTTCTTTGCATTTCGACTGGCAAAAACACGCAAGTTTATGCCTGCGGGATTAATGACGATTTTGGGTATGCTGGCATTGGCGGTGATGGTGAATCAATTTGTGGCTTTAAGGTAGCATTAGTCTCTAAGCAATAACCATCCTCCTGTTTTTTTGGTATGGCATAACTTTCCCTGCTTTGATTCTATTAGTACATTTATATTACCGTGACTTGTTACCCCTGGCTAAGACAATTTCGCACCTCGGTTAAAGTACAGTTTCATAAGATGCACTCATGTAGCTTTGTTTGCGATCGCCCATAGTCATCTACAATTTGTAGGTGACAAAAATAACGTAATAACAAGCATTCCAGACATCAATTTTAAAAATTAAATCAAAAAATAATTATTAATTGCCAAAAAATTCCGGTTTTTTTAGCTTTGTGATGATAAATAAAAGTAATAGTGTTGAATCTCGTGCTTCGTACCGCTAAGGATTACTGAAATTCTTCGCTGCTTTGAGGATGACTACTGAACATCACATAACATCTGCCGCCAATCAGTTTTTTGCTGGGGATGCTTCTTTGCCACAAAAAAAGGAGATGGAGCCACAAAAAAAGGCTCTACCACAAAACTTACTGTAGATGTATCTAAGTAACTATGCTGATAAAGTGTAAAGATGTCAAGGTATCTTGGAGCAAATTTTAAAGGAATTGCAAAGGACTTGGTGCCATTTTGGCAAGTTTTTCTCCCAAATATGGGATATTAGTAGATTGTAGAAATCTTTATAGTTATTCACATCTCTCTTCTTGCATTAGTTCCTATCTACTGAAAACTCTTAAGACCAAGCAAATTTGACACGATAAGTTTAAGTAATTTAATGAAGTAGGAAATAATACATGGTATTATCACTGTCTTCTCATAACGTTATCCAGTATCTGCAAGACGCGGGTCTGTGTAGCTCAGAAGATGGCTCATCAGACAAATCTGAGTTGCCAGGAAGTAGTCAGAACAATTTCAATTTACTAGTGACTTTAGCAGATAATCGCCAACTGCTCCTGAAACAAGAACGTAACGTTAACAACAATGACGGCGCGCCTCATGAATTGTTTCAGGAGTGGCTGTTTCACCAGTTGCTACAACAGTTTCCAGTTCTAGGTAATACTTCAGCAATGCCTACGGCGGTAAACCACGCGCCATTGGTAGTGCATTTTGACGAAGAAAATTCGATTCTTGTCCGTAGCTACTTGAGTGAATATCTAGAGCTTGCGACATTCTACCACAACAATGAGATTTTTCCACAAGAAATTGCCTCTGCCATCGGCACAACTTTGGCGGGACTGCATCGCGCCACCTACAACCGCCGAGAATATCGGGATTTTATGGCAACTGCTCCCCAAGGAGAGTTTCGCTATGGCTTTTACAATCCAGCCCAAGGGGTAGGGTCAATTGGGCCGGAGATTTTTGGGACTATTCCCACGGATGCACTGAAATTCTATGTTCTCTATCAACAATACGAGAGTTTGTCATCTGCGATCGCAGATTTGGCATATAGCTGGAATCCTTGCTGCTTAACTCACAATGACCTGAAATTGAACAACATTTTGGTTCATTCCAGATGGGAGCAACTAGACAATTGTCTTGTACGACTAATTGACTGGGAAACTTGTTCTTGGGGAGACCCAGCCTTTGATTTAGGAACTTTACTGGCAAGCTATTTAGAAATTTGGCTTAAGAGTCTGGTTGTAGACCCCACCATTGAGCTAGAAGAATCTCTACATTTGGCGTTAACACCGTTAGAGATTTTACAACCTTCAATTATTGCCTTAATTAGGGCTTATATAAATGCTTTCCCGATGATTTTGGAATACCGCAGTGACTTTATTTCGCGGGTTATCCAGTTTGCGGGGCTGGCACTAATTCATCAAATTCAAGAAATGATTACGTGCCAAAAACACTTTAATAATGCTGAAGTCTGTATGCTGCAAGTAGCTAAAAGTTTACTTGTAATGCCAGAACAAGCTGTATTGACCATCTTTGGGATATCAGAGTCAGAAATCCTGAATCCTGTGGCAAAGATTCAAAAATTTCCTCAGCCTGTAAAGGAGCAGCAGTTACTTCGGATTTATTACGAAAAAACTCGACTACGTGGTTGTTGATACAAAAATTAAAATTGCGCTACCACGCCAGTCACACAGAATTTAATTTTGAATTCTGACTCCTGAATTCTATTTTCTTAAAATTTGATTTCTGAATGGATTAATGCTAAATTCTTTGTTTGATATTGCTCAGAACATCCAGATTGAGTCCAATTTTTGTATTTACCATCCCAATTATCAACCCTTCGCTCTGCCAACTAAAATAGCCGATAGATTTCAGCATAATTCAGTAGATTTACAACAGAAGTATCTTACTCTCCTACTACGAAATTTTCTCTATGGAATCTATTACAATGGCTCCCTGCAAAGTACTTTGGCAATCAATACTGATAATACTAATCGGCTGCCAAAGCATAATTTAGCAGATAATTCTATTTTGGAGATTGACTGGGACTTTTACGAGCAACTGCACGCCAGTAATCACGGCATAGGTTACTTTGACCCTCAATGGCAGATGTTACGGAAAGAACCTGATGGGACTATGGCTGTGACTAAAGGCGGTTTAACACTTTATGTTGAGCCAGACTGCCATCTAGAATCCAGTAAGAAATCTACCAAAGTGGGTGATATGGTAGCAATCTGGATGCCCAAAAATCGACTGCAAAATGGCTGTTACTTAGCAGTTAGCAATGTTGGACAAGAACGGCAGAGTAACCCAGATGCTGATTTAGGAGGAGGGCGAATTTACTTTAACTTTACGGCATCTGGTGCGATCGCTCTCATGGAAAGCTTGACGCTGCAACTAAATGCAGCCTCGATTCCCTTTAGCTTTCAGGTTCTCCACAAACCCTCTGCATACGGACGCTATGATTCGGGACTACTCTACTTTGAACTCCCCGACTATCCAGCAATCCGCACAATCCTTCAGACTGTTTATATCGAAAATCAATCCCATTTCCAGCCCGAAATTCCTTTGTTTACCAAATTTTTAGCCCCAGGGTTAGGTTTAGCCGAAGAACCAACCCAAAAATTTGCGGCACAAGAAAGTTTTGGGATGAACCGTTGCCAAATCGTCGCTAATGCTTTATTGGAAGCTTGGCAAAAAGGTAAAAATGCAATGGAGGAACGGATGAGGGTTATTGACCAACATTTTGCGCGACACCTAATAGATTTACAGCGTCCTTATCTCAATCCTAGTTCTGAAGATATATATAAGCCGTTAAATTGATTGATTAATTGGGCATAGGGCATGGAGCAATACAGTTCAGTTAAGCATTTCTTTCTTCTCTTCCTTTGCGTTCTTTGCGCCTTTGCGGTTTGTTAAAAAATTACTTTGATAAAGAATTAAGCCTTAACTAAACCGTATTGGGGCATGGAGCATGGAAATAAGGGACTATAGGAGAAGTTGCAGCAAGTTTTTCCCCAATCCCCACTCAAAATTCCACAATAACTGGCACATGGTCGCTAGGTTGAGTTAACTTTCTGGGTGCAACATCAATGATGCAACTTGTCGCACGCTCATACAGGATGGGTGTAAGATAGTGATGGTCAATTCGCCAACCTAAGTTACGACGGAAGGCGGCGGAACGATAATCCCACCAGCTATAATTTCCACCTTCTGTGGTGAATTTGCGAAAAGCATCGGCAAATCCCAGTTTCAGAATATCCCGTAAGGCTTGGCGCTCTGTTTCTGTTGCCATAATGTGATTTTCTGTACTCACTTGCTCGTGAATATCCTTATCTTCCAAGGCGATATTGAAGTCGCCGCACACACAAATTGCAGGTTGAGACAGCACGAGCAATCGCAAATACTCGTGTAGCGCTGTCAACCAGCGCAGTTTGTATTCGTATTTCTCAGTTCCTACGGCTGCGCCATTAGGAACATATAAGTTTATAATCCGAATACCATCAATTACACCTGTAATCACGCGCTTTTGCTCGTCCCATTCGTGATGTAAATCTGGCAAAATCGCCCTAAACCCGCTACTGACATCTAGGAGTGGCTGGCGGCTAATCAGGGCTACGCCGTTATAAGATTTTTGTCCTGATATATAAAGGTTATAGCCTAACTGCTCAAAAGGCGATCGCGGAAATTCAGCATCCACAACTTTGGTTTCTTGCAAGCAGAGAACATCAACGGGATTCAGGGTTAACCAATCGATAACCTGTTCAAGGCGAGTGCGAATTGAGTTGACGTTCCAAGTAGCGATTTTCATTAGTTAATTATCAGATTTTTTCTAAATTACTAATTACAAATTATGTAATTATTGTACAATTACTTAATATTTATAATTTCTGTTCCCTTTGCTAATTACCTTTAAATGAAGCTTTAATGACTTGATCCCATTCAATATTTTAGTATTGTCAGCTACAAAATATTCCATTTTGTAAGTTCTGCTACAAAATATTCTACCTGATTATGATCCCCAAGGCAGATGTAACAAGTAATAGGTTAGCTATAGGGTTAGAAGTGTAGCTCAGAGTTGACTTTTGCCGATAGTCCGTTAGATTTGTCGGTAGAAAATTTGCGGGACGGTTAACCGTTATTGCGCTTTTGTTAGCCTGTTAGGTTAATTTAAATGTCAAAAGAGTAAGTACAAATGCTCTTTACTCATAAAATAATGATGTCGCTCATTATATTGAGGACAATTTCATAGACTGAACCAGAAAAACTTATGAAAATCGCTCAAGTTGCCCCCTTATGGGAAAGGGTTCCACCTCCTAATTATGGAGGAATCGAACTGGTAGTGAGTCGCTTGACTGATGAACTTGTTCGTCGCGGTCATGAGGTAACTTTATTTGCCTCTGGCGATTCTCAAACTTTGGCTCATTTAGAAGCAGTTTATCCACGTGCATTGCGCTTAGACCCAAATGTGAAAGAGTATGCAGTGTATGAAATGTTAGAACTAAGCCAAGTTTACCAGCGTGCTGACCAATTCGATATTATCCATTCTCATGTAGGGATTTCGGCATTACCTTTAGCGAGTTTGATAACAGCAACTTCTACAGTCCACACCCTGCACAATAATTTTACAACTGACAACCGTCACGCATTTAGCTACCACCAAAAGCAACCATACATCAGCATTAGTAACTCGCAGCGTCAAATCGATCTTAATTATGTTGGCACGGTTTATAACGGAATTCAGCTAGCAGATTACCCATTTGTAGTCCAACCGTCAGAACCTCCATATTTGGCATTTTTAGGTCGTTTTTCGCCAGAAAAAGGCCCGCAATATGCGATCGCCATTGCTAAACAGAGTGGTTGGCGCTTGAAGATGGCAGGAAAAGTTGATGCAGTCCATTCGGAGTTTTTTGAACAAGAGATTGTCCCCCACATAGATGGTCAGCAAATCGAATATCTCGGCGAAATTAACCACGCCCAAAAAACTGAACTTTTGGGCAATGCTGCGATTACTCTTTTCCCCATTAACTGGCAAGAACCTTTTGGGTTAGTAATGACTGAATCAATGGCAACTGGTACACCAGTGATTGCGATGAATTTAGGTTCTGTACCTGAAGTGATTGCCCACGGTAAAACAGGTTTTATCTGCAATAGCTATGCAGAAATGGCGACAATGATTCCACTAGCTTTGGAACTCAATCGTCAAACCTGTCGAAAACACGTAGAAAACAACTTTAGTGTTAGCCAAATGGTTAACGGATATGAAGCTGTTTACAGACAAATTATAAAAGACCGCATAGAATCGAATGGCCGCATTCATGCAGCTAAGATTCAGTTTTAATTAACTGCTTTTTTTACTGAGCTTAAAACAACAATTTTTTTAAGGAGGATATTGGTATGAGTACGAGAGCCAACACCTGCCCATGCTGCGGTGGTTCCCTCCTGCGTCATGCCCGTCATGGTGAACTATATTGGTTTTGCCTGTCGTGCCGACAAGAAGTACCGCTGTTAACTGTTACTCGCCTGCCTAATGTGGAAACCCGGAACACCGGAGTGGTTCCCCAGCCAGCGGTGAATACCTAGTTTTTCAACATATAAAACCTACTAAAAATCAATACTGATTTAGTTTAAACCTATCAATAAGCCTCAACTGGTAAAATCAGATGGAGCTAATTGATAGGTTTAAAGTTTTGTTAGCAGCGTTACTTTATGGTCAAGAAGATTTCCGCTTAGAGGAAGTTTGCGATCCGACTCCGGCGACTGGGGAAGTTGTAATCCAAGTGGGGGCAGCAACAACTTGTGGTACAGATTTGAAAGTCTGGCGGCGTGGTGGTCATGCCAGGATGCTGATACCGCCAACCCTATTTGGTCATGAAGGTGCTGGGCGAATTGTTGCTGTGGGTACAGGGGTGACAAATTGGCAAGTAGGCGATCGCGTCGTCGCTAATAATTCTGCACCATGCATGAAATGTTTTTTTTGTCAACGCCAAGAATATTCCCTATGTCCAAATTTGACATGGAATAATGGGACTTTTGCCCAATACCTAAAAATTCCTGCACCAATCGTAGAGCATAATTTGTTGCAGATTCCCGATGAGTTGCCGTGGGAATTGGCAGCCATGACCGAACCTTTAGCTTGTGTGTTGCATGGCGTAGCGCGTTCAAATATTAAGCCCAAAGATAAAGTAGTTGTGTTGGGAGATGGGGCGATCGGGCTGATGTTTGTGGCAGCCTTGAGTGAGAAAGCTGAAGTTTTGTTGTGGGGAGGTAATAACCACAGGCTAGAAATTGGTCAGAAATTGGGTGCAACCCAGACCTTTAATTATCATCAAATTCCAGAGATTCCCAGTGTAGTGAAAGAACTTACCCAAGGATGGGGTGCAGATGTAGTAATTGAAGCCACTGGTGTACCAAGTGTTTGGGAAACTGCGATCGCCTGCGCCCGTCCTGGTGCAACAGTCAACTTATTCGGTGGATGTCCACGGGATACCAGGATTGCCGTCAGTACTGAACAGCTGCACTATAGCGAACTTACCATCAAAGGCGTGTTTCATAATACACCAGAGTATGTGCGATCGGCGCTGGCACTCATAGCTAGTCGCAAAATTCCTTTTGAGTTACTTATTAGCGAACAGCGACCATTAAAAGATTTAGAACAGGTGTTTTCTGATATGAAGGCGCGTAAAGTAATAAAGGTAACAATGATTCCTTAATTTTTTGCGGCGTACAGCAAATGATTTGGGTCTAGCCAAACAATGTAGAAAATCTCGTTAAGAAAGAATCCATGAACCCTACCATGTTCATTTGAGGAGATGGAAAACTGATATGGTATGTCAACCAATTGTTCTTCATTTGGCAAACCAAATGCCCTTTCGCTGGTATCTTCCCACTTGATAGGATGACATCTGAGGGTACTGCCACGATTTACTAACAACTCTTGAGCTTGGAGTTTAGACTAAAAAAGATATGAGGGAACGCAGCCGCCGACCTGATTATGGTGGACGGGCCTCCTCAAGAAAAGCTCCTTAAGAGCGCGATATCCAGCTCCACATTTACTAAAAGCATTTATTCAACCAGGGACATGGCTACTATTAGACGATTATTCTAGGTATCAGGAAACCGAGATAGTAAATCTGTGGTTGAAAGAAATTCCTGAACTAGAACTCATAAAAATCGCTCCCTTCAAACATGGATTGGCGGTGCTACGATACAAAGGCTTATCCGAGTCTTTTACAGAGAATGCCAAAGAAGCACCTATTTCTGAGCCAAGCAGTCTGATTAAATTGGATAAGAACATTGGTTTTTTAAAATCAAAAATATCTCAGAGAACAAAAGAGGATTTTTTAATCGGTAAAAGCTTAAAAAAGCAAACACTAGACATCCAAATTCATCAGCAGCCTTTGGTGTCAATTATTATTCCCTGTCATCATGCTGGAAAAATGATTGAACGGTGCTTATCAAGCTGTTTGCAGCAGACTTACCCTCATATTGAAATTATTATTGTTGACAACAACTCCACAGATGATTCCATTACTATTGCCAAGCAATTGGCTAGGATTGCAGAACATCGGGTAATTTTTACAGAGTGTCAGCAAATAGGAGTAAATTTGGCTCGTAAGCACGGATTTACGATAGCTCAAGGAAGCTACATTCAATGGTTAGATGCAGATGACGAACTGACACCTAATAAAATTGCCTTACAGGTAAATGCATTAGAACAAAACCGCCAGTTTGATATTGCCTATGGAAGCTGGGAATGGTGTTTTTATCAGAATCACCAGTATCAATACAAGTTAGTGTTTCCCTCTGAAAAACTCAACGATCCACTACGGTATTTATTGCTGCAATACTGGCATCCTCCCCATGCTTACCTACTCTGTCGGAGCGCGGCTCAAAAATTAAACCAAATTCAAGCATGGCATCCTCAAAGACAAATCAACACTGACTTAGAATACTTTACCCTAGCATCTGTTCTGGGGTTGCGCTTTCTGAATGTGCCTACAGCGACTGTACGTTACAATCATTGGTCTGAGACACAAACTAGTCGCTCTACTCCTTATTGGCAGCGAGTTCAAAGCCTCAAACAAATAGCTGTACGCTTTCAACATTATGCAACTGAACAACAGGTTCAGCAATTGTCAGCAGAACACAGGTTTTTACTGGGATTAAATTGGGGCTTTTGGAGTTTAGTACCAATACAAATAAGACAGGAAGGAAAGGCGTGTTTTTGGCTCCAACATCTCTCGAATGGTGTGGGAATGACACTGACACCTGCTGAAGCCAGAATTGTCCTAGCAATGAAATACCTGCGTAGTGTTGATACACTAATGGGTCATACTAATCAAATTATTCGCTTTCTATGGAAGCAAGTCGTGCTGCATCCTGAAGTTTATAAAATGAGTGTTACCGAAGCACTTTCTGTATGTGTAGGTTTGCTTTTAGACAATGATCGTACCTTCTCTGAAAAAGCTTTACTGCCTCCAAGTCAATCAAGTATAAACTTGTTAAATTTCATCACTACTGTACCTCTACAAGCACCTCTATTTACAGAACAGCGAGAAGCAATTCTTCGGATATTAGACAAGCTAAGAGTAACTGGATTATTAATGCAGGTCACGTCCAAAACGTCAAAACAAGTCTCTACTACTATCTTGACTCAATCCTTAGCGTAACGGTTCATATTCCACTTTTGGGCTTTAGATAGTAACGACCGACAATTTCTACGTTAATTTCATAGCGGTTAGCTAATCCTCGGCGCTGAAGCGCTCGTGCAATAGCTTGTTGAGAACTAAAAATCAGTTCGATTCGCTTTTGATTGGATACACCAAGAGAATGATTCCGGTAATAGTACAGCGAACGCTTGAGTTGTTGTATTTCTGTTGCTTCTGAAAGTCGCAAACACAAATCATAATCTTGGGCGAGTCCAGAATTAGAATCAATACCACCCACTTGCTCGTAGACACAACGGCGCATTAGCCAAAAGTGGAAAATCATAAAGTCAACTAAGAGTCTGTCTGCGGAGTAGGGAACGCGACAACGCTGCCCTGAACCCACCACTAAGTTATTCTCATCAATGACGACATAATCTGTGTAAACAAGTCCGATTTTTGGATTGGTATCCAGAACAGTAGTAGTCTCTTCAAGTGCAGTTGGAGCCAAAAGGTCATCGCTATCTACCCAACCAAGATAAGTTCCACAAGTCATTGAAAGCGCTGCTTTGAGCGAGAGAGTTTGCCCAAGATGCTCTGCTGCCACAACTTTTATCTGTTCGTTGTGTTTGGCATAATAGCGGGCAATATTTAAAGAATCGTCTGTTGAGCCATCGTCCCAAATTAGTAGTTCAAAATCACGACGAGTTTGCCCAAGGACGCTCTCAATAGCAGCGCTAAGGTAGCGCTCCCGATTATAAACAGGTATAACAATCGAAATAGCCGTCAGCATAATATAAGCAAGCTAATCAACTTTCAGCTTTGAATATAAGTTGTCATCAAAACAATGTTGAATTTACGTATTTTAAAAAGAATATCTCTCTAATTAGATAAGTAAATACACTGTTAAATTTCTGATTATTTAATTTTCTTCCCTTGATATAAAACTTGATTTTGAAAAACCAAAACTTGTTGTAGATTACACTCATTCACTTAAAAATATTAAGAAACTTGCAACCTATATAAGTAAAAGCTTCACACAAAAATTATCTGAATTTATCTCTTTCCAAATACATAAAAGTTTTATATTACTAGGAATACAGTTGTTTTCGTTGCTCTGAGTTTTTCGACTTATAAATATATTTATTTAGTAAAGAAGACTGGTAAATCTTGCCAACGATTGTAGGGTATATGCCATGCTGACCTTGGAAATAAATCTTAGTATACTATACCTGTTTAGTAACAGTTTGCTTCGTCTGGCTAGTGACTAGCCAATAAACTCACATTTGGATGACAGTAATATCATATTAAAGGTAATATAATCGATTCAATTATTACTAAGCCAGCCTTGTTCTGAATCAAGTATTTAATTTACTTTTAATTTTAAATAATTCATTAATTGCAAAAGGTTAGCAATGGAAAGTACTGAAACATTCTTGACTAGTGGTATGTTTGTGTCTAGTACAGATGGAATCCTAACAAAATCTCTACTAGACAATGTATCTTTAAGTTCGACCTTAGATAGTACATTAGGGATTTTAAGTTCTCAACAGGCATTTACATCTCCTAGCGCTACTTCTATTTATTCTGATTTAGACCGGATTTCAGCATTAGATACAAGAGCAACTGACTTAAGTGCAAATGAGCTTCAATTTGTAGACAATGTTCTTGATGGTTCGCCATTGTTTAAACAATCAAGTTTTTTAACGAGTGTTCCATCCTCATCGCTAATTAACAATAGTACAAACAATAACAGCACAACAGATTTTGACCCACTCACAGGAAATGCAAAAGATGCTCCTCTAGTTAGCACTACAGGTAGCCCTACCTTCAAAACAGCTTCCCTATCAAACAATTCTGTTAAGAGTACTGATGCTAACTCACCAAGTGACTCCTTGGTATCAGTAGGAAAGTTTGGAGATTTTGATGGTCATCAAGATTTTCAGTTAACTCTGCAAGATACTAATGGCAATCCAGAAACTTTTTCTCTAACAGGCGATGGAGTGGGTGAAGTCTTTAGAAACTCTAGCTTTGAGCAAGTTATCTTCAAAGGTACTGATGGCTCAACAAAAGTTCAAATTTCAGCATTCAATAATATTAAGTTTGGCAACTATACTGGTTCTTCACTTCAGGTTCAAACGAAAGGTAGTATTAGTGCTGGGAATATTACACTGAAAAATACTGCTGACTCCAGTAGCCCTGGACTTAGCTTGCAGTCAGAATTGAGTGATGCACAAAGCTTAATTGCTAACAGTTACAGCATCACTGACCTTACCACATTGATTGGAGGCATTTACAGCAACGCTATAGCTATCAATAATTCTGGTGCTATTGTTGGTGATTTTTACACTAATGCTGGCTCTGCCTCTCATGCCTTTCTTTACAGTGATGGTAAGGTGACTGATCTCGGTACTCTATTTGGAGATAGTGACAGCCATGCTACAGCTATCAATGACTCTGGTGCTATCGTTGGTCATTCTTATTTTCCGAAGTCTTACGAGTACATAATTCCTGGTGGCGGTTATGGCAGTGACTACACCGAAATTGACTACTTCTCAACTGATGACGCTTTCCTTTACCAGAATGGTCAAATTACTGACCTTGGCATTTTACCTGGCGATACTTCTAGCGAGGCTCATGGTATCAATAACTCTGGTCAAGTTGTTGGTTATTCTTACAATCCTGAAGACTCTTACGCCAACGCCAGTCCGCTCAAGTCGGGAAACCCGCCCACGCGGCTGGCTCCCTCTACAGATACTTAGATTTTTTCATAAATCAAATCGGATTCCTATATTACTGTTGCAAGCAAGACAAGTGATATAGCAACCGCCAAGGCGGTTAGGACGCAATATATAAGATATGCTCAATGGCATCTCGTAAACAATCAAACTGGTCTAGTTTTTTGCGGATTC
>NZ_JBALDJ010000082.1:0-988 GCF_036917415.1 Nostoc sp. | reverse complement strand
TATAGCAACCGCCAAGATGGTTAGGACAAGCAGTATAATCTCTAATGAAAGTAAGATTAGATACTGATTATATATTCAGTATAAAAACAGATTATGGCAAAACCGTACAGTTACGACTTACGTCAGAAGGTAATTCAGGCAATTGAGTTAGACGGAATGAAGAAGAGTGAAGCGGCTCAAGTTTTTCAAATCAGTCGAAATACAATCAACCTTTGGCTTCAACGAAAAGCCAGTACGGGAGATTACAAAGTGTTACCAAGTCGACCACCAGGAAATGGTCATAAAATTACTGACTGGGAAAAATTTGAGAAATTTGTCGAGGTTAATGGGGATAAAACTCAAGTAGAAATGGCTGAACTATGGCCAGAAAAAATTAGCGATCGCACAATATCAAGAGCCTTAAATAAAATTGGGTTTACTCGTAAAAAAAAACTTATGGTTATCAAGAACGAGATGAAATTAAACGACAAGAATTTAGAGAAGAGATAGCATTGTATAAACCAGAGAAAATAGTTTATATAGATGAAGCTGGAATGGATAATAGAGAAGATTATGGCTATGGTTGGAATGCCTTGGGTGAGCGTTTTCATGCACTCAAAAGTGGCAGGAGAAAAGGCCGAGTTAATATGATTGCCGCATATTGTAATGGGAATTTATTTGCTCCATTTACTATTGAGGGAGCTTGCAACAGAACCGTATTTGAGACTTGGCTAAAAACTTGTTTAATACCAACGCTAAAATCAGGACAAATAGTAATTGCAGATAATGCTACATTTCATCGCGGTGGACATATTAAAGAATTAATTGAAGCAGCAGGCTGTCAATTAAAATATTTGCCATCCTATTCACCTGATCTTAACAAAATTGAGCGGTGCTGGTCATGGTTAAAAAGTCGAATTCGTAAACAGTTAATTCAATTTGACTGTCTTCGCAGTGCTATGGAAGATGTTCTTGGTACAGCGTCCTAACCAGCCTGGCGGCTGCTATA
>NZ_JBALDJ010000081.1:0-47390 GCF_036917415.1 Nostoc sp. | reverse complement strand
AACTGCCGAGTAAAAAGGCTCAACTGCCGAGTAAAAAGGCTCAACTGCCGAGTAAAAAGGCTCAACTGCCGAGTAAAAAGGCTCAACTGCCGAGTTCAGAGGTGGAATGAATACAAAACTCACCTTGATAGCGCTAGGGGTTGGATGGGTATTTTCCAAGGTAGGTTGAATTATGCGATCGCAAATACATGAAACAAAAAATGCTCTGCCGATTGTGATTCTCAAAGGTGGTTTTGCAGGATTGTTTACAGCACTCCATCTCAGAGATTTACAGAGTTCCGTCCGATATAATTAGTAATTAGCTGTATATTCAATCCAAATATTGTGAGATTTCTTTTTCCTAGTGATTACTTCAATCCTAAGAAAGCGGATGCAGCATACTTGGAGCAAGTTGCTTGTATGCAAAATGCTGGGTTTGCAACTTCCGTTATTTCTTTGGAGTCGCTGGGATCTGGTTCATCAAGAGTTATTCCAGTCCCGACTTCTGATTCAAAAGTGGTCTACCGGGGTTGGATGCTCTCGCCCTCCGATTATGAGTTATTAGTTAGTGTTGTAGAGAGTACAGGAGCAAGTGTCTTAACTTCTAAGGCTGAGTATTTAGCTACACACTATCTGATAAACTGGTATCCTCTGATTACTGATTTAACTCCAGAGACTAAATTTTATTCCGTTGATGATGATTTAGAGAGTGAGTTGAATCAACTTGGCTGGAATGGATTTTTTATCAAAGATTATGTTAAATCTCTCAAAACCTCAGTTGGATCGATGATTGATAAAGCTTCGGAAATCGAAACAGTGGTTGCCGAAATGCAGAGGTTTCGGGGCAGTATTGAGGGAGGTATTTGTGTGCGGCGGATTGAAGATTTTGTGCCTGAAACCGAGAGGCGTTACTTTGTCGTATATGGTAAACCTTTTGCCGCTTTACTAGATGAGGAAATTCCAGAGATTGTTTCTGAGTGTGCCAAGCGCATTAGAAGTCAGTTTTTTTCAGTGGATGTAATAGAGCGTAGAGATGGTACTAAGCGGATCGTAGAAATTGGTGACGGGCAAGTATCAGATATTGTTGGATGGACGGCTGAACGTTTTACTCAACTGTGGGTAGTGTGATGATTAAACCTTTGCGATCCTACCCTGTAGGAAGGCGAAGCGCATCTGCATTAAAATTTTAACCCTCAATTCGCCACGAAATTTACGCAAAAAGCTTGGGTAGAGCGATCGCTCTATCCAGCCGACAATTATCCTTAACTCAAAATCCAATTTCAATGGTCAAGCTGCGAATCTTTCCTGTGTCTGCGTTAGCTTTATCTGCAACTTGAAGAGTCCAGGTTCCTTGGGGACTTTTACCTTTAAAGGCAGCAAGTTTTAGGGTGTTTACCTCGTCATAGGTTGTTTTAATATTATCTGTAGCTCCGCCCTGGCGATCGTGCAGAATTACGGGAAGTATACCTATTTGTACTGGGGGAAGAAGAGTAACGATAAGATCCCCAATATAAGTATGCTCGATATCTACATTAACTTTGATGGATTTTAAGAGGCTGGTATTAGCGATCGCCACCGACAATGTTGATGTTTGCAAGTCGTTAATTGGGATATCTTGCACTGCCTGGAAAATACTAATGGGCGATGTTTGAGCAGGCATGGCCAATTCTACAGCTTTCAGAGCATTGATTCGACCGTAACCGTAAAAGGGGCTGCGACCATTGGCATCATATTTACCTCCAGCTGAATCAATGCGATCGCAGGAGCGTTTAATAATGTCTCGCACTTCATCCCAACGCAGATTTGGGTTTCTAGCAAGAATTAAGGCGGCGACACCTGCTGCACCTGGACAGGAACTGGAAGTACCGCCAAATTCGTTCGTATAGTTGCCTAAAGCCTCACCCAGATTTCGATTACCCGAATTATAGCCAAGTACACCAGAGCGATCGGTTGTCCAAATTCCAGTGGTTTGAGAACTGTCACCATTGTTGCTAGGAAAGGCACACCAAACTGCCTGACCAAAATCACTGTAAGCGCTTCTCGTACCGTAGTCGTTACAAGCTGCCACTGCAATCACTTTTTGGTTGCTGGCATAGCCGTCATTATCGACGCTTTCGTTACCATTGCCAGCCGCGAATAAAATTACACAGCCCTTGCCGTTGCGTCCTTTATTGATTGCAAAATCTATAGCGAGTCGTGTAGAATCAGGCAAAGGTACTTTTTGCTTGTGTACGGGATCGTCTGGCTCAAACCAAGTACCGTCTGCTGGACCCCAACTGCAAGAAATAACATCAGCACCATTTTGAGCCGCCCAAATAAAAGCATCTGCTTCATCCTGCGACCCCAACGCCGAAGCTAAACGAATCGGCATGAGTTTTGCCCCCGGTGCCACACCAGATGCTCCAAAGTTACCGTTTGCACAGGCTACTCCTGCACAGGATGTACCGTGGTTATTATCGTTTCCCGGTCTGGGATTGTTCGTTTTACGTGTGACATCACGCGGAGCAACAATCTTACCAGAGGAACGGAACTCTTCATGATCGAGATCCACACCATCGTCGATAATTGCAATAATTGTCCCAGTGCCATTGCTCAACTTCCAAGCTGCTTCAACGTTGGCATGGGCGTTAATTGTCTTACCATTAATTGTTGTTTGCTTTAAGTGCCATTGCTGCGGGAAAACCTGACGTTGGCGTGACTCACGTGCTAGTTCAGGATGGCACAGTTCTACTGATTCCTCATGCAGAACTCTCTCGGCGATGTCAAAGACGGCTATACCAGTATTTGCAGGCGCACTGACAAAATAAGCATTTCGGGCGTATTCAAGTTGGCGTTTAATTGTTAAGTTGTAACGTCTTAAAACCTCTTGGCAGACACCTGACTCTTCTTCGCTTTCAAATTTAACAAAAAGGTTTTCAGTGTAAACTACAGGTTGTTGAGATACTGGATCGATTAGGACACGTCCGGCAAATTGGACTTCAGACTCATTGTTGAGAATTTCACGGGCGCGATCGCGCAAAGCAACACCCTGATTTGGAACTTTCGCTTGCAAAATTTCTACACCCGCTTGCCGAAACCTTGTTGTTAACTCAAATTGATTGAGAACACTACGAGCTATGGGTGATACAGTTGCGACTTCAAAGGATCTTGCACCAAGCAGAGTGCTGCGGCTTTCGGTACGCACTACAACGTGTTCGTTACTGATAGCAAATTCATACTGTTGGCCGTTCTGTCCACCATAGCGAACCTGAACCATTGTTTAATCTCCTAAATATTTTGAAAATTGAGAATTGGGCATGGGGCATTGGGCATTGGGCATAACAGTTCCCAGTCCTGAGTAAAGAAGTTAGGATTCCCCACTCAGCACTCATAAGGGGGATTGGGAAACCGTATTATGCCTTATTTTTAAAGCTTGCTGCACACATTGTAGGCTTACGTTAACTTTATGGATGCTTCTAATTTCATGTGTTATATGTGTATTACGCTACAGAATTTAATCTATCTAAGTTCATACAAACCTTCGATTAGTCTTTCCAGAAAAGAGGGATTCAAAATCAGGTTGTTTTAAGAATCTTCACTATCAGTAGGGGCGTATAACTGTGAATCACGATCAAAAGAATGTATTTGATGCCACTGAAAAACGCTATAACATCATTAGAACTTGAGAAATATGTTTTATTTTCCGGTTGAATATTTTCTACAGGTGTACTCTCTACCCCTGATTGGTGAAGTGAGATTTCAAAAAGACTACTTTTCTGAATATCCTGAACAAATTTATATTGGCGGCAATCGCACAACTGTATACTACACTCGTAAACCTGGGTACTATGCAGTACATTACAATCAACGCGACACTGTGGCAACAGGAGCAATTTTACGACTTAACGACGGTGCAATTGCAGTTTTTTCCGGCGAACCCAATCAATCAGAACAGGGTATATTGAGTCCGGTTTATACACTAGAATCCAATGGTTCTATAGCAGTACCAACTGGACTGGTTTTTATCCGCTTTGCTGAAGGCGTTGATGTGGAGTCGCAGCACGAGGTAATTAATCGAGCGGGTTACAAAGTTGCACAAAGCCTTTCTTATGCGCCTCATACCGCTTGGTTGCGTGCCCAATCAGGTAATATTGTTGATGCGATCGCTGGAATTTCTCAGTTAGAAGCGATCGCTAACGTTGAGAATGTCGAACCTCAAATGCTTATGGAAAGAGGTTTCAGATAAATTACAAATTATGTATGCATATTAAAGATATTCTTACTTCTCAGTTGACGGTAATATAAGTACCATGCTTCACTATTGCCTAAATCTTTTTTGATTGAATGACTAGATTTATCCACGATCAATTTGCAAAAGACTATTTGGAAGAATTACTAAAACTTTATGGAGAAGTGCAAGGTTCTAGCCGTGTGGCGGGAGAAGTTCGAGAAATCGATGTTTTGTTTTCTCCTTTAACGAAACAAAGCACGAATTTAGAAACACTAGGATTATTAGGAAGATTTGCAGCTACAGCAGCCATTTTTGAACCCTTCCGTAACCCTGCATCAAAAGAAGAAATTTGTGATTGTCTGTTAAAATTATTAGAAGTAAGGGGTGGATTACAACGTCAAGCAAATCGCAATAAAACTTCCATTTCAGAATTAGAACTTCCCAAATTATGGATACTCACTCCAACAGCATCTACAACACTGCTGTCAGGATTCGGTGCTACTCAAAAGGTAGATTGGCTACCTGGAGTACATTTTATCGCAGAGTATTTGCGGACTGCGATCGTTGCAATTCATCAGTTACCGCGTACCCAAGAAACTCTGTGGTTAAGAATTCTCGGTCGAGGAACAGTACAAAAACAAGCAATAGATGAATTAGAAGCACTATCATCAAATCATCCATTTCGCAGAGCAACGCTAGAATTACTTTATAACTTGCGACAAAACTTGCAAGTTAATCAAAATTCAGAAGAAGACGATCGGGAGTTAATTATGCGATTAAAACCACTTTATCAACAAGACCGGGAACAAGCTGTACAACAAGGGGAACAACGTTTAATTATACGTCAATTAAATCGCCGTTTGGGTGAGATTGATTCATCTACTATTGAGCGAGTTCAAGAATTATCTATTGAACAATTGGAGGCGTTAGGAGAGGCTTTGTTAGACTTCTCAGCTATTTCTGATTTAGAAGCTTGGTTAAATCAACAAATTGAATAAATCTAATCTGTAAATCAATAAACAAATCTTATGTGATCCTGCGCTTTATTCGTGTAGGGGCAAGTCATGAATTGCCCCTACAATTGAAATGAGAATACTAACCAAAACTTTGAACAACGTACATATCATTTCCTGTATCGCCTACTAAAAGCAAGCTACTGTCATCACTTTCTAAAGTTTGACTTCCAGCAATACCTTTTTGCAGAACTTTAATTATTCTTTGGGGAGTGAAAGATTCCAATTCCACAAACTTTCCAGATTCTAACCATGTTACTTCTTCAGCAGATAAACTTTGACGTATTTCTTCAGGTAATTGTTTAGCTGCTTGCGCCGACTCTGGAGAGGATTGAATGAACATTCCGCGCTTAGTAGCGATAATTTGACGTGGCGTTAGTCCAATATCAAGAATCATAATCTCGCTATTGAGAAACCAATTAGCATTGGTTCTCAAATTATAAACTAAACCAATTCCTTGTGGATTGCAATCATGTATTGCATAGACTTTCAAATCGGGATTGCGCCGCAGCATTTGCATTGTGGTGTCAAAAATGCTTTGGGGATATCCAGTAATGCTAAGAATTGCACAGTTATTTTCAAAGTGAAAATTATTAGCGATTAATAGTTGAGCAATACTAGCACTCTCACAAACGACTAATCTATCAAAACTGTAAGCAGTCACATCAGGATTAACTGTGGCTGGTGTATTCTCCTGCTTTGGTGAAGGAAGAATTTTGAGAATTGAACCATTAATTTGCTGCCAGCGGTCTAGCCAATCTTTAACCTGAGATTGTGAAATTAAAAAGTCTTGTGTTAATAATTGAATTCGCCTTAACTGTCGAGTTCCTAAATATATAGGTAGCATTCCCATAACAACAAAAATCAAAAACAATCTGAATGAATTTAAGGGAAGACTGAGTAGAATTCCAATAAAAATGATTATTCCTCCTATAATTTGCAAATTCCTTGCATTCTGTTTACGACTTACAATATTGAGTTTAGCTGATTTGCTACTTTCATGAAAAAAAATAATAAATGCTAGATTTACTATAAGCGGTAGAAAAATCGTTATTGATGTAACCAAGTTAATAAAAATAAAAAGAACTAGCCACCTAAATCTTGAAATTGACTTTGAGTTTTTTGCTAGACGATTATCTAGAAAATAAAGCAGTTGCTTGGGTGTGAAAAATAAGGTGTTATTTGCAGAAATGTCAGCGATCGCTTTTGCAAAAAAAGGATCGGTAATCTGAACATTACTCATACTAGTCGGTTCAAAGGCAAAGAGATGATTGCATTTTATACACCGACCTTGATTAGCTGTCCGGTCTTTTAGTTTATTATCAGTTCCGCAGTTAATACACTTCATAATGGTTGTTCAATGTTAGTGATTAATTATTAATCAATACGGTTCAGATCAAGCTTGATCCCCCCTAACCCCCCTTTTTAAGGGGGGAACTATCTAGCACCTGATTTGTTAGTAAAACACTATAGTCTTCCCGCCGACGAATCAGGCGGTGTGTGCCATTTTCTAGCAAGACTTCCGCAGGTTTAGGGCGGTGTAAAAAGTGAGACGACATGGCATAACCATAAGCACCGACATCTAGAATGGCAACGATATCACCAATTTCTAAAACTGGGAGTTGGCAATTTTTCCCCAGATAATCTCGTGAATATGTTGTATTACCACAAATATCAGTTGTGAATCGATTGTCTGCTTGCTTCCAGGTGATAATTTCTCGGTAGCCACCGTGTACTGAGGGTACTGAAAGATTGGCAACGGTGGTATCAACTCCGACAATCTGTTTTTCTCCTTGCCATTTTACAGAAACAACTTGAGCAAGCAAAGTTGCACATCCAGCGATCGCACTTCGCCCCGGTTCAATCACCAAATCAATTTCCCGTCCTAAACGAGTAATTCTCTCGGTTAACTCAGCCCCAAATATTTCCCAGTCAAAGGCTGTTTTATTATGGTGATAAGGATAGCCAAAGCCACCACCAAAATCTAAATATTCCCAATCAGGTAACTTTTGTGCAATAGCGATTACCGTATCGATCGCTTGGGTAAAAGCTGCTGTGGCGTTAGTTCCCGTTCCTCGATAGAAGTGTAAACCACTCAGCTTTAATCCCACCTCACTAGTTAAAGCGATCGCATCACCAAATTCCTCTGGACGTACACCAATGCGGCTATCTCCGGTAATTTCTGGCAAATTGAGACGTAAACCTAGCCGAATCGATTTCTCTTTATGTTTGGGCAAAACTTCGCAGCACAATTGCAACTGAGCGAGGCTATCGAAATTGAGAGTTGTAACTCCCCAATTTATAACTTGTAGCATCTCAGCGCAATTCAAATTACTGCCGCTATAAACAATCTCACTAGGATCGAAACCAGCTTGCAATCCTAAATAAATATCTCCTGGCGTATTGGCGTGAAGTCCCCATCCAAAGGAGCGAAAAATTTTTAACAGCGCAATGTTGCCATTGGTAACACTGGCAAAGCAAAATTGCGTGCGGGGATAACTGACTGCTTTGCTAATCCGCTCAATAGTTTCGCGCAAGCGATCGCCATTATAAACATAAAGCGGAGAACCGTAAGTACTCAGTAACTTTTGGGCAAATTCCCTGGAGAATGGGGGAGATGAGGAAATTAATTGTTCACTCCTAACTCCTAACTCCTCACTTTTATCTAACCTTGCCATCGCTTATAATTTCTCCATAGCCAACGATGTAACCAAAAGGGATGATCCCAAGACTGTTTACTTATTTCTTCATTTAAAACGTGCGATCGCCAAAGTTGCCACATAATTAATAACCAGAGTGTTTCACCAATTCGACGGCCTTGAATAGCTGCTCCCAGTTTGCCTTCAACGATTTGTGCCGCAATGTGAGGATAAAAGTGATTGTTGGCGCGAAGTATTTCTGGATTGAGCCAAATGCCGAGTTGATGCCAAAAATCATTTAAACACCAAGAAGTTAAAGGAACCCCCATACCACGTTTTTGTCGCCAGACAATTTCGGGTGGAAGCCAATTTTCTACAGCCTGTTTGAGGATATATTTTTCACAAGCACCCTGCAAACAGAGTTCTCCAGATAGGCAAAATGTCCACTCAGCTAGAGGTAAATCACAAAAAGGCGATCGCACCCATAATTTATGAGCAAACCCCAATGCAGTTGCACGGGGATGGATATTCTGCGCTCCTTTGAGCATCAAATTAGCACGGCGGAGGCGATGCAGCAAAGATGGACATTCATTGCGATCGAGAGCTGTTAACAGCCAATCTTCAGGATGCAAATTTTGGATCTGTGCATAAACCTCTGGCTGATAAACTTGAGATTCGTATCCCCCAAGACGGTGAAAGGTGCGGAGATATTGCTGGATAAAAGTTTCCTGTCCGGCGGGATTTTCTGCTTGATAAACACCTGCGGCTATTAAAGGTTTGTTCGTCCAACCAGCAAATAATTGATCTCCACCTTCGCCGTTAAAAATTACCTGAGTTTCCTGACTCGCTCTCTCAGATAGGAGATACAACGGCACACACACGCCATCTCCAAAAGGCAAATCCAATGCTTGCACAGTCGGAATTAAGGCATTCTTAATCGAACTTGGGGTTACTGCAACTTTAACAAGCGGAATTTTGAGAGACTGGGCGACTTGTTCAGCATAGAGATATTCTGGAATCCCTGCGTCACCAAAATCTAAAGTGTAGGCGCGGACTTTCACCCCTGCTTGTACCAGCAGCGCCGCCACTACTGAAGAATCGAGTCCGCCAGAGAGAAACACCCCAATAGGCTCATCTTTTAAATCGGCAATCTGACGCTCAATGGAGTCTTTCAGGAGAGTTTGCAATTGGTAAATTGCTGTAGCTTCATCTGTTAACTGTTCTGGCGCTTCCCGCCACGAGTGGATGTTTTTAAATTCAGGCGATCGCAGCTTACCTAATTGACGATCGCTCTGGCAAACTAACTCAGTTCCCGCCGTCACTGCAAACACTCCATTAATAGGAGTTAAGGGCGTGGGAACGTAAGAAAAACAGCTATAACCATATAACCCAGGAATGCTAACTTCTGACTGTTGCAAAATCGGCAAGAGTAATCGCAGTTGGGATGCAAACCAGATTATTTGTCCTTGCACAGTCCAATACAAAGGCATCTTTCCGAAAGGTTCTCTTCCCAAAATTAGGCAGTTGTTTTCCTGGATTACCCAAGCATCGGGTGAACTAAATAATCCTGATGCAAAGATGGCAGCAATTTGATTTTGTTGCGACGGGGAATTGCCATCAAGTCCTATATAAACAACATTCCAGATGGGAAGAGGAGAATTTTCCTGTGCAGAAAACTTCAAAGCCTTTCCCCTTCTATCCACAACACTAGTTAACAGCGTTTCCAAATCCTGTTGAACGCCGTAACCCCAATAGCCAAGAAAGTGATGCGGGATACCCATCTGGACTATTTAACTTCAAAGGTTGCATCGCTAATCTGCCGATTTTCCAGGAACATCTGTACTTTCCAATTACCGACAGTTGCAGCTGGGTTAATAGTGTAACGACATTGGGTATCCCAGACAGAGGTATTAATCTCACGGGTTTGATAGTTGTTTTGCTTGACAATTTGACCGCTTGGGTCAATCCAATTACAGGAAAGAGCCAACTTTTTATCCAAGGGTGCATCCTTTAAGGTGACACGATACAACACTTCTGGATTGGTTTGGCGGGAAATTGTCTTTAAGTCGCCCCCATTATCTTGTGTCAAAGTGATGCGGTCTTGTTGAGCATAAACACGGGAAAGTGTAGAACTTTGCTGCTGCATAAAAAATATTGTAAATACAATGACAACCACTATAACTGCCACCACTCCAGAGACAATCCATCGATTCCGGCGTTGTTGTACCTCTAGTGCTTGGCGGCGATTTAATTGAATCAGCGCTTCATCTAGTAACTCTGGCGGTAAATTCAACTCCTGTAAAATTTCTCTGACTTGCTGTTGGTCTAGTTCCGCTTCCCAACGCAATTGCAGACTTTCTACTTCTGTAACTATTTGTGATAATTGCTCTTGAGTCAGTCGCTGCGTCATAGCTTAACTCCTGTTAAAAAAACTTTATAGCGATCGCTAAATCTCATTTTTGTAGGTACATCATAAGCTACAAAATAAAGTTGTTGCTTTTCGGATTTTTTAAGAGATACTTTTGTAAACACAGACGCGATGAATCGCGTCTCTACGTCTCACTCTTGTACAGACGCGATTCATCGCCTCTCTCCCAACTCAGCACTGATTATGACTCAAGAACAACAAACTACAATTGCAGGTATCGATGAAGTCTGCATCGGCATTCCAGAGCCAATTTCTGCAATTCAGTATTGGGAGCAATTTGGCTATCGCATTGGTGAAGTGGGTGAATTAACCGCAGATGTCGCCCATCAATTATATGGGGTGAATTCATCTTTACGCTCAATCCGCCTCTATCACCAAAATGCAGATCATGGTTTGATTCGGCTGATGGTTTGGCAAAATCCCACAAATGAAGGTTTGGGAATAGCGTCAATGAAAATTAAGGGAAATCGTTGGGCGACAAGCTTAACTACGGATATCTTGAGTATCTTAAATCATATAGAGGATGCAAAGGCAGCAGGTTTCCCTATTAGATACTCTTACCCTTATTGGGAAGTCATCTACAACAAAGACAGAAAAAGCCGTCCTTTTATTGAGCCAGCAGTTGGTGTGCGAGAAATGCTGCTACTGCAACCCTTAGCTCGACAGGTTTTGTTTCAACGGTTTGGCTATACACTACCGCATTACGGACAAGTTAACCATAATGCGCCTCTCAAGACTAGTCAGTTTACTCATATAGGGATTATCGTTCAAGATGACAGCAAAGAAACCCTGAAGTTTTATGAAGAAGTTTTGGGTTTGCTGCGTGTACGTGATGATGTTGAAACTAGCTATGAATCTTCGCCAGCAGGTCGAGATATTTTTGACCTAAATCCTGGTGAAAAGTTTATTGTCACTACCTTTGACGATCCCCGTTCTTCTAAGTCTGACCTGATGGCTACGCGCAGTGGTAGACTTTATATCGTTCGATTTCCAGAATCTATTAATTTGGAATCACACTTTGAAGCAGCCCAACCAGGTAGCTTGGGTATGTCTTTATATACCTATCGGGTTAAAGGAATACAGGAGTATTGCGATCGCATCAAGGCAAGTACTGCACAAAAAGTTACAGATATTATTAGTAATGAATTTAGCGAGACGAGTTTCTCTTTTATTGCACCAGATGGCTATTTCTGGACTTTGCTAGAAGGTAATTAACTGATAAGGGGACAGGGGGACGAGGAGAAAACTATGCCCAATGCCCTATTCCCCATTTTCATTAGTTTAAACTTCTTTATTTCCATCAACCGCTAGCTGCTTTTTGCTGTGTTTCAATTGTTTCCAAAGTTTTTTAATTTGCTCGTAAGCTTCTTCCTGAGAGAGTTTTCCCCCTGTTTCTAGACATGTGATGTAACTAATTTTTTGAGAAAATTCTTGTAGGTTGGCATTAAATACTAAGTTTTCTGGCTGGAATTTCCCATAATACCGACTACGTGGGTAAAGAAAGCTGTTTTTGTCTTGCGAGTTAGGTTGTGTCATAAGTTTGCTCTCTGTAATTCCTAGAACACCAATTCAGTAATCCTCGAAGAACCTCTCCCCCTACCCCTCTCCTTGGAGGAGAGGGGAGTTTAGCTCCCCCTTCCTTTCTAGGGAAGGGGGCTGGGGGGTTAGGTTTTTGATTACTGAATCGATGCTCTAGTTAAATTTATAAACTATAATTTTTCTCTTTGTGTATATACACAATCCCAAATTCAAATTCCTGAAAAACTAATATTTTGGTTAAACCTTGGGATAAGGCAGGAGGGAAGGGTAATATCATGTTTGGTAAAAGACTTCGCAGGGGGCAGGGAGCAGGGGGCAGGGGGCAGGGGGCAGGGATTAGGGGCAGGGGGCAGGGATTAGGGGCAGGGAGCAGGGGGCAGGGAGCAGGGGGAAAGAGGGTTTTAAGATTTTTGGATAGATGCCTGGAATAATAACTAATCAAGCGGACATGATATAATTCATTGCGGAAAACACTGAAATAAGTAAGTCAAAGCTGATTTTGAGTAAGTCAAAGTTCATTTTGCTTGCGGAAAACACCAAAATGAGTAAGTCAAAGCTGCTTTTGCTTGCGGAAAACACCAAAATGAGTAAGTCAAAGCTGCTTTTGAGTAAGTCAAAGTTCATTTTGCTTGCGGAAAACACCAAAATGAGTAAGTCAAAGCTGCTTTTGAGTAAGTCAAAGCTGCTTTTGCTTATTAAACTCGACTTTATCAAATGGACAATACCTCGCTTCTGTGCAAGACGCTTTGCGTAGCTTGCTTCTCCATAGGAGTATGCGTCTACATGAATTGCCCCTACTAAGGTTGATAGCGAAGGCTAAAGTAAAAACCATCATCTTGAGCGTTATTGCCACGATCGCTCAGATCGATAAATGGAAATCCATAATCTAGCCGCAAAAAGAGATTATCAATTCCCATTGCCTGATTCCATAATAATCCTAAGCCTGCGCCCACTAAAAAAGTTTGATTGGGTAGCGGATTGGGATTATCAGACTGATTCCAGACGGCTCCCATGTCTACAAATGGCGCCAGTTGAATTGTCGATAATCCAGATTCATTACGCTGCACTGTAAACCGATCTTCGATCGCTACCCGAAATCCATTATCCCCAGAACGGATATTTTGGCGATATCCCCTTACAGATTGTCCACCGCCAATCACAAATTGTTGGGAAGGTAAAAGGCTATCTGGTGTAAGCTGCAAGTCTGCTTGGATCAGCAATAGATGATTGTTGCTCAGTTGCTGCACGCGCTGGACTTGACCAAGCCAACTGAAAAAGCGACCATCGGGTATGGGGTCATTATTGATAGTTGCATCTAATATATCAACGCCAAAATTAAATTGCGATCGCAAAAACCAAGCTCCTTGAGATTCCCGCCTGATATAATCTTGACCAAATTTAATTACACTGGTGCGGCTAACGCCATTGACATCAGGCCCAATGCCAAAGGGGGTTGCGAGGTTATCAAACAGGAAGGTTTGACCATCTTCATAGGTAAATCCTAAAGATAGAGCAAATTCTTCTTTGGGCGATCGCATCAATGGTTGACGATAATTGATTTCATAAAGATCCTGGTTTGCCTTAATACCAAAGGCATCAAAGGGTGGCTCAGTGATTTCGTTGCGATAAAATGCAGCTCGAATCTGCACTTTGCCGTTCATGGCGTTTACGGGAACTTGGTAGGCAAAATCAAACACATCGGAACCACCAGAAAGTGTATGGTAATAGGAGCCTGCTAACTCATCTCCCATACCGGTTAAATTGCGATCGCGCAATTCAATACCCAATCTTTCCGCCCCAATACTGGGAGGCGAATAATTATCTACACCCAAGCTACCAGTTAAAGGGTTTGCCTCTTCAACTCTGACAACGAGAGTACTTTGACCAACCTTACCAGTTGGACGCAAACGCGCTTCCACATTTGTAAATAGGGGGTCGAGTCGCAATAGTTTTAGTTGTTCTTCGAGCTTACCAGTATTGAGAGGAATACCAGCACCTAGTTGGATGCGACTACGAATATAAGATGGGTTTAATCGTCGCGTCCCTTCGATATTAATCTCTGTCAAACGTCCTTCAAATACCCGAATCACCACAACACCATCTGCGGTACTAGATTGTTGAGTATCTGGAATCGCTCTGGAATTTATATAGCCTTTATTTAGGTAAAGCTGGGTAACAGCATCTGCGGCTTGTCTAATTTCTTCTAAAGTTAAGTCCCGCTCTTCAAACGGTTTCACTACTGGATTAAAATCATTTTCATTAAAAACTGTGCTACCTACAACCTGGATTTTACGAACCCGAATGCGTTGTGGTGTTTCTGGTGGTGGGTTAGTTGCTGGAGTAGGTTCTGTTTCTTGTACTATTTGTAACTCTGACTGGCTGCTTTTTGGAACCGAGTCCGGTGTAAAAATATTTGCTGTAGCTCTAAGTCCATTTGCAGTTACTATCCAGATCGCAGGCAGAATTAGCAAGCCGCACCGAAAACTGAAACTGTGCTTACTGCATTTAGTAATTGCCAAATGCCAAGTGTCTAACTGATGAGAGAAATAGACGCTTCTTTGCTGAGTCGTTGCTCTCAGCTGAACACTAGTTTCTGTTTTTTTTCTCATTTATCCTCAGTAAAGTGTCTTATTTAACGACTGGGCTGATTTTGATTTTTGACTATGCTATTGCTATAAGCTAATACGCCTATATATTGCACAAACTCTGTATAGACCGTCATTAGTCATTAGTCATTTGTATTTCTAAGGACAAAGGACAAAGGACAAATGACAAAGGACAACCCTCTCCTGAAGGAGACGCTGCGCGAACACTAGTTAATGTGCAATTTTCTTTGCGTAACAGCTTATGAATATTTCAATATCATATTTTTGACATTCAGATTTCAGAAGATTTGTAACTAAAACTATAATTAACAGCGATTTCTTCTAAGTGATAGTCCCTAGCATTATATTGTGGTAACAGGTAGAAAACTTGGGAATACTTCGATGTCACCACCGATTTCCATTGTCATCGTCAATTACAACCGGGCGTCTTACCTTGAAGAAGCGATCGCTAGCGTCTTAGCGCAGACATGGCAAGATTTTGAGCTACTAATTTGGGATGATGGCTCTACAGATAGATCGGTGGCGATCGCAAACAACTATGCTCAACAAGATGGACGAGTGCGGGTAGTCCAAGCACACCATCAAGGAGTTACTGCGGCTTGTAAAAGAGCGATCGCTCAAACTAGTGGCGCTTACATTGGTATCGTAGACAGTGATGATATCCTAGCCCCTACCGCCCTCGCCCAAACCGCTACAGTTCTCAACCGCCACCCAGAAACAGGATTTGTTTACACCGACTACTTAAATATCGATCGAGACGGCAAAGTAATTGGCTACGGTCATCGTTGTGACATTCCTTATTCTCAAGCAGGTTTGTTGCTAAACTTCATGACTTTTCACTTCCGCCTCATGCGCCGTTCTGTTTACGACCAAGTGGGAGGTGTCAACGCATCCTTTGCTGGTAGTGCTTATGATTACGACTTGTGTTTACGACTTTCAGAAGTAACTCAGGTGCGCCAAGTTAAACAGCCCCTCTACTTATATCGAAATCATTCTCAAAGCATCTCTGTTACTAGAAAAAAAGAACAAATACTCTGGTCGCAGAAGGCGATCGCTCAAGCACTTTGGCGACGCAGATTAGCAGACAAGTTACAAATCGATGTAGAATTGCCCACAGGTCGCTTCATATTGCGTCACAAAAAACCTCTACTACACAATATCGCCGCTTCAGTCCTAGTTATTGCCTCGCTGGTAAGTCCCAAATTAGCCCAAGCACAACAAATAGTTCCTGCTAACGATGGTACAGGTACAATTGTGACTCCCAACGGCAATCGACTTGATATCAATGGCGGCACAACTTCTAAAGATGGTGCAAACCTCTTTCACAGCTTTCAACAATTTGGGATTTCACCAGAACAAATTGCTAACTTTCAAGCTAATCCGGCGCTGCAAAATATCCTTGGTCGAGTTACAGGCGGGAATGCCTCGGTTATCAATGGCTTAATTCAGGTGACAGGTGGCAATGCTAACCTTTTCTTGATGAATCCAGCCGGATTTATTTTTGGAACAAACGCCAGTTTAAATGTGCCTGGTGCTTTTACGGTGACAACAGCTAACGGCATTGGCTTTGGTAGCAGTTGGTTCAACGCCATCGGTGTGAATGACTACAATGCTTTAGTGGGAAACCCCAACGGATTTGCCTTTAGTACAAATCAGCCAGGAGCGATCGCAAATACTGGAAATTTGGTAGTAGGTACTGGGCAAAATTTGAATTTATTAGGCGGTACTGTAATCAACACCGGGCAACTTTCGGCACCTGGAGGGCAGATTACCGTTACATCAGTACCAGGACAAAATTGGGTACGTCTCAGTCAGCCAGGAAATCTGCTGAGTCTAGAAATTCAGCCCCTCGCCTCTAGTAGCAACCAACCCAATAACTGGACAATTCCCATCGCCTCAATACCCGAACTACTCACAGTTGGTAACACAGGGTTAACAGCCAATCCTGATGGAACTGTAAAATTGACAGGCTCTAATGTCACAATTCCCACAACTCCAGGTACAACGATTGTTTCTGGGACAGTGAATGCAGCGAGTCAAACAGGCGGTACGGTAACTGCTTTGGGTAAAAAAGTCGCGGTGATTGATGCCAATATTAACGCCTCTGGAAACAATGGCGGCGGTACTGTGCTAATTGGTGGAGATTATCAAGGTAAGGGGACTTTACCCAATGCAGATCGGACTTACGTAGACTCAAAATCCGTCATTAATGCCGATAGCAATTTGAATGGAAATGGCGGACGGGTAATTGTTTGGGGTAACGACACAACCAAGTTTTTTGGTAACATTTCGGCTCGTGGAGGAGCAAATGCTGGCAATGGTGGTTTTGTAGAAGTATCAGGCAAAAATTTCTTGACCTTCAACGGTTTGGTAGATACTTTAGCCCCTAATGGCAACTTTGGCACTTTATTGCTAGACCCCAGCACATTGACCATTATCGATGTCCCAGATGGGGTGCTTTACGATGGCCTACCAGGAACGCCAGGTGATTATGATAATCAGATAACAACGCTGTCACCTGGCAATATTCTGTTTGACGTTCTAGATAGTGGGGCTAACACTGTTTCTTGGGGTGCGATCGCAGCATCGGGTGCAAATATCAACTTACAAGCTACGGGAAATATTACCATCAATGATATCACCGGAGCTACACCCGGAGTAACTACTGATGGTGTCGCTTCATTAAACTTGGGCGGTGGTAGCTTCAGCCTGACCTCACAAACTGGTTCTGTAAACTTTGTTGACCCTACCAACACAATCCAGACAAACGGAGGAGCAATCAGCATTTCGGGAGCCAGCTTATCGTTGGGAAATTTAGATACGACTACTAATTTTTCTGGTTATAGTGGCAATGTCAATTTATCTGCGAGCGGCAGCATCACTGCGGGGGACATTATTGCCAGTGGTCCGGGCTACGCTGGCGGTAATATTACAGTCCAAAGTACTAGTGGTGGAATTACTTTAAATAACCTCGACACTAGTCATAACCAAGGATTTTTCTTTACTAATCCGGCTGGAACAGTGACTTTAAGTGCCGCAGGCAACATACTCACAGGTACGATTAATTCTTCTTCCAATGATGCTTATATCTCAGGTTCAGGTGGCAATGTGGTAGCAACAACAACAGGTGGCAGCATTACCACAGGAGCAATTAACTCGTCTGTAGTCAAGCAAGGAGGTGGCGATTTTACTGGCACGGCTGGTGCCGTCACCTTAACTGCCAGAGATAATATCACTGTAAATGGAGCCATTAATGCGTCAGCAACTGTTATTGGAGTGGATAATACTGCAAGTGCTACAGGTGGCAACGTTACTTTACAGACTACCAAGCCCTTTGACAGCACAATTCGCTTTACCAGCATTGATACAGAGTCTTTAGCGGATAATTTTGGCGATCTAAACACTGGTCAAAATGGCAATGTGCAATTTCTGCAAGTTCAAGGTGGCAATGTGCAAGTTCTGACCAACGGACTGATTCAAGGAATAGAAACGGTTAGCACGATCGCAACTGGTGGATATATTCCTGGTGAAGTAGGTTTTATCGCTCGACCTCTTGCGGGAGGTACTGTCAGAATTCAACATGATGGTGGCCCAAACAATGTGCCATTTATCGTAGGTGATGCAAGTGTCAATGGCACAGCAGGGGCAATTAATACAGGCGACAATTCAATCATTCCTTCAAATAGCTTTCCAGTTTTACCTACTACCGGAGATGCTAGCGGCACTCCAGGAGCTATCACCATTACTTCTGTCAACACCCCGCCGACATTAACGGCAAATTCATCGCTACCCAATACTCAGACAAATCAGCCAGTGGCCCTGCCTTTCGGCAGTTTGGCTGCCGTGGTCACGGATGCTAATAATGACATTACCTCCATACGCATTGATGCGGTAAATACAGGAAATCTGACTGTCAATGGCGCTCCCGTGATTCCTGGTGTTACTACCTTATCTAGCGGCGATACTTTGGTGTACACACCTCCGGCAGATACCAATGGGTCATTAAATGCCTTCGCCATCAGTGCAAGCGATGGTGTGTCCTCTTCTGCACGAACACAAATAGGAATCAACGTCAATAGCAATAATGGCAATAATGGCAATAATGGCAATAATGGAAATAATGGCAATAATGTGCCTGATTTTCCCCCCTGTACATTCCAGTGCAACACAGGTACACCACCTAATCCTAACCTTAACCCCTCTAGCTTTAGACCCGATCTCCCTGTTATTAATGCCAATTCTACTGCCGAAGGTGGTTTCACAAATGAAATTGCCGACTATTTAGGCATCCCCACTCCTAAAATCAAAACATTGGATGATGCCAAAGAGATCGCTGGCAATATTGAGAAAGCTACTGGCGTTAAACCTGCATTTATCTACACCAATTTTGTTCCTGTAGAAATTCAACCACCGCCAAATTCAGGCAAAGCGACATTTACTAAACAGTTGAATACCGAAGCAGAGCAAGTTAATGACCAACTAGAATTGGTGGTAGTAACCGCAAAGGGCGACCCCATCCGCAAGCGCATCCCAGAAGCGACCAGAGCTAAAGTTCTCCAAGTAGTTCAAGAATTTCGCGATCAAATCGTTAGTCCCCAAAACCGTCGCCGCACTGGTTATTTGCGTTCATCTCAACAACTTTATCGCTGGATTATTGCACCAGTGGAAGCAGATTTACAGGCGCAAAAGATTAGCAATCTAGTCTTTCTACAAGACGTTGGGTTACGTTCAACCCCAATGGCAGCACTTCACGACGGTAAGCAGTTTCTGGTAGAAAAATACAGTATTGACTTGATGCCCAGTCTCAGCTTGACTAACACCGTGTATACAGACATTAGAAAATCTCAAATTTTAGCGCTGGGGGTTTCTCAAAGTACTCAAGGGCAAGATCCTTTACCAGGAGTTCCCGTTGAATTATCAACACTAGTGTCCAAACTCTGGGGGGGCAAATTATTGTTAGACAAGCAAGCCACCTTAGACAATCTCAAAAGTATTCGTCGCCAACAACCTTTCGGGATTATTCACATGGCAACCCATGCTGATTTTGTTACTGGCGCCTTGAGCAACTCCTATATTCAGCTGTGGGAGGACAAGTTACGCTTGAACCAATTACGACAGTTAAAGTTGAATCAACCCCAAGTCGAGATGATGGTGCTAAGTGCTTGTAGAACAGCTTTAGGGGATGAAGAGTCTGAGCTTGGATTTGCGGGTTTAGCAGTGCTGGCAGGTGTGAAAACTAGTGTTGCTAGTCTTTGGTCGGTTAATGATGCTGGCACAGCAGCGTTGATGACACAATTTTATAACAACTTAAAGACAGCTCCGATTAAGGCAGAAGCTCTCAGACAGGCTCAGGTAGCTATGGTCAAAGGCCAAATTTATGTAAAGGATGGACAAGTGCAAGGTTTAGGAGTAGTTGGGAATTTGCCTTTACCTGCTGACAGTGCTGATGAATCACTTATGCATCCTTATTATTGGGCTGGATTTACAATGGTTGGCAATCCTTGGTAAAGGTAAGGAATAGGGAGTCATATCATGTTGGGTAAAAGACTTATCATTAAGAGCGCAGGGGGCAGGGGGCAGGGGGCAGGGGGCAGGGGGCAGGGAGCAGGGAGCAGGGAGCAGGGGGAAAGAGGGTTTTAAGATTTTTGCATAGATGCCCGGAATAATAACTAATCAAGCGGACATGATATCAGAGAGCTAGGGGGAGAAAAAGATTTTTATTGTTGCTATTAACCTAATGTAAATTAGACGTAGAATTAGTTTTACCACTAGTAACTTCAATCGAGCGACATACTTCTAACGGATACTACGGATGAAAGATGTGTCTTCTTGTAGATGAACGCTACAATCTATCAGAAAATAAAAGAAATAGTTAAATCCAGAGTGGCTTCATGAGGGCTAATTTAACACCTACAGAGACATTTGACTTTGTTACCGTGCTATCCCAAGCGGCGGTTACGTATCGACAACCACAACGCATACGCCCTAGTGCTGAAATATTAGTAAAGGCGTTGCTACAAGCAGAAAAAACTGCCAAGCAGCAACGGTTGACTTATCCGTTTGAGTTTCTTCTCGGTAAATGGCAACTTTGCTTTGTCACTGGCACTAAGAAAAACAAAGGTAGCGGGGGAATTGTATTAGGCAACGGTTTCTATGTACCCAAGTTTATAGCAGTCCATGTTTCCTTTAATGCCACTTTGGAACAGGATTCAGACAGAGGCGAAATTACTAATCAGGTTGAGTTTAACCCAGTTTCACTGAAGCTCACGGGCCCAGTGCAATATTTCGGTAAGAAAAATTTATTGGCTTTTGATTTTAACCAAATGATTATCAGTTTGTTTGGTCGTGTTATTTACAACAGAGCAATCCGTGCTGGTAAAGTTCAAACAGAAGATTTCTACAACCAACCTATAGCTAAACTACCCTTCTTTGGCTTCTTTTTAGTGACAGAAGATTTTATTGCAGCTCGCGGTCGTGGGGGAGGATTGGCATTTTGGATTCGAGAAACTTAAAGACGCTTGCAACAAATCAGGCAGTCTTGCTGGAGGCAAAAGGAAAGAGGATTTGACTTACAGCAGTTTGCAACAAGCGTGAGGTACAAAACCGAGGACTCAAAAATTAAATTATTCTTCTCCCTCCAGCATAGCTGCCTCCTGCCTCCTGCCTCAAAACTAGTGACTTTGTACTTCATCCAAACGAAAACTGCTGTATTTGTTTGATTTGTAGAAAGTGGTGCAACCTTTTTTACAAATCAAATAAATACTTCACATCATCTGCGCTTGATTACTTAGGGAGTGATAGAGTTCGCCTGATTTGGTCTTTTATCTTGCTTTCTCAAAAAAATATATGCTAATATTGATAATCGTGTGGTTAAGGACGTATAGCTCAGTTGGTTAGAGCGCTACGTTGACATCGTAGAGGTCACTGGTTCGAATCCAGTTACGTCCATTTGTTGTACTGTATCTTCACAAATTGAATGTCGCTGTTCGCAGATTAATGTCGCTATTTCACAAATTAGTGTCGTTACTTCTTCTAGATAACCGTTCACAAATTAATGTCGCAACATTTGAGTCTAGTCAACTATTCACTCTGGCGAGACAGAATCATCCCAGAGTGAATAGTTGACTATAGACTCAATTTTAACTTAAGCTAAAAAGCTTCCAGCCAACTTTCTCGATGTAACGACGAAGACACCTAGATTTTTGATAGCTACAAAAGCATCGGGTTGCTGATAGTTTTACTTAGGGAACAGAGTCTGCTATTTGCTGCCTCAGGCTCATCTAATACCAGTTGCTCTGTCTCCAAACCTTGAGAGTGAGTTTCTCTACTTGCTCTCTGCGGTGTTAATCATAAATCTTTAACCGGACACTATATAGCAATATAGCAGTCCTAAATGAGTCGTGAAAATATAGATAAGGAAACGAACCGCCAACGCGTAGCGTCTCGTTAGAGAAGGACGCAAAGAGAAGAAAGAAAAAAGAGATATATAATTTTCACAAATGATTTAGGACTGCTACGTGACAGATTAATAGTGCTGACCTATCGAAACCAAGTTGAGTTAGTCCGCAAATACACGTATGCAACTAGATTAAAATTAGATTATGATATAACCGAAATATTACTGTGATTTTTGAAGGTTTTTATATATGTAAATGGTTGATTTCAGAGGATATACGGTAACAATAACCAAAGCGATCGCGGTACTTTAATTTTAATAAATCTTATATTAGTCAGATTAAAAAACTCAGAGAAGATGACGAACACAGAATATAGAAGCTCAAGCTACTACTCGATTCTAGCCTAAAACTAGTACGGTAAAACTCTGACGAATGCCAAACGTAGTTCTCCTTTAGAATGTGAGAGCTACTCTCTAGGCATTTGCGCGTCTACAGAGGTCTGAGGTTAAAAACCTCTTCTTTGGCACTTCAGGCTTTGGTGAAGACTTGTGCAATGTGTAGGTTTTTATAATGGAATTTTTAAATAATTTTTTCTCTACTAGTCAGTTTATTCCCCACGGACATTGCTACCTCTGGAAACCAGGATTGGTGTGGTTGCACCTGATTTCAGATGTATTAACTGGACTTGCTTATTATTCAATTCCAGTGATGTTGGTTTATTTTGTCCGTAAACGGCGAGATATGCCTTTCGGTTGGATATTCCTAATGTTTGGCACATTCATCGTTGCTTGTGGCACAACTCATTTAATGGATGTATGGACGCTTTGGTATCCTACCTATTAGCTATCAGGGTTGCTCAAAGCTATCACTGCTTTTGTCTCCGTATTAACGGCTATACAGCTTGTGCTATTAATGACGCAGATAATGGCTCTACCGAGTCCTGCCCAACTAGAGGCTGCAAACTACCAACTAGCAAAGGAAATTGCTGAACGCATACGGACTGAGGAGGTATTGAGGGAAAGCGAACAACGCTGGCAATTAGCTTTGCGAGGCAATAATGATGGAATTTGGGACTGGAATGTTAAAACCAATGAAGTTTTCTTCTCGGCTCGCTGGAAAGAAATGCTCGGTTATGAAGACCACGAAATTTCTAACCATTTAGATGAATGCGTGACACGAGTGCATCCGAACGATCTTGACTGGGTAAAACAAGCGGTTCAAGATCACTTTGCTCAGAAAACACCGTTTTACATTACCGAGTATCGAGCTTTATGTAAAGACGGCACCTATAAATGGATTTTAGATCGAGGGCAAGCATTGTGGGATGAAGATGGTAATGTAGTACGAATGGCAGGATCGCATACTGACATTACCGATCGCAAGCAAGTAGAGGAGACATTAAATAGCCTACTTAACCAACTAGAAAGCATGGTTGAAGAAAGGACAGCAGAGTTAACAAAAATCAACGAATCATTACAGACAGAAATTACTGAACGCCAGCGAATAGAAGAAGCACTGCGAGAGAGCGAACAGCGATTTCGTGCTGCATTCCACCAAGCTGCTGTTGGCATTGCCCATGTCGCAATCGATGGAAGCTGGTTGTTAGTTAATCAGAAGCTTTGCGATCTTCTCGGTTACACACTCGAAGAACTACAGTTGTTAACTTTCCAAGATATTACTCACCCAGACGATCTTAATACTAACCTGAAATATGTTGAGCAGATTTTAGCAGATAATATTCAAACTTACTCGATGGAAAAGCGCTATTTCCGCAAAGATAATTCCATAGTTTGGGTTAATCTCACTGTGTCTTTAATGCACGAATCTAGTGGGGAGCAAAAATATTTTATTTCTGTGGTCGAAGACATTAACGAACGGAAAGCCGCGCAGCGCGAACGCAAGCAGTGGGAGAAGCAAATTAAAGCATCACTATTAGAAAAAGAGGTGTTATTAAAAGAAATTTACCATCGAGTCAAAAATAATTTACAGGTTGTTTCTAGTCTGCTAAATCTGCAATCTGCATATATCAAAGACAAAGAAGATTTGGTAATATTTCAACAAAGCCAGCAGCGGATTGCATCAATGGCTCTCGTTCACGAAAAATTGTATCAATCTCAAGATTTGGCAAAGATTAATTTGGGTGAATATATTCGAGATTTGGTAGCCAGTTTATTTACTGCTTATGAAGTCAATGAAGATGCGATCGCTTTGACAATCAATACCGAAGATTGTATTTTTCTCGGTTTAGATACAGCAATTCCTTGTAGCTTAATTATCCATGAGCTTGTATCTAATTCCTTGAAATATGCATTTACCAAAGGCAGTAATGGTGCAATCAATATTGAAATAAAGAAAATAATTAATAATAATTTAATGCTGATAGTTAGTGATAACGGTATTGGCTTACCACTAAATTTTGATTTTAAAAAACTCGCATCATTAGGATGGGAGTTAGTGGATGCCTTAACCCATCAGTTAGCAGGAAATATCAATATTACAGGCTCTACTGGAGTAGAGTTTCAGGTGACATTTCCTTTACCATAAATACACAATTAATAAAAAATGACAAAGGCAAAAATTTTAGTTGTGGAAGATGAAGCTATTGTTGCTAAAGACTTACAATATCGGCTTAAAAAGTTTGGTTATACAGTGCCTGCTATTGCTTCTTCAGGAGAAGAAGCGATTAATATAGCAAGAGAAATATCTCCAGATTTAGTTTTGATGGATATCAAGCTTAAAGGGTCAATGGACGGGATACAAGCTGCTGAAGAAATCTATAAGCGTTTGGATATTCCAGTAATTTATTTGACTGCTTATGCAGATGAGAACACATTGGAACGAGCTAAGATAACTGAGCCGTTTGGCTACCTCCTAAAACCTTTTAAAGAAAGAGAATTACAAACAAATATTGAAATAACTTTGACTAAACATAGTTTGGAAAGGCAATTAAAAGTTAACAAAAAATGGCTGGATGCGCTTTTAAAAAGTATCAGCGATGGTGTTATTGCTAGCGATTTACAAGATATAATCACTTTTATGAATCCGGTTGCTGAAAATTTGACTGGATGGAAACAGGAAGAAGCTTGTGGCAGAAATTCCTCAGAAGTATTTAATATTGCTAATGGCAAAACTCATAACCCTATTGAAAGTCCGCTTATAAAAGTTCTTCAAGATGGGACGAGCGTTAATCTTCCCGCAGAAACAATTTTGATTACTAAAGATGGTGCAGAAATACCAATTGATGACAGCGCTGCACCGATTAAAGATGATAAAGATAAGATTACAGGCGCTGTATTAGTGTTTCGAGATATTACTGAGCACAAACAAGCAATTGAGGCGCGTCAAAAGCAAATTGAGCAAGAACAACTTCTGGTGCAATGGGAGGAGATAAATCAACTCAAAAATGACTTTTTGAATTTAGTTTCTCACGAACTGCGATCGCCTCTGAGTAGTATCAAGATGATGATTCAAATGATACAACTATCGAATAATACTGAGGATGCTCAACGCTATCTAAGATTAATGGAAAGCGAGTGCGATCGCGAACTAGAATTAATTAACGATCTACTAGACTTACAACAGCTAGAAAGCTCATCCTATCCAGTTATTACACCTAATGCGTTGCTCTTACAACAGTGGTTACTTTGGGTTATCGAGCCGTTTCAAATCCGCGTTCAAGAACATCAGCAAACTCTACAGCTGAATCTCCCTGCAAATCTCCCGCCGCTGTTATCAGATAGCATTAACTTGGAACGCATCGTAGTAGAATTGCTCAATAATGCCTGTAAATACACACCTGCGGGTGGTGAAATTGTCTTGAGTGTAAGTCACAATTCCTCGGAAGCACCTGCGAAAACTATTATTACTGTCAGTAATTCAGCAGAAATTCCGATAACAGAGTTACCACGGATATTTGATAAATTTTATCGTCTCCCCAATGCAGATATCTGGAATCAAGGTGGTTCGGGATTAGGTTTATCAATAGTACAAAAATTAGTCGAACAATTGCAAGGAAACATTCAAGTAGAAAGTAGCAATGGATGGACTACATTCACTCTTACATTAACTGATTTATAGTACTCGACAACTCAAAAATTGCTAAGTAAGTGTGGGGAGTAAAAAAGTTTTTCGTGTTGTTAAACCTTTGGAGACTTAGCAAAGTTTCCTTGGAAGACTAATAGGTTTTTGATATTAAAATTTTATAACTTTGATCGTTCTTGATGTTGGGTTTCACTGCCATCCAACCCAACCTGCATTAATAGATTCTATGATACAGCAGTTTGCAACAAGCGTGAGGTACAAAACCGAGGACTCAAAAATTAAATTATTCTTCTCCCTCCAGCATAGCTACCTCCTGCCTCCTGCCTCAAAACTAGTGACTTTGTACTTCATCCAAACGAAAACTGCTGTAAGTAATTAACCAGACTTGATATGAGATAATTAAAGCAAATTATTAAATATCAAAAAATGCCATTAACTATATCTTCCACACCTCAAGGTTTTAGTGCATTTATCACTAATTTGGGAATACGAGATACAACTGATGATTTTGTATTTATTAAATCATCAGTTCCTTGTGTTGCAGATGGAGTCTTCACTCAAAGTCTTTTTGCTGGGCCAAGTGTTACTATTAGCCGTGATAACTTAAAAGATTCACAAGCACAAGGAATTGTCATTATATCTAAAAATGCAAATGTAGCTAATGGTTATGTTGGCATCGCTGACGCCCAAGAGGTTCTGCAATTAGTTGCAACTGAAACTGGAATTGCTGCACATAATATCGTGATAGCTTCTACAGGTGTAATTGGCAGACGTTACCCCATTGAAAAAATCCGGGCTGGTTTATTAGGATTGGGCAAAAAATTGACTGATGCTGATTTTCATGCCGCCGCTCGTGGTATTATGACCACCGATACAGTAGCGAAACTAGCTACACGGCAAATAGGAAATGCCAAGCTAGTAGGAATTGCCAAAGGTGTTGGCATGATTGAGCCTAATATGGCTACACTCCTAACTTTCTTTTTTACTGACGCTGCAATTTCTGCAAATAACCTTCGTTCTATTTTTCGCTCTACTATAGATAAAACCTTTAATTGCCTGAGTGTAGACACTGACACTTCTACTAGTGACTCTGCTGTGATTCTAGCTAATGGAATAGCTGGTGAAGTTTCAGAATCAGATTTTGCTAGTGCATTGCAAGAAGTTGCACAGGAATTAGTCCTGAAAATTGCACGAGATGCAGAAGGTGCTACTAAGATAATTGAGGTGACTGTAGATTCAGCGATTAACTATGCACAAGCTAAAACAGTAGCGAAAGCAATTGTAAATTCACCATTAGTAAAAACTGCTGTTTACGGAGCAGATCCGAATTGGGGAAGAGTTGCTATGGCTATAGGCAAATGTGAAAATGAACAGCAGATAAATCCAGAAATAGTTATTATTCGTTTTGATAATGTGAAAGTTTATCCTAGTAGCTTAACTGAGGCAAATCTAGAACAGTTACGCAAAATTATGTCTAGAGATAAAGTAGATATTCATGTTAGTCTTAATATTGGCAAATCCTCTGCAACTGTATGGGGTTGCGATCTTTCAGAGGGTTATATAGAAATTAATGGTAAATACTCAACTTGATTAGACTTCTTGTACAAAAAACACGATATTAATAAGAAACATTGGAATGTTTCTCACAAACATTGCAATATTAATACGAAACATTGCAATATTCCTCACAAACATTGCAATATTAATACGAAACATTGCAATATTCTTCACAAACATCACGATATTAAGAAGAAACATTGCAATGTTTATAAAAAACATCATGATGTTGGTGAGAAGAGCTTCTGTTAAAACCTAATTAACCCTCTTCTATCACTTTGGGGAAAGAAAAATAAATGTAGGTTGGGTTGAACAAAGTGAAACCCAACTTTTCTAAGGTCTTTGGGTGTTGGGTTTCGTTCCTCAACCCAACCTACGTCTAAATTGATAAAAGTCATGAGAAATAAGGGTTTTAGATTTTTCTCTACCGATAGTGATTAAAGAGGATTAAAACAGCTACCCCTGCGCTATTTTATGAAAAAAATTCTTACTAGTCTTTTGACTGTGGGTGTTTGTCTAACGCCTTTAACAGTAATGCTCATATAGGAATCTGATTTGATTTATGAAAAAATCTAAGTATCTGTAGGGGAGCCAGCCGCGTGGGCGGGTTTCCCGACTTGAGCAGACTGGCGTTGTGTTATGGCGTAGCCTAACGCACCTAAATCGTTAACTGGTGCGTTAGCCTTTGGCGTAACGCACCCTACGTGTATTTCAGAAATCAAATATGAGTCCTATAGCTTAACCCAGATGGCAGGGTGGTTTCATACGAAAAAAGAAAAATACATAAGTCTTGATTTCTCGTGAAAGTGGCATGGCTTTTTCCCTCACTTCCATTCCTCTCCCCCACGGGGGGAGAGGCTTTGAAACCCAGTTTTAATTTTTCTTTGCTTGTATGAAACCACCCTGCTATAGCTTAACCCAGATGGGGACAGACTTATATCATGTCCGGTCAAAGACTTATGATTTAGACCGCAGTTCTTGCAGGGAGCAGGGAGCAGGGGAAAAGAGACTTTTCCGATTTTTGCACAGATCCGGTAATCATAAGTGATTAACCGGACTTGATATTACAGCAGTTTTCATGTATTTGAACCACATCTGTCGTAAGGGCACAGCATTGCTGTGCCCCTACCGCATGGTCTATTTACCTGAAAATAGCTGTAAAACTCGCGATCGCAAGAAGCACAAAGACTGCTAGAGCATTTCATGTATTTGAACCATATCTGTCGTAAGGGCACAGCATTCCTCATAGGTGTAAACTTCAGGTAGAAGTTATGTAAGAGAAAGGGTTCTAGGGTTGCCCTCATGCCCTAACCCCTTCTCTCTACAAACCAATTCATTTACAGCAACTTATCTGGTGTAATTGGCAGATCGCGAATTCGCTTACCTGTGGCATGATAAACTGCATTAGATACGGCAGCAGCTACCCCAACAATCGGAAGTTCTCCCAAGCTTTTGGTTCCTAGTGCATTCACATAAGGATCGCGTTCTTCAATAAATTGTACTTCCATATTGGGGATATCTGCATGAACCGGAATCAGATAATCAGAAAGGTTAGCACCAACTATTCTGCCCTGATTAGCATCCATTACAGTTTTCTCCATCAGCGCCATACCAATTCCCCAGGTAATCCCGCCGATAACTTGACTCCGCGCTGTCTTGAAGTTGAGAATTCGCCCTGCATCATAAACGCCTACGCAACGTCTAACTTTGATTTCTCCTAACAATTCATCAACTGCAACTTCGACAAATATCGCCCCAAAAGAGTGTTTGGCGTATTCTTTGCTCTCTGGGTTGAGTGACGATTCCTCTGTAAATTCTAAACTTTCTAATCCATGACGGCGCAGAATATCGGTGTATTTGTCTCGCTTCGATGGGTCTTGTTTTAAGAATATTTCCCCTGACTCAACGGTAATATCTTCTGCTTGCGAGCCATAAAGCAGAGAATTTGCATCTTCGATCGCCATTTTAATTATCTTATCCCGTGCCGCGATCGCTGCTTTATACACTGCCGGGGAAACACTAGCAACTGTCATTGAGTTCCCTGTAATCGGGGCTTTGGGAAGATTGCTATCACCTAATTCAAACTGCACTGGTAATCCTAAGACTTCAGCAGCTACCTGCGTCATCACTGTATACGTGCCAGTACCGATATCTTGAGTACCACTTTGTACTTTCACTTCTCCAGTGGCAAAAATTTCTACCTTGACTGATGCAGTTCTAGCATTGGTGGGAAACGTCGCACTTGCCATTCCCCAACCAATCAGGAAATGACGATCTCGCATGGAACGGGGAACTGGATTGCGTTGTAACCAACCAAAAATTTCTGCCCCTTTTTGGTAACATTCTTTCAGGGATTTACTTGACCAAGGTAATCCTTTGTGCGGATCGATATCTGCATGATTTCTTAATCTTAGTTCAATTGGGTCAATATTTAAGGTGTATGCCAATTCATCCATTGCCGATTCTAAGGCAAACATTCCCGGCGCTTCTCCTGGCCCCCGCATAAAGGTTGGTGTGCCGGCGTTGATGCGTCCCAAACGGTATTTAATTTCCAAATTGGGACAGGCGTACATCATGGTTGTTGCTGCACCCACTGGTTCGGCAAAGTCATCAAACAGGGAAGTTAAAGATGTACCAATTTGCTCGATCAGGGTTAGTTTGCCTTCCTTGGTTGCACCTAACGTTAGCTGCTGCTGAGTTTCGGATCTGTGGCCGCAAGCAGTGTACATTTGCGATCGCGTTAGCACAACTTTTACAGGGCGTTTTACTTGACGAGCTGCGATCGCTGCTAAAATCGTATGCGATCGCAGCAGCGCTTTACAACCAAATCCGCCGCCTAAATATTTGGAGATGACGCGGACATTTTCTTCGGGAATATTCAGAATAGATGCAATTCGGCTTTGGGTTGCAGAAATGCCTTGAGTGGTTTCATACAGCGTCAAATTATCCCCTGACCACATTGCGATCGTTGCAGAAGGTTCTAGGGGATTATGATGTTCTATTGGCGTGGTATAAATTTGCTCTACCAAGACATCTGCCTGTACTTTCCCCGATTCAACATCCCCTCTGGTGACTTTAGCTGGCATCATACCAAAAAATATCGATTCAGGTTCAAATATCTCTGTACGTGCCATTGTGACTGTCGGAATAGCTTCCTCGTAGATAATTTTTACCCTAGAGGCAGCAGTTTCGGCTTGTTCTAAAGTTTGGGCAATTACAATCCCCAGATGTTGACCATCGTAGTAAATGTTATGGTCTTTTTCGGTTGACTGGGGTTGTTGAGGGCCAAAGAAGGGTATTTTTACCAGAGATGGGGTTTGTTGGTAAGTAACGACATCTAGCACGCCAGGGGCGACTGCGGCTGCGGATGCGTCTATTTGGATAATTTTACCACTGGCGATCGCGCTTTGAAAAATCACTCCATAAGTTAAATTCTCTATTGGCACATCGGCTGTGTAAGGTGCTTCTCCCGTTACTTTCAGTCTGCCATCAACGCGATCGAGTGGTTTCCCAATAATTTTATTCATATCAATTAATTATTAATCCTCTTCCTTGTCCCCTTCTGTCACAACTGAGAGTGCGCGTACCAAAGCGCGTTTGACTAACTCAATTTTGAATTCATTGTGTGTTTGCGGTTTTGCTTCTTTGACGGCTGCGGCGGCTGCGACTGTAAAAATATCTTCGTTAATTGCTTTCCCTTTTAGAAATTCCTCAGCTTCCCAAGCACGCCAAGGTTTGGGTGCTACTCCTCCAAAAGCGATGCGTGCTGATTTTATCGTGTCTTCTTCTATATCCAAAGCAACAGCTACAGAAACAAGAGCAAATTCGTAAGAAGCACGATCCCTTACTTTTAAATAATGGGATTTATATGCAAAATCTGAAACTTCAATGGCAACAATTAATTCTCCAGGCTGTAATAGAGTTTCTTTTGCTGGTGTCTCGCCTGGTAAGAGATAAAAATCATGAATTGAAATTCGCCGTGATTTTTCTACCCCTTGGATGCAAATCACTGCATCTAATGCCGTCAAAGCTACAGCTAAATCGGAAGGATGAACGGCAATGCAATGTTCGCTAGCTCCGAAAATGGAATGCATTCGATTGTAACCTGTAATTGCCGAACAACCTATACCGGGAATGCGTTTATTACAAGGAAAAACCGGATCGCGAAAATAACCACAGCGGACTCGTTGCAGTAAATTACCACCCACTGTTGCCATATTTCGCAGTTGCGGTGAAGCACTTTGTAATAAAGCTTGGCTAATTACGGGATAACATTCCTGAATTTGGGGATGAAAAGCCACGTCACTCATTCGAGAGATAGCACCAATGCGGATTCCCTGAGGTTGAGATTCAATATCTGCTAAAGGCAAACTATTAATATCAATTAATATATTCGCTGTTTGGACTCCATCTTTCATTAATCCCAGCAAATCTGTGCCACCAGCAATAAATGCAGCAGTTTTGTCTTGCTCAACTGTGGCGATCGCCACTTCTTGTAAAGTAACTTTAGCATAACTAAATGGCTGCATTTTCTATTTCCTCTAACACATCCCGAATCGCCGCAACAATATTTGGATATGCTCCACAACGGCAAAGGTTTCCACTCATTTTTTCTCGAATTTCTGTCTCAGATTTTGGCGATTCTTCTAATATCATCCCTACGGCTGAGATAATTTGACCTGATGTACAGTAACCACATTGAAAAGCATCATGGGTAATAAAGGCTGTTTGCATGGGGTGGAGTTTACCATCTTGTGCTAATCCCTCAATTGTGGTAATTTCAGTACCGATGTGCATAATTGCCAAAGTCATACAAGAGTTAATTCGCCGATTATTAACTAATACAGTACACGCACCACATTCACCGCGATCGCAAGCTTTTTTAGTGCCCATTAGACCCAGCTTTTCTCGAAGTGCATCTAGTAAAGTCACACGAGGTTCTATCTTCAGGGAGTAAGATAGATTATTAACATTCAGCGATAATTCTACTTCTTCTGAACCGAATATTTTCGTTTCCTGGGTAAATGAGTCTGAAGTTATTAACGCTAAAGAATTTTCTTCCATGTCTCATGTAGATAATAATTACATCATTTACTATAGTAACGATAAAAAGTCTGCGGTTCTTCTAGCTAGACTTCCTGAGATTTATAATTAAGAGTGAATTCTGACTTAATAATATGAACACAAATCTTACTCAGAAATTATCCCAACCCATAGTAAAGAAAGTTGCGATTGTCGGTGCTGGCCCAGGTGGTTTGGCTGCTGCGATCGCACTGAGAAGCCAAGGGATAGAGGTTCAAGTATACGAAAAAGCCCAAGAATTTCGTCCGGCGGGAACTGGACTAGGACTAGCTCCGAATGGCTTGAATTCTCTAGATGCGATCGCGCCGGGAATTGTCGAAACCCTCAAAAGTTCAGGATGCGAGGTTCACCACACGGTTTTAAAGAATATTCAGTCTGAGACAATCCGAACTAACGCAACTAAATATTTAGAACAATACGGACAACCGTTGTTAACTGTTTGGTGGTATCGTCTACAGCAAGTTTTAGCATCGAGATTGCCGCCTGAAATCATTCACCTCAATCATCGCTGCATCGGCTTTGAGCAAGATGCAAACGGTGTAGAAATTCATTTTGATGGTAAAAAATCAGTAGATGCAGATTTGCTGATTGGGGCTGATGGCGTTAACTCTGCGATCAGACAAACTTTATTTGGCGAGGGTAAGCCTAATTATATCGGTAGTATGTGTTGGCGTGCCGTCATCAAGTATCGCCACGAGCTATTTAATGACTATGAACTAGTTTTTGTTAAAGGCAATAAACAGTTTATGTACCTTCTCAATGTCGGCGGCGGCTATACCAGTTGGATTAGTCGGAAGTTTTCGCCTGAGTACTCCCTTTCCCACAGCGCCAATGAAGTGAAATCTCGCATTCTTGATGAATTAGCCGACTGGGATAAATCCTTCCGGGTGGTGGTAGAAGCGACACCAGCCGAGGAAATTTGGGAAGGGCCAATTTGCGATCGCCCACCGTTAACTCAATGGAGTCAAGGCAGAGTGACTCTCTTAGGCGATGCCGCTCATCCAATGGCACCTGCAATGGCACAAGGAGCCAATACCACTTTTGAAGATGCATACCAACTGCGAGAGTGTTTTTCTGATTCAACTAATCTGCAAGAAGCTCTGACTAGCTACGAACAGTGTCGCATCGAGCGGACAAAACTCATTCAAGCTCGTAGTGCCTTGGGTGAAATGCGGTACTATGACATTAACACCGTGGCATCTACTGAGCAGACGCAACGCCAAATGGGTCTTAATGATGATTTTCACAAATGGGTGTACAATTTTAAGCCATCTGTAAAAAGTTAAATTTTAGTGTGGTATTAGTAAAGTTACTTTTATCGCAACTAGCGCATAAACTTACAGCAAGGACTAATCTTATCGAGTAATTTGAGCCTATCAGAAGTGACTGTTTTTAGTCAAGCCCTCAAACACAACAAATTCGTTGAATAATTGAGAATTACTCGCGTAAAATCAACATAACTTAATCAGATTATTAATTTTTGTAAGAAGTGATGCCATTATCTCTTTGGAGTAAATTGAAGTATTAAATCTCGTTTTAGAGTTACTAATTTACCCCTATTGTTGGTCGAGATTCAGCGGAAGTAATTAACTTAGTAGCTATCTAGGTTTAATTTCCTGAAACTTTTCGATTGTTAGAAAGATTTCTTCATCAGCTATTTGACTATTGTAATCGATATTAATTTTGGTTGGATAGCCGAGTTTTGCATTGTATTCTACATCCAGGTTGAATGCCTTACGGTTGATCGCATCTTGAATCACATTAAAAAGCTTGGGAATTGTGTTGTATTGTTGAAAAAATTGCGGATTAACTGGTTTACCTGTAGCGACAGAAGTGATGGAAGTTGTTTGACCATTACGCACTTCAATAACCACTGGCCCTCTAGCATCTTGTATACAGAAGCAACTGTTGCTAACTGTAATCCGATAGTTAGAAATATTTGCTTGTTCCCACAAACGTTTATTAAATCTTAACCGTCTTAAATTCAAGTTATTATTCGTTTGCGTTTGATATTGTGTTTTCTCTGCGGGAGTTTCGGAGATTGCTGATAGGTTCAGACCTAGAGATAGCAATAGTGCTGCACTGATAATGATAGGTAAACGCATATTAATCCATTTATTGGTTTTCAAAGCTCTAACTATTATTATGATACAGCGAATTTTAACTTATTTGCGAGAGTTTGTTTAAATAAGTTTTATTTTGGAATTAATTTTTTCGTAGATAAATGAATCTGCATTTTCTCAGAATACCATCTATAATCCAATTTTCCAGACATCAATTAGGAACTTTGCCGAAATATTTTCGATCGCCCAAAATTGCCTCATTGTCCAAAGCGATGCCTACAGCTAGCTACGCCTACGCAGCAACCCTAAGTTTTGCGTATCTATATAGATTTAACTCATAAAAAATAAGCACAACAAGAGACTTTCAAGGCTGTTTGTGTCGTGTTACCTGCGACAAGATAAATTATAATCCTCCCCTAACTTGAAGTATGAGGAGGATTCAATTATCCCTAATTAGCAATGTTGGTGATTGTGGCTATTAGGATTTAGCTGCAAGCTTGCAGATATGCCTTAGCTTCTCTATGGATTTTGAGAGATGTTTACGCAACGATCTCAAAGTTTGTAGCTGATAATAATGGTGGGGCTGTGAATTGATTGTTATCGTTATCAATGTTGGCAAACAAACTACCTGTCCCCAAGCCTGGTGATGTCAAGTTTTGGTTGAAGAACAAGTTGCCAGTTCCAAGACTATAACTAATGAGTCCATAGCTAGTTGCAGCTGCTGCATCATTAGCTACTATCGTAATTTGGTACAAATTATTGAGTCCGGTAAAAGTTGTCTTATCGAGGACAATTTTATCGCTATAGTTGCTGAAGTCAGTAATTTTATCAACACCTAGATCGGCACTATTGTACCCAGTACCTGAGTTGAATACAAAGCGATCGCTACCAGCACCACCAGTCAGGATGTCATTACCTTTACCACCTCGTAATATATCGTTACCAGCATCTCCATAGAGGTTGTCATTGCCAGCACCACCATAGAGAATGTCATTACCCTCACCACCGAAAGCTCTCAACGGTGTCGCTGTGCCACTACCATCAAGAAAGTCATTGCCAGCCCCGCCTGTGAACCATACCGCATTTACAGAAGTTGCTGACAGGTTATTGACATCAAGGATGTCATCACCTCCACCACCATTGATTTCAAACCTCTCTGCACTGTCTACAGTCAGAGTGAAGGGAACTAGGTTCAGCCGATCGAAGATTGCTCTACCTTGAGCATCTTGTTGCAGGCGGAAGTTGTCTCCCGCAGCTGCTGCGCCGTTGACCTCAACCACGTCATAGCCAGCATTACCACTGATTCTGTCGCTACCATCACCATTGTTCCAGATCAGGCGATCGTTGCCGTTTCCACCAGTGAAGGTGTCGTTGCCACGATTTCCAAGTATGGTATCGTTCCCGTCCCCACCAGATAGATAGTCAATACCATCGCCACCTCGTAACAGATCGTTACCAGTATCGCCATAAAGATTGTCGTTGCCAGTACCACCTGTCAAACTGTCATTACCCTCACCACCAAAGGCTCTCAAAGGTGTCGCTGTGCCACTACCATCCAGCACATCATTTCCAGCCCCGCCTGTGAACCATACCGCATTTACAGAAGTTGCTGACAGGTTGTTGACAGCGAGGATGTCATCACCACCCCCACCATTGATTTCAAACCTCTCTGCACTGTCTACAGTTAGAGTGAAGGGAACCAAGTTCAGCCGATCGAAGATTGCTCTACCTTGAGCATCTTGTTGCAGGCGGAAGTTGTCTCCCACACCCGCGCCGTTGACCTCAACCACGTCATAGCCAGCATTACCACTGATTCTGTCGCTACCATCACCATTGTTCCAGATTAGGCGATCGTTGCCGTTTCCACCAGTGAAGGTGTCGTTGCCACGATTTCCAAGTATGGTATCGTTCCCGTCCCCACCAGATAGATAGTCGATACCATCGCCACCTTGTAACAGGTCGTTACCAGCATTTCCATAAAGGCTATCATTTCCACCCAAACCATTGAAGTTATCAGAAGCGGCATTACTAATACCTACATCTGCTCCATTAGTCGGCCCTGGGCCTGGAATCCAACTTACTGCCATGATTAATACTCCTAATTCTTAATTTATCTAAGTAAACAATGAGTTCCTAATACTTCATTTTTAAGAAATGTATGGAAGTACTAGTTTCTCTCTACGAACTACAAAACTTATAGTTTTTAGCTGCTAAGTATTAATCAGAGATATGTTCTTCTTTTATGCAGAAGATTGGTTTTTGTAAAATTTCTTCACTATGAGTTTTAGAGACAGACCTGACCTTTTCACATCATTTTAAAAAGAGAGAAGAGCTCGTGAATGCCTTTTGCAAGCTAGCTTATGACTGTTTGAGCTATTTTAGTTAAAGTTTAAAATAGTGCTTCTGATCTGCGAGGATTAAATATCTATCTTAAATTTACAACCTAATGCCTAAGTATATCCATCGCTTCAGATGTATTGATTACACAGTCGGAAATCACTTTTATGAAAAGAGCCAAATCCTATTAAAAGCAATGCCAAAAAATAATTTCAAGCGTTAGAACAAAACGTACAATCAATATCTTACGTAGTGTAATAGACATTACATTCAAGACAGGATTTAGTGTCATGTGTTTTTATACCCATCCATAGTCCAATCTTCAAGGCATAAATTAGGAACTTTGCTAAAATCTCTATGATTGCGAGTAACTAAAATTGCTTCGTTAACCAGAGCGATCGCAGCAATTCTTAAGTCTTGTGTACCTATCTGGATTTTTTGCTGGCGCAAACTTTGATAGTAACTGTATGCTGCGTCATCGAAATCCAGCAAATTCATACTACAAAAGTAAATCTGGGTTATTCGCAAATTTCGATAAGCAACTGCTAGCAGTTCTGATTTAGTAGCACATTTGCTAATAGAAGCTAGTCTGCCTTTCAACTGTTCTTCTAGTGTGACTGTTGTAATAAATATGTTGGAACTTCCGACAGCTTGAGCGCGTTGTAGAATTTTAGAATTACCATGTTGAGAAAGAGTAACATGATCGGTATCGAGGATATATTGGCTCAAGCTGACTGATTCTCCTCTAAAGAAGCTTCATAAGCAGTGATTTCTGCATCTAATTCACGTCGATTTACAGCCATATTTTCTACAAAATCATCAAAAAGTGGGTCATCTTTGAAAATTCCATCAAATTTAACCCAAGGATTGGACTCTTTAACCTGCTGTTGCTGTTGCAAGATTGGCAAACAACAAAGCCGTAATGTGACCCACCATAAGTAAGACATAATAGGGCTGTTGAACTCACTATCATTAATTAAACCGTGAGCCATGCGGTTTCTTAAATTTGAACCAGAACGCTCAATTAGTAAACCCTGGAGATCAAAAAGTGTGTCTTCATCAAAAATTGAGTTTATTTGTGGATAGTTGCGGGGGAAAAGAGTAGTATTCAAATCACGTTCATCTTCAATTCCCTTATCGATATCAATTTTTGATGGTAGCGCACCCTGCCTTCGCAGTAAATAACGAATAGAATTCTCAATTTGAGGAATGAGAATATGGGTGGATGTAAGCAGATCTCCTGTTAGTCCAGCGTAAAGCCCTTTCGCAAACTGATATTCTCTCCCTGCTGGGACAAAGGGGTTGTTTGAAACAATTGGAAATAAGTCTTTTATTTGTAGACTATGTTCTATATTTATTTGATACCTGGCTGGTTCGATATAAGCTTGAGCGTGAAGTTTTTGATAGTAGATTGCATTTTTATACATCTCAAAACGAATTGATTCTTCTACCTGCTCTGGATTATTGGATAAGCCTAACTTGGGTTGACGAGCTACAACTTTACCCATCTGATTAATCATTGAAGATGGGAATAAATGATATATGGGATTTTCAACAGCTATTTCTAACACCTCTTGTCGAAGCTGGGAGACTTTAGGTGGTGTTCCTATAAATGCTAGAGAAAAGAGTGCATCATCAAATTCTTTCCCTTTAACGTGTGATCTAGCTATATTCACCTGAGCAGTAATATCTGTTTCATAAGACATAGAAACTAACTCATTTATGGATTGCTCCTGATACTGGCTAAGAAGCTTGCGAACCTCCTCAGCTTTTTCTTTTGCAGGAATAGTTTCTTGCTTAGTACCTCGGACATTCATAAAAGCTTCAAAACCTTTCTCCATAAAATGTGATGCACGCAGGTAGCTTGGATCTGTACCCTTAAGGCTATCTTCAGCTTCTTTTACATAAGTTTCAGCCGCCTGCATTTGTGCTGTACGTTCCTTCTCTTCATCTTTTTCAAAACGATGCCATTGTGCTTTAATTTCCCAATAGTTTCTAGCTCTACGCCAATCATTGTTTGATTCTGCTAGGGTTGCGGCTTTCTTAGCTAGAGCAGCGTATTTAGTCGGATTACCGAGTTTGTATTCTTGTAAAAGCTCCATAAGTTTTGCTGACAGCCACAGTGGATCTTCTCCGTTGTAACGATCAAGAACTGCCTCTATGTGTGCGACAACTAATTCAGCTTGATAATTAATTTTGCGTGCTAGCCGAAGTGCCCGTTCAATCCTCTTGAAACACCAACTCCACTTTTCAGGATCTTCTAATTCTGTGGCAGATTGTAAGTAGGCTGTAACTGCTAACTGTGCCATCCGATAATTGCGCTTTTTGACCCAGAGAATGTCCGCAATTCGTGCTTCAAGTTCTGGATCTGATACTTCAGGAGCAATTTCAGTAAGAAAATTTAAATGTTCATCAGTAAGATTTTGGAAAACTTTAGCAAAAAATTCCTCTGTAGATTCTGGCTTGATTGCAGCACCAGTCAGTAACGCCAGAATCTCAAAGACAGACTGTTCTCTGACATTTTCTGCCTCTTTTGCTTCCTGTGCCTTGTTCCAGAAGACTCTGTTGTAAGCACCACACTCTTTTCTCTGGCTGCTATTAATTACGTCCTGCCAGCGAGAGTTAATAAAATCTTCTTTAGTAAGAGGAGGGTTTATTAATGGCATAGTCTAGAATTACTGAGCTATATGTCTACTATGCCAAATCTAAAATAATGTAGGTAAAATCTATAAATTAACATTCCCCGGCAGAGCCAGAGAATGAGAGAATACTAACTTGCGGCTAAATTGCCCCAACTTACGTAGGGTAATTTTGTAGCAGTTGCCCGAACTTGGTCGGCGTTAGCTACCAACTGACCGCAAGCGTCCCAAGTTCCAGAAATAAATGTGCTTCTTGTACCTTCACCGATCGCAACTGAAACAATATAATCACCAATTTGCACTTGCAAGGTTTCCAAATCCACTGTTACGGCGGCTTGAGGATTGGCAGCGACTAAATCTTGCAGTTGTTTAACACTAACAGCATCGGCTGTCAGACAAGGTATGCCCATTGCCACACAGTTACCAAAAAAGATTTCGGCAAAGCTTTCACCAATTAAAGCTTGGATTCCCCATTTTGCGATCGCTTGGGGTGCATGTTCCCGTGATGAACCACAGCCAAAGTTACGATTGACTATTAAAATATTTGCCCCTTGGTACTGCGGTTGATCGAAGGGATGTTTGCCTTGAAGTGCTGTCCGATCGTCGATAAATGCGCCTTCACCTAACCCATCAAAGGTAACGGCTTTCAAATATCGCGCGGGAATGATGCGATCGGTATCTATATCATTACCCACTAAGGGTATACCGCGCCCTGAAACTGTTTTAACTTCACTCACCATAAACTTGACAAAGGGATTGGGGACTGGGGACTGGGGACTGGGGATTGGGGACTGGGGACTGGGGACTGGGGATTGGGGATTGGGGACTGGGGACTGGGGACTGGGGACTGGGGATTGGAGACTGGGGATTGGAGACTGGGGCAGAGGAGCAAAGGAGAATAATTCATAACCAATGCCCAATGCCCCATGCCCAATGGCCCTTTGTAAATTACAACAACTCGCGCACATCAGAGACTTCGCCTTTAATCGCAGCAGTGGCGACCATCGCCGGACTCATTAACAATGTCCGACCAGAAGAGGAACCTTGTCTTCCTTTAAAGTTGCGGTTGGAGGAAGAAGCGCTGATTTGTCTTCCTTGTAGCTTATCAGGGTTCATGGCTAGGCACATAGAACAGCCCGGTTCGCGCCACTCAAATCCGGCTTCTTGAAAGATTTTATCTAGTCCTTCAGCTTCTGCCTCTTCCTTCACCCTTTCCGAACCAGGGACAACGAAGGCTTTGATTCCCTCTGCAACGTGGCGACCTTTAGCGATTTTCGCGGCTTCTCGCAAATCACTAATTCTGCCGTTGGTGCAACTACCAATAAAGCAGACATCTATTTTTGTGCCCTTGATGGGTTGACCAGGATATAAATCCATGTAGCGGTAAGCTTCTTCGGCAATAAATCGGTCTTCTTCCAGCAGTTCTTCTGGTTGAGGTACTGACTGGTTGACACCAATACCTTGATCGGGAGTAATGCCCCAGGTAACGGTAGGAGAAATTTCCGCAGCGTCGAATACGACCACATCATCATATTGCGCATCAGTATCACTCTTGATGGATTCCCACCAAGCCACTGCTTGATCCCAATCTGCATATTTGGGTGCAAAGTCTCTGCCTTTGAGGTAATCGTAGGTGACACGATCGGGATTGACATAGCCGCATCTAGCACCGCCTTCGATCGCCATATTGCAGACAGTCATTCTCTCTTCCATATTCATTTGCTCAAAGGTCGTACCTGCGAATTCATAGGCATAGCCCACGCCACCTTTAACACCAAGGGTGCGGATGATATGTAAAATTACATCTTTGGCGTAAACTCCAGGGTTAAGAGTGCCGTTAACTTCAATTTTGCGGACTTTCAGTTTGGAGAGGGCGAGGGTTTGGGAAGCGAGAACATCCCGAACTTGGCTAGTACCAATACCAAATGCGATCGCACCAAATGCCCCATGACTGGAAGTATGACTATCTCCACAAGCGATCGTCATTCCTGGCTGGGTGAGTCCAAGTTCTGGAGCGATAACATGAACTATACCCTGACTGCCAGAACCAATATTGTAAAAAGTTATGTTATTTTCTTGACAGTTATTTTCGAGCGCCTGAATCATTTCCTCTGCCAAGTTATCGGCAAAGGGACGCGCCTGGTTTTCTGTGGGCACAATATGATCGACTGTGGCGACGGTACGCTGTGGAAAGAGTACCTTTAGACCCCTCTCGCGTAACATAGCAAAGGCTTGAGGACTGGTGACTTCATGAATTAGATGAAGCCCGATAAATAGTTGCGTTAGCCCTGAGGGAAGTGTACCAACGGTGTGTAAGTCCCAAACTTTGTCAAACAGGGTACCTTTGCTCATACGTCAATCAATATTTAAAGAGTCCGGTCTTAAATAGTATCAAAAAAAAGTCTTGGTTTTTACAGATCGCTTCATATTACTTACATCTTTACACTCTTATTTCTCTGTGCCGCGCCAGTTGCTACAACGGGGGGCTTCGGGGCCCCCTTTGGGGATGGGGGAAGACCCCCCTTCGGGTTCACCAGTCACCTACGGCGGGAAACCCGCCTACAGCGCTGGATTCACCGCAACGCACTGGCTTCTCTGTGCCTCTGTGGTTTCAATCTTCCTTAACGAACCGCAGAGGCGCTGAGAACACAGAGGAAGAGAGAAGAGAGATAATATCACCTTTGAGGTAACAAAAGCGAAAATTATCCGAAATATTGAGATGCAAAGATGTAAATAATTTTATCCTTTTCCACAAGGATATGTTAAGACAATACCAGATTATTGCACTACCAGGTTATGTCCATAGATTTACGGGAATTTTATCAGGCTAGCGATCCCAGCAGAACTCTGTTTGTCAACAATAGCTCTGATGGCAAGTATTATATAGATTTTTCTTCGGTACGAGGTGGTGATATTCTTGGCAAGCTGAAGCAGAAAATTACTTTTTTTAAGCCGAATGAACCCACTTGCACTTTATTTACTGGACATATTGGTTGTGGGAAATCGACAGAACTATTACGGTTACAGGCAGAACTGGAAAAGTTAGGTTTTCATGTGGTCTATTTTGAGTCCAGTGATGACTTGGAAATGACTGATGTTGATATTGCTGATGTGCTGCTAGCGATCGCTCGTCGTGTAAGTCAAAGTCTGGATAAAATTACCTTGGAGGCACCTAATAAGTTTAATGAGTTGCTGCAAGGTGCTTGGAAGGTCTTAAACTCCGAGGTGACGGCGGGAAAAGTTAAGCTTCCGGTGGTTGGGGATGTCGGTTTATCCGCAGATAAAGAAAAGTTTTCTCTGTCTGTGGGCATTGGTGAAATCACCGCGAAGATGAAAAATGACCCAATGCTGCGAGAAAAACTTAATCAGTATTTAGCACCGCAAAAAACTAAGCTGCTGGAAGCGATTAATCAAGAATTGTTGGAACCTGCGATCGCTAAACTCAAACAGCAGGGTAAAAATGGTCTGGTGGTAATTGTCGATAATCTTGACCGCATAGATAATCGTGCCAAACCTTGGGGTCGTCCACAGCAGGAATATTTATTTGTCGATCAGGGTGAGTTTTTAACAAGGCTTAATTGTCATCTACTCTACACCATGCCCTTGGCTTTGAAGTTTTCCAATGATTACGGAATGCTAACTCAGCGTTTCCCAGAAGATCCCAAGGTGTTACCTATGGTACCTGTACAAAGGACTGATGGCAGTGTTCATACACAGGGAATGGCACTCATGCAGCAGATGGTACTAGCGAGAGCTTTTCCTAATTTGACAGAACAGGAACGTTTAAATCAAGTTACCGAGATTTTTGATAGTGCTACTAGCCTAGAGCGGTTATGTAAAATGAGCGGTGGTCATGTGCGGGATGTGCTGAGGCTGCTGAATACCTGGATTATGGAAGAGATGAGTCTTCCCCTAACTCGTGAAACCTTAGAGCAAGTAATTCGTTCTCGGCGGAATGAAATAATGTTACCGATTTCTGAGGATGAGTGGCAATTGTTACGTCATGTCAAGGAAAGGAAAAAGGTGAGTGATGACCACGGATATCAAAAACTGATCCGCAGTCGGTTTGTGTTTGAATATCGGGATGGTGGGGAGTCTTGGTTTGATGTTAATCCAGTTTTGGCAGAAGCAAGAGAGTTGAATGTTCCTTAACAGTAGGGTGTGTTACGGCTTCCGTAACGCACCATCCCCAGTACACAACCGACATCTTCCGTAACGCAGCATCTCAGGTTTTCGGTGCGTTACGCTTCGCGGTAACACACCCTACACGCACACTGTACATAAGTTTATGAATCCAGAACAACCATCAGAAGATGACCATGTAAACAGCGATCGCACTCTGGCACAATTAGCTTGGGCAATCGAATCCTCTGTGGGACAGTTTAAGCTGATTTTGGCACGGTGTAATTATGCTAGCTTGCGCGATCGCTTAATCTCCAGACTGCGAGAAATTTGTCAAGTTGAAATTCGTGTCTTGACGGTGCAGCAATCGAACAGGACTCTTTATACTGCGATTCAAGAAGAATTCGGCAAAGAAATACCAGCTTGCGTGATGGTTGTGGGTTTGGAATCAGTGCAGAATTTGTCTGTGATGTTAACCTCTGCTAATCAGGTGCGGGAAGAGTTTCGCAAGAATTTTGCTTTTCCCTTAGTGTTCTGGATTGACGATGAAATTTACAGACACCTAATACAGCTAGCGCCAGATTTGGAAAGTTGGGCAACTACGAGAAATTTTGCCATATCAACACAGCAATTAGTAGATTTTATCATCCAAACGGCTAATCAATGGTTTAGTAATAATTTGCAATTTAGCGTCAATGTATATTTTAAGCTGGAAAATGAGTTAGAAGCAGCGCAAAGAGATTTAATTAAAAAGCCAGATATTTATAATTTAGATATTCAAGCTAACTTAGAATCTTTATTAGGTTTTATTAAACAGATAAATAATCAAAGAAATTCGGCATTAGAGCATTATCACAAAGCTTATAAGCTCTGGCAGCACAGTCATAATTTAGAAAAACAGGTAAAAATCATCGGTGAAATTACCTTTTGCTGTTATCTCAAAGCTTTGAAACATCAAGATATCAATTGTCAAGATTGGCAGACAACTTGGCATTATCTTCAAGAGTATATAAACTTTATTAACCAGTTCCAAAATCCAGACTTAATTGCTAATGCAGTAGTTAAATTCGGTGATATCTTGCGAGACTTGAAAAAGTGGGAAATATTGCAGAGTCTTTCGGAACAAGCTTTAGTAATCCATCAAAATAACAAACAGCTAAAGGAATTAGCCAAAGATTACGGTTTTTTAGCTGAGGTGGCTTTGGCTCAAAAAAACTGGGTAAAAGCAAATCAGTTAGTTAAGCAAGCATTAGAAGTTTTTGCTGCGATTCCAAATCTGGAATCAGCTAATATATCAGAGATTTTATCTGATATTCCCGAAAGGGTTTTAAAATCAAAAGACTTGAGCTTATATCAGTTTATTTTAGGTCGTTCTCAATACAACTTAGGTCAAATTCGACAGGCAACTTTCAGCGTAGAAATTGCTAGAAATGTGGGGAATCCCCTAGAAGATGTCAGGCTTTACTTGGATATTCTCAGGTTTTTGCAGCAGCTTTATTTTGAGCAGAAAGAATATCTCAAAGCATACAAAATTAAACAGCAACGGCGTTCTATTGAACAGCAATTTGGCTTGCGGGCTTTTATTGGTGCGGGTAAGTTAGAAGCTACAAAACAGGCATTTGTAGAGTCATTGCGCTCAAACTCTCCCCAAGGAAATATTGCCCCAGAAATTGCTGCATCTGGTCGCCTCTTGGATGTAGAACGTTTAATTGAACGCATGGGTCGTCCTGATTATAAGCTAATAGTAATTCATGGGCAATCGGGTGTGGGCAAAAGTTCCCTGGTGAATGCGGGATTGATACCAGCTTTAAAGAATAAAGCAATCGGTACTCAAGATTATTTGCCGGTGGTAATGCGCGTTTACACCAACTGGGTGGAAGAGTTGCGGAAGCTTTTGGGGAGAGATGACGGAGATGAGAGGGATAAGGGAGATGAGAGAGAGTTAGAACCTCAACGTTCACCCTCAGAAGGTCAACGTTCAGCTTCAGAAGGTCAACGTTCAGCTTCAGAAGGTCAACGTTCAGCTTCAGAAGGTCAACGTTCAGCTTCAGAAGGTCAACGTTCAGCTTCAGAAGGTCAACTTTCAGCTTCAGAAGGTCAACGTTCACCCTCAGAAGGTCAACGTTCACCCTCAGAAGGTCAACGTTCAGCTTCAGAAGGTCAACTTTCATCCTCAGAAGGTCAACTTTCACCCTCAGAACTCGGAACTCCGCAATATTTAATATCCAGACTTAAAGAAAACGAACAGCACAACCTCCGCACGGTGCTAATTTTCGATCAATTTGAAGAATTTTTCTTTGTTTACACCGAACCTGCACAAAGAAAGCAATTCTTTGAGTTTCTGGGAGAGTGTCTGAATGTTCTATCAGTGAAAGTTATCTTATCGCTGCGGGTAGATTACATCCATTACTTGCTGGAGTGCAATGATTTGTCCAGTCTCAAGATTATTGGCAATGACATTCTCAGTAATAATGTGCTTTACAAGTTGGGGAACTTCTCACCGGCTGATACCAAGTCAATTATTCAGCGTTTAACTGAAAATACTAGTTTTCACTTAGAAGATGCTTTAGTTGAACAACTGGTGCAAGATTTAGCCGGCGAATTGGGTGAAGTTCGTCCCATTGAGTTGCAGGTTGTGGGGGCGCAACTGCAAACGGAGAATATTACAACTCTGGCAGAATATCGACAGCGTGGCACTAAGGGGGAATTGGTTAAGCGTTATTTGGATGAAGTTGTTAATGATTGCGGTGAAGAAAATCAGCAAGCAGCAGACATATTACTCTATTTACTGACCGATGAAAAAGGAACTCGCCCTTTAAAGACTCGCGCTGAGTTGAAAGCAGATTTTGAGCCGTACTTCTTGGAGATCCCCCCAACCCCCCTTAAAAAGGGGGGCTTTATTCTCTTCACCCCCTTTTTAAGGGGGTCGCCGCAGGCGGGGGGATCAAAAGCTAGCGCAGAACAAGCTTCTGAAATCAGTAAATTAGATTTAGTGTTAAAGATTTTTGTCCAATCCGGCTTGGTGGTTTTGTTACCAGAAAACCCGGCTGACCGTTATCAACTGGTACATGACTACATCGCTACCTTTATCCGCCAGCAACAGGAACCGAAGTTAAAGCAGGTGATGGCGGAACTGGAAAAGGAACGAAAAGAAAGAAAACTGAGTGAGGCGAAACTGAATAGCTTTCTCAAACGCGCCCTTTTTGGTACTGTGGCCGCAGGTTTAGGATTTGCTGGGTTAGCAGCGGCAACATTCCAGTGGTCAGTAGAGGCAAATGTTAATCAAATTAGCGCCATCAATAATTCTTCGGAAGCCTTTGCTGTCTCTGGAAAATATCCAGATGCTTTAATAGCAGCTTTAAAGGCAGGTAGCAAACTCAAGCATACAATTTGGGCACAGCACAGAAACGATATCTTAATGCAAACTGTGGCAACTTTACAGCAAGCAGTTTATTTAAAGCCAAAGGAGAAGAAAGAAAATCGTGCGATCGAGGTGAATACATTAGAAGGTCATAACAGTCCGGTTAATAGTGTCACCTACAGCCCCAATGGACAACAGTTAGCTTCTGCTAGTGCTGACAAGACCATCAAAATCTGGGATGTCAGCAGCGGTAAACTCCTCAAAACCCTGACTGGTCATAGTAGTCCGGTTAATAGTGTCACCTACAGCCCCAATGGACAACAGTTAGCTTCTGCTAGTGCTGACAAGACCATCAAAATCTGGGATGTCAGCAGCGG
>NZ_JBALDJ010000080.1:0-42976 GCF_036917415.1 Nostoc sp. | reverse complement strand
AGATGCCGTAAAGACAAAAATAGTTGGAATGCTTGTACAGTAAGGAGCGATTTGTTATTAGACAAGTTATTGGAGTATTTGAGAGATAATGGATGTGTGAGCATATATTGAGCATTAATTTTGAGTATTGTTTTATACTCAAAATTAATGTATAGTTACTTAAAATGGCTCACTTGAGCATTTATTGAGCATTAAAGTTAAAGTTTAGGCTAAAAGCATTGCTATTGTGTTATTAACTTCCTTTTAGTTTGACGGGTGAACCAGTTGAAGTAAGGCAAACCATTTTGCAGTAAGAACCATTTGAAGATTATACCCCTGACTTATGATCAAGTTATCGCAAACGATTCCAGTTCTTCTTTTTGGGGCTAGCTTGGCTGTAATTTCCCCTCAACTTTGTACTGCTTTCACTGTTCAAGAGATAGGTAGCCTTGCCCAAGCATCAAGCGATTTGCCAATGGTCAAATCAGCTGGACTGTCCCCCGATATGGATGTGCCTTGGTCGAAAGCCGTAAGAATTGTTGACCCCTTTGAAGGGGAGTTTGTTGGAGTTTTCGATCGCAATTCTTTAGGTGGTCACTTGTACCGTGAGGGTTCAAAGCAAGTTATTAGTTTGTGGACTCCTTCGAGCATTCGAGTACTCGTAACAGTAAATTCGGATCAAGCAAGGTCTTCTTTCTACACAGCAGGTCGTGTGTATCCCAGACCTGACTATTTTAGATTTGTCACGACAAAAAAAGTCGATAAGCTTTTGCTCAAGGTCAAAAAAAAAGTTTTTCAATTAGACGGTTCAACTGGCACATTTGCTGTCAGTAAAGAATTAGCCACTGCTTTGAAAAATGCTCCAAATGAGAACTTAGATATCAGACTAGTCTTAGAAGGAGGTCAAACTGTTGATAGCGAAATTGGTAAAGAGACAGTAAAAGCTTGGCGAACTATTTATTAAGCGATTGCATTTTTCAGCCAAGTATTTTCTATGTTTAATAAAGGAAAAATCTCTCGTTCTGATCAGAAATTTATTTGGTACAACTTGTTTATAGATCAATACGCTTGGGTTCAGGATAACCGTAGGTTGGGTTGAACGTTCGCGTAGCGTCCCGTAGGGAAGTGAAACCCAAGAAACCACCGAAAATGTTGGTTTACCCTTCAAGAAGCAAGCTACGTTCCTCAACCGCCACTTGCTTCTCCTGTCAGAGACGCTGCGCGTAGCTTGCTTCCCCGGAGGGGTACAAGTCGGGAAACCGCAAGGGCGCAGTGGCTCCCCAACCTACGCAGTTTAAAGTTTTTGGCGCTAACCCAAGCGTATTGGTTTATAGATTTAATAATAACGAACATTGTTAGAAGCAAGACTGATTAATTCTTCTACATTGTTTGAGATTGTATTGCAAATAGTATTTAAAGGTAAGTCATTAGGATCAAACCCAAAAGGTTCTTCAATTTCTGAGCCAATTTGTTCAATACTTAATAATGTAAAACTTACAAAAGCCATTACTATACCAGTCCACCAATTTAAAAAGCTCACAATTTCTAAAGGTAATATAAGACAAAAAATTAATAACAGTTGTCTGAGTTTAATAGTATATATTAAAGGCAGCGGCGTTTTTAAAATGCGTTCGCAACCACCTAAAATATCTACTAAATCATCTACACAGTTATGCAGAGTAGTTAGTTGATAGACATTTAGACAATTTCGGTCATGCTGATGCTGCAAATAATCTCCTAGCCAATAAGCAATTTGTAGTGCAGGATGGTTAGTCTCTTGGAGTTGTAAATATTGTTTTTCAGACATTAATGATGCCAACTGAGTGTCTAAAGGCACTGATCTGAGATGTAACTTCATTGCAACTGCAAAAGCAGTTACTAATCGAAGCATTGCCTCTTTTTCTAATTTATCTTGTGGTGTCTTCTCTTTAACGATTATCGAAATTCCACGAGTTAAGTTACGCGATGTATTAACTAAAGCTCCCCATAATTGACGACCTTCCCAAAATCTATCATGGGCTGTATTCGTCCGAAACACTAATAGTAATGTAAAGCCAATATTAAAACTTAAAACAGCATTGGTAAGAATATTGCTGGAATCTGAAAATGCTATTGGTAATCCTAAATGCGCTAAAAATGATATGAAAGTACCATATATAGTACAAAAAATTACCCAAGGAAGAATGATAGAGATAATTGACCTTTCAAGCCGAAGAGTTACTTGAAGCCAGTTCAGCTTTTCACCTTTGTAAAGATGATATTTTTCTCTTAAAGAATTTTTAGAATTATTTTTAAAATAGTTAGGTTGTTTCATATTGGTAAAGTTTAAGGATTACATCAATTAGCAAACTAACTTTTTTAGCTAAATATATCTTGCTGAAGCAAGATATGGGCAAGATGTAGGTTTGCAAATAGTCACCGTAGCGCAACTATAATAAACACAAATTATAGTTTTAACATTGAAATTTATTTCTGTGAACCATCTTTAGATAGGGAAATTCAATACTATCTTCCAACTCTTCACCATCAACCTGATTTTCTACTTTTGATGAAACTGTGTGGTATTTCCACTGCTTTATGAGATAATTAGACAAAATCTCCCGCTATGGCGGTTCTCGTTTGAGTGCAGTACAGTTTTGACCTCACTTCCATTCCTCTCTCCTCTTAGGAGAAAGGCTTTGAATCTTACTCCCCAACACTAGTAGGGAAGGGGTTGGGGGTTAGGTCTGTATTGGACTCAACTGCAAACCGCTAGATTTACAGTAGATACTTACTTTTTTATTGACATAGTGATGTCTACGACGGGCTACGCCTACGCATTTTGGTTAATAAGAGTGTAGGCGAATGCGTAACAGGGAGCAGGGAGCAGGGAGCAGGGGGAAAGAGACTTTTCCGATTTTTGCACAGGTCCGGTAATCATAAGTGATTAACCGGACTTGATATAAGACAGAGATAAAGGAATATTTGACGTAATCAAATTATTTCAATCAATAATTATTGCTGGTCGCAGTACTATTAATGGTGATAGATAAATTTAATCTCTAAACTCTCCTCAACCAGGCAGAGGGTTAAAACATTTATAGTTTCTGTCCTGCATAAATCGATCGCACTTCGCCATTACGTCGGATGACTGCTTCGCCATTACTGACATCTACTAGTGTCCAACCACTGGAGCCGATACCTTCACCCATATTGATGCGGCGAGTCACGCCATCAATTTTAAACAGAGCGGCAGATTTGTTGCCCAACTCTAGCAATCCCTCTAAGGTATTACTCGGAGCTTCTGCGATCGCAGTTGGCGGATATACTTGTTCCTGGGTAATAGTTGGTTCTGACTCTGGGGCGAGTGCAGCGCGTAATGGAACTACTGGTAATGCAGGCAGAGGCTTGGGTGTTTGGCGCACCGTAATGGGTGCAGTTTTGGCTGCCACAGGTTTGAGTTCGGATCGGACAGCGGCAGCTAACATATTAACAGTTACAGGTTTGGCAGCTTGTCGCACTGTATTCAGGGCAGTTTTCACAACATTAGGTTGAGATCGCTGCAATACACTGGCAACTTGTGGTAAAAGTGTGGGAGTCCCAGGAATGGCTGGAAGGGCGTAGCGCATTGGCGATGGCGCTTGATAAACAGGGACATAGATGCGCTCAACAACACTTCCAGAACGGTTGGGGGCTGGTGGTGTATTGTTTGCTAGAAGTGGAAGTGCTGGTAGATTAGCAGTTGCTTGCTCGCGGCCAAGGGATATTTGGTTAGTATTTGCCTGACTGGAGAATCCTGGATTGAAAGATTTTTGATTGCTTTTTGCTCCTTGCTTATCTATAACAGCCAGTGCTTGGAGCATATAGTCAACTAATTCTGCTTCAATTTCTGGTTTTACGGGCAACTGTGACTGCGGTTGCGGCACTATTAGCGCTGATTCGGGCAATTTGGTATTTAAAAGATATACGACTCCAGACTGCACCAAGTAGATCGTACTAGCGATCGCCACGCCTAAAGTTGTTGCTACAATCAGCAGTTTGCCCAAAACCGGACTAGTTTTCTGACGCTTTCTACTAACTGGTTTAACAGTAGCGGGATCAAATATAACGGTACTCAATTGCTTGTGGTTATCTTGAGCAACTGACTGTACTGCTTGGTTCAGTGTGTTTGGTAAGATAATCTGTGGTATGGTAACTGTTTGCAGCACGGATTCTGGAGGCGATTGGCGTTGAGCTTGGGCGGAAACTCCAGCAACAGAGTGGCTCGATCTGTTCTGACTACTGTCCCTAACAGTTTGAGAAGGCAGATTACCACTAGCATCCAGAATGTAGTCGATATCGGCAAAGAGTTCATCCATTAGGCCATCAGCATAGTTTTCTATCGACCAAGGCTCGTTGGTGATTAAATCTTCTGATGGTTCTGGTACTATGAGACGGGTGCTGGCTTCTTGTAACATAGACGTTCTGGGTTGTTGCTTGGACGAGGAAACGCCACCCCTACTGCCTGGAAATTAGGATTATCAGAGGAGGCAGCAGGTAGAGGGCAGTTCTTACTGAAGGAAAGAAGTATGAATAAAAACTTCAGTCCTGAGTGATTACCCGGTTGAAAAAGAGAAATTGTATTGAGACGTGTTGAGCGAGATACAAAACGTGGAGCCGCTTTGCCTCCGGTCTTGCTCCAATCCTATGCAGTTACGCATGGGTTACTCCTGCCTCCTGCCTCCTGAATAATGAAACATCCAATCCTCCATCTTAATTGAGATAAGTTGATTGAGTGTTGGTATTAAACCCAACTTTCATCTGGGGATTGTTGATGATGCCACTACTAATCTTTATGTCATCTATCATACCAATCTCTCTCCCTACTACTATACTCAGTCTTTATCAAGCTTGTATTAAGCTAACGCTGGAAACTCTGACTGGCTCTTGGTTCTACGCAATTCTAGATATAATAATAAGGCGTTAATATCCGCTGGGTTTACACCACCTATACGTGCAGCTTGACCAAGGGTAAGTGGTTTTACGTGGGTCAGCTTTTCCCGTGCCTCTTTAGAAAGAGTATCAATTGTTGTGTAGTCTAAATCCCCAGGTAACTGGCGGTGCGCTTGGCGGGCAATTTGGTCAATCTGATTTTGTTGCCTAGCAAGATAGCCAGAATACTTGATGTCAATTTCTGCGCCTTCTTTCTCGGCCCGGTTGAGGTTGGGGTTTCCCAGTCCAAACCTGTCGAGGTCAACGTAATGCAATCCCGGACGGCGCAATAAGTCATTGAGGGTAATTGAACCTTTAATTGCTTGTTGGGTATCAGATGCGATCGCTATTCCAATTTCATCATGTTCTTTAACTCGTGTGGTTTGCAATCTTTGTTTTTCTGTGGTGATATTACCCTGTTTTTTGGTAAACATATCCCAGCGGCGATCGTCGATTAAACCAATCTCTCGTCCCAAGGGTGTCAGGCGTTGGTCGGCATTGTCAGAACGCAATAGCAATCGGTACTCTGACCTACTAGTAAGCATTCGGTAAGGTTCTCGCAGGTCTTTTGTACACAGATCATCAACTAGCGTTCCAATGTAACTTTGCTCGCGGGCAAACACAATCATTTCTTGAGAACGAACAAATCGAGCGGCGTTAATTCCTGCCACCAGCCCTTGAGCAGCAGCTTCTTCATAACCTGTGGTGCCGTTAATTTGCCCAGCACAAAACAGCCCCGCAATTTTCTTAGTCATTAGTGTGGGGTAACACTGAGTTGCTGGTAAATAGTCATATTCCACAGCATAAGCTGGACGTAGCATCACACATTTTTCCAAACCGGGGAGAGTCCGCAACATTTGCAGTTGCAAATTTTCTGGCAATCCTGTAGAAAACCCTTGGATATAAAGTTCGGGTATATCTCTTCCTTCCGGTTCAATAAAGATTTGATGGCTTTCCTTATCGGCAAAGCGGACAATCTTATCTTCAATACTGGGACAATAGCGCGGCCCTTTGGCTTCCACCCAACCACCATAAACTGGCGACAGGTGTAAATTTTCCTGAATCAGGCGATGGGTTTCAGCAGTTGTGCGGGTGATGTAGCAAGGCATCTGTTCCCGTTCTACCCACGCATCTGGGTCAAAGCTAAACCAGCGCACATCTTCATCCCCTGGCTGGATGAGCATTTTACTATAATCTACCGATCGCTTGTCTACCCGTGCTGGAGTTCCAGTTTTAAGTCTGCCGGTTTCAAATCCCAGGCGATTTAGGGTTTGTGTCAATCCTTCAGCTGCAAATTCTCCAGCCCGTCCAGCTGGCATTGATTTGTTACCAACCCAAATTTTGCCTCCCAGGAAGGTGCCAGTTGTTAAGATGACTGCTTTACATTGGAACCCCACACCAAAATAAGTTTCAACGCCAATGACTTCACCGTTAGCGCCCAGCACCAAATCTGTTGCCATACTTTCGCGGATTGTCAAGTTTTCTTGGTTCTCGACAATATTTTTCATCACAGCTGCATATTCGCGCTTATCAGTCTGGGCACGTAATGCCCAAACAGCAGGCCCCCGTGAAGAGTTGAGGATACGTTTTTGCAGGTAGGTACGGTCTGCCACTTTACCAATTTCGCCGCCGAGTGCATCTACCTCATGAGTCAACTGAGATTTCGCCGGGCCACCTACTGCTGGGTTACAAGGTTGCCAAGCGATTTTATCCAAGTTGAGCGTCAATAGCAGGGTACGACAACCGAGGCGTGCAGAGGCGAGAGCTGCTTCGCAACCGGAGTGACCTGCACCGACGACTATGACATCAAAAGCGTCTTGGAATTCAACGGAATTGTGCATGGTCATACTTACAGGATCGGCAAGCTTAGAGTTCTTTTCAATTTTAACTGTTCCAGTGGTTTCATGGATGTAACTTTCTGATAAACAAGTTATCAAACTTACTAGTACTCAATTAAAGGCAAGGTTCTATTTTTTAACTTTAGTAGGAAGTAAAAAATCTCATCTTTTTTAAAATTTGTGACAAGGTTCCGGTTTGTCGATTGCAGCTATTGTTCATATCGTTAGCAATTAGTACAAATGAATTCATAATTAGTATATGTGAGACATTTTCTACTATTTGGATAAACCTATAGTTTAACAGCGATAAATAATCTGCAATTTTAAGTCACCAATGATAGATATTTTTCAAAATTTTCTTAATTTTATTCTGGAATTATTCAGCAATTATTTAAAATGAAACTCACCCTCAGAAATCAAAAAAATATTACTAGATTTATTAGAAAGACAAGTTTCATCAGTATAGTTATATTGATGATTTTTGTATTAGTAGCTAGCAATGAGATTACCCACCATAAAGTTGCTATGACTGCTCAACCATTACAAAGATGCTTGAGTAATGATTCATTACCTTGTATAGATATCTCTAAAAATACAATATCAGAACCATTTCTTCCAGATCCAAAATTAAATGCTCAACAGCGTTTTTTATCTGCGATCGCTAGAAAATTACCCACAATTCCCCAGCCTGGTACTTATGAATATACTTTGCTGCGAAGCTATGGCGCAGTATTCGTAAATCCAGATGTTGGGATTAAATTGCCGCAAAAAGATATCTTTGCTAATGAACAAGAAACCCAAGAGTTTCAAGCTACTTTAACAATGGGTCATATTGATGGTACTAACGACTGTTTTTTACAAAAACCTGCGGCTGATGCTTTAAATAAAGCACGAACTCAGCAACAGATTCCGTTAAAATCTGGTTATGGCTCTGGTGATTGTACTCGTACTTTCAACACTAATTTAAAATTTTGGAATAAATATGCTAATAATCAAGTTTTAGCAAAAGTTCAACAAGGTAAAGAAACAAAAATTCTCGGTTTAGTTGCACCTCCCGGAACTTCACAACATCTTTGGGGATTAGCAATTGATTTACGCATAGGTAATAAAGAACAGAGAAAAGCTCTTAATCAAAATGGTTGGTTTCAAACTGTAGAAAACGATGTTCCACATTGGACTTATGTAGGTTTATCTGAAGAGAATTTACCTTTATTTGGTTTTAAAAAACAAGCTATTCGAGGTACTACCTATTGGATCACGCCACTTTAATTGTTAGATAGCATGAAAACTTGGGAATACTAACCTAAAAGATATATTGTCAGGGATTTAGCTATGCCAAACGAAGCTGCTAACCAAGAGCAAGACTTCCTAATTGATTTATTAAGAGCGACTTATCAAAATCAGGAAGTATATCCAATTCTGCAACATAACTTAAGTAAACTCAATGATAATTTAGCTTTCATATTGCGGAAATGGGTAAGCGATCGCCCACAACAAGATGTACGGTTGCGCTACGCACAACCATCACTCAAACTTAATTTTCTTTACAAGTATTAACTAGTTTATAAGTGCCAAATTGAACTTGTTATTAAAACTGACGTATGTATTCTGTTTTGATAAATTTCAAAATAAAAATCCAGTTAGTCTTGACAAAAAGTACAGGTAGTTTGGCAAATAAAATTTTTTATCTTTAGATCCGTTCTTCAACTCTTGTAAAAGTAGTTTTTACAAGAGTTGAAGAAAGAGCATCTTAACGACTGTTATTTATTAGCAATCGTAAAGCCTTCATACTGAACAGGTGTTGTTGCCAAAGCATTTGGTAAAGTAACGTTACCAAGTAAGGTGGCGGTTGCAAAGCCAGCGCCATTAGAACCTGTGGCACTACCTAAAGTTAAACCTGATGCAGCAAGTTCATCTTGGTAACCTGTGATCTCATAGACAGCGCCAGTTTCCAACCAACCGATCAATCTTTGAGAACCGAAGTTAGTAAATGACAAATCAGAATCTGCGTTGACATTCAGAGGTTGCCCTGAAGGAGTTCTCAGAGCAATCGGCGCAGATAGCTCACCAGTGAGCAGATCAACTTTGTAAAGATTGTTCCCATTTCCATCAGAGGTATGGAAATCGCTAGCAAAAGCGCGAGTCTTACCAGGATTAAGATTGTCGATAGCTAATCCATCGGCAAATTTTCCAGGGTTGGTAGGTTGAGTTCCTTGTCTTTGTGCAGCAGTAGTAGCTGGGCCAAAGCCGTCTACAAGGCTAATAGTTCCAGGGTTACCTGTAGTAATTTTATAAAGTGAGCTTCCTACTGGTTCTCCACCAAGATTAGCAGTTTTATTTCCTGAAATGTTGTACAGAGCATTTTGTTGCTTACTAAAGTCAGCACCTGACTCAAATCCAAAACGATGTAAGTCAGATGGTGTATGTGTTGGTGAGGTTATGGACTTCTGATCTACATTAGCGACAATAACAACTGGATCAATTGGATTTGGAGGATTAGTGGCCCGTGCTTCGTTAACTGCAATTACGTTTCCGGTAGTAGGGTTAGTTGCCAAACCTTCTAGATCTGCGTTAGTAACAGTACCTGCAATATCGATTGTACCTACTTTTGTAGGAGTAATAGAACCTGTAGGTGCAGAAGGGATCAAAAAGCGGTAAACATCAAGTTGCTTGCCATTACTAGCGTTTGAGTCACGATCCTCTCCAATGGTATAGCCGTAAAGAGCCATAAGAATTTTCCCCTTATTCAAACTGTAAAACTTTTGAGAACACTTCAAACACAGCGTATTGCTATCTGACTAAAAGCTTGTACGACACAAACAAAACTAACCTTCCCAGGTTGAGATTTAAGATTAGTCTGCGTTATCTTACTTTGCTTATATAGCAGAGAAATTTGCAAAACTGAAATACTACTAAACTTTTGACTTTAAACAAGCTAAGACAACTTAACTCAAGATTTTTGTAATTACTATTTACTCAATTTCTGAAAGTAGGATATGTGAGAACTTGATGTCGGGAGTATAAATCTCAAACCTACATCAAATTACACTTCCAGATATGTTTTTGGAACCCATTATTCCCAAACTAGATTACAATGATCCGAGAGTTAAGCATCTTTAATTTGCCCATTAAAAGTCAAAACTTAAAGTTGTAAATTGTATTTGAAGTTATCTTAACAGCACTATATTTGACTAATGTTAAGGTTTAATAACATCTTGGTTAAGGTTTAATAGTTGCTGAGTGTTTTCACTCGCTGATATACTTCTTCCATTGTTTCAACAAAAAAAGCACATTGGGGTAAAGTAATATATAAGTAGGCTTTCTCCTTGTGAAACCGCTACCGATTACTTCTAAGTTGCATGGAGCAATTTACTCAATCCTTTTGTCTTGCCAAATCTGATTTTGTAGAGTTTCACAAAGAAAGAGAATTTTACTAGATAAAATACCACAGTTAATTAATACATTTGACAAAGGTATTAGTACAGGCAGAAGTTGACTAATTTAATAGCTATTAAATAATTTATCTTCGCAGGCGATCGCTTTTAGTCTACTCACTTTAAAATAATTGGGGCAAGAATAATTAAATAAAAGTTCAATAGTAAAATTAAAAATAGTTTTTCATATATTACTGTTTTCCTTTAACCTGAGTATTCTAGAAACTTAATAACTTTTTGAAGAAGAATAAATCAGACTTTTACTAAAGTGTAAACGCACAGCATAAAGCCGGAGACGTTTCCGCTACTCCGGGCTTTTCTCCATATATTGCAACCTAGATGCAATCAAATTGCTCCTCTAGTTTCAGCAAAATATTAATTAGAAAGTGGATTTATTATTACTTAACTTCGCTGGGTTCAAATTTAGTTACCTTACCTTTTTTAATGGCAACAATCACATCGTAATGCGAACAGTAAGCGAATGTGACATCATTAGCTTTATTATAAAGATTAACTACATGACCTGCACCACCTACCTGGATACCGATTGGTTCCAAGTCACCAAAAAAGAAACGACGCAGTTGATCGCCACTACCAATTTGACCCTTACTCTTAGTAAGCAAGTCTAGTTTTTGTGCTACAGACATTTCTTCAGCTGCTGATGCCTGCACTAATGACGGATTGATCGCCTTTAATGGTACGTCCCAAACTGTGAAAAAACCAACCAAAGCTACACTTGTAAGAAAGGGTGCGAGTTTCATTTGTTACTTCTCTTCTTTGTTTTATCCTGAACATCCCAAGCATCTCAGTTGCCAGTGAGAGCTGATTGAAACTAAGCCACTATTTTCATGAATTTATCCCTTGAGAAAATTTAGTGAATTCTCAGCATTTTCTCAGGTAATTATGGTTCCTCAAAGTCACAGGATAATTTAAGTATTTTCTCAACAAAACCTCATTTTGAAGTGCGTGAAAGTAACTTAATATGATGAGCAATGCTTTCATTGCAGTGATGTTATTGTGACTAGACCCAAAAGACCACATCGCCAAATCCATAGAATTTCGGGACAAACATATCTCTGGCTAGCAATGCTAATTTTTGGAGCATCTAGCGCCGTTACTCGGAAGCTAACAGAAATTGGTGCTCAACATCTGATCGGTAATCGCAATCCGATTTCTTTGTGTAATGTTTTATTCGTCGGAAACCTTTGCGCCTTGATACTTCTGATCCTCATCTATGGGCGGCAGTGGAACAAAGCTACTTTGAAGCAACTTTCAAGCAAAGATTGGGTCAGTCTAACGGCAGTAGCTATTTTATTAGGAGCGTTAGCCCCTGGCTTAATTTTCCAGGCACTGGCACTTACAGGGGTGAACAATGTCATCTTAGTGGGACGCTTGGAACCGCCTCTAACTCTGGCTTTATCAGTCTGGTTATTGAGAGAACGGGTAAATATTTGGGAATTTTTTGGTGCGATCGCAGCTTTTGTTGGTGTTATCCTAACTATTATCCTTCAGCCTCCAACAGAAACCATGATGAACATGGGAGGTTTCGGTTTAGGCATAGGGGAACTTTTGGCCGCAGCCGCATCTGTGGCTATAGCCGCTTCTACGATTATTAGCAAGAAACACCTTTCGCAGATTCCTTTGGGAATCTATAGCATTTTTCGGACTGCACTAGGAACTGTAATCTTTTTCTTTTTTGCTTTAATCCTCTATGGTAGGGATCATTTCGCTGGTGTCCTCTCACCATTCTTGTGGCAGTGGATGTTTCTTTATGGCGGGTTGATTGTGGTGCTAGGCCAGTCTTTTTGGATTAAAGGCTTGAAAACTTCTACTGCTTCTATGGCTTCCTTGGTTAGCTCATTTGGCCCAATTGTGGGAATTATAGCAGCCTATTTAATTTTGGGTGAAGCCCCTACCCGACCTCAATATATTGGTGGTAGCTTGATTTTAGTAGGCATATTCTTGAGCCAAGTTGGTAGCAGGCGTCAGACTTCTAGCATTGCATCTGACAAAGTGAGTTCTACTCCAGCACAGCAACAGGTAGAAACTGGTATGGGATTCAAAGGGATTTGAAGGAGGCGGTGGGTAAAAAAGCTTATATCCTAAGCCTTTGCATTATTTCTAACTGTAAGTAGGTGGGTGGGAAAATTTATCGTTGAGATAAGGCAGAAGGCAGAAGGCAGAGGGCAGGAGGCAGGAGGGAAGAGAGTTTTAGCCTAGTTAATCTTTCTTCACATAGTTTGGTTTTATTGTGCCGACTTACTTACAGTTATTTTTGCTGTGTTGCATTGGTACAGCATGGCTGAAGTAAACCACCCATCCTAAATAAATGAAATCCTTACAATATAAGAATTCCGAATTCCGAATTCCGCCTTGCAGTACTAGTATGTCAAAATAAAAATACCCGATACATCAAGGTGAGCGATCGCTCCCAAAGCTAGATTAAAGGATTGACCTGAGCAATGGCAGACCCAACCAATCACAATCAAGCGGGAGAAGTAGCTCCCAGCACTGTTGACAAGCAAGCTCCCAGTGTGGCTGAAGAACACGCTCCTAGTACAGACTCGCCCGAAGCCACAGACATTCCTACTGCCAACGCGCCAGATCCTAAAGCCGCAAACCCCGAAGATAATCCCAATGCTGCTAAACCAGCTCCTGCATCACCCAAGCGAGAAAAACCCGCCGCCGCAGCTAAAGCCGCAACAGGAGAAAAACCCGCCGCCGACGCAACAGGAGAAAAACCCGCCGCAGCTAAAGCCCCTAAAAAGGAAAAAGCCCCAGCTGTTGAAGATAAGCCATTTGTAGAGTTCATTGAGCAAGACTACTTGCCAGCTTTACAAAAAGCGATCGCTCAAAAAGGCGTACAAGATTTACAGGTGTCTTTTGCCAAGCAGAAGATGCCAATTACTGGCTTTGAATCCGCCGAAGAATGCTGGCAAATTATCGGCAGTTGGTCAGAAATTGGTAAGCGTCAGTTTAACCTGTATTTCCCCGAAGAAGATATTCAAGGGAAAAAGGGATTTTCTTGTAATGAAGGCAAAAAACCCAGCACTCTTGAGTCATTCCTAATCGATGAACGCAAAATTACCCTTGATTTATTGGTATATGGCTTAGTTCAGCGCTTGGACGGTCAAAAGTGGTTAGGTAGAAATTAGTCATTGGTCATTGGTCATTAGTTTTTAACAAAGGACAAATGACAAATGACAAATGACAAATGACAAATGACAATTAAAGTTCGTGGAAATGGTAGGTAACGGCTCCAGTATTGGGGTCGTTATCAATTTTTACATAACCTGATTTATACATCTCTTTGAGTGTAGCTTCCACTTCAGCAAAGCTAGCTCCCGTGAACTTTACGCCTTGAGTGACAGTTAAAATACCACCCTTGTTTTCCGCCGCTTCAATCAGTTTCACCATGAGTTGGTTGCCTGTTGGACGGTAGATTTGAGAAGCAACCACTGCTTGATTCAACGGCACACCAAAGGGAGAGACACCCGCTTTTAATCTCAAATTGTATTCGTATTCGTCAACTATGTTAGGGATAAAGAACAAATCCACAAATTGCCCTATACCAAACACGCCACCAGTCAACAGCCATAACAAACCAGTTCCGATCTTGCCATTGTAGAAACGGTGCAATCCTCCCACCCCCATAAATCCGACTGCACACAAGATATAAGAGACAAGAAGTCGGTCTTTTTGCTGCTGATTGTTTTCAAGATTCATCTTGTTTTCAACCTTTGGATTTACTCTTGTTGTTTAAAATAGGTTTGCCAATCTATTTTTTATACTAAGTACTAATAGCCATATTTAGATCGTGCATAAGTTGCTTGCTAGCAATTTTCGTAGTGTCCACTACTGTTCGCTGCAACTCTGATTTGAAGTTGTGCGCATTGTCCAATCTCTAGTTATTAATAAGAGTGTAAGATATCACTAAAGCACTTATGATTTTTCAGTAATTATGCTAATCATGGATTGTTAATTTTAAGCTGCTCAACGTATTAATAGAACCCTATGAATTTATTTTAGTAACAACCACAGAAAATTACTGAGATAGTAGTGCTTTGAGAATCAAGAGGTAAGTGCTACTCCACTCGATCAAAATAATGCTGCTCATTCAACTACATTTATTTGACTACCAATCTGCGATTTTTGATTCCGCAAATATTGAATGATTGTTGCAACTCTTAATGTTTTGCTTACAAATTTCTCACCCGCACCTTGGTAGACTGAACTTTATACAATTCGATTATTGTGGGCTGTTGCGGTTTGCCAGAGCATTTCTGGTCAGGCAGTCGGGTCTTTTCCTAAAGGGAGAGGCTAGCGCCAACGGGAGCCAGTGCGTTGGGCGGCTCTGCCGACTTGAAGCAACTGGCGTGGTTTCCTTTATGAGGAACTGCCGTTACCGTGGCGGTAGAGACGTAGGAGCGTCACCCGAAAGGTCTACTTAAGATAATAAAGACGAAAGAGAAATCAAGACATGGTAGATTCCCTCAAAAAACCAGGCTTTGAAGAAATCCGGCCAGGGATTAAAGTCCCGGCAAAAGAAACCCTGTTAACACCTCGGTTTTATACTACCGATTTTGATGAAATGGCACGGATGGATATCTCCGTCAACGAAGATGAGTTAAGAGCCATTCTTGAAGAGTTCCGCACTGACTACAACCGCCACCACTTTGTTCGGGATGCCGAGTTTGAACAATCCTGGGATCATATTGACGGGGAAACTCGTCGATTGTTCGTTGAATTTCTAGAACGTTCCTGTACGGCAGAGTTTTCCGGCTTTTTGCTGTATAAAGAACTTGGTCGTCGCTTGAAAGGCAAAAACCCTGTTTTGGCTGAGTGTTTTAACCTGATGTCACGGGATGAAGCGCGTCACGCTGGCTTTTTGAACAAAGCTTTGTCGGACTTTAATCTGTCCCTAGATTTAGGGTTTTTGACTAAGAGTCGCAGTTATACCTTCTTTAAACCGAAATTCATCTTCTACGCTACTTATCTTTCTGAGAAAATTGGTTATTGGCGCTACATCACCATTTATCGCCATTTAGAAGCACATCCCGAAGACCGGGTTTATCCAATCTTCCGGTTCTTTGAAAACTGGTGTCAAGATGAAAACCGTCACGGCGATTTCTTTGATGCGGTCATGAAATCTCAGCCGCAAATGTTGGATGATTGGAAAGCACGGCTGTGGAGTCGGTTCTTCCTGTTGTCGGTATTTGCGACAATGTATCTCAATGACATCCAACGCAAGGACTTTTATGCCACCCTCGGATTGGATGCACGAGAATACGATATCCATGTAATTCAGAAGACCAACGAAAATGCAGGTCGGGTATTCCCATTGATGCTGGATGTAGAGAATCCAGAGTTTTATCAGCGCTTGGATACTTGTATAAGCAATAACCAAAAGCTGGGTGCGATCGCTAACTCCAACACTCCCAAATTCCTGCAATTCTTCCAAAAACTGCCACTTTACATCTCCAATGGCTGGCAGTTATTGCGGCTGTACCTGATGAAACCGATTGATACTGTTTCTGCTCAAGGGGCAGTTCGTTAATTTATAACAGATTTGCAAAAGCTTTGGTGGTTCTGCTGATTGTAGAGCCACTTTTTTTGTCCTTTTTCCAAGCCAATGATTACCGAGATGTCAACCAATTAGTACTGCGATCGCTAATTTGTTAGCAGGCAAAAATCGGATCTGATCGACAAACTAGTACAGTTCGGCGTAAATAAACCACCCATTCAAAATCAATGAAACGCTTGCGCTGTATTAATTTTGAATTTTGAATTTTGAATTCCGCCTTGGGGTACTAGTAGTCTGTCAAGAAATAATTGACGAATAAATTTTCTGTAGAGACGGCGATTTATCACGTTTCTCCAACTTTCCTCTTTCTTCTCTGCCAGACGCGCAATGGGCAGACCAAAGTATTGCTGAGTCAATGAATTTTACTTTTTACTCAGCAATATTTTGGTGAGAAAGGTTTTCGTGAGTTTCTACGGTTATAACAGAAGCCGACATTAGGATACACTGGCATTTGAATACACCGGAAGTTCATCAGCGACTTAGTTTGTCGCTTCTGGTGACTTCCTGCTTAGTATCCTATCGCTTTTGGCTGTATGAAACTTACTCCAATCTACGGTAAGTCTCCCTCAAAAAGGTTTCTTACCCTCTAAAACGACTGCCACTGTTTTGAAGCTATAGCCTTAGAATATTTACAAGCTTTACTTACGAATTAGCTTTCTCTAGATAAAAATACCGTTTTTGCTGTGTAAGCTGACATTCTACCTGTTTCATCCAGATTTGTGTAGCTTATTAACAAATCAGCGGATTCATTAATATTAAGCCTGTTTTACTATTTAGTTTCCTACCCCGACCTATTAGACAGCTAGAGTGTTCATTTCATTTTGTTCAATAGCTTTTAGCCCTTATCGCTCCCATGCTGACCCATCACCGCAAGCCCGTGTGCTTATCACTTATTTCTACTGACCTACCAATCTGGTCTGTTGTCGAAACTGCCGCGACATTGTATCAAAAAGATACTGATCGATTTCATTTACTAATGACCGCACCACCCTTAATTAGCTGCGAAGTAGAGAGTGTCATAAGTCCAGAAGACACACTTCCCCAAAGTAAGAGCAAAGCTTACGCCCCTAACAGTCCCAGAATTTTGTGGCTGGAGATATCCCCTTACCGAGTCATCATGACTATGCAAGGTAATGCTCAAGTGAGTTACCGTCATTTTTGGGAACAGGGCGTTTATGGCATTAGTCGCTATTGGTTGCCAACTGAGTCATTACAACCTAACGATCCCATTCGTTTACGAAATTTTACTCGTAGCCTAACTCTCAACGGACATCCCTTGCCAGAGAATTTGCGGCTGGAATATGAATTGTGGGCAGAAAAAGTCCAATTAGGATGCTACATACTGAATTTGGAAATTAAACATTAATAGTCGTGGGCAGTAGGGAGTAGGGAGTAGGGAAAAGTTTTTACAATGCCTCATGCCCAATGCCCAATCCTTCTTAACCAAAATAACTAGGTTGGTTTCCAGGTTTCCATTTAATATTGCAACCAACACTCGGCTTTTGCTCGCTTGTAACAGGTTTACCCGCTAGCACTGCTTCAATGGCTGCGCGTAAATCTGCACCTGTTACGGGTTTACCATTACTGGGGCGGCTATCATCTAATTGTCCCCGATAAACAAGTTGGCGATCGCCATCAAATACAAAAAAATCTGGCGTGCAAGCTGCTGTGTAAGCTTTTGCCGTTTCCTGGCTCTCGTCGTAGCATAAGGTAAAATTTAACCCTTGTTCTGTAGAAAATGCTTGTAACGACTCTGGCGCATCATCTGGGTAATTCTTTGCATCGTTGGCACTGATGGCAACGATCGCTAAATCACTTGTAAAATAATCTCTTCCTAACTGCACTAATTCTTTTTGGACGTGTTTTACAAACGGGCAATGCCGACAAATAAACATTACCAACAGTGCTTTTTTATCTGCAAAGGTAGAAAGTGAAGTTGCCTTTCCAGATACTACTTCCGGTAGATTAAAATCTGGTGCTTTAGTGCCTAGCGGCAACATAGTTGAAGCAGTTAAAGCCATAGTTCACCCAATATTTTTACGCTGACAACTAACGGCTTTTGTTATCAGTATATTTTCACTCTAGCACTAAGTTTTCCATAAATTAAGAGACGGTAAAATTACCGTCTCCTATCATTTTTTGAGAGTTATGTTAAATAAATTAGTTTTTACAGACTTGCCAAAACACCAACAATACCGTGTCCTGTAAATACTTCTAATGCTATCAGAGAGACAAAACCAATCATTGCTAAACGACCGTTGAGCATTTCTGCATAGGGAGTGAAACCAGTGCGATCGCCTTGCTCATCTATATAAACTTTTGGCTCGATTGCAAAGTTGTTCAGTTTGCCTTGGTCGTCAATGATAGCAGTGCTTGTACGCATGGATTTTCCCCTGTCTTCTCTTTATGTAAATAACTGTAACAAAGATATTAATATTTGTAAAGCAAACATATTAATTTATCATGTTAAGTAAAATTCCAAAGCCTACTTTCTAGGAAACTAGTACCAATTTAGATTTAGTGATAAAATAAAAGATTGTTAATTTTTTATTTTTAGCCAATCATGACAGCAACGGGTAAGGCAACCCAATTTGAGTACAAAGCACTGCACAAGCCCAACCAGCTTATTTATGGCCTAGGTCAGACGGCAGTGATCACAGGATGGACAGTAAAGCAGGCGATCGCTAAACACCTGCAACCCGAAGAGTATGCTGTAATTGGGCAACTATACTCGCCTACCCGTGGGATAAACTTACTAATTCGCAATTTACTGTATAATCCTCACGTTAGGTATTTAGTAGTTCTAAACGCTACTAAAGAAGACAATAACGCAGGTGCGTGTCAATGCTTGCTGGACTTTTTCCGCGATGGCTTTGAAGAAGGTGTGTGTGATACTGGGTTGCGTTGCTGGGTAATTCGCTCCCCTATCCCTGGATATATTGATCTTCAAGTGGAAGCTAGTGCTTTAGAAGACTTGCGGGAGTCAATAAAGTATCACGAAACCAAATCCATCTCTGAAGCCGTTAGTCTAGTTAAGTCATATGCCCAACAGAAAGCGCTTGCTGCATGGGGTTTGCGCTTAAATTTTCTTATGCCTACTGTTGAACCAACTATCTTACCTGGACCGAGATACGGTCACAGAATTGAGGGTAAGACTATAGCAGAAACTTGGGTAAAAATCATTCATCGGATTAAAACAACAGGAACAATTAGACCAACTGGCTATGATGGGCAATGGCAAGAATTAATTGATTTAATGGCAATTATTACTGATGAACCTGCTGACTTTTTTTTTCCTGAGCCGAATTATTTGCCAATTGACCCTCCTTTTCTTGAAGAATACGTTTCGCAGATTTTAGATGATGCACCTTCTAGGGAAGGGTTGAAATATACATATGGTCAACGTTTACGTTCCTGGTTTGAGCGTGACCAAATTGACCAGGTGATTCAGAAGTTAATTGGAGAAATTGATGCTGCTAGTGCAGTGATGAACTTATGGGATGTAAAAGACCATGAAAAAGGTGGTAGCCCTTGTCTTAATCATATTTGGTTGAGAGTGGTTGATAATGAATTATCACTAACTGCAACTTTTAGAAGTAATGATATGTTTGCCGCCTGGCCTGCAAATGCAATGGGATTGAGGGCTTTGCAACAACATATTAGGGATGAAATTGCTCAACGTTGTGAGTATGACTTGAAAATGGGACCACTCATAACTATTAGTCAGTCTGCTCATATATATGATGATACCTGGGACAATGCAGAAAGGCTAATTGCAAATCAATACGCTGCAATTTTTAATCAGCGTAACTATTATGACCCCTCTGGCAATTTCGTAATTGAGGTTGATGGCAAAGAGATAGTCATTACTCACACAACCCCTGGTAGTGGTGAGGTGATTAAGTCTTATCGTGGAAAAAACCCCCTCAGCCTACTAAGAGAGATTTGTGCTACCTCTCCAGCAATTCAACCTGAACATACTGGTTATTTAGGTATTGAACTGCAAAAGGCTAGTAACTGTATTAAAACTTGCAAGTCTTATATTCAGGATCAGTAAGCGAAAAAACTGTAATTCATATAAATAAACAGCAATACTAAGGTGGATATCTCCGTGCTAAATATATAAAGTAATTTGCAACACACCAGAATATAAATTAAAATACGTGTAATCAAAGTAGCCTTTTCTTCAAGACAGTCAGAGTGTCCTATTTAGCTACTGACACGATGTGCTTGACTTTATAACTACATCGGATGTCTTTGTGGAAAATTCTATTGGTTTGTGGAATTAGGGAGTATTTGGATGTCAGTCTTGAGCGATCGGGATATTGTTAGGGAACTTAGTAAAGGTATACTTTTTTATCCTCTCAAGCCAGATAGTATAAGGGCTTGTGATTTATGTTTAACTGCTAGTGAATATGCATACGCGATTGGACAAAAGCAACGTTTGACTATTCAAACAGAACTAAAGACAAGTAAGCCAGATGAGGAACAGAAGTTTTTCTACATACCTCCAAGAGATACTGCCTTAGTATGGACTGATGAAGCTGTTTACCTCAGTGGCTACTTTCGTGGCCCACTTTACTCAATGGTTGGGCTAGTCTCGAAAGGTATGGGACACATTGGTACGCGAGTAAATCCTTATTGGTCAGGTGTTCTTTGTATAGCCCTTCATAACATTTCAGATGAAATGCTTAGAATTAATGTAAGAGATGTGAATCAGCCAATTGCCTATTTGGCTATTGAAAAATTAAGTTCTAAGTCATCAAGTAACCGCAATACAGATAGACCTGCAAGACTTGATATTCTTATTGGTTTGCCTAATCGTAATGAAATTGATGATTTTTTCAATAGAAAAGAACATAGTTGGATGACAGGCGATACAGATTTACTAAGGAAACTTATGCTGGAGTCAGAGGAGTATAAAAAACTTAAAATTAGTGTTCATGAAACATTGCTAAGTATTCTTGGACAAGATACATCAGCGAAATGGGCAGCAGTTGCTGCAATAGGAACCTTATTATCAGCAATATTTGCAGGAATTCCATTATTTCAAAGAGTTAAAACTCCCATTCCAGAGACACGAACCGAACCGAACAAAACAGTAAATACACCTTTAAATAAGTAATAAGATATCTTCGCTTTAAAAAATATTTTATTTACAATTAATAGTAATTATTGATAAAGGTCTGTTTAATAAACAATAGAGCCATAATACTATTATAATTGAATAATAACATTTAACTTAAAATATAAAATAGATTATATTTTCAGAAGAAATTAGTATACTTTTTGAGAAAAACATTAATCAATAATTTAAAATAAAATGTAATTTTATTTTTAATGTAAGGTAGCTATTAAATATGCACACAATATATGTATCTGGTGCGCTAACTAATGTAGAGAATCCAGCAGAGTCTAAGGCACTTTATGAAAAAATTGGTTTCCTTTGCGAAGAAATTGGTCTTCAAGCTTATGTTCCACACAAACAAACTGATCCAGTAAATAATCCTGAGATTAGTCCTCGTGAAGTTTTTGACCAAGATAAGTATCAAGTCAGCAATTCGGACTTAGTTATTGCTTACCTTGGTTCACTATCCTTTGGTGTTGGAATGGAGTTAGCTTTCGCAGAGACAAACAACATTCCTATTATTCTTCTATACGAAACAGGTAAAAAAATATCAAGATTTCCACGCGGCATTCCCACTGTGATTGCTGAAATACAGTTTCACAATCATGAAGATGCTTTGAATCAGCTTAAAAATATTTTGGATAAGTGGAACCCAGAACATCCATAGTTTCCGTTGTCAGCAAAGCAGTAGAATAAAGTTTGAAATTGATAGATTATGCAAAATATTTCCCTAAACGATGAACCTCATCAAAGACCAACATGGGATGAATACTTTTTGATGTTGGCTAAACTTGCAGCAACTCGCTCAACGTGTTTAGCCTTTCCAGTGGGTGCTGTGATTGTGAAAAACAAGCAGGTCGTAGCAACAGGTTACAATGGCTCACCATCGGGTTCGGCCCATTGTACGGCTCAAGGATACTGCTATCCGGGATTAAGTAGCTGTGATGCTAGTAAAACTTTACCATCAAGGGCTGTACACGCAGAAGCAAATGCGATCGCACAAGCAGCAAAGCATGGGACTTCTACAGATGGTGCAAGTATTTACGTTACTCTAGAACCTTGTCTGTCTTGTTTGAAATTAATTATCTCCGCAGGAATTAAGGAAGTGTTTTATGAAACTTCTTTCAATAGCGGCGAGAAAGCCTTGGTGAGAGATTCCTTTGTGAATGAAAATCTAGTTACCCTTAAACAGATTCACTTATCTCAAGTAACGGCACACCAAGCTGCTCAATTTCTCCTCAATCCGACATCTGTAGCTAGAACAGTAAGGTGTGTTCACGAACTTTAACACACCTCTGATTGAAGATTATTACATCCAAAATCTCAAATCCTGAAATTGTTTAAGGTCGATAACTCCGACGGATTTCTGTAATTTGATCTGCTACATCAAGAAGAGATTTGGGCATCTCTGGACCTGTGAGAATAATATCGACGTGGGGAGGGCGTTTTGCCAAAAATGCTAAAACTTCCGTTTCCGAAATTAAACCAAAGTTAATCGCTAAACTTAACTCATCTAACACCACGAGAGAATACTTGCTCGCACACACAACTTGTTGTGTATATTGCCACAACTTTTGTAAAGCTTGGTTTTCTGTATCGTCTAAATGTGGTGTATCGATACAACGAGGCAAATCACAGCGAATCCAATCTAAATTTTGTCCTAATTGTATAGGTCGATCTTGTCCTTGGCGAATACCTCCTTTGAGAAACTGCACTATTAATACTGGCGTTCCTTGTCCAGCTATTCTCAGTGATTGAGCCATCACGCTCGTAAAAAAGTTGCGATGGGAACTAGTGAAAACTTGCACTAGTCCTTCAACTGTATATGGTAGGGTTAGGGTTGAATTGATACTTTGAGTTTCTAGTTGGGCAACCATAAAGTTAAGTTCAAAAAAATACAATAAGGAAAGGGTTATTACTAGCAGTGAAACTGACAAATTTGCCTGTATAATCAATCTGTTTTTCACAGGTGTGGTGGATTTGGCAAATTGCATTCTTAGTCAAACACTAGGTTTGTATTGAAGTCAAGAGTTATTTTGATTTACGGCATATTTCAGGTAAATGAAGTACATAGACAAAACCCGAAAGCTTGTAGAAACGTTGTATGTAACGTCTCTAGATGTATTTTATAAAACCGCTAACCGCTGTAAATTTTCGTCTTTTCTCTGAAATAAATTGTAAAAATGAAAACATCAGAGTTACAGCTCGAATTATTTAAAAAAGCTAGGCAGAACGCCTGAAAATCGCTAAATGTTAGATTTGTCGGTTGTTTGGGCAAAACAGACTTAGCAAGTAAGGAATTTGAGAGGATGAGGAGTAAATTGTTGTGAGATTGGTGATTCTGGGAGGTTCAGGATCGGGGAAAAGCACTCAAGCACAAAGGCTTTGCAGATACTTTGATATTCCTCTGATTTCTATAGGTGAGATTTTACGGTTAGCAATATCTGGCAATCAGCCCCTGCCGGAATTTCGATGGTTGGAAGCCGATCCCCGGACTTCTCTTTCGGTTTACGCTAGCTTGAATGAACTAGGCTACCACGCACAGCCCTATATGCAAAAAGGGGAGTTAGTTCCAGACGAAATGATTATTGAATTGATCCGAATACGCCTCAGACAACCAGACATTAACTGCGATTGGGTGTTAGAAGGCTATCCCCGTACTGCGTTCCAAGCTGAAGAATTAGATTTTTTATTGGATGATTTAGGGCAAAAGCTAGATTGGGCAATTTATCTCCAAGTCCCGGAAGCAGTGATGGTTAGTCGATCCTTGGGGCGATCACTACCAGATGACCAACCAGAAATCGTGCAGCGCCGTGTAGAATTGTTCTACGATCGCACCATTCCCATCCTAGAATATTACGACCGTCGTCGCTGCTTGTTGACCATCAACGGCGACCAATCACCAGAGATAGTGCAGCAAAATATTTTGACTCTGCTTTCAGTTCCTTAGAAGAGTGCTGAGTGCTGAGTGCTGAGTGGGGGAGTTAGGAGTTAGGAAGAATTCTTCCCAATGCCCAATGCCCAATGCCCTCAAATGATGTATTTGCAACACTAAGGTAATCTTAAGGCAGTATTTATTGTAAAACTTGAGGCAACTCCAATGGCTTGGCAGCGTCCTGACGGTCGGATTCCCTACGAACTACGTCCGATCAGTTTTCACCCCAGTTTCACCCGCTTTGCCCCCGGTTCTGTTCTTGCAAGATGCGGTGATACTCAGGTACTTTGTACTGTTAGCGTTAATAAGGGAGTTCCGAAGTTTCTTGAAGGAACTGGTAAAGGCTGGCTAACTGCTGAGTACCGGATGCTACCATCTGCTACCCAAAAACGCCAAGAAAGAGAATTATTGAAACTATCTGGACGGACCCAAGAAATTCAACGTTTAATTGGACGCAGCTTACGCGCAGCAGTGGATTTTGAGGCACTGGGAGAACGCACGCTGACTGTGGATGCTGATGTGTTGCAAGCAGATGCTGGAACTCGGACAACAGCCATTACAGGCTCGTTTGTGGCGTTAGCTCATGCGATTTCTAAATTATTGCAAGAGGGCGTGTTGGAGCGATCGCCTTTGTGTGGACAGGTTGCAGCAGTTTCCGTAGGATTACTGGAGGGAAAGCCATTTTTGGATCTAAATTATATTGAAGATGTGGCTGCAACAGTAGATTTTAATGTGGTGATGAATCAACACCTGGGAATCATTGAAGTCCAAGGAACAGCCGAAGAAGGCAGCTTTAGCCGCACCCAGTTAGATCAACTGCTAGATGTCGCCCAAAAAGGAATTCAAGAATTGTTAATTGCCCAACGTGAAGCGATCGCTGACTGGGAAGCGTTATTTGTAATTAATTAGTTTTATTAACTTTTAATAAGAATTAATAAATGTATCCTCTGTGGCGTTAATCAACCAAGTATCAAGTAACTGGATGTAAATAAAAATAATCATGAAAGTATCTAGTAGTTAGTACGACTCACTACTGACAATTTACCGTTAAAGGCGATCGGAGGTGCGTCTACGTTTTTCCAGCTGACCTAATCCACGATGTTAAATGTTTCAAAAGTTAAAAAGGGGGATTGTAATAAGTTCGGTATTGTATTGCCAGAAGCCAGCAATATGAAGATGAAACCATGAACAAAACCGTTGAAGTTCTACCAGATCAGCCAGCGCTGGTTGCACGAGCGCTAGAATTAATCTTGTCTAAGTTAGAAACTGCCATTGAGCAGCGGGGGCGGTTTACCATCGCCTTGTCTGGTGGCAGTACACCTAAACCGTTATACGAAGCAATCGCTACTCAAAAACTGCCTTGGGATAAAATTCATATATTCTGGGGGGATGAGCGTTACGTACCACCAGATCACCCCGATAGCAATGAACTGATGACGCGTCGTGCGTGGTTAGATCGCGTTGATATCCCAGCGGCTAACATTCACACCGTACCAACTTTAGAAGCCAATCCAGAACTGGCTGCTGCCAAGTACGAACAACATCTTAAAGAGTTTTTTAATTCTTTTGGTGTCGAGTTTCCCCCTTTGGATGTAGTATTACTAGGAATGGGTGATGATGCACATACCGCATCTTTGTTTCCCCACACAGAGGCTCTTAAAGTACGCGATCGCCTCGTCACTGTAGGTAACAAAGACGGAAACCCCAGGATAAGTTTCACATATCCCTTCATCAACTCTGCTCGTAGCGTGATTTTTCTGGTTGCTGGTGCTAATAAACGACCAGCTTTAGCGCAAGTCTTTGCACCTGTAGCTGATGACTTTACTTACCCATCTCGCTTAATTCAGCCTCAAGGAGAACTTTGGTGGCTGCTGGATGCGGCAGCAGGTTTGGAACTTCAACATTGAACAATCGGGCATTGGGCATTGGCCAAACAGGGCATTAAGAAGAGACAAGGTAGACAAGGAAGAGGGGGGAGATAAGGGAGAGACTTGTTCAATAATTCCCCCCTGCTCCCTGCTCCCTGCTCCCTGCTCCCCTGCCTCCCCTGCCTCCCCTGCCTCCCCTGCCTCCCCTGCCTCCCCTGCCTCCCCTGCTCCCCTTCCCCGTGTAAGAGTATCCAATTCATCGTTCCATTAGCAGTAATTGCTAGAATCTAAATCTAGGGCCGCCCTCCGCTTGCCAGTCCTAACTATATTTATGATGATCTTGAACAAAGGCTAAATATCGATGATCGTCTGCCCTAATTGCAATCATCCCAACCCTGACGGCGCTGTCCAATGTGAAGCTTGTTATACACCGTTACCTGCGACTACTAATTGCCCCAGTTGTGGGGCAACTGTGCAGGCAGATGCTGCATTCTGCGGTCAGTGTGGCTATAACCTTCACTCCGCAGGTGTTCCACACGTTCATACCGCAGTAGCTGCAACAGTAACTCCCGATATTCCTGTGGAAGTGCCAGCGTTAGTTCCACCCGATCCACTGTTAGAACTTTTACAACCAGATGCCTTGGGAATAAGCGGTTCTACTAACTCCCGTCCTCCCGAATCATCTTTACCACCAACAGAGGTGGCAGTTCCCCCAGAACCAGCGCCACAGGTACCTGTTACAGTAAGCAGCCCCCCAGAGCCAGTGCCAAATGTTGTAGCTCAACCCGTAGTCTCTGGACAAAGTAGTATTCCAACTCCACCACCTGTGGAACCAACACCAACTGGAACTGCTGCCAGAACGCAATTGCAGCAGGTTACAGCACGGTTAATCCACGTTCAAAGCGATCGCTTAATTGAATTGCCGCAAAATTTCTCTGTGATTCATATCGGCAAGCCCAATGACCGGATTCCTCCAGATATAGATGTTTCAGGATTTCCCAATTCCGAAATTGTCTCGCGGATTCATGCAGATATTCGCGTCGAGGGAGATGCTCATTATGTAGAGGATGTGGGAAGTTCTAATGGCACTTACATCAATAATTTGCCACTTTTACCAGGGAACCGTCATCGCTTGCGACCAGGCGATCGCATCAGCTTGGGTAAAGGAGACTTGATGACATTCCTCTTTCAACTTGCTTAACTGATTCTCGATCGATTGTGACATCAGTCTAAGTATTTTCTGCCCATCCTCCGGCATCCATTTTGGAGGAGAAACAAATGAACTGCATCAGATAAGCGACGGATAACTATGTTGTTCTTGATAGCGCCATAGTTGACAGCCGTCGCTTCAAGGTGCGAATTGTTGCACTGTCTGGCAACTCCATTACTTTAATAATTACACTAGGATGGATGGAAATACACTGCCAATGAGTGACCTATGAGGGAACCAAGTAAAAATTATGAACCCTTGCTCGCCAAAGAAGCCCCGCCAGTTGTTGAACGTATGGGGCTAACCTGGCTAGTTGCAGCAGCGATCGCAACTGCTTTATTGTGGCAAGTACCAGGAGGGAATTATATCTTATACCCATTTACAATTTTGGCAACTTGGTTTCATGAAATGGGTCACGGTTTAATGGCACTGCTATTAGGGGGACAGTTTCAGAAGTTGCAGATTTTTAGCAATGGTTCTGGTGTCGCAACTTATGGCATCCAGTCGTCGTTGGGGCCAATTGTCCCGGCAATAATCGCCGCAGCCGGGCCAATGGGGCCGCCTCTTGCTGGTGCAGCTTTGATTCTGGCTTCCCGCAGTTTTACAGCAGCAACCCTCTGTTTGAAAATTTTAGGAAGTTTTTTGCTGTTGTCCACATTAATTTGGGTGCGTTCCTGGTTTGGATTGGTGGCAATTCCCTTACTAGGGTTAATAATCTTAGGTATTGCCTTAAGAGCACCTCGCTGGCTGCAAGGGTTTGTCATTCAATTTTTGGGTGTACAAGCTTGTATAAGTACGTACCATCAACTTGATTATCTATTTAGTAGTTCTGCTGGGCCCCTTGGAATTTCTGATACAGCGCAAATGCAGCGATATTTGCTTTTACCTTACTGGTTTTGGGGCGGGTTAATGGCGATCGCATCTCTGGTGATTTTAATCCAAAGTCTCCGCGTTGCCTATCGTTCTAAGTAATGGGTAAAAAGCACCATCAAAAGGCAATTGAATCTTTAGCTCAATGAATTACTGAACATCAAGAAAAGATTAGACTGGAATCAGAAAAGAGTTTTGCTGACGAAGGTCTAATTAAGCATTGGCAAAAAGAGATTCGTGCTTTTGATAAGGCAATCCAACAAGCACGTAAAAGATTGGGACAATAAATATGCAGATTAGCGACCGCCCTCTTGCAATAACCAATTCAACCCTCAGTACCTTGATTGCTGAATTAGGTATAGAATGCCTGAAAGTACAAGCATTAGTTAACCAGTTACAGTTAACTAATTTAACTGCGAACCAACAAGCTGAAATTCTAGCAGAACTCCTAGCTGGTGTAGTTCATCTGCATAATCATTGTGACGAAGATTTTCAGACGCTAATTAGTGAAGAAATCGAAAAGTTGCCAGATAATGAGGATTAGAGAAGAATTCAGAAGTCAGAATTCAAGAGTCAGAATCAAGAGATTTTATCAGTATAATAGCCTGGATATTTGTTAAAAAAATTCGCCGCTAATAACTCTTTCCTTAGAATCCTTAGCGTCCTTCGCGGTTCGATACTCTAACCATGTCCACCCAACCCACAATTCAAAGCATATACACCGATGGTGCTTGCACCGGTAATCCTGGCCCTGGCGGTTGGGGTGTTGTCGTCTACTTCAGCGACGGCTCAATCCACGAAATGGGCGATGCATCCCCTCATACCACTAATAATAAAATGGAGATGCAAGCTGCGATCGCTGCCCTGCAATTTCTGCAAACATCTCAACAAGCCCAACCCATCACCCTTCATACCGATAGCGAATACCTGATTAACTGCGTTACTAAATGGGTGAAAGGCTGGAAAAATAAAGGCTGGAAAAAGTCAGATGGTAAACCCGTCCAAAACCAAGACCTTTTAGAAATCTTAGATGAACTCAATACCCAACAAGTAAAATGGCAATACGTCCGGGGACATTCTGGTAACATAGGTAACGAACGTTGTGATGCGATCGCTCGCACTTATGCTAGTGGCAAAATCCCTTCGCTACAACAATTATCTTCCACAGATTTTTATAAATCTTTACCTTCCCAAAATGAATTAAATGTAGCAAAAGTAGCTGATTATGAAAAAAACTCTCGAATAACTAACCAAAGTCCGCAAGAAATCAGTACTTCTGCACCAGAAATAACCGTTATGGAACCATCAATTGGGCCAACTGCGGCCGTGACCGATGAAAAACCGCCAGAAATGAGGGTTTCGCAACTTCGCAGCTTGGTCGAAACTCTGCGTATAGCTGACGAAATTTCTGAAAAAGGCTACTTAATCACCAGTTCTGAGTTAGCAGACTTGATGGATGTCCACGCTAGCGCTGTCACCAGTCGTGGAGATCAATGGCGCTGGCGAAACTGGATAGTGTCACGAGTACGCCGTGAAGGAAATCAAATTCTTTGGGAATTGGAACGCGGGGATCGAGTAGGAGGTGAAGAGGAGTAAGGAGTGCTGAGTGCTGAGTGCTGAGTGCTGAGTAGTGAATTTTTAACTCACAGGTATAATTACACGAAATAATGTATGAACTACTGAGTGCCGAGTGCTGAGTAGTGAATTTTTAACTCCTCACTCTTCACTCCAAACTCCTTACTCTTCACTCTAAACTCCTTACTCAGCAGTCAGCACTCACAACTCAGCACTATACTTGCGTCCTCGCCACTCGCGCGGAGTGCGGAATGCAGATAAGAAAATTCGTAGCACAGCTAAGGGATCGGCCAAAGGGGAAAGCCAGAATAACCAGCTGCCTTTAGCGTTTGTGCGATCGTAAGAAGGTGCGATCGCTATTAGCATCGCAAAGCGAATCACCAATAGAAATAAATTCAGTCCCAGCAGTAGAAGTGGGGGAATGCGTGAATATGAGAGTGTGGGAGAAATCAACAAAAAAGTCAAGACAATTAAAAAGGGTAGACCTTGAACAGATGCGAGTAACCATAAATCTCCCCACAACTGAGAGCGAGAAGTTGCATCTTTGAGATCGAGACTCCGCCCCCATTCTTTCCACGTCTCCATTGCCCCTTCATACATTCGTACCTTTAATACCTTTGCGCCATCTAAAAAGCCGACCTTATAACCTTGGATAGCAATATTGCGTGCCAAGGTGACATCATCACAAAAAGAACTCCTTGCACTACTATAACCACCTACAGCAGCTAAAACGGAGCGACGACACAAAAAACACTGCCCATTTGCCATTACCCGTTCTGGTTGCTCTGTATTGATCCCCGCTGGGTCAAATCGGTAAAGCAAAGTCATCAACAAAGCCGGTTGTAGCCAACACTCTCCAGGATATTTGAGGATGAACTGGGGTGAAAGAGAAACCAAATCGTAGCCTTGTGCTTCGGCCGTTTTTACCAAACCGGCAACTAAACCAGGATGTGGTTGGATATCAGCATCCAGCCCCAGGAACCACTGACTAGCCTCTGAGCTATATAGAAAACCGTTATGCAATGCCCAAGGACGCCCCACCCAACCAGAGGGTAAGGGATCATCTGTCATCAGGCGAAAGCGCGGATCTTTTTGTTGTGAAGCTTTTACCAAATCTAGCGTACCATCACTGGACTTGCTGTCTACAACCATAATTTCTCGAACTTCATAGCTTTGCTGACTTAAACCAGTCAACAGAGGGCTAATGCGAAGCGCTTCGTTCAGTGTGGGAACAATGATGCTAACCTTACCTAAAAGCTCAGGTATCGGTTGTTGGGGTTCTATTGGAGGATGGCGTCTTGGCCCCTTTAACAAACGTGAAAACAGAATCACCGTTGCTGGTGCTTGGATAAGTAGCAATAAAAGAGAAATGGCGCTTTCTACTATCAAAGTGTTGTCATTGGTCATTAGTCATTGGTCATTAGTCATTGGTCATTAGTCATTGGTCATTAGTCATTGGTCATTTGTCATTAGTCATTGGTCATTAGTCATTGGTCATTGGTCATTTGTCATTGGTCATTGGTGATTGGTCATGGGGCATGGGTTATTCTCCTTGTCTGTGAGTCCCCATTCCCCAAAACGCTTATTTCAAGGCAACTTCAACCTTTGCTACTGATACTTCTTTGGTTACTGGCTCAACAGTAACTTGAGCAGGTGTGGTTGAACTCCTTGACCACAGCACCACAGCCGGAATCACACCTAGCAATAAGCCGAGTAATACAGGAATGGAGAATCCAGCGGCCAAGCTGAGTCCGGCGGCGAAGGCAAAGTTAGTTAAATAAACGACTAAGGGCAGATTGAGTTGCGATCGCTCTAATTTAATCGAGGTATTTCTCCACAATAACCCTGCCACACTCATAAACAGGGCGCTAGTACCAAACCAACCTATATAGTTCTGGTAAGGTGTTCCAAAGAAAGCTCCTGGTTGTTCCCAATACCAAAAGGGCAGAGAAGTTTGACTCATAGCCGGTTCAAGGGCAAAGTCCCAGCAAGTGAAGAGCAAAGCACCAACGGCTATCGCAGCAATATGGCGTCCCCAACTGGGTTTTTGAGGCACTTTCAAACCAGCTCTCGCAATTAAGTAACACGACAGCCCAACATAAAACCAAGATAAAGGAATTGTGAAAGGAACTAGCCCTCCAATCTTATAACCTAAGCCACTCAAGTAGCTATAATCACCAAATGGAAACCCTGTACTAGTTCCCAGTAGTTCACTTCCCAAAGAGATAAACATAGCAGGTAGCATAAATGCTAGCCAAAGTCCTAATCCCAACGCTCGGTAGGCATAAATAGAGACAGCTACTGTCCCTAAGATGATATCAACTACACCGCCGCCAGCCATACTTAACTGTACGGCAGTTTCTCCTACCTGCGATAAGTTGAAAATTATTTCGGCATTAGGTACTACCAGTAGCATCCCTACTAGTCCAAAGGCTTTTGACGCGATATGACCAATGAGGCATACGCGTTCAGCAATAATAAGTTGTCTCATGATAATTCCTTAACAAGATGTGACACGCGGCTACTCGGCTGCTAACAGTTTACAAATCTTTAACTACTTTGTACCGCAATTTTCGACAAACTTGTTTGGCTTTCTTGTGAATAGCATAAAAGTCTATTGATTGAAGCTATAAAAATATGATGCTAAAATTACTAGTTTAAGCCATATATTCAAAATCTATATAATTTTATCTGTAAGAACTTCTGGTTTCTTGTCTCACTGATACCCGTATCATAAAAAACTCCTTTGATACTGGGATATCCTTAAAGAAGGACAATCATCATAAACTGAGCAAATCCTCAAGCAAAATAAAGTCTTGAGTTACTACACTTATTTATGCGATAAGACCTTAACCCTGTACTAGAAATATAAACCCATGTCAATTTTGAAAAGAGTTCCTTGGGTATCCCTAGCACTAGTACTGCTGAGTTACAGTACTTTGGGCTGGGTAATATCAGAAACACGTGCTCCTATATTTGTGTGGGTGGCAACTGTAGTTGCTATTTTGCTTTTAATCATAACGTTGACCGCTCCTTGGTCGAAGATGACATCTTACTACAGTATTTTTCTTCAATCAAATACCAGGGCTTTCGGCGTTGCCGTCTTAGCAGCTTTTTTATTCTTTATCATGATTGCCTGGTTTCAGATATTTCTTGATACTTTACTTATAATTTCAGCGACTATATTAGTCAGGATAGACTTTCAAAGAGCAGGTCTTAGGGAAGGACTAGCTTTTTCAACTGCCTCTATCTTTTCATTGGGAGGTTTAGCTTTGGGTGCGCTAATCTACAAGTTCATATATTCCCAAATTCCGCTAACGTGATGAGGTATATCCGAAAAAACAAGCGATGCCTGGGTTGGGTTGCGCCAATGCTTTAGAAGCACTATTATTTACCTACAACTTCCTTTGTAGCTCAAATTCCCAACTTCTTAAAAAATCGGGAATTTTGTTTAATACTTACTTGGGTTTAAAATGCAGGCTGTTCAAACAGCAGTAGAGATAAGAAAAAATCCATAATAAAAATGGATACCCAACTAGTAACAACTGCTTTTGTTGCCGATTCTCCTACTTCCTTTGCTCCCCCTCTAGTAGTTAAACCCCAACTACAGCCAATGACAGCAACCACCACTCCAAAAATAAACCCTTTTAGCAAAATAATAAACAAATCTGACGGTTCTAAAAAATTTCTGACTGATTCTAAAAATGTTTCGGGAATAATTTGGTAGAACTTTGATGCGGCAAAAACTCCGCCAATGATGCCTGTAACTAAAGCCAAAATGGTCATCAAAGGCACCATCAAACAACAAGCAATTACTCTAGGAAGTACTAGGTAATCAATGGGATCGGTTTTGAGCATATAAAGTGCATCAATTTGCTCGGTGACTCGCATTGCACCTATTTCTGCTGCAAAAGCAGAACCTACTTGTCCCGCCATAATACTAGCGGTCAAAATTGGAGCTAATTCTCTACAAAAAGCTAAGGCAAAAGCACCTCCCACTGCATCGACAGCCCCAAATCGGGCTAATTCCCTCGTTATCTGAATAGTAAAAATCATTCCTGCAAAACCGCTGACAAGGAGAACTGGAGAAATAGAACTTGGTCCAGCGGTAACAAGATGTTGCAAAATCTTGCGATAGTACGTTTTCCCTTGGAGTAAATGTAGCCACACTTGACCAAAGAGCAGTATTGCTGCAAAACAGCGTGTAATCCCAGATTGCTCAAAATTTGTTTTTGGTTGCAATTTTATCGTCCTTACGACTGACTTTTTTTGCACATTTGTTGTTATATCAATTCTCCAAAATAAGACTAGAGATACAATTGGTGGAAACCCAGCCAAATGTAATCTGACTTTCTTAATTAAATAGACGCACTAAGTGCGGCTTATTGCAGGATATTGCGAATTGGTATTAGGGTATGGTACATGAACAGACGCACCAGTACCGCAAGGCAAAATTCAAAATTCAAAATTCAAAATTCAAACAGGTATACAGTGTAAGCGTTTCATTGATTTGGAATGGGGGTTTATTTCAGCCGTGTTCTACTAGATGTTTACCCTCAAAGTAGAGAAGGTGTTTGGGCATGGTTCAATTTAGCTTAGTAAACTTTAGCGGAAAATAGCACATAAAGCATTGTGAGCTTTTTTGCTGCTGCTCTCATGCTTTGCGTGCTATGGAATTGCAATCTCTAGTCTGTCAAACTAGAAAAAGTAATTGAATCAACTCAAAGGGTTGAAAAATTTAATCATATTTCCAAATAATGTTAAACAATTTTTTATGAGCAAGATTAAATACGTAATATTTTTGCTGTTATTAATACTATCTTTCTCCGTGGTACATCCGGCTTTTGCATCTGTATGCCGCAATTACGCTGTCTACGACGGTCTACGCCATCAGATTTGCATTCTCAGTATCAGCCGAAGTGCTAAAAATTATTGGGAATACAAAGCAATTATTAGCGTAGATGGCATAAAAAGACCTACAGAGGTTTACAATTGTCGCGAACGAGTCAAGGTTCAACAAGCTGGAACTATTTTGCCCTTTGAGCAAAAAGACCCTGGTGAGATGATATGCAGCTTTTTTAATTCTTCTCGACGGTAAACACGCGCCAGATAATGAAGACGGTAAAACCTAGATAGATGAATACTGTTAGCCATTCTTGCCAGCTACCAAATGCATTGTTCATCAGCAAAAGCCGGGAAATTAATATTTATCAATCCTATACTTAGATGCGCTTACCCTGGGAATTAACGGCTAGGGGGTTATACGCTGTCCTGTAAATTGGAACGATCCTACTACTGAGCCTGCTCCTTTTAGTGGATTGGCATCTAAGGCAAAGGAACTAACAGTAATTATTCCTTGTAATTCCATAGACTGCTGATTCAAAGTAGCTTGGATATCGGAGCGAGCTATATCATTGACACCGTTGGGGCCTGAGAAACCAAAGTTTATGCCTACAGCGCGAATTTCTCGGTTACTAGTACAAGTATATGAGCCTTGATTATCACCAAAAGGATTGAAGACTCCTTGCACACCACCTTGATTCGAGTCAGTAACAAAAAGATTACCGTCTTCTGAGAAGGTAATAACTCCCCGAGATGCTAATTTACCTTTTGCGCCAACGATGGTCGTCAGATAGCTACCCGCGAAGAAATTTCTACATCTTCTTGAAGAGGATAACTGTTCTTGAGAATGGGCTGAAGCAAAGTATGGAAAAACCGTAATGAGGAATACCCCAAATAGGCAAGCCCCTAACAAAATGGAAATTCTACGAGTTTTCATTCTGATAACCTTAATATTTGTAGCATTTATTATATTTCTACTAGGGGTGAAATAAGCAGCAGTGCAGAAAGTTACAAAAAAAAGGAACTCTTAAATCGCGTCCATTTTGAAACCTGGAGTTTTTAAGGAGAGTGTATTATTCGGTCGTGGCTTGTTTTTTAGCTTATCCGCAGACTTAGGAACTACGAGTAAGTCACGAGTGCGATCGCACCCATATTTAGCATGATGCAATTGCTCTGAGGATGAACCAGGCAAACACAGCACAAGCCCTTGGCAGATTGATGTAGGTTGCTGTATTTTAGGATATCAAAGAAGACTAGTCAAAAATTCTTAGCTAATTTTCCGGAATGAGTAACAATGGCGTAGTAGTAAATATCAGAGCATCGATATTATACTGAACCTCTATAACTAACCTTCGGGGAATATATCCCCATTGTTTTCCCTCAAAAACCCGGTCATAAAGACCGGGTTTTTGGTGTTTATACCAAGTTACAGTCGAGCAAATCAGGGACAGAGCGATAAGCTAATGCGCCTATATATTGCCCTATTTTCCGTATAGACGGTCATTACTCATTAGTCACTTGTGTTTCTAAGGATAAAGGACAACCCTCTCCTGAAGGAGACGCTGCGCGAACACTATGGCGGTTATCGTTTAAGTGCAGTACAGTTTTGACCTCACTTCCATTCCTCTCTCCTAAGAAGAGAGAGGCTTTGAATCTTACTCCCCAACGCTAGTAGGGAAGGGGTTGGGGGTTAGGTCTGTATTGGACTCAACTGCAAACCGCTATAGTTAATGTGCAATTTTCTTTGCGTAACAGCTTACCAGCTTACCTACGGCTGGCTACGCCAACGCAGCACTTCTTTAAACTGTCTACGTATCAAATAAAACTATTGTCCAGAAACTTTTAAGAGATTTTATTGGTCTGGTTCTCCAAATTCTGCAAAAATCAACCAATGTCATCTTCTGCTCAAGGTATTCCCGGATTACCCGATTTGACGCATCCAATTGAGCTTGTTCAATTTGGAACCCAGGCGCTCAAAGCTTCACTGTTATTAATATTTTTGGTCGTAGCTTTGGGAGTTGCGATCGCACTGATAAGTTTTTCTCTCCGTCGCAGCCACCCGGAACAATTTATATTCATTGGCGAATGGGCTGTCCGTTATTCCCAACTATTGCGGGGATTACAGCATTTAACTCTAATATTAATTCTGTTAGTACCGGGATTTTTTCTCTGTTCAACTTTGAGCAATCGTTATCACCACTGGGAACAAACAAGGGTGGCTCAAGTGGCCCAAAGTGTCGCAGGTGAAAAGCTCGAACAATCTGCCCCGCAAGTGCGCTACACTACCCAGGAGCCATATTCCTATACTACGCAAGCCAATGGCAAAATAGTCAAAGTCAATGATACGCGAGAGATTAACCGCTTCTTAACGCTGGGTGGTTCGCAAATTCAAGTCAAGCTAGACCAAAACGTAGATGTTCCAGGTCGCAGTTCAATTTATCGCGTGGAATACACTGCTGATTATAAAGTAGTTAACCAACTCAAGGATATTAATAATTTCTTTTTTGAAGCACCGCCACCTAACGGCTACACACTGCTTGCTGGCTACAAAGTAGAGCGTAATGGTACTAGGTTACAACAAACCAATCCCGGAGACTATGGCTTTCCCTTCCAGCTGCAACCAGGAGAAGAAACTACCTTTCGAGTCACCTATCAGGCTCAAGGCGGGCCTCGCTGGGTTTATAGCGCCGCAGGACAGTTGCTTTCTAATTTTCGCCTCACAGCAATTGCCAACTTTGCTCCGGCTGATTTTGCCAGTGGTGTTGTACCGAATGAGATTAAAGTTGATGGACGTAGTACTCGGTTTACTTGGAAGTTTGACGATAATGTTTCAGTCAAAAATCCATTTGGAGTGTTTACGAACACCGACCCCATTCGTCATACTGGCATCATTCCCCGGCTTTTGTTACTAGCACCGGCAATATTTTTGTGGTGGATATTGTTGTTATATTTGTCACTGCCAATGAGTTTCAGAAATATTGCGATCGCTGGTAGTATTTTCTTTGCTTGTCTGTTGACTTTGACCTATCTAGCTCGCATTATTAATGCTCAGTTGGCTTGGACTTTAATTTCTATCGTTTTACTAATTTTAACATGGGGATTGGGAGCTAGCCGCAGTGCTTCCCTAGCTGCGATCGTTGCTACTATTGCTGGAGCAGTGCTACCGATTTTTGGATTATTGGTACCGTTTAGCGGACTAACTCTTAGTTTAGCGGGTTTGCTTTCAGCAGTTTGGCTTGCAGTTCGTCACTGGTATGGCTGGTACAGTTTGCACCGAGAAGATCAAAGATTGCAGACTCAGAAAAATGCTAAAGATTAGGTGATTCCGTTATGATTAGCAAAGTTTTAGCAAATAGTATTTATGGATAACGATTTACTGGCTTTCTTTGCAGGTGCTGGGTTACTCGTACTCTATCTCATCTTTTCTGCATTGACTGAAATGGGGACTAAACTACCTTGGAAGAAATAACCTGATGGGGAGATAAAGTTACTAAAATCAAAAATCTGCAAATTGAATGGGCTGGAATAGTTAAAAAGTTTACACTTCTAAACCTCATTGGGCTTGGAAAAAGAAGTAAATATCCTTTAGGCTGAGTTAATATATTTATTGTTCGAGAGAGTGCCAAATGCGCGATCCACAGAATAACCACATTAAAATCGAGCCGGCAACCCTAGTTTTAATTGTGTCTCTCCTAATACTCTTACCTCTGCTGTTTGTTGGCTTTTTGTCGCAGTGAAACTCGTGAGAAATACTCAACAGATATATTCGTTTTGTGGTCTTATGATGGTAGTCAAGGTTTTATTGGCATTGGTGCTTTTGCAGGTACAATGGGCGATACAACACAGTCATCGCCAGTGTTTAAGCTTGTACAGCAGTTTTCGTTTGGATGAAGTACAAAGTCACTAGTTTTGAGGCAGGAGGCAGGAGGCAGCTATGCTGGAGGCAGGAGGGAGAAGAATAATTTAATTTTTGAGTCCTCGGTTTTGTACCTCACGCTTGTTGCAAACTGCTGTAAGTGTAGAGCCTGTTCCAGAACCTAGCACGGTTGTGGGAAGTTTGGTTGTCTTATGTGGTATGTTACTCAAGAAAAGATTTTCCTTTAAAAGGATTGGTAATAATTAAAAAGGTTGTCAATAGCTATGGCTAAAATTATGCCCTGGCTGACTACCTTCTTCCTTCCTATTGCCTGTAAGGAACTCACCAGTTATCGATGACTTCATGCTGGTAGGTGATATCAAGTCCGGTTAATCACTTATGATTACCGCATCTGTGCAAAAATCCCAAAAGCCTCTTTCCCCCTGCCCCCTGCTCCCAGCAAGAACTGCGGTCTAAATGATAAGTCTTTACCCGGACATGATATGATATCGGGGCCAGGACTTTATTGGGATAGTGCTGCCTTTACAAAGAGGCTGTAGATACCTGCTTTTTATGATAATAGAATTACTGTGCTATTTATTCAGCAGTAACTTCTTTTTGTATAAAATTAGTAATCCAAGAAAACCTAATCCTAATAAATCTGAAGGTTCTGGGACAGAGATGCTTTGTGCTGTCAAGCTAGTTTCGTAAGAAATAGTCAGATTACTGTTAGATGGAAGTGAGTAGCTAGCTTCAATAGGTTGCTCTAGTCCTTTTCGACCAATGGGTATGGAAAAAGTGCCATTTGGGTTTTTTGCTACTACTTGACCAAGATATTCTACTGTAACATTATCAGTAATTTGTTGCCCTTCAGATAATACCTGAACTAGTAAGCTTTCGCCTGGAGTGAGAGCTAAAGGGTTTTCTAAAGGTAGAATTTCTAATGGCAAATTGAATGGTTTGGCTAAAGCATCAGACCAATCATAAAAAGCTTTAGTGTATTTCAGGTAATGACCAACATTATCATAGTTATTAATTTCTGATTCTGCGATGCGGATATATTCATCATTCGATAGTCTGGCAAAATAGCCATTATCAAAAAAACCTTGAATGGCTGCTACATTTTTACCAGCAGTCAGAGATAAAGCATCTTGTTTTCCATTGAGATTAAAAGGAAGTATTTGTTTGTCACTATCATAAACTATTGCCTCTTTAAATCTAGAGGGTTCATAAGATTCTGGCCCCTCTTCTGGATGTCCAAACAAAATATTATATTCACCGCTTTTGTAATCAAACCAGACAACATGTGCTGATGCTGGTTGGATAAAGCATGGCAAAATAGCTGCTGCTATAAGCAGTGTTTTAATTTTTTGCAGAAGCATTTTAACTCTCTTGATTACTTAGTTTAATTGATTACTAATATGTTTAGAAAACCACATTTTTTTCTTTTTAACAATCCCCCTCACAGGGATAGTTTTTTAATATTTAGATTTTCTTAATATTATTTAAATAACAGAAAGCAGAGTTCAGCACTGAAAAGTAAAATAAGTTTTATATCTGATTTTTAGACATATTTTTTATATATTGCTTACTTGGAATTGGTTTTTAGTGAGGACTCTAGTCATCTCTACGACACCAGAGGCGAACAAAATCAGGGCTGAAGTCCTGACTACGATTTTACTCAGGTTGATTAACCGGACATAATACAAGTGTGGAGTATCAGCTTTGCTTTAATTATCAAACAATGTTAGCGCGATGCCTACAGCGAGCTACGCCTACGCCTTTTGTATCAGGTGCGTTAACAGCAGTGTAACGCACCAAATTACGTCAAAACTACTTAGGCAAAACCTGCCGTAGTGCTGCTAAAAGTTGGTCAACACTTTCCTTTCGACTATTAAAGCCCATTAATCCCACGCGCCAAACTTTACCAGCGAGTTCGCCAAGACCACCGCCAATTTCAATATTATGTTCGTTGAGTAACTGCCGAGCGATCGCTTTCCCATCTACCCCGCTTGGAATGCGGACAGTGGTAAGCGTTGGCAGTCTATACTCTTGCTCAACGTGCATACTCAGTCCTAAATTCTCTAAACCTTCCCAGAGATATTCTACGTTTTTTTGATGCCGCTGCCAGGAATTTGCTAATCCCTCTTCTGCAAGCAAACGCAGTGCTTCCCGCAATGCATAGTATAAATTAATCGGTGCGGTGTGGTGATAGGTGCGTTCAGCACCCCAATACTTGCCTAGCAACAACATATCTAAATACCAGTTTGCAACTTTCGTTTGCCGCTGTTGCAATTTTTCAACTGCACGCGCACTCATAGTAAAGGGAGAAGCACCAGGCGGGCAACCTAACCCTTTTTGGCTACAACTATAGGCTAAGTCAACTCCCCAAGCATCCAAAAATAACGGGACGCCGCCCAAACTTGTCACCGTATCCACTAGTAGTAAAGTGCCAAATTCACGACACAAATCAGCGACCCCTTCCAACGGTTGACGTGCGCCGGTGGAAGTTTCGGCATGAACTAGAGCGAATATTGCTGGACGATGAGTTTTTAAGGCAGTTTGGAGTTCATCCAAGTTAAAGACTTGTCCCCAAGGTTTGGTGATACTTCGCACATCAGCGCCATAACGTCCAGCCATATCCACGAGGCGATTACCAAAGTAACCAGCTACACCAATTAAAACTACATCACCGGGTTCTACAGCATTGGCGATGGTTGCTTCCATTGCAGCTGTTCCCGTACCGCTGACTGCAATGGTAAGTGAGTTTTCTGTTTGCCATACGTAGCGTAGCAACGACTGAATTTCATCCATGAGTGCGAGAAAAGCTGGGTCAAGATGCCCAACGGGTGAAGTATTCATCGCTTGCAGAACTGTGGGATGGGCATTAGATGGCCCTGGCCCCAACAGCAAACGGGGTGGAATTTCTAGCGGTGTGAGTTGCAAGCGGCCAGAGTCGTTGATTGAAATTGTTTGCGTCATAAATCTGTCTTCGCTTAGACGATACTTACCGGATCATAGAGCGATGGCTTCGCCAACGCCAGAGGCGAACGCATCACCAATGTTTTAGTGAATCTGTCATTTGCCAGAAGATGCGATTACGGCAAAGTATTACAGTGATTCAAACAAATGTGTGAGAGTATATTATTCACTTACCTGGAGACATAATTATGATTTTTGCTGGCAAACGGCCAAATAATTTAGGTATTAGCAACGGTAAATTAGCATCTTGCCCTAATTCCCCCAATTGCGTTTCTAGTCAGAGTACAGATGCATCTCACCAAATTGCACCACTGACTTTTACATCTACTCCAGAAGAAGCGATCGCTAATCTTAAACAGATTATTGAGTCTTTACCAAGAACCAAAATAATTACCGAAAGTAAAGATTATTTATATGCAGAATTTAAAAGTGCTTTACTAAAATTTGTGGATGATGTAGAATTCTACCTAGACCGGAATGCCAATATTATCCACGTACGTTCAGCTTCACGTTTAGGTCAGAGCGATTTGGGTGTTAATCGTCAACGAATAGAGACGATTAGAGCCAAGTTCAAGTAATTTGTAATTTAACTAAGAACTAGAGATTAAAGACTGGGAAGATAAAGAAGTCGTTGGACAAAATTAATTACACAATGTCATTACGAGTGAGACATTCGTGTAGCCTATTATAGAACAGAGAAACAATTTCAGAGTATTGGATTGCTTACTTTGGTTTGCAATGGTTGTAAATATTTTTGTCCATCTACTTGTGTGGATTCAGACCCCAGTAAAATCTGGAATGACGATTGGGTAATGTGATGTGGTGTTTCACCGAAAACTATGAATTACGAATTAGTTAAACTCTGCGATCGCAAAATTTGTGAGACTTAATTTATTTAAAAACTTTGACTCCCGACCCCGACTGATGATTGCTGTCGGACTTGCTGTATTAGTTTTAGTAATCCTTCCGCCTTGGCTGCACTTCCCAACTCGTATTCTCTGCGCTTGGAACTCTGGTATTGACTTTTTCTTAGCGATAACGTGGTGGAAAATGATTAAAGCTAACCCAGAAAAAATTCGCCGTTATGCTGAGAATGAATATGAAGGACATTTGGCTATATTCATGCTGGTGATTGCTGCGGCTTGTGCCAGTGTTTTAGCCATTGGGTTTTTATTAAGTGATAAAAAAGAGTTATCAAGAATTCTGCTTACCCTACATGTCATACTTTCAATTATGACCATTGTCGGTTCTTGGTTACTAGTGCATACGATGTTTGCAGTGCAATATGCACACAGCTATTACAAATATATTAATCATAGTAATAGTGAAGAAATCACCAAAGGTTTAGATTTTCCTCATAACGACTATCCAGACTACTGGGAATTTTTATATTATTCATTTGTAGTTGGCATGACTAGTCAAGTTTCAGATGTGCAGACGACATCAGCCGACATGAGGCGCTTGACTCTGTTACATGGCATATTATCCTTCTTTTTCAATACCACCATTTTAGCTATGAGTATTAATATCATTGCATCGCTGATTTAAAAATTGCTTGACTCAGCCAAAAGTATGATTATTTGTTTCTCTACTTAGAGAAAGAGGAAATTAGATTACCAGTTTTTTAGTATGAGCTTAAGTTGAGATAATTGGAGTGAGTTTATGTCTGATAACAAAACAGATCAATTATCTGAAGAAATCAAATGACAACTGCCTGAACACGCACAACAGATTTTCGTTGCGGCACTTAATGCTGCTCAAAGTGATGGTTTGAGTGAAGAGGGTGCGCGTGATATTGCTTGGAATAGTGTAAAAAATGAATACGAACCAGGCAATGATGGGCTGTGTGCGATTCGTTGGCTAGAAACCAAGACCAGTAAGGGTTTTGGAGGATTAGCCGCAAGGTAAACCTACCCAAAAGGTAA
>NZ_JBALDJ010000079.1:0-128929 GCF_036917415.1 Nostoc sp. | reverse complement strand
AAGGGTATGTTTTCTGAGGAGCCGGATGAGGTGAAAGTCTCATGTCCGGTTCTGGAGACGAGTAGCACTCGCGAGGGTGTTGCTTAGTTTAATGGCAGAGAAAGCCTGAAGACACTGCGATACATAATAAAGCTGTTGTATCTGGTGGGAATTAAGTAAATTTCATCTGTAGATAACTATCTGATTTTAAGGGTCTTATAAGGGTTTAAGGGGAATTTCATTCTCAGAAAGCAGAGATTAAATTTCCCTTTTTTTAAAACTCATGTCATGTCTATGCAATTGACTTGTTCATAGGCGAAACCGACTATTGGAACAAGGGAATTGGGACAAAAATACTGTCAGCAGTTATTAACTATTTTTTTGAACAGTGGCAAGCTGATAAAATTGTCATAGGTCCGCACGTTGACAATTATCGTGCTATTCGCTGCTATGAGAAATGTGGTTTTGTGAAAGTAAAACTATTGCCCGCACATGAACTGCATGAAGGAGAATACTCAAATTGTTGGCTCATGGCAATAGAGTCAAAGAAATCATTACTCCTTTAATTTACATGGTTCCTCAGTTAATATCTAACCGGATACCGAGAGTGGCAGATAAGCCTACACCGTAGTGTAAGAGGATGTCACTAAATTAACTTGCGTGTTCCCAGTCACTAAGTAACTCATGCTGTTGTGCTATTTTATTAGATTTACGGAATGGTACTTTAGGAGTACCAATACTTATACCAGGAAAAGACTGTTTTTTAGTCTTGGTAGGTCTATTTTCTACGGTGGTTGAACTGAACTGTTGGGTTTTCATGGGTAAACAAATCTCTGATTAAAACCTGAGCACCAATTTATAACATCAATTTGCAAACGGCAAATTTCTGAAGAAAAATAAAAAATATATAATTGTTTGTCGATGCAATGCCATTGCAGGTCAAGAGACTTGTGTGTACACCGTAGCGCAAGCGAGGAGGGGGCTATGATGTACTTCATCTGATTAGGATTTGTAAAGGAAAGAAGAGAAATCGAAGAGTTTATTTACTCTCAAGGTTAATTCTGACCAATGAGAGTAACGATCGCTGTAGCTAAATCTGCTGGATCGACGGGTTTAGGTAGGTGTTTTTGAAATCCTGCTGCCATTGCTTGGTTGTAGTTAAGTTCTCCAGCATAAGCAGTCAAGGCGATCGCAGGGATTTGTCCGCCTCGCTCTGGCGGTAATTTTCTCACCTCACGCAGCAACATATACCCATCCATTAAGGGCATTCCAATATCACTTAAGAGGATATCTGGCTTTGATTGTACTAATGTTTGCAGGGCTTCATCTGCTGATTCAACTGCCGTTACAGTCGCGCCATATTGTTCCAGCGCAAAACTAAAAAACTCTCGCACATCAGCTTGATCGTCCACAAGCAGGATTTGCACTCCAGCAAGTAATGTGTCGTCATTACTGACTTCTGGTTGAGAAGCTTCACCACTGCTAACTCGCAACTCAGAATTTTTCAGCAAAGGTAGTTTGACTGTGAAGGTAGCCCCCTGTTCTTCTCCCAAACTCTCTGCCTGAACTGTGCCACCGTGAAGTTCTACTAGATGACGCACAATTGCTAGTCCCAATCCCAGTCCGCCAAATACTCTGGTTGTCTTAGCATCTGCTTGCCGAAAGTAATCAAAAACGTAGGGCAAAAATTCTGGGTTGATTCCTTTACCTGTATCAATTACCTGGATTTGGGCATCTAAACCAACTTGCTCTAGACGCACTTCTACAAGTCCTTCTGTGGGTGTGAATTTAACGGCATTGGAGAGGAGATTCCACATCACTTGTTGCAAGCGATCGCCATCGCCGAGAACTTTGCCGATATCATTATTTAACACCGTTTGAATTTGAATTGATTTGGCTTCTGCTGCTAAACGCACCGTTTCTAATGCCGCTGCGATCGCTATTTTCAAATCCACTGCATGGAGATTTAACCTAACCTTACCTTGTAAAATCCGCGAAACATCAAGTAAATCTCCAATCAATTGGGTTTGTAATTTAGCATTACGCTCGATTGTTTCCAAAGCCCGGATTTTAGTAGCTTCGTCAAACTTGCGGGTTCTGAGTAACTTTGCCCACCCTAAAATCGGATTCAAGGGAGTTCGCAGTTCGTGGGAAAGGACAGCGAGGAATTCATCTTTAATGCGGTTAGCTGTCTCGGCTTGTGCCCTTGCGGTCTTTTCAGCCTCGTAAAGTTGAGCGCGAGCGATCGCTTGAGCACACTGCTGTCCCAGTGTCAACATAAATCCCCGGTCTTCTTCATTAAATATTTGTCCAGTAGTAAAGCTTAATCCCAAAGCCCCAATTACTTTACCTTCTACCACCAAGGGAATGGAAGCCCAGGCATTATTCCCTATAACAGTGACAACATCTGCTAAGTCGGGATATCTAGCAATCATGGCTGCTAAATTTTCTAAAAAAACTGGCTGCCCAGTTCTAACTGTTTCTGCTATTTGATTAGGTGCTGCGATTGGAAAACTTGTCCAAGTATTTATGAGCGTTTGCGGATAGCCAATTGCTTGCACAACTTTTAGGGTAGTATTTCCTTCAGTAAGTAAGACAACGGAACCACCAGTAGCTTCCAAGGCGGCAATGCCTTGGTTCACCACTACATCAGCCACCTGTTGGGGAGTTAAGGCTTCCGAGAAGGCAGCAGTTATTTTTTGTAAAAGTACTGTGCGATTGACAGACCGTTGAGTTTCCTGGTAAAGTCTGGCATTGTCGATGGCTGTCGCTGCCCGCCGAGCAATATCTTCTGCTAAAGCCAAGTCTGTTTGTTGATAGTACCGACCAGATTCGGCGGTAAAAAAAGAGATTGCTCCAAATAATTGCCCACGGGAACGAACTGGAATCACCATTAGAGAACGAATACCTAGACTTTGCAGCAATTGCCGATGTTCGTTGTCTTCAGACATCTGTAGAAGATGTGAGTCAGATAATTCGGGATAAAAGACAGATATTCCTAAGCGTAGCTGTTGTACAAGCTGTTTGGCTTTGGTTTTAGGTGGATAACGTCGTCGGATTTCGTCTAAAATATTTTCTTTTGTGGGATCGGCAATTGCGATCGCAATTTGTTTACTTGACCAATCTTCTTGAAAAACATCTACAATACACAAGTCAGCTAAAGTCGGAACTGCTAGATTAGCCACATTTTCCAAGGTGATTTCATAATCTAATGAGGCAGCTAGTAAGGTGCTGGCTTCGACTAAAAAGTTTTGTGTGGCTTCAACTCGTTTGCGATGGCTAATATCCTCAATAATCCCTAATGCATACATTGGTTGTCCGTTATCATCCCAAACTGCTGATGAAGTTAGGTTTACCCAAACTATAGAACCATCTTTGCGAATGTAGCGCTTCTCTAGGGAATAACCACTAATTTCTTTTGCTAAAACTCGTTGAGCATTTTCCCAATCAACTTCTAAGTCGTCAGGGTGGGTAATTTCCTGAAAGTTCATTTGCATTAACTCTTCATGGCTATACCCAGTAATTTCGCATAGGGCAGGATTAACCTGAATAAATCGCCCATCCAACCCTACTAAAGTAATACCGACAGCTGCCTGATTGAACATTGCCCGAAACCTTTCTTCACTTTCTCCTAAAGCAACTTCTGTTTGCTTTGCTGCTGTTATATCTGCCAAAATAATGCCAATTCCTACCGTTTCACCCATTGTATTGTTTACCGGGTAATAGTTGCCCAGCCAGTAGCCGTAGCTTTTAGGTTGTCCCCTTGTCTCACCGCTGATTTCCATATTCAGCAGGGGTTCACCAGTCTCTAACACGTGCTGTAACTGTGGCTCTAACTCAGCTGCCATCGCTGGCAACACTTCCTTAAATTTGCGTCCTAGATGTTCTTCTATAGCTAAACCGTTAATGTCAGCGAAAACTTGATTAATGCGAATATATCGCAGTTCCAGATCGAAAAAGCATACAGCAACAGGAGCCGCTCCTAGCAACGCATCTAGAAGAGATAGAGATTCGGCATAATGGACTAAAGCCTGGTGGATGTCTCGATAAAGTTGGGCATTTTCCACTGCTAAGGCAGCACGATGGGTAATATCTATTGCTAAAGTTAGGTCAGTGCGATCGTAGCGACGGTCTGATAGGGTGTTGATAAAGGTAATACAGCCGAGTATGCGCCCTTTTGCGATTAACGGCACAATCATTACAGACTTCATCCCCAATTGCCGAACAAGTTCTAAGTGTTCCTGATTCTGAGTAGTTGCTACTAATAGCGAGTCAGATACCTCTGAGATCAATTCACTTTGGCCAGTTTGTAGTACTTTAGTAATTGCACTTGCACCCTTATAATCTGTCACATACTCTTGAAGTTTACGCGCCAACTCTGCTTTCGATGGGTCTGCATGAGCAATAGGTAGGCGGCGAATGGAGCCATCTTCATTTAAAATGTCTACGCTACACCAATCAGCAAGCTGGGGAACTGAAATTTTGGCTATCTGTTGTAAGGTTTGTTCATAATCTAACGAAGTAGAGAGTAAACTACTAATTTGGGCGATATAGCGGAATCTTTCCTCAGCCTGTTTGCGCTCTGTAATATCGAGAACAAAAAAAGCTCCTCGATCTACAGTCCCTTCAAAATGGCTACCACCTGCCAAAACAGGCAAGCGTGAGCCGTCTTTACGGATATATTCTTTTTGATATGGTGTGCAAAAGAAACTGTCTTGAAATTGAGTTAGTGCTTGCTTATCAAGTGGTAAATACTCTGTAGGAGTTAGGTCTTGCCAGCGAAGTGTGCCGGCAAGTAATTCTTCACGGGTATAACCGACCATATTCAGCAAGGCATCGTTAGCGTCTGTAATCCTGCCGTCTCTATCCCAGAAGCCGATACCAATCATGTTTGACTCAACCACACTACGAAACTTAGCTTCGCTTTCCCGTAATGCTTGTTCAGTTTGTTTCAGTTGAGTAATATCAATTGAACTAATGCCCACTCCCAACAACTGCCCATTCGGCAAACACACCGGATAATAGCTGACAAGACCATAACGATATACCCCAGGCGGATAGGTTTCACCGCTCACTTCCTGGTTGAGTAAGGGCTGCCTCGTTTCCATCACTTGCTCAAAAACAGGCTCAATTTGCGCTGCCCATTCTGGTAGTACTTCCCTAAAGGTGCGACCAATATGTTGAGTTTGCGGTATACCGTTAATGGCAGCTAGCGCTTCATTTGCATGAATGAAGCGCAGTTCAGGATCGAGAAAAGCCAGCCCCACTGGTGAACTAGTAAGCCAAGCATTGAGTAACGCCAGAGATTCGTCTTTTTGCCCAATAGCTTGTTGAAGTTCCTGGTGTAACCTGGCTTTTTCTAGTTTTGCCTGCCTGCGATCAGTAATATTCACACCTGCACAGGTGATACCTAAAATGCTATTGTCTGCATCCCTTAGCGGTTCAACTAGCAAATCGTAGTAACGATTTTCTCCACCAATTGTCAGATAAACTTCTTGGCGGGTTGCAACATCAGTCTCTATTACTTTTAGCTTAATTGCCCTCAATTGCTCTGCAACTATAGCTGGAAATAATTCGTCATCAGACTTACCTAATATTTTCTCAGCAGTGTCTAGACTTTGAGGATTATGAATCCACTGATATCGCAAATCGCGATCCTGCTGAAAGACCACGATATCTGAACTATTTAAAGCTAATCGAAATCTTTCTTCACTAACCCTCAGCTTTTGGAGATTTTCATCCGCCTGTCTTTTAGCAGTTTTCCATCCCTCACATAAGATACTAAAGAACAATCCTTGTAATGCAAATAACCCAATTCGCACAGAATTAGATAAGTCAAAACTCAGCTCATAAGCTGGGGGGAGAAAAAAGTAATCGCTCAGTAACGCAGACAAGAAAGTTGCTAATAGCCCTGATTTCAAACCACCATACCAAGCACTCAACATTACAGTGCTAAAAAATAGCATAAAAGAAGTTTCGCTCATGCTTAACCAGGGGTCTAGCATCAACATTAGCACTAATGCTAGTGCGACAATTAATACAACAATGCCATAACGCAGTAACTGAGAAGAATGAATATGGGGCATGAAAAGTTCTTGGAACAACCAATACTCATTGCAGAGGCTGTATATACCCTAAGCTAGTTTGCAAATTTTAGTAACTTATCTTCAGATAGATTTTTGCTGAGTTATAAAAATCTCTTTTGCCAGAGGTTTAGTTGTTATTTATCTGATATGCAAAGGGAAAATTTAGCTCGTTCCCTCAAAATAAATGACACTATTTTACTAATGTAAAATACTAAATACAAACACGAAGCTAATTAATTTATAACAAAAATTATAGAATAATATCTGGATAAGGAGAAAGATAAACAGAAAATCTTAGCTGTAGTTGTGAAATAATCTATTTATCATCTAAATTGGTGAAAATTACAAGTTAATTGTTTAGCTCCCTTCTTTGCAGGTAAAATTTTTCGTGAATCGGTCATTACCTGTTATACTCCTATTTATTTGGTAGCAATCGATATTTAAATTTGAATGAATAATACCAATTTTCTATGAAGATGTCTAGAATAAAGCTTCAAGGATAAAATCATAAGTCAAAGAGGAGATTAACTCGGAAGACATTTGAGCTAGCTCATGTTGAACCTGCTGGCTCAATTGTGATAAATTCGAGAAATTCTCCCCTTTTAACTGAAGTTTAATAAACTGCCATCATCTTTCAAGCGGGTTGAGTTGAGGACTATGAGATGGTTGAAAATCGGGATGATATTTTCAGGCCAACACAACGCCAGAGCTTGGTGTGCAGATGCCCGATCGATTTGAATCAAAGCCATATCATCACCAAGTTCAATAGAGACAACATTTAAGAATTTTTGAAATGTCTCACTATTGATACCAATTCTTTATGAAGACGTATAGAAAAAAACCACCGCTTCCGGCACCAACCTGTTGAATTGGTAGCAATCAAGATATCCTATAGGACTCCGATTTGATTTTTGAAAACATACTGAGACTGAAAAGCCTGTTTTAGAGGATGTTTGGAAAGTCCCTAATGATGTATCAAATAGTTTTAAATCCCCCTAAATCCACGCCACGTGCTCCACTTGGGGAGACCCCAAGACCGCAGTGGCTCCCCGATAAATTGGGGTACTTTGATTCTAATTCCCCCCTTTTTAAGGGGGGCTAGGGGGGATCAACAAGTGTCTAAAATCACAGTTAACCACTTTTCAAACAACCTCTTAATAAGGGTTTTATCTGAAATCTTGTTCAAAAATCAGATATGAGTCCTATATACATAGTCAATATCTTACTTAGATTGCCCCATGCCCCATCCCCTACTGTCGTCAGATGACATCCTTTAGTACTGCTAGCAATTTTTCAATATGTGTTACTTCATGAGTTGCCATCACTGATATTCTGATTCGACTTGTGGGCACTGTGGGGGGACGAATTGCTGGGGCAAAAATGCCAGCATCTCTTAGCTGTTTTCCAGCTTTAAGGGCATCTGTGGCATTAGGCAATTGAAAACATAATATGGGTGATTCAGAAGGCAGCAATTGCAGGTTAGGTAACTGTTGCAGCAAAGTTTTCAAGTAATGTATATTCTTCCACAATTGGGCACGATGTTGCGGTTCTTGTTGCACAATCTTGATTGCTGCTAAGGCCGCGGCTGTATCAGCAGGTGAAAGCCCAGTGGTATAAATCCAACTGGGTGCGCGGTTTTGCAAAAAGTCAATTAGGGCACTACTTCCTGCTACATACCCGCCTAAACTACCTAAAGCTTTACTTAGGGTGCCAATTTGAATTAATTGCTTTCCTGTACATCCAAAATATTCAACACATCCAGCGCCAGTTTTTCCTAGTACCCCAGTGGCATGAGCTTCATCGACTAGCAGCATACAGCTAAATTCATCAGCGAGATCCAACAGTGCAGGCAACGGACATAAATCGCCATCCATGCTAAAGACGGTATCAGTAAGAATCAAACAGCGTCGGTAATTTTGCCGCTGCTGGTTCAACTGAGTTTTTAATACTGCGATATCACAATGTGGGTATTCCACAACTGCTGCACCGCTGAGAATCGCTCCATTTTTCAGACTGGAATGATTGTATTGGTCAGAGAAAATTAAATCACGCTTGCCCACAAGGGCGGTAATTGCACCCAAATTTGCTAGATACCCGGAACTGAATACCAAGGCATCTTCTGTTTGTTTAGTAGATGCGATCGCCTTCTCTAACTCCCTGTGCAATTCCCGATGTCCACTAAGTAATCTAGAACCAGTACTACCAGTCCCAAATTCGGCGATCGCAGCAGTTGCAGCTGCCATCAAACGCTCATCTCCAGCCAATCCCAAATAGTCATTGCTGGCAAAATTAATTACCTCTTGCCCAGCTAAAACTACCGTTGCACCCGGACGACCATTGATAGGTTGTACCGAACGATACCAGTCTGCCCGATGAATTGTTGCTAAGGACTGTTCTAACCAGGCATAAGGGTCGGTGGGCATGGGGAGTGAGGGCAGGGGAGCAGGGGAGGCAGGGGAGGCAGGGGAGGCAGGGGAGGCAGGGGAGGCAGGGGAGCAGGGGAGGCAGGGGGAGAATAAGAAATAACTAATGACAAATGACAAATGACCAATGACAAATGACAATTAAACTTGTTCACTGCTGAGATGAGCGATCGCTTGTTTAATCCAATCTTCGACATAGGCATCTTTGGGTAGTCCGATGTCTTCGCTGACCACATGGAGGGCGTGACTGACCTCATGGGCAGTATATCCCAAAGCGAAGAGGGTCATTTGCACTTCTTCGAGAATTCCCGGTGCTGGCCCGCCTGTGGCGACGAAGAACCCGGCTGATTTGCGCCACTCGACTAATTTGCTTTTCAGTTCTAAACAGATGCGTTCGGCGATTTTTTTACCAACACCGGGAGCCTGAATTAGGATTTGTGTATTGCCAGCGATAATTGCTTGGACTAAATCTGGTAGTTCCAGAGTGTCTAAGAGTGCGATCGCTAAGGCTGCACCAATACCTGTGACAGTCAGCAAGTGGCGAAATAAATCGCGTTCGGCTGGGGAAGCAAAGCCATATAGAAAGGGCACTTCTTCACGAATTTGCAAATGGGTAAAAATTTGCGCCACTCCTCCCGACTCTGGTAATTGGTTTGCTAGGCGTTGGGGAACTTGCAAATCATACCCCAAGCCATTCACTTCCAGAGTCAGAATTACGCGATTAGCGCCAATTGTTTGGATACCAGCGACTATACCTTTTAAATAACTAATCATTACAAGAGACCAAAATAATTTAAGCCTTCGATAATTCCACCTGCACAAAAACATGAAGCCAGGTAGCGATAGTCTGCGGGATACTCATTGTGCCATTGGAGTAACTCTTTGCGGGCATTCCCCACAATGATTCCGCGTTCGTTGCCTACAGCAAATAAAGCAATATCATTACCCGAATCACCACAGACAACTGTTTGTTCTGCTGCAAATTTCCACTTCTGGCGTAAAAACTGCATTGCTTGACCTTTATCGCTGGTCAGGGGTACAATGTCAAGGTCTATTCCGCTACTGTAGATTAACTTTACATTTAATTTAGATTTTTGTAACTCTGCTTCAAGTTGTGGTAGAACATTCGCAGATACTTCTTGTTCTAGGAAACAACTCACTTTGAAGGGACGCTGTTCTGAATCTGGTTGCCGAACTAACTCAGGATATTTTCTCGTAATAGATAATACAGTTTCCCGTTCCCATCCCGGAGAGAGGATTTCTGACCAATCTGAGTCTGGAGTATCAGTACCATCAAGGTAAATTTCTGTACCCACAGATAGGACGAGGGCATCCGGTTGCAAAAGATTTTTTTGAGCTTGGAGTTCTTTGTAAAGTACAGGCGATCGCCCAGTAGAATAAACGATTTTAGTACCGTATTCTTGGCGATGTCTCTCCAGCAGTTGATTTAGTTCTGGTAAAGCGCTGTCATCACCGACGGTGCGATACACGAGGGTGTCATCTAAATCGGTTACAAAAAGAAATGGTTTCATGATTAAGACCTCTTGCAAAATTTCGTTATTCTACCGCGTGAAGGGACTTTTGCAAGAGATTTGTTTGCTAAAAACAAAATATGTCAGACATTCAATTCGAGATTAAGGATAGTTAGAATTATTATCAGTAAAAGGTCAATACCTTTGCCAATTTACGAGGGTTCAAAGCCAGTAGAAGCGGGATGGATACGACCTAAAGATGTAAGCTTGGCAAAAATCTGAGTTAATAAAATAGGCTCAGGGATTTCTGGAAGTATTTTTAATATTTCATAGACATATCGAAAGTCACGATAGTGAGCCTTCATATTTTGGCGAAGGTATTGATTAAACGAAACTTATTTAGTTGATCGTTACTATGCACTACTACCCACGGTCAAATTACGGATTAATTGAGGGGTGTTATGTCAGGAATAACTCAAAATTGGCGGTTTTGGTATAGTTCTCTGATTTTGACGGGTATGTTTATTGTTTCTTTGCAAGGGCGTGTTTTTGCTCAATCTCAACTTCCCTCGATTAACGGGATTGACAACGATTTGATTGAAGACAATGGCTCTCCTAACTTGTTTTTTCTCAACCCGAATGAAATTATTTTTGGGCCAAGCTGCTACAGTCCAGATTATGCTCAAAGCAAGTTTGTTATTCTCGGACGCGGCGGTTTACCATCCAATCCTAAAGATATTCTCAACCCTGATGCAATACGAATAGATTGGGTATCTCTTAAACCCAGCAACAAGAAGCGTTCCCTACTACCTGTCAGGATTAAACCAACTATTTATATTCCTAAACGTATTGTTGAGGCCACAGGAGTGACGCTAAATGCCTTTGGACAAATAGTTTTTAGTGCTAATCCAACCACTCTTACTCCTTATACTTCCAGGCAAAAGCTTATGCAGTGTTATGGTAGCTAAAGTTACTCATATTTTTGCCATGTCTTGTTTGCTGATGTTGTTTAACAGCATCACAACTACACCTACTAAGGCGCAGTTACCTCAAAACAATTCTCCCTCGCTTGGGTCACTTGGGCGAATGCAGGATGTCCAGCCACCAACCAAAACACAATCAACACCACCGTCTCCAGCACCGCAACTACCCCCTCCATCCCAATTACTCCAACCAGATCAAGGGCTACCCACACTAGAGCAACCACTCCCTGAAATTCCCTACACTTTCACTGTTAAACAGTTTGAAGTCGTTGGTAGTACGGTTTTTAGCCAAAAAAACTTGAATGAGGTACTTAAGGACTTTATCAACAAGCCGATTACTTTTGCACAATTATTAGAAGCTCGTTCCAAAATTATCGAATTGTACAATCAAAAGGGATACATTACTTCTGAAGCTTATATTCCTGAACAAACTTTCACAGATGGTGTTGTCCGAATCCAAGTAATCGAAGGCAAATTAGAGGATATCCAAGTCACTGGTACTAGGCGACTTAACCCAAATTATATTCGCAGTCGTATAGCTAATGCTGCATCCACCCCTTTGAATCAAAAACGCCTATTACAGTCCCTGCAACTATTGCAGCTTAATCCTTTAATTAAAAGCTTGTCTGCTGAACTGTTTGCTGGCTCACGAACCGATACTAGTTTACTGGCCATCAAGGTAACTGAGGCAGATACATTCAATACAAAAATAGTACTGGACAATCGTCCTCCCCCTAATTCTGGTAGCTTTCGTCGCCAACTGCAAGTTAAGGAATCCAATTTACTGGGAATTGGAGATAGTATATCGTTAGTATACAGCAATACTGATGGCAGTAATGCTATAGATGCCAGTTACAGCTTACCCCTCAATCCCCACAATGGCACTCTCACCTTCCGCTATGGCAATAGACCAGCCAATCTTATTGAATATCCTTTTAATATCCTAGATATTGAATCAACCCCCCAACGTTACGAACTCACATTCCGCCAGCCACTACTCCAAACTCCTAACCAAGAATTCGCTCTTGGAATCACTGCTTATCATAGAGAAGATAAAATTTCCTCTTCTTTTCTAGAAGAATATGGTATTCCCCTTTCTGAACTCTCACTAGGAGCTGATGCACAAGGACGCACTAGAGTATCTGCCCTGCGATTTTTTCAAGAATGGATTTCCCGTAATAGCCAAGAAGTAATTTTCGCTCGTTCTCAATTTAGTTTGGGAATTGATGCATTCAATGCCACAATCAATGATACCCCTCCTGATAGCCGTTTTTTCGCTTGGCGAGGCCAAGCACAATGGGTACGCCTATTAGCTCCTGATACCCTATTTTTGATTCGTGGCGATGTGCAACTAGCTTCCACAACACTTTTAGCTTCAGAAAAATTTCGTTTAGGTGGTGTAAATAGTGTTCGGCGATTCCGTCAAGATTTGTTGTTGGGAGATAATGGCGCTCTTGCTTCTGCTGAATTACGACTACCAATTTTACGTGTGCGTTCCTGGAAGGGAGTTCTACAAGTGACTCCTTTTGTTGATGTTGGTACTGTTTGGAGTAATTCGTCCAATAGAGATGAAAATAATATTAACACTAACACTCTAGCTGCTGTTGGTTTGGGTTTGCGGTGGTTACAAGGTAATAATTTTACTGCTGCTGTTGAATTGGGTATTCCTTTAGTTTCTGTTGATACTTCAGGTAATACATGGCAAGAAAATGGTTTGTATTTTTTTGTACAATATAATTTATTTTAATTTCAAAAGTTAAAATTTAGGCTAAGTCACTTTTAAAACAACCTCTCAGACAGAAATTACTGATAATAGTTAACATAGGTAGCCAGTAAGCAAAAAATTATTTTCAAAAAATTGGGAGTTAAAGCTTTAATGCCTTCAGATTTTTGTAAGTCGATAAATTGTTTTTCTCTTGGTTGTATCTTTTTTCTATTTATTGCATTTACAGTATTCTTTGAGCAAGATAAAGTGACAACTTTAACCTGCGAAAGAATGACTCGGATTAATTGTCAGTTAACTCATGCAAATGAGTGGAAATCAAGCGTAGAAACCTATTCTATAGAAGAGTTTAGGGGAGCAAAATTTTATTTTAATCGTGGTGGCGACTATTACGCTGTTATTCTTTTGACAAATTATGGCGAATTACCTTATACTTTTTACTATCCCTTCCAATCTGAAGCTCAAAAAATTGTAGATAAGATTAATACTTTCATTAGTAATTCTCAAGAGGAATTGGTTACTGTCACTCAAGACAGATCCATTTCTCTCAATTTAGCTGCCGCTATTTGTTTTATATTTGGTGTATTTGGTTTAGGTCTTACCCTTTACTCATATATTTCCACCCTGCCCTAACTGAATCAACAAATCTTTTCCCACAGCTAAACTCAGTTGCAGAAAGAGCGATCGCTAATATACAATTTTTTGTATAAGCGATATATGCAAACAGTCCGCCTCCAGTCAAGCCTCATCAAACCAAGTTTTTAGGACTTGTGTGTACACCATAGCCTCTTAGGATATCTGTTATATTTCAGGAAATAAATCAATTTATAAGTTCATTACAATGACTGCTGCAAATACTTAAACCTTTCTTATATATAGAAGAGCATTTGTTGCAAGGTATTAAGCATTTGCAACGCCCTAATTATATATGTGCTGCAAATATTTAAACCTTTCTTATATATGGAAGAACATTAGCTGCAAAGTATTAAGCATTTGCAACAAATAATTATACATTTGCAGCAAATACTTAAACCTTTCTTATATATGGAAAAACATTAGCTGCAAACGCTCAAATTTTGACAACTAATGTTTAAATTTGAGCAATGTCTACAGAGCGTAGCAGCGAAAAACAATGTAGAGACGTAGCACTGCTACGATCCTTAGAATATATTTATGTGGAAATGGTTTTCTGCATTTTATATTTTTTCAATCGCGGAAAATAATTTTGCGTGATTTTAAAACCCTTTTAGAGACGCGAAATTGCATTTCGTGCTATTCGTCTAAAATTCTATTCCTCAAAGAAAAATATAATCCTCTTAAAGCTAGGTAAACAAATTTTTTGGCTGCGTTAATCTCAGTACTGGCAGTAAATGTGCTTTTGTTGTTTACGCTGCTATGCTAGTGAAATCGTTACATTAATGCTTGAATACAATATTATCGTCGTTGGAACATCAGCAGGTGGAGTTGAGGCACTGACTTATCTAGTCAAGCATTTGCCGCCCGATCTCAATGCTGCTGTAATTATAGTCCTTCATGTATCAAGTCACGGCACGAGTTTTCTGCCAGAAATATTAAGTCGTGCTGGCAACTTGCCAGTGTCTCACGCTCAGGACGGCGAAGCTATTGTTCGTGGTTGGATTTATGTCGCTCCCCCTGACTACCATTTACTGGTAGAACAAGGATATTTGCGTTTGACGCGGGGAGCAAAAGAAAACCATTGTCGTCCTGCTATCGATCCATTGTTTCGCAGTGCAGCGCGAACCTATGGGCAGCAAGTGATTGCTGTGCTACTAACAGGTATGCTTGACGACGGCACGGCGGGACTAATGGCTGTAAAAATGCGGCGTGGTGTGGCAATTGTCCAAAATCCTGACGATGTTTTGTATCCTGATATGCCACGTAATGCGATCGAGAACGTAGAGGATATTGACCATATTCTGCCACTTTCAGATATTCCTTCTACTTTAGTAGCTCTAGCTAATACGCCAATGGAAGTACAACCAGAAAACCCGGTACCTAGCGAGATGGAGTTTGAATCTAAAATAGTGCAATTGAGTTTGGAAGCAGTAGAAAACGAAGGCAATCGACCTGGTAAACCATCAACCTTTGGCTGTCCTGACTGCGGCGGTATCCTCTGGGAAGTCGAAGAGAGAAATTTGTTGCGCTTCCGGTGCCGCACGGGTCATGCTTTTTCAGTAAAAACTTTGCTAGCCACGCAGTCTGATAAGGTGGAGGATGCACTATGGATCGCTTTTAGGGCATTGGAAGAGAAAGCTTCTTTATCACATCGTATGGCTTCAAGGATGGAGGCTCGCAATCAAACCTTGGCGGCACAAAGATTCAAAGAGGAGGCACACTCTGCCAAGGAGTCCTCCGCCATTATTCGAGAAGTACTTTTGAAGGTCGATCCAAACATAGGTGTTGATTGAAGGTTAAACCTAATCATTTTGAGGAATGGGATGGTTTAGTTTACCGTGTGTAAGTGCCACCACAGCTTGAACTAACTCTTCTGGATCGAGGGGCTTGGTAACGTGCCGTTGATAGCCACTGATTATCGCTCGCTGGGAATCCTCAACTCTGGCATAAGCAGTCAAAGCGATCGCGGGAATCTTTCCCCCTTTTTCGGGCGTTAAAGTGCGGATCTGTTTGATCAGGGAATAGCCATCGACTTCAGGCATCCCAATATCACTGACTAAAACATCGGGTTGAAAAGACTCCAAGTTTGCCAATACTTCCGTCGCAGAGGCAACAGTCAGCACTTTTGCTCCGTATTCCGCAAGCAATACTGTTAATAGCTCACGAGCATCGGGATCGTCATCGACTGTGAGAACTCGAATCCCTGTGAGTTCGAGTGCTTGTTGTGGCAACTCATCTGGCTGGTTGATTTCCGGTTCTACATTCAGCAGTGGCAACTGGACTGTAAAGGTGGCTCCCAAGCCTTCACCAGGACTATCAGCCTTGATGGTGCCGCCGTGCGCCTCAACTAACTGCCGGACGATCGCCAACCCCAATCCTAACCCCCCATACTTGCGAGTAATTGAGACATCTTCCTGACGGAATGATTCAAAAATATACGGGAGAAAGTCTGGGTTAATACCTTTGCCAGTATCACTAACGATAATCTGTGCCCGATCGCCAACTCGCTCTAGCCTGGTTTCTACTCGTCCTCCCTTGGGGGTAAACTTGATAGCATTGGAAAGTAAATTCCAAACGATCTGTTGAAGGCGGTTGGAATCTCCAGAGACTTGCCCTATATTCGGCAGTACTGAATGCAACACAATTGATTTAGAAAGGACTGCTGTATTTACTGTGTCGATCGCAGATTCAATCACAAATGTCAGATTCACAGGAGTAGCATCTATGCTGAGTTTGCCGCGTAGAATCTTGGCTACATCGAGCAAGTCATCAATCAGTTGAGTTTGCAGTTTCGCGTTGCGTTCAATGGTGGCTAAAGCTTCAACTGTTTTGGTTTCACTAAATTTGCGGGTTTGTAGCAGTTTTGTCCAGCCGAGAATGGGGTTGAGAGGCGATCGCAATTCATGGGAGAGAATGGTCAGAAACTCATCTTTGATGCGATTGGCGCGTTCGGCTTCAGCTCTTGCTGCTTGCTCCAATTTCAACAAGCGATCGCGTTCGATTTCAGCTTGTTTGCGAACGGTGATATCCTGCACGTTGCCCACCATCCGTACTGCATTGCCCGCAGCATTATAAAAAACCTGACCTCTAGACGCTAACCAGCGAATGCCATCAGGATGTAGAATGCGGTAATCATCTTCATAGTACTCTTGCTGTTGCTGGATGGTGTGACTGACTATTTCATTGGCTGAGGTGCGATCGTCTAGGTGCAGGTGGCTTAACCACAGTTCATAGCTGATTTCCTCTGTGGTTGGATCGAGTCCAAACAGATTGACGTACTCTTCAGATACATGAGCGCTGTTGCGGGTAATGTCCCAGTCCCATAGTCCCAATCCCGTAGCTTTGTACGCCAATTTCAACCGGGCTTCGCTCTCCTGCAAGAGGAGTTCTATCTTTTTGCGATCGGTGATGTCTCGCGAAATCAATAAGATTCGTTCCAACTGCCCAGAGCCATCCAGAATCGGGCTAACGACCACTTCCCACCATTTTGCAGTACCTTTTGCAGTTGGGCAGTATCCGCGAAAAATGTTGACTTCGCCTGCTTTAGCAGCAGTGAGTGCCTGCTCTGCCTGTTGCCGATAGCTGCCTTCCCAGAAACAGAGCCATTCAGTATTGAGATAGGAATTTAAGTCGTCAATTTCCATCAAACACAGTCCACCTGTATTCATGTACAGCAGCCGCCCGTCGAGGCTTAATACCTGGATGCAGTCAGAACTGCTATCTAAAATACGGTTTTTAAATTCTTCACTCTGGCGCAGGGCTTCGGCTGACCGTTTGCGTTCGGTGATATCTAAATCGATACCAGCCATTTGAATCGGTTGTCCGTGTTGGTCGTAAAATACCTTGCCCTGGCTCAGTGCCCACCGAATCGTGCCGTTGGGATATACCACTCGAAATTCAATGTCATAGTCTTCTCCGTTGGCGACAGCACGATTGACGGCTGCCACTACGCGATCGCGATCGTCAGGGTGCAACCGCGCGGCAAACATCTCGAATGAGCCGTCAAACTCTCCTGCTTCCAGTCCAAATAAGGCTTCCAGGTTATTTGACCAGGAAATTGTTCCCGTCTGGATATTCCAGTTCCATGTTCCCATCCGAGAAGCTGATAGTGCTAATCGCAGCCGTTCGTCACTCTGCCGTAATTCTGCTTCTACCCGTCTGCGATCGGTCACTTCATTGTGTGCCTGCTGATAAAGTTCCGCCTGTCGAATTGCAATGCCAACTTGAATCGCCAGCTCTTTAAGCAAGTCAATCTCTAAGGGTTGCCATCTTTTTGGCAGAGCACAGTTGTGAGCAATTAGCAATCCCCAAAAGCGATCGTCGTAAATAATCGGCACGACCAGATTAGCTTTTACTTGATACTGAGCCAACAATTCAACGTGGCATGGGTCAATGCTGCTATCTTGAATATCAAATATTGCTGTTACATAACCCTGACAATAGCGTTGGATATAATTTTCGACAAAGGCGGGATCGTTGCTGACAATTTCCAGTGGATTCGATGCCAGGTATTTCTCAGCGAGGCAGGGATCGTACATAGTGGAGTAAAGGAGCGATCGCCACTCTGTCCCAACCGATTCTGCTACTACTGTCCCATCTCCGTCAGGTTTTAACTGAAAAACCAAGACGCGATCGGTGTGCAGAAATTCTCGCACTTCGGTTACAGTTGTCTGAAGAATTTCATCCAGATTTAGCGATTGATGAATTTTTTGGGTAATATGTGAAACTACGCGCTCTCGTTCAATACGCTGTTGTAATTGGGTGTGTAGCCGCACTGTTTCAATCGCCCCATTGACCGCTGTTTGCAGCTTTTCCGGGGTAATTTGCTCTTTGACAAGATAATCTTGTGCGCCCGCTTTGATCGCCTTAACTGCGATCGCCTCGTTGCCCTGCCCGGTGACAACAATCACAGGTAGGCAAGGCTGTTGCATTGAGGGTTGCAATTGTGCTATAAAGTCCAGTCCGTCTAAATCAGGTAGCCGATAATCAACCAACACAGCATCGGGCTGGTGTTGCTGCCAAAGTTCTAGTCCTTGCTGCCCCAGCGTTGCTTCTAAAAATGTATAGGAATATTCGCGATCGCGCAGCAAATATCGCCGATAGAGTTCTCGATCTTCTGGCGAATCATCGACAATTAAGAGAGTGCGCTGTTGCTGAGACATCGTGAATTAATTAATCGAGTATGAGTTAACCCACATTTTGCAGGTTGGCAAAGAAAAATTGGTATTTTTTAACAAATGCTAAAACCCTTCTGATGCCAGGATTTTAACATATTTGATAGACTTTATTTGGTTGCTCTTTCCATCAGCTTTGCATTAATTCGTTTGCTCGTTTTGATGTATATTTTGCTTCTAACCTACTTATAAGATTTATATCACTTTAGCCAGAGAACAGTTTATAAATATTCATTCACTATATACAAATTATTTATGAAGAGCGGATTTGCTTTATTATTTATTAGTATATAAGTTTTTGTAAACATCTTAAAACCCTTTTTCTCTGTACTTCTTGAACCTTGCAATCTGAATGATAAGTTTTTCCGAACATGATATTAGCTCCACCTTATCCATTTTTACTTTAGGCAAATATATAAGCTGAAATTACTGTGGTCAGGTAGTTTTACTTTTTGAACTCTATTAATAATCTCTGACGTGGAAAAAGTATTTGCCAAAAAGTCAAGGTTTTTGCTGGATACAGAAAACCGAGTTTTTAATTTAGATAAAGTTGAGATTAGACCAATGGCAGATTCCAAGCTTTTAGTGCGTTACGCTATTACTAACACACCCTACGTGGATTTAAAAAATAAAATACTAGCCCTATAGCAATAGTGCTTAGTTAAGGCTAGAAAATAAAAATGTGTAGGTTTTGTTGAGGAACGAAACCCAACTTATGAATATTATTAACCGAGCAATATTGAGTTCTATAGAATTAATAAGCACGATAGATAACATAATTTTTAGTATCAATACAGAAGACTCTGAAAAAGAAATAAATACTCAATACGTTGTTAGATATGGTTAAAAAATATTAGCTTTTTTTACATATCTACGAAAGCGGTCAATCCACTAAGTTCAGCGAATTTATTTGCTGACAAAAACTCAGTTTTCAATATCTAACTGAAAAACGATGAGGCAATTGCGCGATCTCTAACTCATGACTAATCCTTTGGATAATCAGGTAGCGTCGTCACTTCAAACCAATATTCTACGAGCATCTGAATATCTCGTTTGAGTTGAGCAAAGTTAATTGGCTTAACGATGTAGCTGTTGACACCATATTGATAACATACTTCAATATCTTTGGGATTGTTAGAGGTAGTAAATACCACCACCGGAATCATCTTCAAGTTGTCATCCTGTTTAATCCGGCGTAACACTTCTCGTCCATCGGTTCCGGGCAGGTTCAAGTCAAGTACAATCAAGCCGGGGCGGGGCGCACTTTCGGCTTCCACATAACTGCCCGTCCGAGAAAGAAACGCCAAGGCTTGTTCGCCATTCACACATCGCTGAATGGCGATCGCAATAGTAGAGCGTCCTAGAAATCGTTGCAGTACTTCAAAGTCTTCGTTGCTATCCTCCACAATTAAAAGTAGTGGCATTTCCTGGATGTAGGAGGCTGAAATTTGAGTCATGTATTTGCCTCCGCCGACAGGGTGAAGTAAAATGTACTGCCTTCAGTGGGCGTAGATTCCACCCAAATTCTACCACCGTGACGTTCCACAATTTTGCGGGCAATGGTTAACCCTACCCCAGTTCCACCGCCAAAGTCATCCCGTCCATGTAAGCGGCGGAAGATTTGAAAGATTTTGTCGAGATGCTCTTGGGGGATACCAATGCCATTATCACGAACGTAGAAAGTTAGAGAAGTAGAAGCAACTTTGGTTTCTCCATTTCCTTCGATAAAACCAATTTCTACCCATTTTTCAAGTTTATTGTTGTATTTAATGGCGTTGCTAATCAGGTTGGTGAAGAGTTCATTAATCTGAGCGCGATCGCATTGAATGCTCTTAAAAGGTTGAGGAATGCGAAACTCAACTTTGCTCTGCGGTCGCGCAATGGTCAATGTGGCGATCGCCTGCGGGACTAACTCATTCAGATTCACTGGTTGCCGGATCAGTTCGGCGCGTCCCAACCGAGAGAAATGCAGGAGGGAATTGATCAGGTCTTCCATCCGTTGGGTCAGCCGCACCAGGGTTTGGAGTTTGGCAATTCCATCGTTATCCAGTATCTCTGCATAGTCCTCCATTAAGAAGTTAGCGTAGTTGTGAATGCCCCGGAGCGGTTCTTTCAAGTCATGGGAGGCAACGTAGGCGAAAGAATCAAGTTCTTCGTTACTGCGTTGTAATTCAAAATTCATCGATGCCAGTTTGTCTGCTTGTCGCAACACCACGCCCACAACCAGGCTTTGCAGTTCAATAACCGTTTCAACTTCGCAGGGTTTCCAGGGTAGGGCAGATCCTTGCACTGTTTCTTGCCATAATTTAAAGGATTTGCGAGGAGACATTCTTAAACTGCCATCTGACAAAACTTCCACAGGCTTGTTGGGGTTGCCGCCCCAATTCACAGTTTGAATTATCTCTGGACGAAACCAGAGAATGTAATTGTGATGAACTCTAGAAATTTCTAGGGCTAAAACGCCACTGGCGATCGCTTTATATGACTCGGCAGCAGGGTAATCTTTCGTGAGCGATCGCGTCTCAAACAAGTTATGATGCAGTTGAGGTTTAATCCAATCAAGTAAGGCGTGAACCTCTTCCTCTGATGGCGTTTTACCCACTCGAATACACTGGTTGCCACTGCATATCACCGCTCCCGTGGCGCTGACCAGATTGAGTAATTGAGATTGCAGTTGCACCATGCCATCCAGGAAATACTCAGCCTGAGACAATCCTTCCACAAATTGAGTTTGTAATGACTTCAATTGTCTTTTGTAATCAATATCTTCACTCGCTTCTTTATTTGCCAGTTCCACAGACATCACCTGTCCAATGAACTCACAGATGGTGCGGATATTGTAAGAAACATATTTGGGCAATGAATGATGACAGGCAATCAATCCCCAAAGCTTTTGTTCTTGTATCAGTGAAATAGACATAGAGGCAGTCACGCTCATATTTTTCAGATATTCTAGATGTAACGGAGAAACACTCCGTAACACCGATAAACTCAAATCGAGCGGTTGATTTGTTAAGGGATTGTTTGCTGGAATTAAGGTAACAGGATGGTAGCTGGCATCTGGAATCAGCCGCAGCCAGTTGAGGGTGTATAGGTGTCTGGCTTGCTTGGGAATATCAGAGGGCGGATAGTATAAATCCAAATAGAGTGTTTCGTGATTGGTGTCTTCAGCGATAACCCTGCCTGCCCCTTCCCGATCGAATCGATAGACCATGACGCGTTCAAAACCAGTGATTCGCCGGACTTCTGTAACCACAATCTGGCACATTTCTAGCAGTGTGGGTGCTTTCTGAATGCGGGTAATGGTTCCTCTTACCTGTTGAGAAAACTCAAAAAAGTTTGTTTTCCCCTTTGCTTTTTTCGGTTCTAATTCCAGAATAATGAGATTATTTAAACGATGTATAATGCCATCAAAGTAAATTGATTTATTCAAATATTTGATAGATAAATTGAGGGGATTAACGCTCTCAAAATCCTCTGCCAGACATTGTTGAATCAGCTTAATCTGCTTGGCGTCGAGTAAATCTGACAACGACTTGCCTAACAATTCTTCAGGTTGACGACCAACAAATTCTTGGGTGTTGCTGCTCACCTGAAGGATTTCCAGAGTGGGATCTTGCAAAACCAGTAAAACCCCGTGAGGCTGGATCAGATTGGGAATGTGGATTGGTTCGCGAGCGCAGTTTGTCAAATCAATGATCTCATCAGTCATTCTCAGTTTCTCAAACTCCTCATTAGAACTTTGGCAGAAATCAGAAATGTTGAATATATAGTCAAAACGGAGATTTCCTAAGTCAAATTATTTCTTTTTAGCTGTTTAGCTTTTTAATTATATTGAACTGACTAATAGAACCTTCTCTAAAATATACAGATTTTAAATAGATGCTTTAACTATAGCAATCCTAAATCAATTCGTGAGCAACAAGCCCCTGACTTTTGCAAGAATTCGGGGATCTGCGGGTTGAAATTTGACTATTTCAGCCTTAATGGCAGGCTCTAGCTTCTACTCTTGATTTAATGTTTCAATCAACAAATCTACCTGCTTTTGTCGCTGCTGCAAAAAACCTTCGCACTGACGCAAATACTCCACAGCAGTTGCAAATTGGTCAAACACAGCTTCCAATTCCAACTCACCCGCCTCAATGCGAGTAATAATTCCTTCTATCTCAGCAACCTTCGCCTCATAATTCCAACCCTCCTCAGAACTAGAAGCACCCTTACGTTTAACCATTCAACTCTTGGCGTCCTTGGCGTCTTGGCGGTTCGTTCACTTCCATAACCTTCACTTTAACCCCACCCTGCCCCAATTGAATCATTAACTCTTCCCCCACAGCCAATTCCGTTGCTGAACGAGCGATCGCCCCATCTTCCTGCCTCACCACCGCATAACCACGCTGTAACACCGCTTTCGGGTCAAGACTAGCCAACTTTTGCCGCAATAATTCTAAATGCTGCGTTGCTTGCTGCGATCGCCCCGTCGTAATTTGTACCAAATGCTGACGCTTCCAAGCAAGCTTTTCCACCTCCTGTTGCACTTGCCGATCTAACCGCAAACGTCGCAAACGATTTCGCAATACTTGCAATTGATCCTCAGCATTTTCCCTAAAGTTATGCACCGCCTCATGTAAAGCGACAATTCGCTGCCGATGTTCAGTATACAACTCTGAAAGTGCTGGTACAACCATCTCTGCTGCCGCAGTGGGTGTATGCACACAGACATCTGCAACTAAATCTGCCAAAGATTCATCTCGTTGATGGCCGATACCAGTAATTACAGGGATAGAACAACAAGCAAGCGATCGCACCACTCGTTCGTCATTAAAGCAAGCCAACTCTTCTACCGCGCCACCACCCCGCGATAAAATTAGCACTTCGGCGCGTCCATCTCTTTCTACCCGTTCAATTGCCTTAACGATAGATTCAGGCGCTTGCTCACCTTGTACTGTAGCCGGAGAAAATAAAACGTGTAAACCTGGATACCTTTGCTTCAGGGTTTTTTGAATATCACCCCAAGCAGCAGCCGTTGGTGAAGTGACGACAGCGATCGTTTGGGGATGAATGGGGAGCGATCGCTTTCTTTGCGCGTCGAACAACCCCTCAGCCAGCAGGCGATTTTTGAGTTGTTGATAGCGCAGTGCCTGTAAACCAACACCAGCAGGTAAAGTCTGCCAAACTGATAACTGATACTCTCCCCGTTGTGGATACAGGCGAATACTGCCCAAAATGATTATCTGCTCACCAGGAACAGGTATCTGGGCGAGTTTTGGCAATTGGCTATTCCATACTACACACTTAATTCCGGCGGTGCGATCGGGATCTTGCAGCGTAAAAAACAACCCACTGCGATGATTATTAGCACTGGAAACTTCGCCAGTTACCCAAACTTGCCGTAATTGTTTATCTTGCTCTAACAGCAAGCGGATATAGTCAGTTAATCCAGATACTGAAAGCGCTGTATCGAGAATCAGAGAGTCGGAAAGGTCGAAAGTCATCAAAGATGCCTGAAAGCATTTGTGCTGGAGCGATTCTAGCATTTTAATGAAAACCAAAGGCTAACCCAGTAAACGCTTCAATCTTTTGTAGACATCATCATCATTGCGCTTACCAACTAAAATCACTTCTATTAAATCTTGATCGGGAAAATACCTGTAAATAATTCGATATTCACCACTATCAACTCGATATAAACCCTGATAACCAGATAGCTGCTCGCTATCACTAGGTAAAGGCTCAACATTTAAAGCCAAAACCTTTTTTGCAATCTGTGCTGCTATTTTAGGCTGTAAACCGTTCAGAAAATCAAGGACAGTTGCTAGACCATCAAGCTTCGCCATTAGCTAAATGCTCTAGTGCAGATGTAAAAGCCTCTGTACCAATCATTTTGGACTGACTCAGAGCAACTTCAGCGGCTTGACCGAAAACCATATCCTCTAATTCTTCCAGCCGATTAATTAATTTTTGGTAGCTCTCTGCTGAAATAATCACATGGCTAGGCCGTGATTGCTTAGTTAGTAAAACTGGCTCAATAGCAGCCTTATCAAAAACCTCACCGTGTTTGTTACGAGCATCAGTCAAAGTGTAGGTCTGCATAGTAATTGTGACTATTTTAGACATTTTGACTATATTTTAGCAGATAACTCTTCTCATCTCAATTTTGGCTTAACAGAACTTGCTGCTCGTTTATAGCGTTTCCTAAGCAACTGAGGTACACCCAAATCTTTTTTACCAAGATTAGTCGCTTTCAAAACGTACCTCACCAGGTCGGGAACCGCTATATATAAATAGAATAGTTATGTAGAGAATAATTCAGCAATGAACATAACTTATATTTTGTTACGATCACTTTATGAGTGCTACTCCTGTTGTCGAAGCCCTCAACAAGTTTGATATATAGCTGTTATGTGAGCAAAGCATTTGAATTTTGGTTTAGTAGAAATGTTTTCATCACTTAATTTTTATATCCTGTATTACAGTATGGATGCGTTATCTGTCCGTTATCTACACTCGCCAATCCGCCATCTTGTTTACGCTGGATATGATCAATCGAAATTGAGTTTCTATGGATAAGACCATTGCATATTTTACACTTAGGTGCATTTCTTAATGCATCTTTTATATAAATTTCACTCTTTTTATTTGTATTAAAATCTGGTGAAGATGAATTATTTTCTTGATCTATTGTACGAATAGTCAAATACTGAAAATCATTGCTAGATATAATCTCATTTATAAAATTGTCAATTGTTTTTCCAGCTTTTAAATTAATGACAATATTCTGAAATAATTTTGATACATCTTTATAGCTTTTTTGAACAGACTTATATTTTAAATAAATCTGCTGAATCAAATAATCATATTTAAGGATGCATTCCTCGAACTGTTCTCTTACTTGAATGAAGTCATTGATTCTTTTTCTTTTATCCAGTTCCATTACAAAATCAACAACAGCAAGGAACGACACTGTTCTATATCGTCCATCTTTTGAGTAAAAGTATATAACTGGGTGTAAGCCTAAAGATGAGGGATGATTACTGTTTAATCTATATACAATCTTTTTGGTATTTTTTAAAATCTGCATTGTTGTTTCACCAATTAGATCATCATTAATTTCCTTATTATTAAAATCTAAATCGTTAGCAACATTCACAAAATCTAAAAGTAGCGGTAAAGTTTGAGATGAATAGAGTTTTCCTCCAACTGGTATGTCCAAAGTTTTGATCGGGGTCTGCAACTTAGGTGAAAAAAGTACCTCATTAATTTCCTTAGCTATTTCTTGTATCTGATGCTGTATTTCATCTGAAAAAGATGACCAATATTTATGGCCTTTACCACTTCTAATAATTGCACGTGCTGCAATGCTATTAGGTTTTTTTCTGGATTCAAGGAGTTTTAACTCAGTTTTATCAATTGGTGCTGCTTGTTGATTAATCTTGAAGAATGAATTTTCTGCTTTAGTTGCATCACCTTCAACCCATTGAAGCTGAATTGCTGCGGCTGCAAGATTTTTTGCGTATTTAATAACTTCCGGTTTAACTTTATCAGGGTGTGTAATAGCCAGCTTACAATCTTCGTATGAGCCGACTGTCTTGTTGACCAATTTTCGTGTTTCTTGAGCAACCTTTATTTGTTCATCAGAAATTACCCCATCATAGAAAAGCTTTGAAATTTTACCATCACCGTAATCATCATTTACCCAAGCAGATAAAGCACTCAGTCTATGGCTACCATCAATTACAAATAGGTAGCCACCTGTGCTTCGCCACAAAATAATTGCTGGTATAAGATCGCCCTCCATAAAACTTTTAATCAATTCACAAATTTTTAGCTTATCCCATTCGTTCGTTTCTCTTTGAAAATCTGGTTTTCGGATGTTTGGGAAGAAAAAAGAGTCTGTTTTGATGTCTTCAATACAAATTGTTTCTTTCTTCTTACCTGGATTAATATTTTCTTGTACTTCAAAATCTTCTCGTTGAATTAGAGCATCTAGATTAACTTTCGCCATGAAGTTTTCCCCTGTATTAATACTGTATAGTCTTTAACTAGTAAGTATAACTCCAGCTCATCAGGAAGTAGCAAGTAGGACTGAGCATTATAGCCGAAGCATAAATTAGAAAATTGGTGTAATTAAGCGTTAAAACTATTATTTTAAGTATTTTTCCAGTCAAGAGCCGTATTCCGCCCTGAACTAACAACTGAGCATTCAAAACTGAGGATTTAAGCCAAATTAACACACCTACGCTCAAGACAGAAAACAAAAGCGTAAGGTTATAGCCTCAGACCCTAGAACGCCAACTTGCGGCTTATACATTCAAACCTCTTATCAACAGCAAATCGCCTTTCCTCTCAAGCACACTGAAGTGCAAGCCAAACATCTTGCGGCTGAAAGTCATCTAAAGCATTGATAATCCCTTCACTACTACCCTAGAAGCTTTTTACATCTAATCCCGACTCGATGAAGTTGCTGTAGATGATATGCTGATTGGCATGGCGATCGCTCCCAATTTAGCAACCTCCGCAAATGCTTACGAGTACGGTTCTACTGACAGTGTTGTTTAGGTAATTTATTTTTTCTTTGAAAACCCTTGCTTACCCAGCCAAAAAAAGCTATCTCTGAATGCAAGTTGGTATCATTGTGCAGAGCTACCCTAATTTGGTAGCGATCGAGTTACGATCTTGTCACACCCTTTTTTGATTTGAGAAGTTCTATTCCAGAATTTTCTGGTTAAAATAGTATATCTGTTCTACTCAAACTCCCAGAGCAACACTCCTTAAAACCATATATTTAGAGGCATTAGAGGCAGGAATGGCTATCAACACAGATACTTCAGGCAAGCAAAAAGCGCTGACTATGGTGCTTAACCAGATTGAGCGCAGCTTTGGTAAAGGAGCAATCATGCGCTTGGGCGATGCCACCCGGATGCGGGTGGAGACGATTTCCAGTGGGGCGCTCACCCTAGATTTAGCATTGGGTGGTGGTTTACCCAAGGGGCGGGTAATAGAAATTTATGGGCCGGAAAGTTCCGGTAAGACTACAGTAGCGCTACATGCGCTCGCCGAAGTGCAAAGAAATGGTGGTATTGCTGCCTTTGTTGATGCTGAACACGCCCTAGACCCTACTTATGCTGCGGCCTTGGGTGTAGATATTGATAATTTGCTGATTTCCCAACCTGACACTGGCGAATCAGCTTTGGAAATTGTCGATCAGCTCGTTCGTTCTGCTGCGGTTGATATTGTAGTCATAGACTCAGTAGCAGCGTTGGTTCCCCGTGCTGAAATTGAAGGCGATATGGGTGATGCTCACGTTGGTTTGCAAGCGCGGTTAATGAGCCAAGCTCTACGTAAAATTACTGGGAATATTGGTAAATCTGGTTGTACAGTAATTTTCATCAACCAGTTGCGGCAAAAAATCGGTGTTACTTACGGTAGCCCAGAAACCACAACTGGTGGTAATGCATTAAAGTTTTACGCTTCGGTGCGCTTGGATATTCGCCGGATTCAAACCTTGAAAAAAGGTACAGAAGAATTTGGTAATCGCGTTAAAGTCAAAGTTGCCAAAAATAAAGTAGCGCCGCCTTTTAGAATAGCGGAATTTGACATTATTTTTGGTAAAGGTATTTCTACCTTGGGTTGTGTTGTTGACTTAGCAGAAGAAACTGGCATTATTGTCCGCAAAGGAGCTTGGTATAGTTACAATGGCGATAATATCTCCCAAGGACGAGATAACGCCATTAAGTATCTAGAAGAAAAGCCTGAATTTGCTGAAGAAATTAAGAAACTGGTGCGTGAAAAGCTTGATAAAGGCGCTGTTGTTTCTGCTAACTCCGTAGCTAAAGCTAGTGACGAAGATGAAGAGGAAGAAGTAGATTTAGAGCCAGAAGAATAAAGAATGTGGACTTATTAATCTGCAATTGCTAATAGATGGTGCGTTACAAAGACATAACGCACCTTATTTTTTCCAAAAATCGAGATTCAGGCATTGTAAAATATAAGCCTAAATCCAGACAGTGAATAGATTTGGACTGATAAACACATCCTAGTTTATATTTTAGCGATTTTAGCGATCGCACTGGGTTGTCACAGATGTTCAAAGACTAGGAATATAGTACTTGAAGCAGAATCTCTCCAAAAATTGCCTTCCCTACTAAAAGCAGAGAAGGAGGAAAAAATACTGAATCAGGGTTTCAGCCTAAAGTTGACACTAATGACCAGCTATATGGTAATATTTCATAGCATTATCCTAAAAAACTTTGCCTAGAATCAAAGAGTAGCCAACCCATGAGTTTAGCTGTAATTAAGTTCTCTTCAGAAGAGTGCGGCATTTGCCACAAAATGTCTTTTTATGACAAAAAGGTGGCTGAAGAACTGGGTTTAGAATTTATTGATGTAAAAATGCAAGATACGACTGCTTATCGCAAGTATCGCAAGATTTTATTGACTCAATATCCCGATAAATCAGAAATGGGATGGCCTACTTACATCATCTGCAATTCTCCAGAGGGGGAATTTCAGATTGTTGGTGAGGTAAAAGGAGGTCATCCCAAAGGGGAGTTTAGAAGTCGTCTGCAAGAAGTTTTGAATTCTACAGCTAATCAGAACTAATTACCTCAAAAGACTTGACCTCCAGCACAGGGCCAATCATGGCAGTAGTCATGATATCTTCACGTACCTGTCCTTTAACTTTTGCTTTTTGTCCAGCTTTGAGTAAGTCTTTGTCAGCCCCTCTGAGGATTTCGTAAGTAACACCCTCTTCTGTGACTAACGCCCATGCGCCTGTGCCAATATCACGGCGTTCGATTGTACCTGTAAGTGTAATGCTCATAAACAGTGCTGAGGGAGTGAGGGAGTTAGGAATGAAAAAGTTAGGAATGAGGAGTTATATTTATGTCCCATTCCCGATTTGGACTTTGGACAAATTCGCGCTTGCTTCCAACGACTTGTTAGGCGTGTCTTATGATTTACGAAGTCCTACGGCTTAAGATTAAGCGAGGCTTTGCCTGTCTCCGGGTCGAAAGGCACTGATTGGTGCTCATGCACAATCATCCACTTGCCGTTAATCTCACGCAAGCAAACAGTCGCCCGCACCCACATTTCGACTTTCCCTCCATCTGTCAGCGTTCCACTAACACAATAGAGGTAATGGCAGAAAGCCACCGTTTCGCCCGTCGTGATGTTCAGGTCTCGAATCTGATAGCCGATTGAGCCTTGAAACGAAGAAACCCACTTCTGGGCGCGTTCTTTGACCGTATCTGCTCCGATATATTGCAGTGGATTGATGATATCAAACGACAGAATATCAGGTGCGTGATTGGACAAAAGCGCATTGATGTCCTTGTCGTGGACTGCTTTGATGCGCTCCTCGATTATCGTGCGAATTTGGGCTTCATCATTTGATTTACCATTTTCAGTTGTCATATCACTTTTCTTTGTTCAGTTGTTATCCCACTTTCCGCACTTCATTTTGTAATATACGAAGAGCGCCAAAGATAGCGATGCCTGGGTTGGGCTGCGCCGACGCTATCTAACCACAACCATAGCCCAGACACTAACGATCATCAGTATTAATACTTTTGTCCAAAGTCCAATTCCGATTTATGCTATCTTTTCTTCGTTTTTCAATGCTAAACGAGCCAATCCATAACAGATTAGGGCATTAGCAATGAGAAAGAGGCGTGCTAAGTTACCACTTCCTAATCCCCAAACTGTCGGCTCGAAAAACGCACTTATAGTTAGGCTTGCTGCTACACCTAAAGTTGAACCAATGGCGAACCATTTCCAACTAGGATGTCCCAGCAGCAATGCCATCAACACAATGGGAATCAGTACACTGGCAAATAGAGGATTTAATGCATCAGTTCCCTGGAGGGTATTTCCTAATTCGGGAATTGAACTGCCCAAAACCCGAAAAGGCCATTGGGGAAGATCAAAAATATAGATTCCCTTGAGGAAGAATAACCCAGAACTGCCGGCAATTAGTCCACTGGATAAAGACCAACTCCAAGTGAAGGGGAAGTAAACGCGTAAAAACCAAGCCAGCAGATAGGAACCAACTACCATTAAAACCTTGGGTAACAGTGCTACCGCACCACCATCAATCCAAAAGCCGGGGTTAAGATAGCCGTTATCCCGTAACCACCGAAAGAAATCTGGGAAACTGATTTGCCCGCTAAAGGCTAGTTTGACCGCTGCTTCTGCATTGAGCTGTCCAGCGCCATAATAGTTCAAACCATCATCCTGAATAACTCGTGCGGACTGCTTGAGGACTTTTAAAACTTCATCTGGTTCTTGGATGCCAGCAGCTTTGATTAATGCTGCAACACCAGCAACGTGGGGAGAAGCCATGCTTGTACCCTGAAAACCCAGAAATACGCCTTCGCCCTTTTCATCGATGGTTTCTTGGAGAATCTTACCAGCTTCACTACCACCAGGAGCAGATATATCTACCCCGGCACCAAAGTTAGAATAGGGCGCTTTTTCGCCATCTGGACCAATTGCCGAAACGCCGATGACATAGGGATAGCGGGCTGGATAGCTTGCTCCATTGGTGTTTTCATTACCGGCTGCGGCAACAATAACTACACCTTTTCTATGGGCATACTCGATCGCATCTTTCATCAACTTGCTTTCACCGCCACCACCCAAGCTCATATTAATCACATCTGCGCCTTTATCAGCAGCAAATTTAATCGCTTCGGCAATATCGGCAACGGTACCACCGCCATAAGAACTGAGTACCTTCAACGGCATCAGACTGGCTTCGTAGGCAATTCCAGCGACGCCATATTTGTTATTTGTGGCTTGAGCAATAGTTCCAGCAACATGGGTACCGTGACCATTATCGTCTGTGGCTTCTTCTCGGTCGTTAACAAAATCATAGCCCTTGACGAATTTTGTCTCATACAAGTCGCGAACCTTGGTAATTCCAGTGTCAATCACTGCGACTGTAATGCCACTGCCTTTGGTTTGACTCCATGCGCCTTCAACACCGATTTTGTGCAAGTTCCACTGCTTGCTGTAATATTGGTCATTAGGGCCAGTTAATGAAGGACTTGCTTCTTCATCTTCTTGGGGTCGCAAAAATTCTCCTAGCCAAGCGATTTTACCTGGTTGTGGAATCTTGCTGTAGATATAGTTTGGTTCAATGAATTCTGTCGCTTGGGCAAACTGAGATTTTTTCAGTTCTTGGAGCCGTTGGCGATCGCCCTTGATAATATACACATTATCTTTTTTGGAAAACTTGTTGTCTAATTGGGGTGTAACGTTGTATTGTTTGGCGATCGCTTGCAAATCCTGTTCCACTACAAGTGATGGAATATCTTCCCGAAAATCAAGCAAAATCGTCTCAAACTCTCCTTTAGCTGCCAATCCCTGGAAATTCAGGAAACCAAATATGGCAGATCCCAGCCCAATGACAAACAAGCACAATAATATAAGTTTTCTCATATTAACTCATCACCGCTTTTTGCCAGTTTGCTCACTACCATAACTTATTTGCATCACTTGTTGGTAGATTTTGCACTTTTAGTTACAAGTTTTATTCAGGAATCAGGATTTTTTTAACGATGGAACGTGGTCTTTTGTGGTTGCCTCTGTTAGGAATGTTTTTCTGGTTAGCTTGGCAAGGCTCGAAGGAGTATCAAAAAGTCGAAGCTTATCGCGTCTGGGCAGAGCAATTTGAACGGGCTAAGTATGATATTTATGCTGTATTGGGTCAAAAAGGCAATAATATAACTTGGGGAAAACCCACGCCTCAAGGGCCGATTAAACTAGAAACATTCTCCTTGCTTGATATCAAACAAATCCAGCTTTTAGTAGATGAAAAATCAGTAGATGTAAACAATCCACCTGAAAGAGGTCGTTCTATAGAATTAGAATTTCTATTTTATGAATCTACTAACTCAGTGCGGGTTCCGTTTACAGAAGTCCCTTTGGCAGCAGAATGGGGTAAGTTTTTGCAGGGACTATTACAAAACTTGCGATCGCAACCACAGCAGTAGTTATATTAAAACTATAAGTTCCAAATAAGACGGCTATTTCTGGTCAAAAAGTTAGATTGCTAGTAGTAATATTATTCATGGGCAACGACGTTTTTATTAGAAAGATGTTTTTTGGAATGGCTTTTACTTGACTACCATTTATTCAACATCTCTATAAATTAAATATACGTTATCCAAAACCCTTGTGGAGACATAGCCGTGCTACATCTCTACATTCTTTTTCACCAGATGTTATGCCCCTATGGGTGTGGTCTATCTAATTGAAAGCCGCCTTAAAACTCGATTCATGTTTGGATTACACTTGCATTCAGTTGACCCGACCCAGCTATGCTTGAATGATGAAATCAGAGGCAGTAAGAGAGGGCGCACCAGTAAGTTGTGCAAATTGACCACCACTGCCGAAACCAGCAGCGCTACCATTTTGATTGTAAAATAACTGCCCAGTCATACGGTCGTAAACAATTACAGCATTGCTAAGTGCCCCTAAACTGGTGATTTGAAAATCACTGGCGTTACTAAAACCCGTTCCCACATCAGAAGTAATAGCACTAAAGGTAGTCTGATCGAGGACAATCTTATCACCTTGAGAGTGATTGAAGTCAGCGATAGTATCAATACCCACAACAGCACTATTAAAGATAGAATTGGTGTCGTAGAGGAAAGAGTCAGCACCGACACCACCCACAAGAGTATCGTTGCCCTGTCCACCAATCAGAAGATCGTTGCCAGTACCACCCCGCAGCAAGTCGTCACCACCGCTGCCATTGATAGTATCATTACCCCCTTGACCATTAATCACATCGTTGGAATTGTAAAAACCGCTAATGTTATTGTTCAAGTCATTGAGGAACGTGACGCAGTTTGCGGTGGAAATATACGTTTGAGTGGAGTTGGCACTAATCACATCAAAGCTTTTGGTAACACTGTCTTCTCCGTCAAAGATGATATTGCCAATGGCAGGTCTTGTTGTCGATGCGGCTAAGTTCTCTAGGTTTTCTAACTTAAAGTTTTGCAGAGTGACTTTGGTATTACCCACATTTTCAAAGGTAACTTCTAAATTATTGCCATTTTGAGTTAATTGCAGATTTCTTGCAGTCAATTCAGTCCCAATAAATTGCAAGGTATCTACTTTGGCAATTACGGCAGCCGAAGGGTTTGAGTTAGTACCTACACCACCAAAGTCGGTGATGCTGTACTTGCCATCGCCTCGTTGGATAGTAAAGGTGTCATTGGAGTTAGTACCATTGAGAACTTGGGTTTCCGGGGCAGGAGCGGGTCTAGCTGTGCCACTGATGGCAAAGTTAAAGGGGCTTTCATCAATATCGTTGTTGTTTAAACTGAAGCTGCCACTATAAGTACCAGCTGTAGTGGGGTTGAGTGCCACCGATATGGTAGTAGAAGCATTAACAGCCACACTCGTTGGAAGAGTTCCAACCAAACTAAATCCGTCGGGAAGTTTAAGATTACTCAGCTTGAGTGCGCCTGTACCGATGTTCTTGATGGTAAAGGTTTTGGTTAAGGTGTCACCAACTGTCGTTTGACCAAAGTTAATGGCGGTGGTGTTGCCATCTGTAATGTCAACATTGTCATTGAGAACTTGAATTTCCGGGGTATAAACTGTGCCACTAATGGCAAAGTCAAAGCGGCTTTCATTAATGTCGTTGTTGTTTAAACTGAGGCTGCCACTATAGAGGCCGGGTGCAGTGGGATTGAGTGCCACGGATATGGTGGTGGAAGCATTAACAGCCACACTCGTTGGAAGAGTTCCAACCAAACTAAATCCGTCAGGAAGTTTAAGATTACTCAGCTTGAGTACAGCTATACCGGTGTTCTTGATGGTAAAGGTTTTAGTCAAGGGTTCACCAACAAGAGTCTCGCCAAAGTTAATGGCGGTGTTGCCATCTATAATGTCAATATTGCCATTGAGAACTTGAATTTCTGGGGTTTTGGTAGAGTTGCGGGGAGCTTCGTATGCACCAATATCAATGACTGTACTGCCATTACCATCACCATCCTGAGGAGTCCTCTTAGTGATGCTATTGAAGGCATTGGAACCACCATCGATCGCAACACTTCCAGGTTTGAGTGCAAAATTCCCATTGTCTGCATCAACAAATTGAGGATCTTGACCCAAAAGATTTTGTAACCCTGTAGCGTTTAAATCATCTGAAGCTTGGAATAGGTTCGAGTTATAAACAAGATTGCGATCGAAAATTACATTTGTGTCATACTTAACTCTATTAGCATTTTGATTGTCGCTTGCATATAAAATATTGTTGTAGACACGTACATTTTCCGAGTAAGTAACACCAATCTCTCCAGATTCTGGAAGAACCTGGGCATTCTTGTAAGCCGTGTTATTGATAACATCAACATTGGTGGCTTTGAAAACATTAATGCCTGCACCTCCATTGTTGTAAGTAATGTTATTTGCAATTAATGCCTTACCTGTATAAGCCACATTATCTTTGCTGGTATTGGTGGTATCAAGCATAATCCCATGTCCCTCAGTGATTTTGTCAGTGCCTCCATTTTTCCACGGAATTAAACTTTGGTTATCGTAGACAATGTTGTCTCGAAAAATCATTCTGTAGTCAGTGGTATTGTTATCAAAATTAAAACTGTTGAGGGAGGTTATTCCCTGATTGCCGTGAGGTGAATACCAAGCGTTTCCAGACACAATGTTTTTCTCAACAGTTATATAGTCTGAATTACTGAATGCTATGCCTCCACCTGGAAAGTCATGGATTGTGTTACCAGTAATGACAATATGATGAGGATTAGTACCAGTTATTACACCAGCGTCGTTTTTCGATGCATTAACAGCAATTCCATTACTATTGGTCAAGGGATTATTAAGGTTATTCTTCTCTTGCAAGGCATATTCGAGAGTGACGTTTTCCCGATTGCCTTTTATATCAAGTCCTTCAATCCGTACATAGGATGAACTCAATATATTAATGCCACTTCCCGTTGTTGTTATCGTCGGCGTAGCCCCTGGATAAGCTTTTATTGTTGTCCAGTTATCTGGTGAGCCATTCAAGTTTAAAAGCGTAACCCCTTTCATTTGATAATTTCCATTCATGACATAGAGCGTGTCGCCTGCTTTCATCTCATACACGGCTCTACCCAAGCTGAGAAATGCAGATTTTTCGTCTAAGCCATTATTTTTATCACTACCTGTTGCAGAAACGTAATATGTATTGCCAGCCATTTGTTTACTCCGAATATATGTAGGGGAAATTGGTAGTACAATCTCAGCAACTTTCTTCAGTTGCTAAGTAGTTATTTGAACGAGTCATTTATCTACACTGTTAAAAACAGTCACAGTTGTCCGATCGCGACTTAAAATTGCATCGATTGTAGAAACGCTGTTGTAAACCTGAAAAATTTTTTTCCTGTCAACCGTTGACAGTTAAACTAGGAATATCAATACCGTCAATCATCAGAGTTTTGTTGAGAGTAATTGGACGATTAACGCATAGATGCTTCTACTCCAGACTTGTCATCAGATATCCTCTTAGGAAGACTGGATAAAGTTGAATTGAATCGTGTCTTCATCTTTAGCAGCTGCATGGGCGTAGCCCATCGTAGACATCGCTGCTCTTTGCAAACCAGCTTTAACATCTGCTTTTTTCAATAAAACGATCGTATTTGGCATAGTAATTCCTCTGGACTTTATACGTTGTTTTAGGTCAGGAGGTTGCCAAATCTGCATGGTAAAATTCACCCTTGGCTGATAATTTGGGATTTAAAGTTAAAGCGATCGAAGTTAAATTGGTTGAAACTTTAGTTAGGTTGACCCTTTAACTTAAGGGGACTAATGTAACAACTTAGTTGAACCTGTTTTAAGCGGTGTAACTGAGCGTTGTGAACTTAATTAAAACTAACCTTTACAAATAGCACTTGATATCAGTGAATGCCCGGAATATGGTAAATTTTTTTACAACAAAAGCAAAAAAACTATGGAAGTGTCTAGTGGAGTCAGTCGTTGAAATCGGGCAAGAGGGAAGAGGATTTTAGCCTAGTTCATCAATCTTTGAGATAGTTTGGTTTGATGACACCAACTTACTTAATCTTTATATAGCAAAGTGCTGAGTGCTGAGTGCTGTTAGCGGAAGCGGGGCGTTTAGCCCGTGCTGAGTAAAAACCCAGTTGCTTTAAAGCTTTGAGCAATCAACACTGTCCTAACCTATGTGGCTACGGCTATAATATGAACACTGAAATAAACTCCAGAATACCTGTTGCTTTAACCATTGCTGGTTCAGATAGCGGTGGCGGTGCAGGAATTCAAGCTGATTTACGTACCTTTGCTTTTCACTGTGTCCACGGTACTAGTGCTATAACCTGCGTCACGGCGCAAAACACTCTAGGAGTGAAGAGGGTTGATGCTATGCCAACAGAGGCTGTTGTGGCGCAAATTCAGGCAGTAGTTGAGGATATTGGCGTACAAGCTGCCAAAACAGGAATGTTGCTCAATCAGGAAATTATCTTTGCTGTTGCCCAGCAAGTGGAAGCTTTACAAATCAATAATTTAGTAGTCGATCCAGTAATGGTGTCACGTACGGGAGCACAATTGATTGATGATGATGCTGTAAAGACTCTGTGCCATGCCCTGATTCCCAAAGCGGTTATGATTACGCCCAATCGCTATGAAGCCCAAATTTTGAGCGGTTTACAAATTAATTCTTTAGAGGATATGCAAGCCGCTGCTGAAATTATTCACAAGACTTTAAAGACGAAGGTTGTTTTAGTTAAAGGCGGAGGTATGCAGGGAGATTTGCGTGGCGTTGATATCTGGTTTGATGGGGACAAGTTGGAAGTTTTGACTTGCCAGCAAGTAGAGACAAAAAATACCCACGGTACTGGTTGTACACTATCGGCTGCGATCGCTGCTAATCTAGCTAAAGGAAAAGATTTGTGGCAGGCAGTGCAACAGGCAAAGGAATATGTGACTACCGCACTCACTTACGCCCTAGATATTGGCGAAGGGCAAGGCCCTGTGGGACACTTCTTCCCATTGTGGGGACTAGGGACTAGATACTAGGGATTAGGGATTGGAGACTGGGCATTGGGGATGGGGACTAGAGAAAAGTTTTCTCAGTACTTCATCCCCAATGCCCAAATAAAAAATCTTTGCCCTTTCGGTATTTTTCTATTATTCTTGGGCATAGTTTCAGGGATGACTATCTCTGTTAGCATCTCTGTACGATCTAATTACTTTGATTTTTAATACCAAGCCCCCAATGCGAACAACCATAGGTTCTGTTCACAGGAATTCGCCAACACCGACTACTCAAGCCTACCCTCCCTCTGTACCACTATCTGTATACAGGGAATTGTCAACAGAGTTACAAGCAGTACAGGCGAGGCTAAATGCACTCACCATTCAAAATCAGCAACTAGCACAAGAAAATCAACTATTACGTCAAGAAATTACCAAAGTCGTTGAGTCTTTTTCTCGTTTGCAAAATTTTGTGGACTCCCATACTACACCTAGTTATCACCAAGCTAACCAAGCTTCTGGTGACGTTAAAAATGCTGCCAAACAGCCAGTAACACAAGCACGTCCACCTCAGCAGGTTTCTCGTTCGCGTCCATCGGTTGTGCCCAAAACACCATGTGAAAAAAGCCGCCGCCAAGACTTTTCTACACCTGTAATGGAAATGAATTTCCCGATACCAGAACCAGTTTTTATAGAAGAGCAACAAGTAAGTTATTATTCCACTACTGAGCCAGATGTCAAAGAACTCAATGGCTGGTGGTTAATTATTACTATCTTGTTAATCATGCTGACTGCCTTTAGTGCTGGGTATTTCGTTGTGCGTCCCTTGTTTGAACATCAGAAACGTTAGTTGACATTCCCACACTCAGCAGCAGTAGCAGACTTTCGGGCTACCGTGCAATTTGTCTGCAATCGCTCTCTAAATATCCGAACAAATCTGCTAAATCGCAGAAACGATCTATTTTTAGGTAATAAAAGCTACATAAAATGCTAAATTGACAACAACTTCTTTATGTTAGAACCTCAAAGATTATCCAATTAATAAATCCTTGCCGCTTCTCATGTCATAAAACCTCAAGTAAAGCACTTATACTTTAAAAAAGTTGTAATTATTACATATTTTTTAGGAAAAGCACTGCTAGTTACAGCTTCAGACAGCGGATCTGGTTAGATATATAAACGAAGCTAGTAGAAGTCAGGAGTCAAGAAGATGAAAAAAGTAGAAGCTATTATCCGCCCATTTAAGCTAGATGAGGTGAAAATTGCCTTAGTTAACGCTGGTATTGTTGGCATGACTGTTTCTGAAGTCCGGGGGTTCGGACGGCAGAAAGGTCAAACTGAACGGTATCGTGGTTCTGAGTACACCGTTGAGTTTCTCCAAAAACTCAAAGTGGAAATCGTAGTTGACGACAATCAGGTTGATATGGTGGTAGACAAAATTATTGCTGCTGCCCGCACTGGTGAAATCGGCGATGGTAAAATTTTCATCTCGCCTGTTGAGCAAGTGATTCGGATTCGCACCGGCGAAAAGAACACAGAAGCAGTTTAAAAAAGTTATGAGTCGTGAGTCAGGACTAATGAATGAAGATTTAGCAGAATTCATAAATCCTAACTCTTGTACAGACGCGATTAATCGCGTCTCTCCTAACTCTTGTACAGACGCGATTAATCGCGTCTCTCCTAATTCTTAACTCTCTCTAGTTGCGGAAGTAAAGCTGTAAAAGCCTTGCCTCGATGGCTAATTGACCTCTTCAGTTCCCGTGTCATCTCCGCAAAAGTCAATTGCAACTCTTGCACATAAAAAATTGGGTCGTAGCCGAAACCACTATTACCACGAGGTGCGTGGAGAATTTCGCCGCGACAAATACCTTCAGATTGTAATACGATCGCACCATCAGGACGAGCGATCGCTACTGCACAAACAAATTGAGCTTGCCGATTTATCTCGTTGCCTAATTCTCTCAATACCCTAGCAATGCGTTCTGAGTCGGTTTTGGCGTAACGTGCAGAATACACCCCTGGTGCGCCATTTAAGGCATCTACTTGTAAACCAGAATCATCCGCAATTGCCCAGTTTCCTGTAGCTTTAGCAATTTGTGATGCTTTCAGACAAGCATTAGCGGCAAAAGTTTCACCCGTCTCTTCAATTTCCAACTCTTCAGGCTTGAGGGTTAATTCCCAACCAGAATTTTCCAGGTAAGCTTGCATTTCCCGTAACTTACCAGGATTTCCTGTGGCTACTACAAGTAATTTAGTCATTTGTCATTGGTCATTAGTCATTTGTCATTGGTCATTAGTCATTTACCAAGGACAAAGGACAAATGACTAATGACTAATTATGAATTTTACTCTGCCCACTGTTTCGCCCAAGCAAGAGTTTGATGCACTTGTTCAATTGTCGGGGCTTCGCAGTACAGGCGTAAAACTGGCTCAGTACCGCTAAAGCGAATCATTAACCAGCTTTTATCAGCAAGGCGGTACTTGTAGCCGTCAATTGTTTGGCAATCAATTACTGCTAACCCTGCAATTTCCGTTAAGGGTTGGGTTTGCAGTTGTTGCAAAAGACGCGATCGCACTTCCATACTTGCTAAGGGCAAGTCAATGCGATCGTATGCTGAGGTAAACCCTGTTTGTTTCTGCAAGTGGCGATAATATTCACCTAAATCCAAACCAGATTCTACAATCGCCTCTAGAACGTACAAGGCTGACAGCAGGGCATCACGTTCGGGAATATGGCTGCCATAGCCAATTCCTCCCGACTCTTCGCCGCCCAGCAATACTTTTGCTACTAACATTCTGTCAGCGATGTATTTATAACCAACTGCTGTCTCAAAGACTGACAGGTTATGTAATGCTGCTACAAGGGGCATCAAATCGGAACCACTAACAGTTTTGACTATTTCTCCAGTAAAACCGCGTCGCAGGGTTAAATGGTTGATTAATATTGGGATTAATACTTGGGAACTTAGAAAGTTTGCTTCTCCATCTACTGCTGCAATGCGATCGCAGTCTCCATCAAATACCAACCCCACTGTTAAACCTGATTTCTCGGTTTCTCGGTGAGTCTTGATGACTTCAAATAGCTTTGAAAGGTATTTAGGCAATGGTTCCGGCGCACCGCCACCAAATAGGGGATCGCGATCGCTGTTGATTTCTTTGACCCGATCGCCTAGTAGTCTCGCCAATCCACTAGCAGCAGCGCCATGCATGACATCGGCAAATAACGTTAGTTTGCCAGATGCGATCGCCTGCTGAATTTTGGCAATATCAACTTTACCTTCTAGCGCTTGGGTATAACTGGGCCAAGGATCGAATTTCTCTTGCTTGCCTGGGGTAGCTGCTAGTGGTACTCCCACCGACAACTGCGCTTCTATCTCTTTTGTGACTTCTGGCGGCACTGACCCACCAAAATAACCCTTGACTTTTAAGCCCAAATATGCCCCAGGATTATGACTAGCTGTAATTACCAGCGCCCCTAAAGCGTTGAGTTGTTTTGCTGCCCAACTATAAGCTGGGGTTGGGGCATAGCTCTCGCTCAATAGCACATCAAAGCCGACAGCGGTGACAGTATCAGCAACAGCACGAGCAAAGTCTTCGGCCATGAATCGGCGGTCGTAACCGACAATTATTGTCCGGCTACCCACCTGAGAAAAATATGTATCATATAATACTTTTGCGGCGACTGGCGCGACCAGGGCTAGGCGTTCAAAGGTGAACTCGTCACCAATAACGCCCCGCCAGCCGTCTGTACCAAACTTGATTGAGTTAGCTACAACTGGCATCTAAGTATCCTAACTGTCTACTTGAGGATTCTAGCATTTATACAGTGTATAAAGTAAAAAAAGAATCTAGTAATAATATGTACTAATAATATTTAACACAAAAGGGAGTAAATTTGTGCATTGTAGAGGTGTAATGTCTAACGGCACGTTTACGCCTACCACATTTAAAAGAGGATAGCGCCTTTGTAACATACTGTTTCAAAAGGCTTACACTATTAGAATTGCAGGTATCTATCGTTAGCGTTAAGCAGACTTGAGGGTTCCAGCAAGTCGTATATTTTATCAAGGCTGTAAGGACAAAAGCAGTGATAGACAATCGGGCAATATCAATTAGTTTATTTACAGGAGCAGGTGGACTGGATATTGGGATAGAACAGGCAGGTTTTCAGGTGGTAAGTGTTGTTGAGAAAGATCCTGATGTCGCCAAGACTATAGCTTTCAACCGACCTCACCTAAATAGTGCCGTAGCAAGAGATATACAGAACATCACTCCTCAAAATCTTTTGGAAGAAGGGGGATATGTTATTAACCTTGGTAGACCCCTACGCATTGGAGAAGTAGATTTAGTAACTGGGGGTCCTCCTTGTCAACCCTTCAGCACAGCAGGAAAACGTGGTTCAGTTATGGACCCGCGTGGCAGCTTGTTTATGGACTTTATACGTATTGTTGAACAAGTGCAGCCACGCTTTTTTGTCATGGAGAATGTTAAAGGTTTACTCTCGGCTCCTATTCGTCATAGACCTCATCTGGAACGAGGAACGGGTTATGCTCCTCTGGAACTAAATGAAATGCAAGGGAGCGCTCTTGAGATTGTTCTAGAAGAAATGAAGCGCCTTGGTTATCAAGTTATTTATAAAGTAATGGAAGCAGCAGATTACGGTGTTCCGCAAAACAGAGCGCGAGTAATCTTTATTGGCTCAAGAGATGGTGAATCAGCGACATTCCCTTTGCCTACTCATAGTAAAGATGGCTATTTATTACCTCAATGGCGCACTCTTAAAGATGCCCTCATAAACTTAGAAGATCCACAACCAGAGTATACTTCCTACTCAAAAAACCGTCTTCAATATTTAAAGCTTTTAAAAAGTGGTCAAAATTGGAGAGATTTACCTAACGACTTGATAAAAGAAGCAATGGGAGGAGCTTACAAATCTGGAGGTGGCAAAGTAGGGTTTTACAGAAGGTTATGTTGGGATAAACCATCTCCTACTGTTACTACAAGTCCTTACCAAAAGGCTACAGATATGTGTCATCCAGAGGAACTGCGTCCTCTAAGTGTTCGAGAGTGTGCCAGGATTCAAACCTTTCCAGACTCATGGATTTTCTATGGTTCGACAGCCTCTAAGTACCGACAGATAGGTAATGCTGTACCTGTACTTTTAGCTCAAGCTATTGGTGACTATTTACATAGTTTAATTAGACAGGAGAAACCTAAAGGGATACCAGTCTTTGAACAGCTTTCGCTATTTAATCACTAAATTCCTAGCTTGTTAATTATTTGAGGACTCTTATGACTGAACTTGTTGCCAGTATTTACTATCTTCTACATACAATGCTGCGGGATTTTCAGCGATAGTTTGTCTAACAAAGGTAGCAAAGTCTTCTTCAGAAAGATTAGAGCATCCTATTAATTGATTCAGTTCTTTCCAATAGTAAGCTCCATTTTGAGCATTGACTTTATGCCATTTCCGAATGATAGTTCCTTTGCGGACACTACTACTCGAACTATTTTCAGAATTACTACGGTTTTTAACTTGTAATAGCTCACCTTTCTTGGTGCAAAAATCAACCTTATTTATAGTTTCACCCCAAGCACAGTACCAACCATAAAATGATAATTTTTCGGCAAGATATTCTTCTAAAAGAAGACCTAATATGTTTTCTGCCGACATAGAAAGACGATGAGCATACTTTATGTGATTAATACCATCAGTGCTGAGAGTAGGTAAACGAGCCGAAAGAATCGTGTCAATAATTTTGTCAGAAACGGTGCCTATTTTCTTACTAGTTCGCTTTGAGGCTCGATTATTATAACCGCCAAAATACTTATTTAACCACTTAGTAATGTAATCTAAGCGAGAATTGCATACTTTTAAATATGGAAATAATTCAGGCGAATTACAACAGATGGAGAAAACTGTTTTTACAGAATCATTCCAGAACATCCCAGAACGAAGTTTTGCGATATTTTCAGCTTCTGACACGATCGGATTGGCATCAAAATCCGGTATTTTTAGGTTATTGCTCACAGTTACTATTGGGTAAAATTTGCTGTTTAAGTTACTTGTTCTAGTTTTCCCAACAATTCACAAGGAGTAATACCCAAAGCCTTACCTAACTCCAAAAACTTCACCACGTCCAAACTTTGTTTGTCAAGCTCATATTTATAGATACACAAATCTCAATAATCTCAATATTTCTATATATAAACATTAACAATCCTTAATAGTATTAACTATTAAGGATTGTTAACATGAGCAAAAACTGCTCACAAACCTGATTTTTCCTTAAAAATCATCGAGAAACTGACTAAGGCGACTGATTACGGGGTCAACCTCTTGAGGAGGGGTAGCAACAGTATAAGAAGTATTATTTACTACTTCTAATTGACTTGGAGACGGAATGAACGATCGATCATTGACTATGAGCGCCAGTTGTGCAACTTGTTGAGAAAGTTGCAGTAGATGATGTTCCATCGCCTCCAAACGATTAGATCCCTTGGCAAAAAAACGTTCCTCAAGTCCAGCCACTTGACGTTGCAGTTCACCGAGTTGTTGTTCAACCGGTGTTGTTGCTGCTGTTTGTGGAGCAGGTTGTACAGATTCCGGTACACATAAAGATTGCCACAAGGCTTCTTTACAGAGGTCGCTGAAAGTCTTGTCTGGTTGTTTTTCCAAATAACTTTCTACTTGCGCTAACAAGCTTTCATCAGCAAGCTCTGGGTTGAACGTGACGGATTTAACTACCTTTTTTGACCATTGGAACATCAGCTTTATGCCCTAGCAGCGCGATTGGAGGATAATTGTGCCTCTCCATAAATATACTGCCCCAAAGCATTCGCCTGTCGGGAAGGTGCTGCTAAATGAGCATTAATCTTTGCTTCCTTGAGCAGACGTTGAACGTCGTCCCAGAAGAACTCACCACCCCCGCCAGTCAGAATCACATCGGTGACGCGTTCTGGCAACCAGGCTAGCACACGGCTACAGATTTCGCGAGAAAACATCTCCGTGAGGTTGGGAAGAAAATCGTCTAGGTTGGTGGGCTTGCTAGCGCCTTTAGGACGGTAATAGCGTTCACCTCTGGGTTTGTTAACAGCAGAAATCAGCGCGAGAGATTGACTATCTGCTCCCTCGATTTCGGCAGACACCAATTCATAAAACTTATTCATCCCGAAGTCTTCACTCTTAGAAGCACCTCTGGCAAAACGGAAGTTATCTACCATCAAAAGATCGACGGTTTGATGTCCAATATCGACGATCGCCACCGATATTTTTGTAAAATCAGGACTGCCAGGGTTTTTCTTGGGTTGAGCTTCAGACCACAGCAAGCTGCCGTAACCTTCTGGCATTACCCATACCTTACTGACGTTCAGCGACACAGATTCGCCTCGGAAATTCAACACATGAGGGCCACCGACTTGGCTAATTAGCTGTGCTTTTTCCTTTTCAAATTGCTCTAAGGAAAGAAAAGGCAGACCCAGTACAACTGAGATATCGTCTCTGAGTTTGAAGTAGCCAGCACTTGCTAATACTTTTACCAGTGCAGCTTCTACCTTAGATTGTCCAACTCCTAAATTCGCGCCAAAATCGGCTGCCAGTTGACCAACAGCATATCCATTTCCTTGATACTCCAGCCACAAATCCATTAAGGGGTCAGTAGCTCTGGCTTCAAAAACACCACCGCGTACTTGTTCTATCGACATCTGCTTGACGTTGGCAGGTACGAACACCACACTGCCTGGTTCACGACTCACACAAGTTTTTGTGGAAGTTCTGCCTAAATCAACACTGAGAATGGTTTTCCCTGGAACACCACCTGTCTTGCTAATAGGAGGATTATTATTAACAGCATTTATGGGAGTCGATGCTAACGGCTGCCTATTCATGGGTATAGCAGCGGCATTGATGGGGGTAGCGGCGGAAGGTTGGTCTGTCATGAAAGCTCCTAGTTCAAACTTAACTGTAAAAAGTTGTCATGCTCATCTTACAAAAATGCGAGCAACCAGAAATTCTAGGTTGCGTCAAGTGTAGCTAGAAATACGCCAAAAATTAATTCCGGCGATACCTCTGGTGGGCTTTGCCAACGTACATCTAGTATTATTTGGCATAGTGTAGGCGAATTTTAGCCAGATGTAACCCCTGCTTTCACTGTTTTCAAACCAAAAGCGTCCGTGTTTTATCTTCTAGTGCGTCTTAACTGGCGCTTGAATATCCAGAAAACAAATGCTAGAACCAAACCGCCAAGTACGATTTTGGATACAGGAGCAAGGTACTTGTCCACAAGTTCATACTGACTACCCAATATGTATCCTGAGTATGTTAACAAACCCACCCAAGCAGCGCTACCTAATGTTGTGTAAAACAAAAATGGTAGCAAAGGCATATTGCTAATACCTGCAGGAACAGAAATCAAGGTGCGGATTCCTGGCACAAGACGACCAATTAATACTGCTGTTCTACCTTGTCGGTCAAACCACTCTTTGGCTTTAGTGATGTCTTTACTGGATATAGCCAGCCATTTGCCATACTTGTCAGCCCAAGCTTTCAAACGGATTTCACCCAAAAACTTACCCGGATAGTACCAAATAAGTGCGCCCAATACAGAACCCAAAAGTCCTGCGAAAAACACACCAATAATATTCAGCTTTGCCCCTCCTGGTTGATATGGACTTGCTGTAAATCCAGCCAGTGGCATAATCAATTCTGAAGGAATGGGGGGGAAAAGGTTCTCTAAAAACATTAGTAGGGCGATTCCCCAATAGCCAAAATAGTTGATAGTATTAGTTATCCATTCAAGCATTGAGTCAATTCCTGAAATTGCTGGACTAGTCTTGTTAATAAATTCAGCTTTAGCTTTTTTAAAGGGTAATTATCCTCGCTTGCTAGAGTCAAGGTAATTTGGCTATACTAAAAATTGACATTAGAACTGAAAAACAGAGCAAGACAAGTGGAAGCTATGGGTCTGTTTCATTAATGTTGAGAGTTATAAAAGTTCGTAAGTAGCTCTAGCCCTTGAGATTGAACGATTTATCGCTGACTACAAAACTCCCAAAATTAATGGGACAGACCAGTAGGTTTTGTTTTCTAATTTTTTAGATCCCCCTTAGCCTGCTTTTTAAAGGGACTAGGAAGGATCTAAAGATTTGATGGCAAATTTAAAAACATACTGTAGGTTTTCTGCTGAAGTTGGGGCTGTGGGGTAGCACGGAGAGAGAAGGGAGAAAATTTCACCTTGTCTCCCTCATCCCCCTGTTCTTCTAGACTGTGGGGGTCAAAGATTGTACCCTTGGTTCCGATTGCCAGTCTAAGGGATTCCAAACTCGATCTTCCAGCGCCATCTGCTCAATTAAACTTGCGAGTCTCAGGGCTTTGAGAGCTTGTTCACCACCTACTGAGGGTTGATTGCCGCCGTGTACACAGTTGACAAAATGTTCTAATTCTGCACTCAGTGGTTGAATATTGCTAGTGTAAACTTTTTCAATTACACCATCTTGTCTATAAAGTACTTGTCGGTGATCGGTGAGAGAATTGGCAGCCGTTTGTCGGTGAATCAAAATTTCATTCTTGAGAAAATCTGCCTCAGTAAATGAATTTTTGCAATGGGCGACAATCCGGCGAATTTTGCGGTGGGTGACTTTACTGGCAGTCAGAGTAGCAACAATACCATTGGCAAACCCCAAGGTGGCAGTTACGTAATCTAAATAACCAGAGTCTAGGGAGCGAGTACCGCTAGCAGTCAATTTCGTTACTGGGGAAGCAGCTAATTCCAAAAGTAGGTCGATGTCATGGATCATTAAATCCAGCACAACTGAAACATCGTTTGCTCGATCTGAGTAAGGACTCATTCTGTGGGCTTCTAGCGCCAGTAATTCCTCTGTTTTTAGAACTTGGCTCAGTTCTTTAAAAGCTGGGTTAAAACGCTCAATATGACCTACTTGCAGGATACACCCAGACTCAGCTGCGGCATTTACTAAAGACTCTGCCTCAGAAATACTGGCTGCGATCGGTTTTTCAATCAAAACATGAATTCCCGCTAACAGACAGTTGATGCCCACGGCATAGTGCAGACGGGTGGGAACAGCTACACAAACTGCTTCCACAAGGGGTAGCAGATCGCAGTAATCTTCAAAAAAACGCACCTTGTACTTGCTGGCAGTTTCTAATCCTCGCTCGACGTTAATATCTGCCACTCCGACTAGTTCAACATCTTTCATTGAACTCAGCACGCGAGCGTGGTGTTGTCCCATGTTACCCACTCCAATCACGCCTATGCGGATTGGTCGTGGCTGGTTGCGCTGTGTATATGGATTCGGTTCTGCCACTGACATGCTATTTTGCACTATTATTCTCTCCTCAACCACCAAATTTAGAGACGCTACGGCCGTTGGCGTTTATACTCGAAAGCCGGTTACGATCCGTCTAAAACCATCCAGATGGTAACATAGAGCCTATGTTTATGAAGAATTTCAAAGTTTGCGATCAGTTCCCGTAATCCAAATATCTTTTGTATAGATATTTCGAGTTTGCTTTGGATTTTACACTTTCTAGAAAAATATATGTATTTTTATTAACTTTAAAACTTTCAATAAGACCTAAGTATAAATTCTCCTTGGCATTGCTTTCTGGCATCTTGTTAAGGTTTGATGCATTGATTTGAAATCCAAAATTTGCAACCAAGATGAAAGCTGTAATTCTGTTATCTGGAGGATTGGACTCTTCCACAATTCTGTACAAAGCTCAAACTGATGGCTGTGAATGTCATGCTATTTCCTTTGATTACCAACAGCGACATCGACGAGAGTTACAGTCAGCGCTCAGTGTCGCTCAAAAAGCTGCGATCGCAAAACATCAGGTAGTTAACTTTGACTTACGACAATGGGGCGGTTCAGCCCTTACCGATAATGCCATTGATTTACCCCAGGAGCGATCGCTGGATGAAATGTCTGAAAATATTCCTGTAACATACGTTCCAGCTCGTAATACCATCTTTTTAAGCTTTGCTCTTAGTTACGCCGAAGCGATCGCCGCAGAGCGTGTCTATATCGGCGTTAATGCCCTGGATTACTCAGGATATCCTGATTGTCGCCCCGACTATATCCAAGCAATGCAAGAAGTTTTTCGCCTGGGAACCAAACAAGGGCGTGAGGGACGACCAATTAATATTGTTGCACCCTTAATCAACTTGAAAAAAACTGAAATCATCCAATTGGGGAACCAATTGGGAGTTCCTTGGGAACTAACTTGGTCTTGCTATACTGGTGGAGATGTCGCCTGCGGTGTGTGTGATTCTTGTCGCTTACGGCTAGCAGCTTTTGCCGAATTAGGACTTGTCGATCCACTGGTGTATGCATAGTAGAGGCATTGGCCAAACAGGGCATTGAGAAGAGACAAGGTAGAGACTTGTTCAATAATTCCCCCTTGTCTCCTCATCTCCCCTACTCCCCTGCTCCTCTGCTCTCCCCTCTTCCTCTAACCGTCGCAGTTGAATTTGATGTAGGCGTGGGCCAACAATCGATACCACAGTGAATTCGAGATTTTGATAACAAAAGGTTTCGCCAATGGCCGGAATTTTCTGTAACTCATACAGCAAAAAACCCCCTAGTGTTTGGTATTCTCTGGTCAGGGGCAAATTGAGATGCAAAACTTCGTTGAGGTCTTCAAGGTTGATTTGTGCTTGCACCAAAAATTTTTGCTCATCTAACATCTGAATCAGTAAGTCTTCACTGCTTTCAGGTTCGCTGGGATCGCCAATAATTTCGGCAATCACATCTTTAATTGTCACTAGTCCCACAGTAGAGCCAAATTCATTGACTACCATAACCATAGCGGGTTTCTCTTGCTGCATCATGGGCAAAAGTTCACTTAAGGGCGTGTGTTCTGGAACAAACCGGGTGGGACGCATCCAAGGTTGGATCTGTGTCTCTAAACTGAGCTTTCCTACAGCCAAAGGTTGTGCTAAATCTTTAAAATAAACAATACCGCGAACATCGTCCAAAGATTCACCAATCACGGGATAGCGAGAGTAACCAGTAGAAGCCATTTCCCTGAGTAATGTCTGGAAGGTAGCATCTTTTGGTAGTGTGATAATACTGGTGCGGGGGATCATCACATCTTGGGCCATGACATCCCCAAACTCAAAGACATTATTGAGAAGTTCTCGCTCTGCACGCTGTAAACCAGTAGATCCCCATTCTGTAGAGATAATCAGTTGCAATTCTTCGGGAGTCACAGGCGGTCGCCAGCCTTGACCTGTGTATTGGATACCAAAAATCCGTAAAAAGCAACGAGTTGATTGGTTAAGAATCCAGATGAAGGGGCCAAAAAAACGCACGATCGCTTTTACCGGAGGCCCCAAAAACCTCGCTAGCTGTTCTGAGTACAGCATGGCTAAGGATTTGGGACATAGTTCTCCGACCACAATTTGCAAATAGGCGATCAAGAAAAAGGCGATAGGAATTGACAGGGAATGGGCGAGGAAGGTAGCCATCCCACTGGGTAAAGGCCAGGATCTTAACCAGGCATTCACCAGCACGACTATCGTACTTTCACCAATCCATCCCAGTGCCAAACTAGAGAGGGTAATGCCTAATTGGGTGGTAGATAGCAGTCGGTCAATACTGCGTTGTAACATTTCTACAGCGATCGCTGGAATATCCCCAGCCTTAACTAGTTGGTGAATACGCGATCGCCGCACGCTCACCATCGAAAACTCCGCCGTTACAAAAAAGGCATTTATGGCAATCAGTAGTAACACTGACAACAACCGCAGCGCTACTTCTATCAAACTTAAATTAGGAAAACCACTCACCGCCAAAGCTCGTGTAAAACTCACGTCCTCCATTTAGGGAGATTGGGGAATAGGTATCGGGGATTGGGTATTGGGAAAAATTCAGTCCCCAGTCCCCAGTCCCCAGTCCCCAGTCCTCTCCTACCTTTCTACAGGAATATTCAATGCCTCTAGCTTCAATTGTTGAGCGGGATAATCAGTGAGAGCAAGTGATATTTTCTTGACATCATCAAGTAAAGCTGTAGGAATGCTCACTGTACCTGAAAATGCTGGCCCATTTACAGGCAATTCTGTTGGTAAACCCTCTGTACTTGCACTCAGGGTTCGTCCTTTGTCATCGGTAACATCTAAAAAACTATACAAGAAGCGCACAGAATCCTTACCTTTGTTCTGCATTTTCACTTTCAGTAGTAAATCACCGCCAGAGTAGCGAGCAGATTGCACAGTCATTGTTACACCCTGACTTTGGGCTGTAACCGGAAAACCTGATAGGGGCTTTTCTTCAACTACTTCTGGGGGTTTTTCCTCTGGCTTCTGCTTGCTGCTATTGGTTTCTTCATCATCTTCTTCTGGCTTTTCCGATTTAGCGGCTTTGGTCTTACCCTCAATTCGCGCCTTGACAATTTTCAGAATTTCTTCCTCTTTTAATAGCACCAGCCCTCCCTGTTGAGAGCTATTTGCCTTATTGCTGGCAAATTTGGTTGTAGGACGCCCATCTGGTGTAGTCACGCCTTTAAGTGCTGAACTCCCGAGTTCAAAGCCCAAAAAAGCGCTCACAGAACCTGCTCCCATCATTAGAATTAACAAAATCAAAGTAAGAAGTACAGTAGAATTTATTTTCATCGCTGACAAGCTATCACAATAGAATGCTAGTCTATTTAAGAATAGTGAAGCTTTTGACCTCAATCCTTAAAGGAACTCAATCAATATTAGTTTGCACTATATCTATGATCAAATTATGTAGTATAAAAATCTAGTAAACTATTGTCCAGTATTCACACGTGGTAAATTTGTGCTATATTCATTGAATTGGCTAAACTCAGTGCGTGAGGTATTTTTCTCACTCCAAAATTAGCAAATGAGGTTGACTTAAGAGTTGAAGTAATTAACTTGTAGCAACCCACAACCTTACAAAACAAGCGCCTTTGGCCGATTGGGGAGGCAACGAACTCATAATTCGTCTTCAGGCTGGTTCGATTCCAGCAGGGCGCACTGAATCATCAAAAACTACTAATAGAAGGGAATTGGGATTAGGGGAGAGGTGACAGGTGATAGGGAATAATCTGTACCCTATTCCCTTGTTGACTCCCCACTCCCCAATCTTACCGAGATGGTAAAGTTTCAAACCGGAATTCAGTTCCGACTTTAAGTTTGTTGCTATAGCGAGGAGACATCATTAGCGATGTGTCATAAGGATTTGGTAAATCAGGAGTACGAATATAAGGATCGTTGCCAACTTGCTGAGTCAGGGCATCATGATATAAAGTATTAACCAACTCGGCATCGCGGGCAATTTCATTTTCTGGGAAGGAACCACCGAAACTAGAACCAGATCCGAGAAATGAGTCTAGCTGACGCTTGAGGCTGCCATTTTCGTAGAAATTGCGATCGTGACGAAAATAAGCTCGTTCAAATACATCATTTGTAGTTTCAGTATTGGGTGTTGCCGTTTGGGCAGATGCAATAGAGGGAAAAGCAATACCAGCAGCAAGTAGTACCAATAAACCGCCAAAGGTTTTAAATTTTATACGCACGTTTCTGACTCCTCAACTTTTGCTTTGGGCGAATCTTAATTTATGCTGAAGTTCAGAACTCTGATGAGTTCAACCTTTGGTGTAGCACAACTTTTAATGTTTTGTAATGACGTATCCTACTGAAACTCTTACCCACTCAGATATTTGGGCAACCACTTCTGATTTGACCACTTTGCGCCATAAGCTACTAGATTTATTTTGCCAACTTGCTTATCAAGAGGGTGATTTTCTCCTCTCTTCTGGGCTGCGTAGTTCTTATTACGTCAATAAAACACAGGTAACACTTCATCCTCAAGGCGCTTTGGCAGTTGGACGGTTATTATTTCCTTTATTACCTGTAGATACACAGGCTGTAGGTGGTTTAACAATGGGGGCTGACCCAATTGTGACAGCAGTAAGTATAGTTTCAGTTTATGAAAACCGCCCAATACCAGCGCTGATTATTCGCAAGGAAGCCAAGGGTTATGGAACAAAAGCTTATATAGAAGGCCCCAGTTTACGAGAGGGCGCAAAAGTAGTAGTTTTGGAAGATGTAGTAACAACTGGGCAATCTGCTCTCAAAGCAGTTGAACGTCTTAAAGATGCAGGTTATACCGTCAATCAAGTAATTTCACTGGTAGACAGAGAACAAGGGGGAGGTGAGTTGTACCAGTCAGCAGGGTTGAAGTTTGAAACTTTGTTTTCGATTCGGGAAGTTCAAGAACGCTACCGACAACTTGCGAATTCATGAATAAAAGGAGATAAATATGCAAGCAACTGTATCTACAGAACTAACACAAGAAAAAGTTGAGAAAGCTGTGAACGCAATTCTTGAAATACTAGGAAAACCAGAAAACGATTTACACCACAAAGCGCTAACAGCTTTTCAGAGTGGCGATTATCAAACTGTAAAGAGACTAGCATCTACCAACCTGACTGATAATTATTGCAAAACTTTGGGATACCTGGGAGGAGCGCTGAAGCTGACTCCAAACACCGATACTATTTTGGCAGAATCGGCTCGTAGTGCTGCTGAATTTGTGAAAGAAAAAGCATTGCAGCACCTTGGTATTAAGATCGCTGATGCTTTGAATTAACCAATGCAATGAGCTTGCGCGATCATCGCTCTAAATAAATTAAAAAAACCCTCCTGAAAAACTTTTCAAGAGGGTTTGTGTAAGTACCTAACGATCAGTTGGATCGTCTCTTCCAAGTGTAATCTTCCATCTTTAAAAATTTTCATATTTGCAAAATCATCAACACATTTGCTAACTCACTTCAATCGTCCATTTAATTTACAATATCCGAGCTAAATTTGAACTAATTATGTTCTGTTATTAACCATGATTTAGGTTAATTTACCACAAGATTAATATCGTCAATCGTGGTAGTCGCAATAAGACAAAAAACCACAAGCAAGTCCTAGCGAGGAAAATTGTTCTCTTTCAACAAAAGCCAGCAGCGGGATTTGAACTCGCGACCTTCCGATTACAAGTCGGATGCACTACCACTGTGCTATGCTGGCAAGTTTGACGATGACTTTTAAATAGTAACCACGATTTATTATTGTACCATAATCCATCTATTTGTCTAGCTGTAAATTCCAAAAAATATCTATCTCTCCAGAAATAAGGCTAAAAGACCGGAAATTTTAGCAATATCGCTGCTTGTGAACGCCTAGATAGTTTTTCTGGCGTTGCCATTCTGATCAACCAGAAAAAATCAGTGATTCCGATCGTTGATAAAGTTGATAAATTAATATTCATAGCAAAAGCTAACTCAAATCCTGGGCTGAACGCAAAAATATCTGGTCAGTTCTAAAACTATATTTTCTTGGCACGGCTGAATAAAGGAACAGAAATATATAATTATTTTTTACAGATTACAAGCATGGCAGCATTGCTCGGACGAGATTTATTAAGTCTAGCGGACATCAGTTCTACGGAACTTCAAGAACTCCTGCAATTGGCAACTCAACTTAAATCACAACAGTTGAAGTTGCAGTGTAATAAAGTTTTGGGGTTGTTGTTCTCCAAAGCTTCAACTCGTACACGGGTAAGTTTTACTGTGGCGATGTACCAACTTGGTGGACAGGTAATCGATCTCAACCCTAATGTCACTCAAGTTAGTCGTGGGGAACCTTTGCAGGATACAGCGCGGGTGTTAGATCGATATCTGGATATTTTGGCAATTCGCACTTTTGCCCAGCAGGATTTAGAAACCTTTGCTCACTATGCCAAGATTCCGGTGATTAATGCGCTGACTGATGCAGAACATCCCTGTCAGATATTAGCGGATTTATTGACGATTCAAGAAGGCTTTGGTACTCTTGCTGGGTTAACTTTAACCTACGTGGGTGATGGAAATAATGTCGCTAATTCTCTGATGTTGGGCTGTGCTTTGGTGGGGATAAATGTCAGAATTGCTACTCCTGGTGGATATGAGCCAGATTCTAGAATTGTAGAGGAAGCAAGAGCGATCGCTAATAACAAAACTGAAGTCCTTCTGACTCACGATCCAGAATTAGCTGCTAAGGGAGCTGCTGTACTTTACACTGATGTTTGGGCGAGTATGGGGCAGGAGACAGAAGCAGACAACCGAATGCCAATTTTCCAGCCTTATCAAATTTCAGAGCAGCTATTAAGTCTTGCCGATCCAGAGGCAATTGTTTTACACTGCTTACCAGCCCATCGCGGTCAAGAAATTACTGAGGCAGTTATTGAAGGTTCCCAATCACGAGTTTGGGAACAGGCAGAAAATCGTCTCCACGCGCAAAAGGCATTACTTGCAAGTCTTTTAGGGGCAGAGTAAGAAAATAGGGCACAGGGGATAGGGTATCTTTTCTTCCTTATAACCTGTAAGCTCTAACCTGTAAGCTGTAATATTCTTATTTGTCAAAAGGCAAAAGAGAAGAAAATAATTTTGCTTTTGCCTTTCATATTTTTACTTTTCTCTTGTTATGGGGAGTTTTTTGTAGTACTAATGTTCTAGAGAGATTTATAATTACTTCCTGCAAATTTATGGAACGTCTAACGGAAGCTCAACAAGAACTTTACGAATGGTTGGCAGAATACATCCGATCGCACCAGCATTCGCCTTCTATTCGGCAAATGATGCAAGCGATGAACTTGAAGTCACCAGCACCAATTCAAAGCCGTTTAGAACATTTACGCACTAAAGGATATATAGAATGGACTGAAGGACAAGCGCGAACGATTCGGATTTTGCGTCCTGTGAAGCAAGGTGTACCAATTTTGGGCACGATCGCTGCTGGTGGTTTAATAGAACCGTTTACTGATGCTGTAGATCATTTAGACTTTTCTAATTTCGATTTACCTCCCCAAACTTACGCTTTGCGGGTAGCTGGCGATAGCATGATTGAAGATTTAATTACTGATGGCGATGTGGTATTTCTGCGTCCAGTAGCAGAACCTAATCATTTGAAAAATGGCACCATCGTCGCCGCTAGAGTAGATGGATTCGGTACCACATTAAAACGTTTTTATCGCCAAGGCGATCGCGTTACCCTTAAACCAGCAAATCCTAAGTACAATCCCATTGAAGTCATGGCTGTGCAAGTACAGGTGCAGGGTTCTCTCATTGGTGTATGGCGTGGTTACAACTGAGTAATGGGGAGTGGGGAGTAGGGAATGGGGAATGGGAAAGATAAGTACCAATGACCAATGACTAAATAAATATGTACCTGACGAAAAATCCAGTGCAGCAACTGCCCACTTTCCGGTTGAAATTACCGTTTGTAAGGGAAAGTAAGGGCAGTTATTACACGCAACCATTACCAGGATGCCCAAGAATGCCTGTGTCTCTGCAATTACGGCAATATCAGCAACAAGCGATCGCTAGCTGGTTTACCAACAATGGCAGAGGGACGCTGAAAATGGCTACTGGTAGTGGTAAAACGATTACCGCACTAGCGATCGCTTGTGAACTCTACCAACAGATTAATTTACAAGTTCTGTTGGTAGTATGTCCTTATCGTCATCTCGTTACCCAATGGGCGCGAGAATGTGAAAAATTTAATTTGCAACCCATTTTAGCTTTTGAGAATTTACGCACTTGGCAAAGTCAACTTTCTACGCAAATTTATAATCTGCGTTCTGGTTCTCAACGGTTTGTTACTGTGATTACTACCAACTCTACTTTAATTGGAGATGGGTTTGGGTCTCAACTCAAATATTTTCCTGCCAAAACTTTAATTATTGGGGATGAGGCGCATAATTTAGGCGCACCCAAGTTAGAAGAAAGTTTGCCGCGCAGTGTTGGGTTGAGACTGGCTTTATCTGCCACACCGGAGAGGTATTTTGATGATTTTGGTACGCAATCTCTATTTGATTATTTCGGCCCAGTTCTCCAGCCAGAGTTTACTTTGAGGGATGCGATCGCTCAAGGTGCTTTGGTACATTATCTCTATTATCCGGTGTTGGTGGAGTTAACTGAAGCCGAAAGTATTGCTTATTTAAAGCTAACTAAAAGAATTGGGCGATCGCTACTTTATCGAGATCGAGAAAATGGACAAGTGGGAAACTTTGAAGACAATGAAGATTTAAAGCCGTTATTGATGCAAAGAGCAAGATTAATTGGTGCTGCGGAAAATAAATTAACCGCCTTGCATGAATTAATGCTAACTCGCCGCGAAACTACTCACACTCTTTTTTATTGCAGTGATGGTTCCCAAGATGCGGGACAACGTTCATCGTTACGCCAACTTAAAGCTGTTGCTAAAATTCTCGGAGTGGATTTGGGGTACAAGGTAAGTACCTATACAGCACAAACAACTTTACAAGAACGAGAAATTTTGCGTCATCAATTTGAAAATGGAGAGTTGCAAGGTTTAGTCGCAATTCGTTGTTTAGATGAAGGTGTCGATATTCCAGCAATTCAAACTGCGGTGATTTTATCAAGTTCTGGTAATCCTCGCCAATTTATCCAGAGACGGGGGCGAGTTTTACGTCCTCATCCGGCTAAAGAACGCGCGACAATATTTGACATGATTGTTTTGCCACCAGATTTAGATAGAGAAACTATAGAAGTTGAGCGTAATCTATTGAAAAAGGAATTGCGTCGCTTTGTGGAGTTTGCTGATTTAGCTGATAACGCAGGGGAAGCAAGAATGAAGTTACTTGATTTACAAAAGCGCTATGGTTTATTAGATATTTGATGAGCAATTGTAAAATTTTTTGAGTTTTGAAAAAAGAAGCATTAAGTATGAAATAATAAAATTATTAACTCGATCATAATGGGATGTAAGTAAAATTTTTATAGTTACTTATATCCCATTATAAAGTAAATGCTAATTAACATAAATATAACAGAAACTGAGTAAAAAATAAAGTGTTCTTTAAAAGAAAATTAGGATTTTAAGCATAACGTCAACAGTGGCTTTACTGAGGCTATTCCAGCGCCAGAGAAAGTTAAAATATAGATAAATTATATTGAAAAAACCAAGATGTCACAAGAGGCGAATATCGATGATGTGCAGGAGCCAATAAGCAGCGCTCCGCCGGAGGTACGGCGAATTATTGAGCGGGTATGGAAGCTAGAAAAAGGCAGGCTAGATAAGAAGATTAACAGCCATATAAATGATAATATTTTGGACATCATTAAGGAAGAGGTGCGATGAAGCTGACTTCAATCAAGCTCTGCAACTTTCGCTCCTTTTATGGTACGACACCAGAGATGATCCTGGCTGGGGGAGATGTTCACAACACGACGATTATTCATGGGAATAATGGCTCTGGTAAAACTAGCTTACTGAATGCCTTTACATGGGTATTGTATGATAAATTTAGTGCGGCATTTGCATCAATAGAGCAGTTGGTGAATAAGCGTGCGATCGCAGAAACTCAAAAAGGTCAAGCTGTAGAATGTTGGGTAGAAATTGGCTGGGAACATGAAGGTAAACGCTATCGAGTTAAACGCGCCTGTCGGGGTTATAAAAACGAAGGTGATTTTGACGCTGGCAAAACTCAACTAACCATGTGGGTTGGTGCGGATGATGGCAAATGGAATATACCAATTCAACAACCAGACGATATAATTAATCAAATTTTACCCGCTACATTACATCAATATTTTTTCTTTGACGGCGAACGAATTGAAGAAATAGTCCGTTCTGATAAAAAAGCTGAAATTGCTGAAGCTACAAAAATCTTCTTGGGTGTGGAAGTAATCAACCGTTCCATCAGACATTTGGGAGATGCTAAAAAAACTCTAGAAAATGAGTTAAAAGCTATTGGTGATTCTGAAACTAAACAGCTATTGCGACAGCAAGAAAAAATAGAGCGAGAACGTGAACGCATTAGCAAACGGCAAACTGAAATTAAAGAAGAGTTAGAATATCAGCAAACTTTTAAAAAAGAGACAAGTAACCGTTTGCGAGAATTGAGTGCTGCTAAAGAATTGCAAGAAAGATGGCAGAATTTAGAATCGCAGAAAACAGCGAATCAAGAAGAATATAAAAAAACAAAGGAAGCGCTGAAAAAAGTTATTTCTGCACGTGGTTATACCGTTTTACTGTCAGAAACGACAGCACAGTTTCGAGGAATTATCAATGATTTGAAGCAACGCGGCGAGTTAACATCAGGAATTTCGCGTGAATTTGTCAATGATTTACTCAATTCTCAACGATGTATTTGTGGCACAGAATTACACGAGGGTAATCACTTTCATACTCATGTGAGTATCTGGTTAAATAAAGCAGGTTCTTCAGCGGTAGAAGAAACTGCAATTCGGATGAGCACACAAGTAGATGAAATTGATAAGCAAGCTGTAGGATTCTGGGAAGAAGTTGATAGAGAACAAACTAGGATTAATCAGTTAAGGCAAAGCATATCTCAAATTGAAGGCGATTTAGACAATATTCAAGAACGGTTGCGAAAAGATGCTAATGAAGAAATTAGCAGTTTACAAAAACGCTTAGATGAAATTGAAAGTAAAATTGATGAATTAAATCGAGAACAGGGTGCAAATCAGCAGCAAATTGCTCAACTCACAACTGAAATTGAAGGTTTAAACAAACAAATCGCCAAACAAAAGCTGAATGAAGACAAGCAAACTTTAGTACAGCGACGGATTAACGCCACTCAAGATGCAATTGAACGGTTAACGGAAGTTAGAAATCGTCAAGAACAACAATTTCGTCTGCAACTAGAAAAGCGAGTACAAGAGATATTCACAGAAATTTCTGTTACTCCATACATTCCTAAAATTAGCGACAAGTATGAACTGACATTAGTAGAAAATACTACAGGTGTGGAAGCACTTGTTGCAGCTTCTACTGGTGAAAATCAAATTCTCAGTTTATCCTTTATAGCCAGCATCATTGACAAAGTGCGGGAATGGAGTGAGAAGCGAAAAATGATGATGATTCCCGATAGTAGTACTTTCCCAATTGTCATGGATTCACCGTTTGGTAGTTTGGATGAGAATTCGCGGCGACATATTGCGAAGACAATTCCTCAATTAGCGAATCAATTGATAGTTTTAGTTACTAAAACTCAGTGGCGGGGTGAAGTAGAAGCCGAAATGGCAGACAGAATCGGTAGAGAATATGTGCTTACGTATTATTCATCTAAGCCGGATTGCGAACAAGATTATATTGAGTTGGGTGGAGAAAGATACCCTTTGGTGAAACAAAGTCCGAACGAATATGAATATACTGAAATTATCGCGGTTGAATGTAATGTTTAAAGGATGAAGTTATGGTTGCGAGTCCAGACGGAAAGTATATGACTCCCCAGGAATACTTGGAATGGGAAGAACACCAAGATATTAAATACGAATATATCAATGGTGAAGTTTTCGCCATGACTGGGGGTACTATTCTCCATAATGATATTGCCTTAAATTTGGCTTCGACATTAAAAAGCTACTTACGCAGGGGGTTGTGTGGTGTCAATATAGCAGATGCTAAGGTACGTGTATCTGAGAAAGGCCCATTTCACTATCGAGATTTTGTTTGTTTAGCGATCGCCTGCATACTATCATAAAATAATACCTAAAAAGTGCGTAGACGTAAGCATCGCTTTTGCCTGTCGGTTAAGATGGCAACAATGTAGATATTAATATCATGGCTGAAACTGGCAGAATCAGGGTTGCTAAAGATAAGGCTGAGTTGGTGAAAGGTTTAACATCTTCAGATGGTGGAACAGGCCCTTTTAATACTTTTGCTGATGTGATTGTGTTTGCAGCAGCTTTAGGTGCAAAGCATAAAAAGCGGGTGGCTTTGGGAGAGATTTCTAAAAGAGAACCATCGCCAATCAGGATAGAGTATTTTGCCTCAATGGGAAATGATATTTTAATCAAATTATTAGCAATTAATGAAACTCAAGATATAAAAACACTATCTCTTAACGAAGAAGAATATGAAAGGCAACGTAATAGTATTTTTGAAGAGTACGCTAATGGTGGATTAGAAATATTGCAAAATGAATTGCGCGGATCAGTAGATTATGCAGAGCGAATTTTATTATTTCTCAATTATGAGCGAACTAATACAGAGCAACAAGATGAGGAATTCGATCTCACCAAATTCCTATCTTGATTTTTAAGTGCTGCTTATAAGTAATGATTTATATCCATTCCAGCCGTATTTTTACTATCTTGACTGCATCCATTACAGCATTTGCAGCAGTAGATAACTTATAAGGCTTATCTGGGTTTTTAGGTTTGGGATCTATTCTAACTACATTATCCTTCCAAAGTTGATTTTCCCTTGACCAATCTAGTTGTGCTAGTTGTAAAATTTTTTCTTCATTAAAAGAATTGTTTTCTGGATCGTATATGTAGTGCAATAAACGCCCTAAAACTTCCAGCCCCACACTTACACCTAGAATACAGTCTTCTTTAAATGCAGCAACTTCATCTATTGTTAGTTATTCAACAGTTGTATCAGCTATATATTCAGTGTTACTGCATTCTGAGAAAAATCGATTAAGACAAATAACCAAAGCATCAGATGCTTGATAAACATCATAATCTCGAAGCTGATTACTTGGATCGTTAGTAAAAACACAACTGACAAACCTAGCTATAAAATTAGTTGTGTAGATCAGCCTATCTTTAGTTGCAGGACTTGATTTAATCTTCTCTGTCTTCCCCTGAAACATTGGTACTCGTTTTATTAATTCTTTAGTAATACCAACTCGACCAGAGAATTCACCAAATGATAATAATAATGATTTATCTAGTTGTTTTGTTTGAGCCATGTCTCTGAAATCTGCCTGACACTGGTGAAAATCACCCTCTAAAACTAGAGTAATTGCAAAATCATCATCACTAATTAAGTGACTTTCAGTACTTTCTATTAATTCGTGAATTGCAAGTTTACGATGTTGACCATCAGTTATATCTAACTTGACCCCACGACGAATCACAACTAGACAAATACCTCTACCAAATTCAAGAATTGTTATGTCTTTTGGAGCTATATTAGCAGTCAGAGTTCCTACAATCCAAGGTTTTTCTTTTCGGGAACGGTCAATAATATATTTTTTAATTTCATCAGCATGACCTTTAACCACTGGGCGATTTTTACCAGAATCAGGATCATTTCCAGTGGATGGTTTAGCTTGTAGAAGACCAGAAAAGTCACTTGCTGGTACATTAATTTGCAGCATAGTGCGCTTTCCCTGCCTAAAAAGAAGTCCTGGATAGCAGCGATCGCGATGATATTGTGAGAAGAATGGCTCAATAAAGGAGCTAAACTGAGCTTTCATCTGAGGAGAAATACTATTATTACTATCCTCAATTGGTTGAGTCATATAAATACCTAATATAAATTAGTAGATGTTAGCAAACATGATATGCAACCCTTATGGACTGTAGCATCGGTAAAAACCACAGTGCAAAATACCTATCTAATTCTGCTAGTTCAAAATATGTGGTAGTCCTACCTCCTTGGGTTCAACAAACTGACCATCAAAACTTATAGTTTTATCTTCCACAGTCCTAGCATCCGCTAAAGCCTTACGCAGTTCAGCACGTTCCATCTGTTCCTGAATTCCACCCAGGATATAAACCAATAACTTCGCCGCCAAATCCCGTCCAGAAACCTGCACCCGCTTTTTATTTTGGTCATACAAAACCCCATACCAGAGAGATTGGGGATATTCCATACCACTAAATCCGCCTTGCTGGTCAAACTTCCGCAGTTTCTTAAAAATATCTGCCAGAGAAAAACCTTTTTTAAAAACCAAAATTCCGATAGCTTGCGCTAATGCAACTTGAGCAACTGGACGGAAAAGCATATTTCCTTCACCTCCATCCTTCTCAAAGCTGAACCGCCGTAAAGCTGGTGTATCCTCGTGTTCTAAAATTTTATAACTGGAAAGACTAGCTAAAAAATCAAATAGCTTGCTGAATTCCTCAATTCCCTGCTCAAGTTCTTCATCCTCTGGACGCATGGGAATTAGACCTTTCTCCAAGGGTTTCCAGTGGGGGAACTTTTGAGCCAAATATCGCTCAGACATATCTTGCAGAGCTTGCAAAGTAGTTAAAACTGTAGAATTGGAGGCCACCGTTGAACTATTCCAATTAACACGGGGATTGCGCTCTTGTCGTTGTTCTAATAGGGGATGTGTAACTGCAATTTTTCTAGCGACGATCGCAAAACCATCATCCTCATTCAACTGTGTTAACTGACCTTTAGTCAACGGTGCAGCCATCAGGTTCACATGAACAAAAATCGATCTCACCCTCCGCCTCGCTTGGGTGCGAGTTTCCCCAGCCGCTACCGCACAGATGAACTCAATACCAATTTTTTCCTTGGGTAAATTTTGCAAGTAAGCAAGGTCTACTTGGTACTTGTCAATCAAATCATTTACTGTAATAAAACTGTCATCAGCACCTTTATCTTTTTTATAGCGCTGGAGTTTGCGAGTTTTAATTAACTCCATCAATCCCTGCACCCCCATGAGTCGATGTTGACCATCTAACGCATAAATAGTCACATTATCCTCAGAAATATTTAGCAGACCTACCTTATTGTCTTTATCTAGGGGTATAAAATCAGTCGTAGACTTTGTGGCGTATCCTTCGCTATCCCACTCAGCAGCTTTGGGATTATCCACCCACGGTTGATTAATCACCACCAGCACCGGCGGAAATTTGTGATTTTGTCGAGCCGCTAAATACTGGACTAGCGGTGCTTGACGTGACCAATCAAGGGGACGTTGCTGAATTTCATCAATACTATCTGCGTCAATCTCGACATTATCAGTTTCAGGATTATACTTTTTCTGAAACAGAGGTAAGCCAGAGGCGAAGTGAACACGACCTGCGAACCATTCCAATGTAACGGAGCTGACATAAGCTTCAGTACCACCCATCTCGGTTTTTTGAACGAGAATCTGATCTTTTCTCCCTAAAAACTTCTCTAGGAGTAAAGCTAGTACCTGTTTTTCCTTGTTTTCTCGTTCCAAGTATTCTTTAGCGATGTCAGCAGTTGGGTCAGAGTCTTTCATGTTAATTTTTAAAAACTAGAGAATACAAAGCAGTTTACATTGTCTAAAGTATTAAATACGAATGTTTACTTTTTAAAAATTATTAAAAAATGCTATTTTAAAAAGCTGATCGTCAAACAACAAATAACTGCAACTTTCAGTTATAGCGGTTATATATAATACAGGTAAAATCTCAAAAAAGTCCGCGTAGGCGGACTTTGTTTGTGTGCCAGTAAATTTTGGTGGGAGGGGCATTTATTGGTCGCCCATATAAAAGAATTAAAGAAAATGCTTGTTCGGATAGGGAAAAGAGAAATGGCTACAGCACAACAACCAGAGAATAAAGGTCAGGAAACGCGTACTGTAGCAGATTTAGTGGAAGATATCCAAGCTCTCAGCACTGAAATTCAGGAATTATATTGTTTAGATGAGATACCTTGGGTTGTGGGTTACTCAGGGGGTAAAGATAGTTCATGCGTACTACAATTGATTTGGAATGCGATCGCAGCACTCCCCGACGTAAAGCGAACTAAAACAATATACGTTATCACCACAGACACACTGGTAGAAAATCCTATCGTTGCTGCTTGGGTACGCAATTCTCTAAAACAGATGAAATCTCAAGCCCAAACACAAGGATTACCATTTGCACCCCATTTGCTACAGCCAGATTTTAAAGAGACATTTTGGGTAGGTTTGATTGGTAAAGGTTATCCAGCACCGCGAGGAAAATTTCGTTGGTGTACAGAACGCCTCAAAATTAATCCCTCTAACCGTTTTATTCGTGATGTGATTCGAGCGAGTGGAGAAGCGATCGTTGTTTTGGGGACTCGCAAAGCTGAAAGCACAAAACGTGCTAGCCGAATGAAAAAATTGGAAGCTCAACGAGTCCGCGATCGCCTCAGTCCTAATATGAACTTGCCAAATTCTTTGGTTTATAGCCCTATTGAAGACTGGCAAAATGATGAAGTCTGGATTTATCTCATGCAGTGGGAAAACCCTTGGGGATACAGCAATAAAGATTTATTTACCATGTATCAAGGTGCTTCTGCTGATAATGAATGTCCTTTAGTTGTCGATACATCTACCCCTAGTTGTGGTAGCTCTCGTTTTGGTTGCTGGGTTTGCACGCTGGTTAGTCAAGATAAATCGCTGGCGGCGATGATTCAAAATGACGAAGAGAAAGAGTGGATGCAACCTTTACTTGATTTACGTAAAGAATTGGATTCTGAAGAAAGCCGTGATAAAAGAGATTTTCGACGCAGAAATGGTGGTGTCCAACTTTATGAACGTAACCTAGAAGATGGGACATCTATTGAACCTATTCCTGGCCCGTTTATTAAAGAAGCTCGGGAGGATTGGTTAAGAAAGTTGCTTACAGTTGAAAAGCAAATTCGTCAAACAGCGCCAGAAAATATGCGCGACATCACCCTAATTACTCTAGAAGAAATGAGCGAAATTCGTCGCATTTGGCTAGAAGAAAGACACGAATTTGATGATAGTTTACCCCGAATTTATCAAGAAGTGACTGGTGAAGAATTTCAAGATCCCCGTCCTGGCGCTGACCTTAGCTTATTAGGTAGCGATGAATGGGCTGTGTTAGAAGAAATTTGTGAAGGTGACGCGATGCACCTAGAACTGATGGCGAACCTTTTGGACACAGAACGCCAATTTCGTAAAATGTCGCGGCGCGTGGGAATTTATGACAGATTAGAAAAATGCTTTACTACTAGTTCGCATTCTAAAGATGAAGCGGTGAAAAATGCTCATTTGAAACGGGATTTGAAAACAGCAGTTGAACAAGGTGATATTGAAAAGGTTAAGCAGCTAACTTTAGCAGATTTTGTCGTCACGAATGTACAAGCTGACGTAACGACACAAGAAGCTGACGTAACCAATGCTACACAATTTGCTGATGAGGCTGAGACTTGGGCAAATATAAAATTTAAAAATAGAGAGACGAAGCTTTAAGTTTGCTGTTCATCTTTGTCAGCATCTCCCAAGTACAGCCTGATAAACTCTTCTGCTGCGGCTGGATTAATTTTCTTGAGTGCATCCCGAATTTCTAGCACCCCCTCCGCTACAGGGTCCATTATCTCATTTACCCAGCGATTAACATTTGAGCGTCCAGTTCCCATTGTCACTGCTAACTTATTTTGGCTAATGCCATGTGTCTCTAATACCTGTTTCAACGCTTTTCCTGCTTTTCCCATGCTTTTGATTGTGTCAAAGGCTTTTAACCAAGTAAATGTCCCGTATAAGCGACAAAAGGTGTAAGATATTTATGTCCCGTATACGGGACATAAATATCTCTAGAAAAATATGTGAGTTCCAATGACTAAAAGCTTTTTGGTAAATACCTTTCCAACCATCTCGCCGCTTGTTTTTGCCAACGAATATCGAGAAACAACACCAACGAGAGAGTCTGTAAAAGTAGTAATTTATGGTTCTAAAACAGGTGTTAACAACACAATTTTGACCCTTTACAAGCTGGGTTTTGCTCAAGTTAATGAATGGAGTCCTTTATTACCTAGTCCCAACCCTGGAGAAGTGATGAGTATTTTAACTAGGCATATTCTGACAATGTGACTGTAATTCGACTAGTAAAAAATATGGTAGGGTGGGCAATGCACACCCTACAAAAATAACGGGACAATACCGGATGAATTCCATTCGCCATATATTTATTCTTAAATATCAATGATATTTCTTGAACTTGTACTACAAAACTTTGGCCCTTACTCTGGAAGACAAGTAATCAATCTTGACCCAAGAAAAGATGAAAATCCGCGTCCAATTATTTTGTTAGGTGGGATGAATGGTGGGGGAAAAACTACGCTGATGGATGCTATACGCCTTGCACTTTATGGTCATCGCGCTCAATGTTCTACCCGTGGTAATTTGAGTTATAATGATTTTTTGAACCAATGTGTTAATAGTAAAGCTAACCCTACTGAGAAAACCCGGATTGAATTAGTTTTTGAACACATCGAAGATGATAAACCAGTACAATATCGGATTGTTAGAACTTGGGAAAAAAATCCTAAAGATGGTAAAGATTCTTTAGGAATTTTAGGCGATGATGATACTTGGCCTGTGGATTCTTTAGTGAATACCTGGGATGATTATATAGAAAATCTGCTGCCATTAGGAATTTCTAATTTATTTCTCTTTGATGGTGAACAAGTAAGAAACCTTGCAGAACAGGAATCACCACCATTAATTGTAATTGAAGCTATTCGCGGACTTTTAGGGCTAGAGTTAGCAGACCGTTTAGCAGTTGATTTAGATATCTTAGTTAACCGTAAACTTAAAGAAGTTGGTAATAGTAAAGATTTAGCAAATCTAGAGGAAATTGAAACTAGGTTAACTCAACAGCAAGAAGATTATCAAACAACAGTAGAGAAATTAGAAACTCTTAAAAATCAGGTAGAAGAGTTAGAACAAAAGCAGCAAGAAGCCTTTGATAAATTTATTTCTGAAGGTGGAAAGATTGCAGCAGAACGCAATCAACTAGAACTACAACAGTATACAAAAACTGCGGAAATAGAACAAGTACGTCAATTAATATGTGAATTGGCGGCTGATGTTTTACCCCTAGCATTAATTTCCAATTTGCTTACTCAGGTGCAAGCACAGGGAGAAAAAGAATTTCGCCATCAACAGGTACAAATCTCCAAAGATTTGTTACTTGAGCGAGATCAGCGCTTATTGACTTGGCTAAATCAAGTAGAAATTTCTCCGATAGAAGTTGAAAAAATCCAATTATTTTTAATCCAAGATGTAGATAGTTTATATGCAAAGGCTATCCAGACAGAAGCACCTTGGCTATTAGCTGATGATGAAACTTTCAGTCAGCTAGATAATCTCATATATCATTTACAAAATTCTAAACTTTCTGCAAAAGAGAAATTAGCTATTCTCAAAAATAAAGAAGAAGAAATTCATACTCTAGAAAGACAAGTACAAACAGCAGCAGCACCCGAAGATTATACAAAGCTGCGTCAAGCACTAGAAACCGCACAAAATCAAGTTGTTGAAGCTAAAGCAAATTACGAAACAATCCGCCGCCGTTTAGCTGAATTAGAAACTCTTATTGCTAAGTCTAAAAAAGAATTAAGTGATTATACTGTAGAAAATATTAAACATAAAAATAGCGAACATATTATTACCTCAGCAGGAAAAGTTCAAGAAACACTGAAGATTTTTCGGGAGAAATTAACTCTGCGAAAACTCAATAAATTAGAGGAAGAAGTTAAAAATTGCTTTCTTTATCTTCTGCATAAATCAGATTTAGTGCATCGGATCACCATTGATACCAAAACTTTCAGCCTTTTGCTTTACGATTTAAATGGTAAACCAGTCCCTAAACATCGCCTCTCTGCTGGCGAAAAACAATTACTTGCGATCGCATTCCTCTGGGGTTTAGCCAAAGTCTCTGGACACCGCCTACCAGTAGCAATCGATACGCCACTAGGTAGACTAGACTCTTCCCACCGCAGTAACTTAGTTGAACGTTACTTTCCATCCGCTAGCCATCAAGTAATTCTGCTATCTACCGACACTGAGATTGGAAAGAAAGAAGTCGAAACACTGCGAGAAAACGAAGCGATCGCTCGTGAATACCTGCTCAAATACGACTCCTCCACCCGCCAAACAACCATACAACCAGGATATTTTTGGTAGTAGATATTGTAAAAAGATTGAGCGATCGTAGTTTCAAAATTATGGAATCACCAATAGAACGTATTCGTCTCTCCCAAACAGCCAAAGACCAACTTACCAAACTTAAGCGCAGCACTAAAATCGACCAATGGAATATCCTATGCCGTTGGGCGTTTTGTCGTTCCCTCGCAGAAGTAACCGCACCCTCCCCCGTCCCTATTCCCCAAGATAGCAACGTCGAAATGACTTGGCGCGTCTTTGGCGGCGAAATGTCCGATATTCTCCTCCTCGCCCTCAAGCAACGCTGTTACAATGACGGTTATTCCACCGATAAAGAAACCCTCGCTACCCAATTCCGCTTACATTTACATCGCGGTATTGGTTACTTAGCAGGCGATCCAAATATCAAGAAAATTGAAGATTTAATTGAACTGGCCGTTAAAAATTGAAAGGATATTAGTTGACTGTTAACTGTTCACTGTTAACTGACAACTAATATTATGCCTGAAGCGCTAGAAATCGAGCGTCATAGAGCTGCGATCGCTCGTACTGATTTATCTCGCCCCGTGCGATTGGCAATAGAATGGGCAATCCTGAATTCAGACACCACTTTTTTTGACTACGGTTGCGGTTATGGTGGTGATGTCCAGCGAGTAAAAAACTTAGGCTACACCAGTGCAGGCTGGGACCCTTACTACCATCCTGATGTCCTACGCACTCCCGCCGATGTGGTCAACTTGGGCTATGTCCTCAACGTCATTGAAGACTCAGAAGAACGCCGTCAAAGCCTTCGCCAAGCTTGGGAACTCACCGGCAAAGTTTTAATTGTCGCTGCTCAAATCCTGATTAACGCTCCCAGCAAAACTCAACTTGCTTACAATGATGGCATTGTGACGCGCCGCAATACTTTTCAGAAGTATTACGAACAAGAAGAACTCAAAACTTATATTGATGAAGCCTTAAATGCCGATGCAGTACCGATCGCTTTAGGTGTCTACTTTATTTTTCGAGATGAAGCTGAAAAAGAAAGTTACAAAGCTATCCGCTTCTTTTCTGCAACTTCTACACCGCGAGTCCGCATCCCCGTTAAGCGGTTTGAAGACTATCAAGAACAACTGCAACCATTAATGGCTTTTTTTACCAAACGCGGTAGACTACCTGTAAAAGGCGAATTAGAAAATGAACAGGAATTACTGAGCGAATTTGGTAACTTTCGCCGCGCCTTTGGTGTAGTTTTGCAAGCCACTGACGAGGAAGAATGGGATGCGATCGCTTACCGTCGTTCTCTGGATATCCAAGTTTATCTCGCCCTGACTCATTTTGATAAACGTCTTGCATGGCAGAAACTAGCCCCAGAAATGCGTCACGATATCAAAGCCTTTTTTAGTAGCTACGAGGAAGCTTGTCAAGTAGCCGACCAAAAACTTTTCAGCTTAGGTAAATCTGGGGTGATTCAAGCTGCGTGCGAAAAAAGCAAAATTGGTAAACATACGCGCGGTGCGCTGTACGTACATATTTCGGCACTTGCTGCACTTGACCCCATACTCCGAATTTGTGAAGGTTGCGCTAGCCGTACCATTGGGCGTGTCGATGAAGCCACATTAATCAAATATCACACTGATAAGCCGCAAATATCCTATCTGTCTTACCCGGAATTCGACACTGATCCGCATCCCGCATTAAAAGCCAGTATCGGTATTGATTTAAAAACCCTCTTCATAACTCATCGAGACTACGAAAATAGGGCAAATCCGCCGATTTTACACCGTAAAGAAACATTTGTTACCAGCAACTACCCACGCTACGAAGAATTTGCTAAACTCACCCAACAAGAACAGGAATTAGGGCTGCTCAAGGACAAAAGCGACATCGGCACTCGTGAAGGTTGGGAAAAATGCCTCGCTGCCCACGGGGTAGAAATCAGGGCACATCAGGTTTATTCAATTAAGGAAAATTAAGGAATAATCACACTGTTAGAGTATTGCTGATATGTATCTTAAATAAAGTAAATCTTAGCAAGTTTGTGTGCTTACACGAAATTAGACAGTAGTTATGGCAAGATAACTGCAATTCAACTAAATAAAAAGGAATCTTTAGGATTGTGCAAGTAAATAATTCGCTGCTACGAATTTTTGGCAGCCCGAAGATGAAAGCTTTGTTATTTCTTGGCTTTTCATCAGGATTGCCGTTGTATTTAACCAGTCAGACATTACAAGCATGGTTGACCAAAGAAGGAATCAGCTTGGCAGCGATCGCCGCTTTTAGTTTAGTCAAGCTGCCCTATTCTTTAAAATTTCTCTGGTCGCCTTTACTAGATAGATTTGTACCGCCTTTTTTGGGGCGGCGTCGAGGTTGGCTGGTAATTACACAAGTAGCATTACTGTTAAGTATAGCTGCAATGGCTTTACAACACCCATCCCAAGGGTTACAACCTTTAATAATTGCTGCTGTTACCGTTGCCTTTTTGAGCGCCAGCCAAGACATTTTAGTTGATGCTTACCGCACTGATGTAGTGGAAGTAGAAGAAAGAGGTGCTGGAGCATCTATTTATTTATTGGGTTATCGCATTGCCATTCTAGTAACCGGTTACGTTACCTTATTTTTGGCAGCTAGGATGCCTTGGCAAGCTGTTTACTTATTGATGTCCCTGTTAATGCTCGTAGGACTGGTAACTTCTATTTTTGCACCAGAACCAGTCCTACGCGATCGCCCACCTCAGACTTTATCCGCCGCCGTCAAATTACCCTTCATTGAATTTTTCCAGCGTTATGGCTGGCTACAAGGACTTTTAATCCTGATATTCATTGTGATCTACAAGTTGGGGGATTCTTTACTGAAGAATGTATCCACTCCATTTTTGTTAGATAAAGGCTTACATTTCACTCTAACTGACATAGCATTTCCTGGTGCATTGGGAATTTTCGCCACTATTGTTGGTACTTTGGCAGCAGGAGCAATAATGACCAAAATTGGTGTTAATCGATCGCTCTGGATATTCGCCATCATGCAAGCCGTCGGTAACTTGGCTTTCTTTGCGTTAGCAGTAGTAGGTAAAAACTTCTATCTAATGTTAGCTGCCGTTAATATAGAACAATTCTGTGCCGGTTTAGAAACAGCTGCTTTTGTCGCATTTTTGATGAGTCTTTGTAACCAAAGCTTTTCAGCTACACAGTACGCCTTACTTTCCAGTTTGCAGGCTTTTAGTAGAGATATTCTCACGGCTCCAGCAGGTACGTGGGCACAAACCACCGGCTGGTCTACATTCTTTCTACTGACAGCAATAGCTGCTTTGCCGGGATTACTATTATTGCCATTCTTTGCCCCTTGGAATCCAAAGCCAGTGGTAGTATTATCCAGACCAGGATTAGAGAATGAAGACGAGGATATATGGGGAATCAAGTAGTTATTGCTGTCGGCACATTTATTCTCTTACTCACTGGTTTATTACTTGGGTATGTTCTCTCGCAGTTAGTTTTGGGATTTCTAGCATTTAACCTCCTAACTTTTTTCGGAACACTCAGCCTAATTTTAATTTTTGGTACGCTTTATTACGTTTTATTTTGGCAATTGCGAAGAGAGCAGTCCCGGACATCAACTCCATCAACCATCAATCAAGGGATACCAACCCAGGTTGAGGAGGGTTTATCTGATAGCTATCTCAAAAACAGGTTAATTGCTAAATTATCTGGTGACACTGCTGCTGCTGAACGGTTAATTGCACAGGCAAAAGAGACTTATCCTGGGATGCCGGAGAATTGGTATTGTGAAAGAGTACTTGATGACTTGGAGAGCGATCGCCAGCGGGAGTAGGGGAGTAGGGGGACAAGGAGAATAACAATGCCCAATTCCCCATACCCAAGGCTCCATTCCCAATTCTCAATTCCCATGCACAGAAAATTGCTAAAATAAATTAAGAATACTTCACAAATCTTCAGCTAGGTTCTCATAAAAGTTCCTAGCTTCTTGTAATTAAAATATGGCTATTTTTCGTCAATATATCGCCCCCCTGCTTGCAGTATTAGTATTTGTCTTTGCCCTAGTGGCAGTCAGTGCTCGGATCTTTTTACCGTCCGATATGGCAGCACCCGCACCAATTGAAGAGGTGGAGGTGACTGCTCATCCTACTTCAACTGATTTACCAGCAACACATAACGCAAGCTAGCTAAATCAATAAAAGTTAGAAGTGTCTGAACAACTACTACCTGGATATATTATTCGCCGTGGCTCCCTTTTGGAGCGATCGCTGCTGCTTAAATTCATGCAGCGAACTTACGGGGATGTATTTCCTAATGAAGATTTTTCCCATTTAGAGCAAACAGTTAAGCAATACTTTTCTAGCGATACGCCTTTGTGGTGGGTAGAAGAGGAGGGGGAGCAAGGGAGTAATAAAGAATCTTTCTCCTCTGCCCCTCTGCCCCCCATCGCTTGCCTCTGGGTAGGCAATGCCATAGATCAAGTACATGGGAACCGTCATGCTCACATCTTTATACTCTACGTTGTACCAGAACATCGGCGGCGGGGTATTGGTACAGCCTTGATGCGATACGTGGAAAATTGGGCTATTCAAAGAGGCGATCGCCAGATTGGACTGCAAGTGTTTCAATCCAACAAACCCGCATTGAATCTTTACAATCAGTTAGGTTATCAAACCCAATCCATCTGGATGGTAAAATTCCTGAGTGCAGAAAAATAAACTCGATGATAGCGAGAACATACTGTAGCGTCTGAATTATAGAGGTTCTCGTTGGGATAAAACTCAACGAGGAAGAAAGGAAAATGTATAAGAACCCAACTAATATATATAAAGCTTTAACTTATTAGCGCGGGGGATTATGTGTTAATCCCTTTTCGGGATTGAAATCAAATTATGTATGACGAAGACGATCTAAGCCTACTCGATACTGAGGAGGAGCTAGAAAGCCCCTTAGATAAAATAGAGCCGCTAACTGCCGAATCAGTTGTGGCAAAGCCCGATCCAGAAGTGATGCTAGCCTTGCTGGAAAATCCCCAGCCCCAGCAAAGAATGTTAGCGGCACGTGCTTTTTGTGATATAGAAGATGCCCGTGCTACCCCCCATCTGATTCGCCTGTTAACTGATACCTGTCCCTTAGTGCGGGTAAGTGCAGCTTATGGCATCGGACGCAATCCCAGTTTAGAAGCAGTGAGTCCGTTAATTGCTCAACTAAACAGTGATTGGAATGGCTATGTGCGTAAAGGTGTAGTTTGGGCTTTAGGAAACTGTCGCGATCGCCGTTCTTTAGCACCTTTAGCAGACGCTTTAAGAACCGACATTTCCGCAGTGCGTTTATGGGCTGCTAGCGCCTTAGCACAGATGGCAGAGGTGGGTTATGAAGCAGTTATAGGGGCAATACCACCATTAATCGAAGCCTTAGTCCAAGATCCCGTGGCAGCAGTGCGAAGTAACAGTGCTTGGGCAATCGGTCAACTGTGCCGCGAACTGCCTTCTAATGTAGTTTATGCCACAGCGATCGATGCCCTAATTCAAGCCTTTGCCGAAGACCAAGATTTGGGAGTCCGGGAAGACGCCAAAGCCTCACTATTAGGAGTGGGCGATCCCCGTGGTTTGCAACTAATTGAAACCCTAGAACAAGAAGGATGGTTTTGATTAAACATTGGGCATTGGGCATAGTTATTTTCCTTGTCCCCTTGTCCCCCAGCCCTTACTGTCCTTCAGCTACAAGTTTGACTAAATTTAACTCATAAGGGCGCTCGGTATCATCCTCACCCAAATATTCACCATTTTGAATTTCCAGAATAATTAGCGGTATATGTCCAGGATTTTCTACTTTATGTAAGGTTGCTGAGGGGACATAAGTTGATTCGTTTCGATTGAGTAATATTTCTGTATCGCCACAAGTCACCTTTGCTACACCGGAAACTACAACCCAATGTTCATTGCGGTGATAATGAATTTGTGGTTTAATGCCGTGCCTGGGCTTGATTTCAACACGACTAATTCTATAGGTTTCTCCCTCTTCGATTACCTCCACCTCACCCCAATATCGTGTACCTGAATGTGCAGACAATTCGTTGATATTTGACTGAGTATTATTTTCATTGGGAGTCATAATCAATTTCTCAACCAGATAAGTATTAGTATTTAACAGTAATTTACCCTAAACGAGATAAACCTGAGTACAAAGATGCAGTCATGACATCTTAACTTTCTATAAATAATGACAACTGCTCTAATTTGACCGCAGCTAACAGATTCTATCCCCGAATTTATTAATTTTGAATTGTTCACTCCCCCGTATATTGAATCCGATAAATCCGATTATTGGCTTCTTCTGTCAGTAGTAGACTGCCATCTGGCAACATCAGTAAACCTACAGGTCGTCCCCAAGTGGTTGGTACAGAAGGATTTAGCAAAAATCCGGTGAGAAAGTCTTCGTAGTAGCCAAGCGATCGCCCTTTAGCATCGAAGGGAACAAATACAATTTTATAACCAGTGCCGCGATCGCGATTCCAAGAACCACGAAAAGCAGCAAAAGCACCATTCCGGTATTTTTTTGGAAACGTTTTACCATCATAAAACTGCAAGCCCAATGCTGCTGAGTGTGCCTGGAACAGCACATCAGGCGTTTGAGTCCGGGCTGCTAAGTCGGGACGTTTACTTTTGTCATCTGTCTTTTGGCGCGGATCGAGGTTGTTTGGTGTTAGATAAGCATAGGGCCAGCCATAAAATGCCCCCTGTTTAACGCGTGTCAGATAGTCTGGCACCAAATCATCACCAATTCCATCCCGTTCGTTGACAGTGGCGTAAAGTTCCTTAGTGACAGGATGAAAGTCTAAACCAACAGGATTACGCAAGCCGGAAGCGAAAGTTTGTTGTTGGGAACCATCTAAATTCATCACTTGTATCGAAGCCCGTGGTAGGGGTTCTTCATCTACATTGGTTCCCGATCCAACTGAAATATATAATTTATTGCGATCGGGTGAGACAACGACATTGCGCGTCCAATGATTGTTATAACCTTGAGCGGGCAAGTCGGCGATTTTTTCTCCCTTACCTGTAATTTTATTTTGACCTTGAGTATAGGGAAAACGCAGCACAGCATCTGTATTCCCCAGAAAAAAAGAATTACCTGCAAAAGCCATCCCAAAGGGTCGATTGAGTCCATTGTCCCTACTAGCAAAGGTTTCTCGAACGTCGGCTACACCATCAGCATTGCTGTCACGCAACAGACGAATGCGATTTTGCCCAGTTTCAGTCACTAAGACATCACCACTGGGGGTTAAAGCTAGCCAACGTGGAGCATCTAAACCTTCAGCAAAGACGTTCACTTTGAAGCCTTGTGGTACACGCAGCACCGGATTTTGGGGAACAGGCACAACTTCAGGCTGTTTGGAGGCGCTTTCTGTTGCAAAGGGTGCTGGTAAATTCTTCAGATTGATTCGGATGGGTGTAGGTGAAATTGCTTCAGTACGGACAATATTTTTTGGCTCTGTAGGATTCTGTGTCAGTTGGGCAGAAGGTACAGATTTTTGAGGTGTAGGATTATCTGAGTTAGCGCGAGTCTGGTTACAGGCTGCTGCCAAAGTCATCAAAAAAACTGGCAGCAAGAAACGCGCAGGGAGTTTCATGGTTATAGGCACTATACACAATGTTCCTACTTTAGATTTGAGGCTTAATAATTGTCGCCAGTCAAAAGTTTGATTTTTATTAATTAGTCAATCTACTAATGTACTGGGGACTGGGGATGAGGTACATGAGGGAATGAGGGAAAAGAATTAATAACCAATAACAAATGACAAATGACAAATGACTAATATTTACACATACAAACATTTAGTTAGTGAACAAAAAGTCTTCAAATTCTGCTGCTGATAAGGGACGACTAAATAGATAACCTTGCATAGAATTACAGTTGTGTTGGCGTAAAAAACTTAGTTCTGCTTCTGTCTCTACACCTTCAGCCACTACATCTAGATTGAGATTATGAGCCATCTGAATTAATGCCTTAGCGATGGCTGACTTTTGCGAATCGTTAGCAACATTATGGATAAAATAACGGTCTATTTTTAATGTATTAATTGGTAACTTTTTCAGATAAATCAAGGAAGAATAACCCGTACCAAAATCATCGATCGCAATTTTTATACCCAAGGATTGCAATTTGCTCATAGTAGCGATCGCACTATTTACATCTTGCATAATCATACTTTCAGTGAGTTCTAGTTCTAGATCATCTGGTTCCAACTCATTGACAGCTAAAAAATTGACTATATTATGAATAAAATCTGGTTGATTAAATTCAATTACTGACAGATTTACAGCAACAATCAAGGAACGAATTCCGGCATCACGCCAGCTTTTAATTTGTTGACATACCCTTTTTAATACCCATTTACCAATCGGAACAATTAAACCTGTAGACTCTGCCAACGGAATAAATTCTGTTGGGTAAATCATCCCCAACTCTGGACTTTGCCAGCGCAGTAGACTTTCAGCACCTACTATTTGTCCAGATGCGATATCAACTATCGGTTGATAATAAATTTCAAATTCTTGAAATTTATGTTGTTTTATAGCTCGGTGTAAGCTAATTTCTAACAACTGCATTTTTGGAGACAAGTTATTAATTACAGTCTGAGGAGATAAATACCTTTTTAAAGTCGCGTATTTTTCCAACCTGTTCATGATGGCACTTAATAACTCAGCGCGAGTGAATGGCTTAGTTATATAGTCATCTGCACCCATATCCATACCTTGACGAAAGTCAGATTTGGCAGATTTGGCAGTGAGAAAGATGAAGGGAATTGTTGCCGTTGATGGATCTTGACGTAATGCTGTTAGCACGCCATAACCGTCAATTTCTGGCATCATCATATCACAAAGAATTAAATCAGGAACTTCGGAGATAGCCAAATTTACTCCGATTCTGCCATTAGCCGCAGCAATAGTTTGAAAATCCTCAGCTTCTAGTAAATCTAAAATATTTTCCCTGACTCCTTCCTCATCTTCTATTATTAATATTTTTTGCATAAATTACCTCATATTTATATTGTATTATTTAACGGCATCATCCAGCAATATCTATTACATAAATAACGATACTTATAATAAATATTTTAGCTTTTTAGATATCTACAGACTTTTGTAAAACTGCCATTTTTAATCCAGTATCTAGTATCCTAACACCATTTATAGTGCGATAAAATGATTCAAAAATATATAAAAGATATTCTTGACAAATAAAAACTTGCCCATCTTGAATTTCAAATAGGGATTGTCTATCTTGACTAAGTAAATTAAACTTGAAAATGCTATCATCTGAGAAAAATTTAGTCAAAATGTGTGCCAGAAGTTTTTCATCGATACAGCAGGTTACAAATTTATATTGACTGGTAAAAAAAATCAAACGTCGATAGCCCAGATTCATCTGTATTTGTTCTGGCGATTGTCGGCTGTATTCGACCAAATTGAAAGATGTTAATCCATACTCTAATTTTTCTACTTCTAATTGGCCGATAATCAACACATCATTGAACATTTTAGTCATGATTATGTGATATTTGGGCGTATTTGTCTGCATGACCCTATTAGACTTACGGTAGAAGTCCAAATCTTCCTCATAAATTTCAATGAAGTGAGTGTATTTGCCTGTCGTAGCTTTACGTACTATAGCGCGTGCTAGTAACCATTGGGACTTGAGTAATTGTCTCTCAGCGAGAATCTGATGTTGTACCTCAAAGGAACCAATACTAGCATTAACTCTAGTTTTCTCTGTTTCTCGTGCTAGTGCTTGACTGATATTTGATATTTTCAGGAGTAATATTACCGACAATATTACCTTGATTATCTACAACTAACAGTAGTTTTAATTGCTGCTGGCGCAGCCGTGATAGCACTGAGCCTGTCTCCAAAAATTTTGACACGTTGAATGTCATGACTAAGGTATACATAACTTCAAAAATATTGGCTGTTTTCACAGCCAATACGGTTCGGTTAACGTGTTTATTCCTCGAAGATCCCCCCAACCCCCCTTAAAAAGGGGGGCTTACAACCCTCTTTTACCCCCTTTTTAAGGGGGTCGCCGTAGGCGGGGGGATCTTAACCGAACTGTATTGTTTTCACAGCTAGTTCCAGAAGCTACAAGCATTACCATATCATGCTTAGTGAAGTACCTTACTACCTGTGAAGATGAAAAAACAAGATACTTTTACCCCATGCTACATTAGTGCGTAAGCGTAGCTAGTTATAGACATAGCATCTAATCTAATAGTGATGTTTTTAACACAACCATTAGCGACAAACAGTCAATTCTTAACTCTAAGCTTTGTAGCCAGATTAGCTGAGGTAAGGCTTGCATAGGTTTTAACGATAGCTATCATCAAATAATAGTTATCTAAAGCTGGTTATCGAGTATTTTCCAATATTTTGACGCTAAACAAGTAGTAATATTTGGGATACAAACACTACAAAAAGTGTGTTAAGAATTACAAACTAGCTTATATCCAGCTAGTTGTGTATTGGAAAGAAACAAGGGGGACAAGGAAGAAAATTCTTTAATAATTAATTTTCCTTTGTCCCCCTGCTTCTCGCCCCTCTACCTCTTCACAAAGGATGCAACTGCACCCGCCGTTCGCCATAACGTAATAGCCTTTCTATAGTTACGAGGCGATTTTCCCAAACTTTGACTTGATAGGAATTCGACTTAAGTTCTTGGCTCATCAATACTCGAAATTGAGACTGGAACCGAGTTAGAGAGGCTCTTGCCACAAGTAACTTATTAGCAGAAGGGGAAGCCGCAAGCTGATTTAAAGCACTGCGTAAAACTTCTGCCTGATTGTTAAAATCTGAAATTTTCTCAGCAGACCTCTGTAGTTGGTCATTTTGGAAAACAAATTTCCATTCCCGTTGTAGGGCGGTGTAACGGATGGCGGCAGTTTGAAAAGGCTGGCGGTGAGGAATTGGTTCACTTGCTGTAGATTGAATTCTACCTTGGGTGCTACTAAAGAGTTTTTGGAGATCGTTGCTAAAATTCTCTGCGGCAAATAGTGCATAACCACTAACTGGCAAGTCCCTTACCAACTGGAGTTGATCGAATGCTCCGATTGTTGGCAAAGAAAGTAAGCGAATTCCCGGCACCAACAAGGTAGCTCCTAATTGTTTAGAGGCAATCCAGGGTTGGGCCAGTCGTTGAAACCGAGAAGTATCCAGAGCATAAGTCATGGGAACAATTAAATCTACATCTCCCCGTCTTGCCCAAGTTTCCCAATTTTGTTGAATTTTCTGAATCCGCTCTATTTCTGGCAAAGGAAATACTGCAACCGACAAAATCAAATTCGGTTGCTTTTGTCGCAACTGCTGTGATACTTGGGCGACAAAGCTATCAACTTGCTCGGTGCGAAATGTTGTCCATTTTTGCCACAAGTCTGCTTGGCTAGGAGAAATATTCACTGGATCTACACCAGTAAGTTTCTGAAATTGCGCTCTTGCAGCTTTCCCATAGCCGTAAGTTCGACCTGCTGATGGGTCTTGGAAAGGGTAGCGAATGTAGTCTAGCTGTAGACCATCCACGTTATATTTAGTGACAATTTCCTCATACAGCTTGAGCAAGTACTGCCGCACTTCGGGGTTGGCTGGATCGAAGAATGGCTTAGTCTGACCAACGGGAATCATGTTGCCAAGGTTATCGTAGTTTGCCCAATCGGGATGAGCCGCTAGTACTGGTCCTGGATAATTAGGATTAAGGTTGAGAATTTCATTATGACGTTGATTGCCAGCAGCAAAAGTCCAAACCCAAGCGTGTAATTCCATGTCTCGCTCATGGGCTAGTTTCACCGCTTCTTCCAGTGGGTTCCACCCACGAATTAATGGGTTTTGCTCTTTTGCGACTTGGCTCGGATAAATTGTATAGCCAGCGTTAACAGTTTCAAAAAAGACGGTATTAATCCCGGCTTGGGCGAGGCGATCGAAAATCTGGGCTAGTCCCGCTTTACTACCAGCACGAACAATTGTCCCCCGATCTAACCAAACTGCCCGAATTTCTGGTTGAGCCAGTCTGCGATCGATAGGAAACTGCTGCCATAAAGTCGTTTTAGCGACCAGCCATTGCTGACGAGCTAGAGCATAGTTTTTTTGGGCAATCAATTGCGGTAAGTTTTTGGCAATTACCCTTACCTGTGCCAAAGCTTGCTCGTTACTCATGGCTAGCGCCCCCAGTTTGGTTGACGCCAATTGTGTTGGCTGCTCTTTGAGAGATTGAGGGGTATAAGTATTCAAATGCCTAGAAGACTGCTTTTCCTCAGATATGGCGTCACCAACATTAGCCGCATTAGCTAACACCGCTAAATGAGCGCTTTCCACTCGACCAATCAGATTTTCTAGCTCTTGCTGGAGAGCGATCGCTTGATTTTTATCAATCGGCTCATTGGAGTTGGGTGCAACATCCAAACGCACTGCTTGTTCTAATTGGTCAATAGCCTCCTGAGAATTTGGGGGTTTGACTATAGGCAGCGGTCTAGGTATAGGAGCAGTGGCAGTTTTAGGAGGAGTGAATGAGGGAGATAAGGGAGATGAACTACCCCTCTGCCCCCCTGACTCTCTGCTCACCTGCACTAAGGGTGCAGCCGCCACAGTCGTAGAGCAGCTTTGGGAACCTCCTGCTATTTTTTTGGTGCGATTTGATGGCGCTAGTGCTGTCAAATAGTGATTGATAGTAGTTTTTAACCAGGCATTATCCAACTCGGCTGCTGAGGCTGTATCTGTTCCCCAGCGCCAGCCTAAAAAGGTAGAACGCTCAGTTGTCACTACTGCGGCCGGATTATCTTTGGAATTCCAAACAGCAGGAGATTCAGTGCCCATATCGTTAGGAATCACAACACCCCCGCGCACTTTACCAAAGAGTCCAGTTTGATTTGTCCATTCTGGGATCTTGGTTTTTGCAGCTTGAATCTGTTCTGTGTCACTAAGGCTGAATCCCCAATAACCTCCTAAGAGCGATCGCAATAACTGCCGTACTCCTGGCGATGACAAACTACCTACAGGCCCACTAGCAATCAAACGCCCTCCCCTACTCATCCAATCTTCTAGGGCGATCGCTTGAGTTGGTGTTAATGTCTCGACGTTTGGTAAAAATAATACGCGGCGATCGCCCCAATCTGCCCCACTCTTGACATCACTTAGGGAAATTACACAATATTTCATCCCTATTGTCTGTAAGCGATCGCTTATCCCTCTCCATTGATTTGCATTTTCTTGGCCATACACTACACTCAATACGGGTTCTTCAGTCGCCGCTGTTACTGGCAAAATACTCAAAAAATTGAAAACTACAATTTCACAACTTAAAATAAATAATCTTCTAGCTTTTTTAATTTTTAAATTTATATCTTTTCGGTTTTCCTGATGCTTCACTAGTGACTCCTCACTTTATTATTAATTAATTTAGTTATTAGTCAGAATTCGTTAGTACACAATATAGGACTCTAGTTTGATTCCTGGTAAGTTTACTGAGACTCTCACCCGGATTAGTAAAGCTAATATTTGGCTTTTCAAAAATCAAATAGGATTCCTATAAGCTTTTCGTAAAAGTACTTAGTGAATGACCTTCATTAATCTAGCCTATCAAAACCAGTAAAAAATGCCAAGATGGATACTCAAATTGCCAGAATCGATTCTAGATCAATTGTTTGCTATTACATTGTAAATTTAATTTCATTGGTGACTAGTTTTGGAGAAAATTTTGCATAGATGTTTGCATAATTGCAGAAAGTTTTCACTTAAACTTAAAAGAAAAAATGCCACTTTTCTTTTAATTATCTGTTTTTCATGGTTTTTGTGAGTTAAAAAAGTAATACTAGTGCTGCTTGGAACTGTACTAAATAGAGAATGGATTGCATGAATTAAAAGCCCTCACCCTAAGTCCCTCTCTCAAGCTTGGGAGAGGGATTTAGGGTGAGGACTCCCCTTCTCCCAATTTTGGGAAAAGTGATTGGGGATGAGGGCAAATTTTCTATTTGTGCAACAGGTCTAATTAGTACTCTTGATAATCACCTTTTTGGACAGGGATATTCTAGTTTTTAGATTAGCATTTATAGATAGATGTGAAGCTAACAAATAACTGCGATCGCCAGAATTAAGCTAACAATAATTTCTCCAAAGTTTATCCAGCATTTTCTATCTAGGTAAAAGACAAGAATTTCAACATTCGCAATTATAGTATTCATAATTAAACGGAAAAATAAGTAATAAATTTACAAATTAAAATTTATTAATTTTGTATTTAATATCCAAATGCTTGGATGAAAAAAATGAGTTTAGATTTAAAGACTTGGAGTAAGTAAAGTTAAAGTAGTAAGCAAAAAGACCTTGCATAACGCAGTTAAATTATCTCTAGTGTTTTCTAATAAAAACGATCTACAGCTTAATCTCTCCCGCAACCCCTCTCCTTGGTAAGAATAGGCGTTGGAGGAGAGATTTTGATATATACTTCATTTACTTGGCAACTGCTATAAACTAAAGAGCTAACAAAAAAAGCTTAAAGAATACAGGTATTGATTAAATCTTCAACTCCTCCTACTGGTAAGATTTTTGTCTCCAATTTGCAGGCTAATTCTTCAATACTCATATCATCTAAAAATACCAATTCCCCATGTTTTAGCATTACATTTGGTAGTAAAACTCCATCTCCCAAATCTTGTCCTTGTAAGTTCAACAGCAAATCATGACCAGTTAGTAATCCTGTGACAGTAATATTCTGTCCCCAATAATCGCTGCATAAAGCACGCATATTTACTTTTAAACCTTCAGTAGAATTTAACCGTTTCAAGATAGGTTGAAAGGCGTTTTCTACTGCGTTACCTACTACCCAAGTTAATTTTCTCTGAGGATAAACTTTTGGCGGTAGTAATTGTGTTGCAGCAGTTGCAAATTGCTTGATAAACAACTGAATTGAACCAACACCATTATCAATTTGGGGATACTCTTCATATTCAGATTCGCTCGGTAATTCCTCACCTGCTATCAAAAACCACTCATCAGCTAACCAAGCGACACTAGAGTCAAACTTTTGCCGAAATTGTTGCGAAAGTGTTTGTACTTGAGAAATCACTTCTTTCGCTTTTTCTCTAGTTACGGGTGTGAGTTCGTCTTCTGGAGGCCGAAACCTTGTCAATCCGACTGGCACAACTGCCACTGATGCCACCGCAGGCACTTCACCAGTATGAAAAGATGCTAAATCTTTTAGGGTTTGCTCTAGGTGTTCGCCATCATTTATACCAGGACAAACAACCACTTGAGCATGAATTTGTAGCCGTCTTTCTTGAAACCACTTGAGTTGTTGCAAGATTTGTCCCGCACGGGGATTTTTCAGCAGTCTAATTCTAACTTCCGGCTCCGTGGCATGAACAGAAACATACAACGGAGATAAGCGCATTTGTTCAATCCGCCGCCATTCTCTTTCTGGCAAATTGGTCAAGGTAAGATAAGAGCCATACAAAAAGCTTAAACGGTAATCGTCGTCTTTAAAGTACAAGCTAGTGCGCTTACCTGGTGGCTGTTGGTCGATAAAGCAAAATGGACAGCGGTTATTGCACTGAATTAAGCCATCAAATAGGGCAGTTTCAAATTCTAGTCCCAAGTCTTGGTCGTAATCTTTTTCGATTTCCAGACTATGAGTTTTACCAGCTGCGTCTAAAACTTCTAATTCCAAGACTTCATCAGCACACAAAAACTGATAATCAATTAAGTCGCGGGGGCGTGTACCATTGATTGCAACGATCGCATCCCCAGCTTCAAAACCAATCTCTGCGGCTATTGAGTCTGGAAGAACCTTGGTAATTCGGGCAGGATGAATAGTAGTCATGGGGAATGAGGCATTGGGCATTATAGCGTTTCTTAGTTGAGTCTAATACAGACTTAACCCCAGCCCCTTCCCTACTCGCGTTGGGGAGTAAAATTCAAAGCCTCTCTCCTTTTAGGAGAGAGGTTTGGAGTGAGGTTAGATTGTATTGCATACAAACGAGCGATCGCTATAGTCATTTGCTTTGGACAAAGGACAAATGACTAATAACAAATGACTAATAACTATTATCCTTTCCAACCTGCTGCGATCGCTAGTAAAATCGCACTACCAAATGCTAATCTATACCATACAAAAATCAAAGTGTTTTTGGTTGCTAAGTATTTGATCAAAAATGCAATTGATAGGTAGGAAAAAATCAAGGTTGAAATAATTCCTACAATTAATAGTGCAACAATGTTATCTGGCAACTGGTGAGCTTGAAACAACTTGAATATTTTCAAGCTTTTATACAGCGTCGCAATGGTAAGAGTTGGAAACCCTAACAAAAATGAGAATTTTGCTGCTGTAGCGCGTTCTAATCCTAAAAATAAGGCGGTTGTCAACGTCGAGCCAGAACGAGAAACGCCCGGAATCAAAGCAAGTGTTTGTCCCAATCCAACCAAAATACCATCCCGAATCTGCAATGACTCAAAACCTCGCTTACGAGTGCCAATTTTTTCTGCCAAAGCTAGTATAAGTGCCATGATAATTGACATAATGCCAATAATTAGTGCACTCTCAGGTAAAATATCTTTCAAAAGAAAGCCGAAGATTAAAGCAGGCATTGTTCCTACGACAATACCGACAAGAATCTTCCATTCTTCGCGTTGCCAGTCTTTGGCTTTTAATGCTTCGATTCCACCTTTGGCAATACTATAAATCAGCGACCAAAAATACCCCAAAATTGCAATAACGCTGCCAAATTGAATTGCATCAACAAAATCTTTAGAACCTAGTTCTTTCCAACCAAATAGCTTGGTAAAAATCAGAAGATGTGCAGTACTGCTGATTGGCAAAAACTCTGTAATACCTTGAACAATACCCAAAATAAAAGCTTGAATAAACTCCATTTGCAGTTAATACCTTTTTCGTGTTTTAGACATTATTTGTAGGATGATGATGTTGTTTTATATACTCTCTATTGCACCCAATCTTGTAGAAAACTCAGTTTTACCGATCGATAACATCATCGAAGACGCTGACTATGTTCTTACACCCATCTCAATAAGTCAACGGAATTTTGTCAATTCATCAAACTTTAATATTTAGCGGACTGATGTCAGTTCACTTTTAACTGTTAAATTTTACCTCTCACTTGTCTGTAGTCCCCTATTTACAAGGAACTACATAGCAGTTGTGTACATAATGCAATCTTTAATGGATTCCTTTGGCAGAGAATGTTTTGTTTGGTTTGCGCCAAGGCTCCTAAAAATTTCAGTATAATTACAATGCCCCAGGGGGGGATTTTAAAGTGTGATATGATATATTAAATAAGATAAAGTTTAGTAACAAATATTAAAAACTTTGATTAATAATACACTGTCCTCTTACAGCGTTTCTACCGCTTCTATTGATACCGAGTTGGATTTAGCTGATGCTGGGCTGAAGGGTATCAGGCAATTGGAATCTACACTCTCTTTTTCTCCCTCTCTTCCCTTATCTATTTCTGCCCGACAAAGTTGGTTAGTGTTTGCCGCGGCGGTGTTTTTGGTATCAGTGCCAGTATTTGTAGAAGCGCCAATAGTGCGATCGCTACCAAGTCTGAGTTTAGCGCTGACAGCATTTTGGGTGTGGCTAAGTTTTGCTTTGATGTCGCGCCCTGCAACTTACGTTTGGGGGGATTTGCTTTTGGGATTTAGCTGGAGTTGGTTAGCAGGAGCGATTTACTGGGGCTGGCTACGTTGGGAACCTGTATGGCATCTGCCGGTGGAGTCTATCGGTTTACCTTTTGCTTGCTGGTGTCTGGCGAAGAATTGGGGCAAGGTAGGCAGCTGGTTTTATTTAGGTTCTTTACTTGGTACAGTTTTAACAGATGTATATTTTTATATAGTAGATTTGATGCCCTACTGGCGGCAAATCATGAGAGTAGATGCAGATGTCGTACCGCAAATCTTACAAGATGCTCTCATGCAAGTACAAGCACCTTGGGGACAAACTTGGGCGATAATTCTCGCCGTAGTGCTATTAACAGTAGGAATTTCAGCTTTAGGTCGAAATCAAAGACACTGGTATGCCTTTGGTGGCGCAGTTTTAAGCACAATTTTGGTAGACAGCCTATTTTTGTTAGCTGCGATCGCAGCGTGAAGGAGGCAAGAGATAGGAACTTGCAATCAGCGTGTAAACTTCTCTTACCAAAACTTTTCCCAGCCCAATCTACGACACATCAAAAATGATGCTGTAGACAATCAATTAGTTAAGAAATATTACATAAAATCCATCAGCATCAAGTCTTTTTTGGTAAGGTTTTCGATCTTAGAAATCGTGCAGTTTGGTGTCTGCGTGAGAGGTAGAATCAGCTACCCTGAAAAGATTTCGTCTAGCAAGGAATGCTACCGGAATCCTGGATGCAACGCTATTGCAGCTATGCAGGCACTCTTTCCACGACAAAGATTTTTGGCAAAAGTATAGTCAAACCCAGTAACCGTAAATATTGTGGATATTAATACGCTGTATATTAGTTTCTGATGACTGCTGTGTTGACTAAGCTATCAGCTTTTGTCCTTTGTCCTTTGTCCTTCGTCCTTGGTGCTCTCACGTAGAGGCATTAGCGGCTTCCCGCAGGGAATGACTAATGACTAATGACTAATGACTAATGACTGCTGTTAGCTTAAAACTTTTATTTCTGTTTGATGGAAAGAGGTAGAAAAATCGTGAAAGGATTGGCGCGTTTATTAACAGTGTTTAGTTTGTTACTTAGTTGCTGGGGATGGTTGGGAACAACTCAGATAGCCCAAGCTGCTAGTTTCAATAGTTTTGCTTTTCCACAAGTCCCAGTTCTGGCAATTGAGCGGCAGAATCGGGCAGATAAGAAGCTAGGAACGGAATTTGGGAAAAAAATTGATTTGAATAATACCAACGTTCGAGCTTTTCAACAGTTTCCAGGGCTTTATCCTACCCTGGCTAAGAAAATTATCACAAATGCTCCTTACAAAAATGTAGAGGACATATTGGATCTTCCAGGATTGAGCGATCGCCAAAAACAAACCCTGCAAGCCAACCTCGAAAAATTTACCGTTACAGAACTAGAGCCTGCCTTTAATGAAGGAGACGATCGCTTTAACAACGGTATCTACAGATAACTGAATTGCAGTTAATGTAGCAAATAGCAGCCCACTCCTGATTCTAGGGAGTGGGAGTATTTTATTAGAGATGAGGGGGATGAAGGAGACAAGGGGGACAAGGGGGACAAGGGGGACAAAATAAAATCTCCTCCTGCTCCCCTTCTCCCCTACTCCCCTGCTCCCTTGCCCCTCTGCTCCCCTGCTCCCCTTTCTCCCCCATTACCTTGTCTCAGATAGATATTCCTAGCCAATTTGATGTCTTAGTAGTCGGCGCTGGTGCCGCCGGACTATACACAGCGCTGTGTCTGCCAGAATCCTTACGAGTCGGTTTGATTACCAAAGAAACCGTTGCTTTGTCTGCCAGCGATTGGGCGCAAGGTGGCATTGCCGCAGCGATCGCCCCAGAAGATTCTCCAAAACTGCACATTGAAGATACAATCCAGGCGGGTGCAGGTTTATGCGATCGCACTGCTGTCGAATTTCTCGCCCAACATGCCCCTAGTTGTATTCAATCCCTAGTTAACTTGGGGGTTGCTTTTGACCGTCATGGTCAAGCCTTAGCTTTAACTTTGGAAGCCGCCCATTCTTGCCGCCGTGTTCTCCACGCTGCGGACACTACAGGGAGGGAAGTTACTACTACCCTTACCGCCCAAGTATTACGTCGCCAAAATATTCAAGTTATTCAGCAAGCTTTGGCTTTGAGTTTGTGGATTGAACCCGAAACTGGTTGCTGTCAGGGAATTAGCCTGTTTTATCAAGGTAAAATCACCTGGATAAGAGCTGGTGCTGTAGTACTAGCAACCGGTGGCGGTGGTCAGGTATTTGCCCAAACCACTAACCCGGCTGTGAGTACAGGTGATGGGGTAGCGATCGCAGCTCGAGCTGGGGCTATCCTCCGCGATTTAGAATTTGTCCAATTTCATCCCACTGCCCTCACTAAACCTGGTGCCGATCGCTTCTTGATCAGCGAAGCTGTACGCGGCGAGGGAGCACATCTCATCGATAATGAAGGGCGGCGTTTTGCCTTTGATTACCACCCTGCGGGCGAACTTGCACCGAGAGATGTGGTCAGTAGAGCAATTTTCAGTCATTTGCAACGTACCGCCCTTGATTTGGCTACTGCCCATGTATGGTTGGATATGCGCCCCATCCCTGCTGACAAGATTCGTCACCGCTTTCCCAATATCATCAAAGTTTGTCAGCATTGGGGCGTTGATGTCTTCCACGAACCAATTCCTGTAGCGCCAGCTGCCCATTACTGGATGGGTGGAATTGTTGCGGATCTGATGAATCGCACCAATATCCCCGGTTTGTACGCAGTGGGTGAAACCGCGAGTACCGGTGTGCATGGGGCAAATCGCCTTGCTAGTAATTCCCTATTGGAATGTATTGTGTTTGGGGCCCAGATGGCTAATATTAAGTTAGAAAATATTGGGCTGTCCTCAGAAATACCAGTGCTGCCATTACGGAAATTTAATCCTGATGCTAGTGAGTGGCACATCCAACAAGCACAGCTAGAAACACTTAGGGAGAAGTTACCGCGTCTAGTGTGGGAAAGTGCTGGTATTTGTCGAGAGCAATCAAAGCTGGAAACTGCGATCGCTACTATTGAATCTTGGCAGCAAGATTTCGCTGCCTTGCCTTTAAGTCAATTCTTGCTTGCTTTACGTCCAGTAGAACCCGCTAGTTTTGACCTACCAGATGTTGAACGGCAATTGGGACTTTGGGCAGAAACCCGCAATTTATTAGATGTAGCTGATTTAATTCTCAAAAGTGCTGCTTTTAGAACCGAAAGCCGAGGCGGACACTTCCGTTTAGATTATCCTCAACCAGACTCAAATTGGCAAGTCCACACACTTATACAAACAAATCATTGGTGGAAATCTCGATTATTGTCTTAAATAAACTATTTTAAAGAGCCTGACGGTTTTCGCAATCCTAAGCATAACATCTTGCAATAAGCCACTAAATACAAAGATGTGGTGTCCAAGACAAGACGATACCTAACTAATTGCGCTGCTCTACCACAATCTAAAATCTAAAATTTAAAATTGCCATCAGCGGGTGCCGCTACCATTATGACTGTCGGGACCACCATAATTTGGTGGAATGTATATGTCTTTTAAATTTTGAGAATTGACCTTGCGGGCGATTATGGTGTTACTGCTAGTAGGGCCAAAAGAATTAGCACTTGCAGTAGTGAATATACCTGCGCAAGCAGCAATTTTTGGTATCAGTATGTAAGTACCTATGCAGAATATTATAAACTTTGTGATTCGGAAGTTAGTCTTCATGTCTTTCAGTAAATTTACTAATTTTTTATTTTAAAGTGTGTTTTTTAGTTGCTGCCGTATATTTACTGTGATTCTTGAAAAAAATATTTTAAATTTATGAAATTCTTGCTGGTAGTGTACAAATCATTGTGTATTCGCTTGTCGATTAACCTTAGTTTGCCGATATGAAATAGTCTTTATACTTAAGTGGTATCCTGAATGAGCGCTTTTTACATCAGTCTCAGGTTAGATATGTTAATTACTTACTGCAAGCATTTTGCTTACTTCATTATTTATTAATAATATCTTAATTTTTTTAAGTATAAACACTATGTTTACTAAATCAGGAGTTTATAAAAATATGAAATAATACTTATTTAATTGTATATTTTAGGTTTGATGAGTAAATATCTATAAAGATAAAACAACGTATTTATGGTATTAAAAGGATTTTTAAATTTATAAAATGGCGTAATAACCGAATAAATATAAGTATAATTTTATATGCAATAGATTTTACATTAAAATTATTTTCCTAATTATCTTTGGTGATTAATTGCTTTCTGACATAAGATATGAGGTTTAGTGCTTCAAGGCAAAAAGCCTTACTAGGTCTATATTTTGGTTAAAAATTTACCTTGCAGGAGATCCGCTATATTTTTTCAAGACAGTGCCTTAGACGTATCTCCAGTCTAAATTCCGAATTTAGAGGTAAAAATTGTAACTAAAGTGAGAAAAACTGGAGACTTGAATCTTGACTAATTAAGCAAACTCGTAGCGATTTTTACCCAAGCGCTTGGCACGGTACATTGCTGTATCAGCTTGTTTGATCAAAGTTTCACTATCTTGACTGTTGTATGGATAAACACTAATGCCAATACTGGCAGAGACTTGGATTGTATATCCGTCCAAAACAATTGGTTTGGTAATACTGCTTAAAATTTTTTCGGCGACTTGACCAGCTATTTGGACATCAGGAATTGCCCGTAAAATCACAGTAAATTCATCACCACCCAAACGAGAAACTGTATCACTAGCGCGTAAAGAGTTGCTGAGTCTTTCAGCAATAGTCATTAGCAAGCGATCGCCCGTCTTGTGTCCCAAAGTATCATTGACTTGCTTAAAGCCATCTAGATCGATAAACAGCAGTCCCAGCAACAAGTTATTGTGTTGTGCCCAATGTAAAGACTCGTGAAGTTGTTCGGCAAAAAATTTGCGATTGAATAAACCGGTAAGGGGGTCGTGATACGCTAAATAACGTAAGTGGTCTTCTTTGAGTTTTAATTCATTATTAGAGTGGAATAGTTCAGCAGCAGTACGCTTAAGCTGTTCTTCCATGATCTTGCGCTGAGTAATATCTCGGATGACACCAACTAAAAAGAAATTGCCAGCCGAGTCTTTGTGAAGCGATCGCTTAGTGGCAATCTGATGAGTCTGTCCATCAGCATTTGTAAATTCTTCTTCATTTTCCTGGGGTTGCTGAGTCCGAAAAACAAGATCGTCCTCTTGTCGAAACACATCAGCTTCATGTTTTGGGAAAAAGTCATAGTCTGACTTTTCAAGTAATAACTTATTTGGATAACCGATAAATCGACAATACGCCTCATTTAAAACAATCCACTGGTGTTGTTCATTTTTCACAAAAATTGGATCGGGAATCGTGTTGATGACGTGATGCAAAAATTCTTTGGAACGTTTCAACTCTTGCTGCATATGAGCAATACGACTAGTCATCCAAATAGCTGAAATGCCAAAGCAAACCAGTGAGGGAATAAGTGGTATCCACCAACCGTACAAGAAAGCAAGGTATGCACTCAGGGTTAATACAAAGCAAGAAACTAGGATACAGAAGAGACTCCTAGTTGCGTTTCGTATCCACCATATCGTTACGGCTCCCAGATAAGACCAAACAAAAATCCACAAGTATTCCACCAAGTCAGGCCAAACTTTGAGTAATGGTCTTCCATCAACAGCAGCAGAGATTAACTGACTAATAAAATAAGCCTGCAATTCAATACCAGGTACAGGCTTTCCTATACCCATTAGACTGCTGGAGTAGGGAATAAATACAACATCTGGGAGACTGGGTGTAGTGGAGCCAATAAGTATAATCCGATCTTTAATTAAGTTTGCTTTGACTTTATCTGCCAGTACATCTCTCATCGATACCTGGCGAAAGCTACAAAGTTCCTTAGATGAATGACATTTAGGTTTGGGAAAATTGCTTAAAATTTGGTAGCCTCTATTATCAGCTCCCACGTATGCACCATCATTAGCCTCAAAACGAGTAAATACTGCCTTACCCAATTGCAAATACTCAGGGTTACTTTTTGCTTTCTTGGGAGTAATTCCCTTTGACTTTAAATACAATAAAGCCAACTTCAGGGCAAAACTTTCATGTACCTGATTATCAACGTGCCAATACAACAAACTGCGACGCACTTTACCATCAAGATCGTACAGCACGTTATTAAAGCCCACTTGATCCTGATTCAGTCCCAATGGAGGCGGAACACTAAAGTTTTTGTCATTTGCTAGTAGTTCAATACCAATTAAGTTGGGCATTGAATTATAAGCATTACGCAATTCTTGATTACCAGGTTTTACTGGTAAATCTCTGTAAATATCTAAGCCAATAGCACGGGGTTTGTAGACATTTAATTTTTGCAACAACTGGGCAATATTCGCATCTGGAATTGGCCACGAACGTACTTCGTTTATATAAGTCTCATCAATCACTACGATCGTAATCCGCTCTTCTGGTGGTTCATTTGGACGTAAGCGAAAAAATTGATCCAAAGCCGCCAACTCCAAAGATTGCAATAATCCAATGGAGTGCAAAAGCAGGACGCAGACTACAACGCTGGCGGCCGCAGTAATCAATTCTCTGTGTCCTCGACTAAGCGATTGTTTCAGTCTAAAGATTAACTTAACAAAACGCTTGCCTAGCTGCTGATTCATTCCCATCACCTAATAGGCAGAAATATTCTCTATTTCCTATAGCTATTAACTATCGGACTAACATAGCTCAAGTAGGAGCTAAATAGAGTTTCTAAAAATTTTTTCAACTCAGCAAGGTTCATCAAGACATCGTGGTATTTGTGATGTATTACCATATATTGAGACCAATTATCTGACCAAAGGGCAACTGGGACTCTTGTAGCTATCAGCACAGATTAATAAATATTGTTGGAAGTGAGTTCAGTAAATTTAACTCTCAAAGCCTTCTCTAGTAGAGCTTACTCAATTAAGCTCACATTTGCGATAGATTAGGTATTTTGCTGAGAATTACGTTAACTTCTAACAGACACACCTCCGGTTCGAGCCTGACATGATTACATCCCAAGGTGGCTCTCAAGTGTTCTAAAAATAAATTAAAATATACATTGTATTAAAGTAAATATACTTAGCTAATTTCCTTGAGCTTAAGTATTTACAGATAAAAGCCGCAGGAAAATTGGTAATTGGGCATTGGATAAGACCTATTATCTATTACCAAAAACAAAAAAGCCAACTGGAAACAGATTTTACTTTATTCATCCAGTTGACTATGATGTGTGAACTACTGAAGGTCAGTGTAGGTACTTTACTTAAAATACTTGAAGTTGCCAGACCCTGTGTAACCAGAAACTTTCGCTAGTTCCTCTAAGTTTTGGACTCCGCTATAGCTTTTACCATTAACGATCCAAGTGGGGAAACCTTCAATTTTTGCGGCTTTACACAATTCTGGTTGAGCTTTGAGTCCATCGGAGGCGCACTCTACCTTAACATCATTGTTGATTACTTCTTCGGCCTCTTTACCAAAAAGCAGCTTTTGTTCATGACAGTGAGGACACCAATAAGCAGTATATTCCTTTGCGCCTACCTTCGCCAGATGGCGTGCTAAGGCTATTTCTGCTTCACTAGAAGTAGTGGTAACTTCCCAACCGAACGCTGGGTTGGGGTTTTCCTTGGGAGTAAAGGTAATTTTTGTCGGTTGTCCAGGAGTTCCAGGTGTAACATCTGATTGGTTCACGCCAGCATAGATGCCTAAAGTACCAATCAGCGTTACCATCCCGACAATCAGGGCGGTAAAGAAGATTTGTCCAATATCCTCCCAAGTCCGACCGATAATCGTTAGTACCAAAAGACTCAGGGAAAACAAAGCTGAACCGATACAGTAAGGACAAATAGCTTTGATTTGAGATGTCAGCACATACATTAAGTAGCCGCTAAAGACAGACATAGCGATCGCACCTACCAGTAGCAGCCACCACGTCAAATTTTCCAATTGTTTGCGGTTATTGTTTTCCCCTGAGTTGAATATCAAGGGAGCCAAAGCGAATATCACCATACTGGTGTATGCCAAAAACCCAAACAAAGCTAATGGCTGACCAAAAACCGTTGCCCAAGCACTGGAAAGCACATCATTACAGCCTTTAGCACCAGCCTGTGCCACACAAGCGGCACTGCCTCCAGTTAACTTTTCTATGGTGAGATAACCTGTTATCAGAGCACCACATCCAGCGATCGCGGCAATCAATGGACGTGACCATTTATGAATCCAAGGAGTAGAACGGCGGCGAATCATAAATATTAGGAAATCGGGAATCGGGAATCGGGAATCGGGAATCGGGAATCGGGAATCGGGAATCGGGAATAATAATTGTTCGCTTGCTCCCGCTACTCCCTACGCCCTACTCGCTACTCCCCACTTTCTAAGAATGTAATTTCACTTGTTCTGCTGATTTGCTTTCACTTTTGGAGTTCCAATTGCGACGTGCGGCTTCCACAAATTGGCTGACGCGAATTGGGTCAATTGGTTGCTCTATGCGTCCATGACGTTTCAGGGAACTGGAAACTATTACACCATCTGCTGCCTGCATCAATGTATCAATATTTTCCCAATTGGCCCCACTACCGATGAACACTGGCGTACCGTTTGCTGCGCCACAAGCTAGTTCCAAATCTTCTAAGTTAGGAGGACTACCAGTAGCCCAGCCCGATAAAATCACTCCGTCTGCTAAACCCCTTTCAATGGTGTCTTTCACGGCGACTGTGAGATTTGGAGAACTCAAAGGACGGGCGTGTTTCACCAACACATCGGCCAGGATTTTAACATTAGAACCTAACTCCCGTCGATAGCGGAGTAATTGATGGGCTTCTCCCTCAATTAATCCCTGGTCGGTTGCCATCACGCCTGTGAGGACGTTGACGCGGATAAATTGCGCCTGTACACAGCTAGCGATCGCTATTGCACTTTTGGCATCGTTTCGCAATACATTTAAGCCTATGGGCAAAGTCACCAAATTCTGTATCCGCTGCACCACAATGGTCATGGCACTCACAACCACTGGATCGACTTGGTTTTTGGTAAACGGCGCGTCGAAAAAATTTTCGACAATCAGACCGTCAACCCCTCCACTTGCTAAGGCTGCGGCCTCTTGTTCGGCACGGTCAATCACCGCTTTTAGGCTACCTCCCCAACGGGGTGAGGTAGGCAGTGGTAGCAAGTGAACCACGCCAATAATTGGTGAGCGAGTTTTAAATATCTGATATAAGTCCACGTCTTTAATCCGCCTCGCGGAGTCCAGAGTCCAGAATTTTTTGACTATTGAACGCCAGTTCAACACCACTCCCCTGAAGGTCGGGAACCTCTATATAAGGGTGGCTCTTCAACGGGGAAAACCCCGCACGTGAATGGCTCCTTTTGACCCTTGACTCTTGACTTTTCATTAACTAGTCAAATGTGTTTTATGATAGTCGGTTTATTGCCTCTTTCCCCAGATGGAAATTGGCGTGAAACCTCCCATAAGATATGTTAAGATAAAACCTGGCTACAAGAGGAGTTTGCCACTCACTAGACGCAAGGCAGCTTTCCGTGGTTTAGGCGTCTTGTCCGCGCACTGTCGTAGGACTTGCCAATCGCCAGGGTAGCATTACTGCTTTATAGGCGTAGTCGCTTTCGTCGATTTCCCTGAGGGTAGCGGCTTCTCACAACAAGCCCTTTGGGCGGCTTCCCGATGGGTAGGTTAACAACGCACACGCTGTGGTAATGTAAAATACCAATAGGCGAATTGTTAAAAAAGATTACAAGTGTCAAATGTACCCAAAGACACTTCAATTTACCCTGGGGAACAGATTGATAAAAATATCATAACATGACCTCTATTTTTATTAGTGATAGGGTCATAAGTCCACGGACAGTTGCTGACAGTGGGAATTTGCCACTGTACTGTTATTAGAAGGATAGAGATCGGAAAAAAGCGAAATTAGCGCCAGAATGTTGACTACAAGAAAAAAATGAAGATATTTTCAAAATATGGGTGACAAGCCAACAATTGCCATTTCTCACCTGGGCTGCGAGAAAAATCGAATTGATACAGAACACATGCTGGGAATGCTCGTAGAAGCAGGCTACGGTGTAGATACAAATGAAGAGTTAGCAGATTACGTTATTGTTAATACTTGTAGTTTTATTGAAGCGGCCCGGCAAGAATCTGTCAGAACTTTAGTAGAACTGGCAGAGGCAAATAAAAAGATCGTAATCACTGGCTGTATGGCGCAACATTTCCAAGAACAACTTTTGGAGGAGTTGCCTGAAGCAGTAGCCGTTGTGGGTACAGGCGATTATCACAAAATTGTAAATGTAATTGAGCGTGTTGAACTTGGCGAACGGGTCAAACAGGTTAGTATAGAGCCAACCTACATTGCCGACGAAACTACACCGCGCTATCGCACTACAACGGAGGGTGTTGCTTACCTCCGGGTTGCGGAAGGATGTGATTATCGTTGTGCATTTTGTATAATTCCTCATCTTCGAGGAAACCAGCGATCGCGTACTATTGAATCTATCGTCGCCGAAGCGGAGCAGTTAGTTAGTCAAGGGGTCAAGGAAATTATTCTAATTTCCCAAATCACCACTAACTACGGTCTAGATATTTACGGTAAGCCAAAATTAGCCGAATTACTTCGCGCTTTGGGGAAAGTAGATATACCGTGGATCAGAATGCATTACGCTTATCCCACGGGACTGACCCCAGATGCGATCGCGGCCATCCAAGAAACGCCTAACGTTTTGCCTTATCTGGATTTGCCATTGCAGCATTCTCATCCAGATGTTCTCCGCGCCATGAACCGTCCTTGGCAAGGACGCGTAAATGATGGGATTATAGATCGCATCAAAACGGCGCTACCAACAGCCGTACTGCGGACAACATTTATTGTTGGTTTCCCAGGAGAAACTGAAGAGCATTTTGAGCATCTACTAGAGTTTGTTCAACGGCATGAATTTGACCATGTTGGTGTCTTCACCTTTTCCTCTGAGGAAGGAACCCCAGCTTACAAGTTGCCAAATCAGTTGCCCCAATTGGTGATGGACGAGCGCCGATACCAAATTATGGAAATCCAGCAACCGATTTCTCAAAAGAAAAATCAACAGGAAGTAGGCAAAATCGTTGATGTCCTGATTGAGCAAGAAAATCCTGAAAGTGGTGAATTAATCGGTCGTTCAGGTAGATTTTCCCCAGAGGTTGATGGTCTGGTGTATGTCAAAGGCCAGGCAAAATTAGGAACCATCGTGCCAATAGCGATTCACCACGCTGATACATACGACCTCTATGGTCAAGTAGTCAATAACTAAATTGTCCTTTGTCTTTTGTCCTTTGTCTTTTGTTAAATGACCCTTACAGATTCACCCTTATCCCAAGATCAACGCTGCATTAATGGCAGTTTTCATGAGGGTTTACCTGAAATTCGGGGACTCACTCGTAGGCATAGCTTCTCCAAGAATTGAGGCTTTGCTATCGCCCTTGGCTGACTAACTAGCCAATAACTAATGACTAATGACTAATGACTAATGACTAATAACTAATGACTAAATGACTAATCCAAAAATCCTTACAAAAAATTTAGGACGAATTAATGACTCTTTCATTTCAAGAATTAGGCATTTCCCAAGAACGTGTCGAACAACTAGAAAAAATTGGTTTTACTGAACCAACTAACATTCAAGTGCAAGCAATTCCTCAATTGCTTGCAGGTCGTGATGTGGTAGGTCAATCTCAAACTGGAACAGGCAAAACGGCAGCATTTTCTCTGCCAATTTTAGAACGGCTAGATATTAATCAAAAAGCCGTTCAAGCCATAGTTTTAACACCAACTCGTGAATTAGCGATGCAAGTTCACGATGCGATCGCCCAATTCATCGGTAATGAAGGATTGCGGGTGTTAGCAATTTACGGTGGTCAATCAATTGACCGTCAAATGTTACAACTCAAACGTGGCGTTCACATGGTCGTGGGTACTCCAGGACGGGTGATCGATTTGCTTGATCGCGGCTGTTTAAAGCTCGATCAAGTCAAGTGGTTTGTATTGGATGAAGCTGATGAAATGTTGAGCATGGGCTTTATCGACGATGTGATAAAAATCCTCTCTCAAGCGCCCGTAGAACGCCAAACAGCTTTATTCTCGGCAACAATGCCACCATCGATTCGGATGTTGGTGAATAAGTTCTTGCGATCGCCGGCGACTGTCACCGTTGAGCAACCAAAAGCCGCTCCCAACAAGATTAATCAGGTAGCTTACCTGATCCCTCGCCACTGGACAAAAGCCAAAGCTTTACAGCCGATTCTGGAAATGGAAGATCCAGAAACAGCTTTAATCTTCGTCCGCACCAGACGCACAGCCGCAGAACTCACCAGTCAGTTACAAGGGGCTGGTCACAGTGTTGATGAATACCACGGTGACTTGTCGCAACAAGCGCGGGAACGGTTATTAAGCAGATTCCGTAACCGTCAAGTTCGCTGGGTGGTAGCAACTGATATTGCAGCACGAGGGTTAGATGTCGATCAACTCTCCCATGTGATCAACTACGACTTACCCGATAGCGTAGAAACTTACGTCCATCGCATTGGTCGTACTGGTCGTGCTGGTAAAGAAGGAACAGCAATTTCTTTAGTACAACCATTTGAGCGGCGCAAGCAGCAAACATTTGAACGTCATAACCGCCAAAGTTGGCAATTGCTGTCGATTCCTACACGCGCCCAGATTGAAGCGCGACACATCCTGAAATTGCAAGAACAGGTGCGGGAAGCTTTGACAGGTGAGCGTTTGGCTTCATTCTTACCGATTGTCAGCGAACTAATTGAAGAATACGATGCTCAAGCGATCGCCGCAGCTGCACTGCAAATTGCTTACGATCAAACTCGTCCCGCTTGGTTGAGTTCAGACGTGGAAATTCCCCAAGAAGAATCCTCCACTCCCAAACCCCGACTCGGCAAACGTCGTGAATCTTCCAGCGATCGTCCCCGTTCTGCGTGGAAATCAGATAACAGCAATGGTGAAGAAGAAAGACATTCTTCTCCCAAGCCCAAACTGCGGACAAGTCGTGAGTCTTCTGCATCTCCTAGTAAAAAGCTAGGTTCACCTACAGCCAGAGAATCAGCTTCTTAGTCAAGAGTTAGAAGTTGATCAATTTTGGATTTTAGATTTTTTCTTCAATCCCTTTGGGTGACGCTCCTGCATCGCTAACGCTGCGCTAACAGCAGTCGCTCATGGAGGAAACCCCCATCGCCCTTGGCGTCTCCCCTTGGGAGAGGACCGCGCTGCTTCACCAAAATCCAAGTTACGCTGGAAGCGCACCAAAAGTGCGACCCAAAATCCAAAATTGGCAGAGTTGAGAGTTACGAGTCAAGATTTTGACTTTGGCTCTTGACTTTTTGGCTTTTTGGGTAATTTATTCTATCAGTTTGTAGGAAGATTAATAAAAGATGCATTCTTCGTGGTCTTATGTTCACTATTCCAGACTTAGAGCAACTACAAGCAGAGCATCCAGAATGGCAGATGGAGCTAGTAGATGGAAATATAGTTGTTATGGGGCCATTAGATTATGAGTCAGAGGAAATAGGTGCTGAGTTAGCTAGATTACTTGGCAACTGGGTACGCCCACAGAGGCTAGGACGGGTGACTGGTTCTAGCGCTGGTTTTATTTTGCCTACATTAGACACTGAAAACGCGAAAGAAGCTGATAACGAAAAACGAAATCTCCGCGCTCCTGATGTATCTTTTGTTCGTGCTGATCGATTAAAAACAAGCAAGCGCGACTTTGTGGAACTGGTGCCTGATTTGATGGTAGAGATAAAATCTAAGTCAGACAGCATCAAACCACTGGTAGAAAAAATTCAGTTATTCCTACAACTTGGATGTACAGTTGGTATCCTGATTGATCCTGACAAATTGACGCTCACAGTTTATCGACTCAACCAAGAACCAATAGTTTTGCAGGATAATAACAAACTGACACTACCAGACTTATTACCAGGTTGGGAGCTAGTAGTGTCAGAAATTTGGCCTCCTGTATTCGAGTAGTTCAAAAATACTACAGCCAAGGACGACTAACTAGTTCTAACTCTCCAATTTCATCGTCGCTCAATCTCCAGCCCAAAGCACCAGCATTCTGTCGTACCTGTTCGGCTGTCTTCACCCCAGCAATAGGAATAACGTTCCCCTGAGCAATTAACCAGTTAAGAGCAACTTGAGCAGGAGTGCGATCGTATTTTTCCCCGAAGCTGCGTAGCAAAGATATGACTGGGGCAATTTTTTGCAAACCTTCTTTCTTGAATCGTGGGTCTATTTTCCTCGCACCAGTAGGCGTTTCAGCACTATCAATACTGTACTTCCCTGTGAGTAATCCCTGAGCTAAAGGACTATAAGCCAAAATAGTCACACCCAACTCACGTGCAGTTGCGATAATACCTTTGCTTTCAATTTGGCGACTGAGTAAAGAATAGCGTACTTGGTTCACAGCCAAAGGCACTCCACGCGCCGCCAATATTTGATGCGCGTCTCGCATTTGTTCTGCTGAGTAATTACTCACACCCACTGCGGCAATCCTACCCCGCTTCACTTCATCTGCTAGGGCATTCATCAAAGTTTCTTGGCTTAAAAATAAAAAGAAGGCAAAAGGCCAATGCACTTGATACAGGGCGATTCGCTCAAGTTGTAGCCGTTTGAGGCTGGCTGTTAAAGCATCCGAGACGGATTGGGCTGTAAATCGCCACGGTAGGGGGCCAAATTTTGTAGCGATTTGTACAGGCTGTTGTGTCTGTTGCAGAAATTGTCCTAAAAATTTCTCGCTCTTTCCCATTCCGTAGACTTCGGCAGTATCAAAGAAGGTAATACCAGCCTCTAAGGCTGCTGTAAAGGCTTCTTGTAACTGTTCTGGGCCGTAGCGATCGCCATAATTCCAAAATAATTTATCACCCCAAGCCCAAGTGCCTATGCACAAAGGTGTAACAACTGGGCCATTTTGCCCCAATGTGATGTTTTCCACGGTTACAAAATTTAGTTTATTTACATTTCTTTACTTTTATAGTGTATCGTTATAGACAAAATACGGTGCGATCGTTACCACTTGGCTGCAATTCTTGTTGTGCGTAGGCGTAGCCCGTTGTAGACATCGCGGCTTGCATAAAGATTTACAAATTACACCTGACAATTTACTATTCTCAGAATTAAGGGAGGCTAATAACCTCCCTTTTATAATAGTTGAGTGTATTTACTTGTATTTAAGAATTAGATGATTTATCCTGCTTGGCTTTTTTGATTAATTCCATATAGACATTAATCTCACTAATTTCTACATCATGCTCAACCCGGGTTACTTTCCATTTCTCCTTCTTTAAATAAACTTCTTCTCCTACTCTGGGAGTAAATTGGAGATCATAGAACTTTTTTAGAAAATCTTTTTGATTTTCTTCCCATAATATTACTTTGACTGGTTCTTTACTCATTGCTTATGCCTTTTTGGTTACTAGATGAAGGTAAGTAGTTTGATGACATACATAGGGAAAGTTTATCTTACTAATTCAATGGAATAGCGTAGTTAAAACCACATTTTAATATTGATATTGTTATGTGGTTTGATTGCGTCCGATAAAGTTACAGGGCAATGCGAGAACTTTAGTAAATTTTAATATTGGATATATTTGAAAATATTTCTCCGTATGTTGGGGTTAGAAAAATAAGTAAAATCCGTCAAACTAACGTCAAACTAAGAGTTCTTGCCGTTGATCAATACTGATTAATACAGTCATTTAGCAACACCAAAATTTTTATACTCCCTAATATACTTAAATGGAAAAGGGATTACGGTACTTTGCCCTGTGCGGACAAAATCAACATCCATAGTTTCAAGGAGTTGTCTGAATATCAGTTTTGAGTCATCCACCGCCACGATTTTACGAAGATGACAGGCATCTTTGAAAGAGAATTGCACCTTTTCTTTTCGGTCTCCAACAAAGTAATGAGCTTCTTTTTCGGTTTCACCAAAATATTTTATGTTAAGAGAAGCGTCGAATAAATCTTCTTTGCTCTGGTTATCCTGGGGGAACTTCAATCGAATTTGATATTGGTCGAGAAGGTAATCTCTAAAACGAGTAGCCCCACTTGTACTACTGACATCAATATCCTTGTCTCCTACCTTCTTTGTTGTTCCCAAATACTGTGCGATTAAAGACTTAAAATCTCCTTTCGATATAGGTTGGTTACCAATTTTTCTAAATTCCGATGAGAATGATTCAAATTTTTCAATATCAAGGTCAGATGCTTCTTGTAAAAATTCTTCAACTATATCAGCTAACTCATCTCCACTTCGCTTGTTTTCAGGAAGTTCAGTTTCGACTTCCTTGAGAATATTTTCAATTTTAGAAAGGTCAGGAATAGTAATTTCATCGGTTATAAATATCTGATTTATATCACCAGCATCAGAAATAACAAGACCTTCTAATGTGTTTATTTTATCTCCAGAGCTATCCTCTGTCATGAATTTTCTATATTTCTCAAATTTTTGCCAGTTAAATAATATATCTTGACCATCCATTTCGTAGAATTCAAAATTACCATTTGGTTGAATTTCCATAAAAATTACGTGGTCTGTATCTTCATCCCAAGCAGCAAAAGTCCAAATCCCTTTGAGTTGAAGTTTAGCCCAATCAAACAAGTTCAATGTTCGAGAACTAGCCCGCTTTTTTCATAAAATTCGGCATCATGTATAATTCTAAAATTTAGAGTGTTTTCTTTATCACGTTTACCGACGGTGATTAGCTTTTCATCAGTGATATAAGGAAGAAGAAATTCTTTCAGTGTAATTACTAAATTAGTAGAATCTTCATCATTAATAACTCTATTAACTATATGTATTGCCTGACCATCTAGTTTTGAGTGAAGTTGTTTTGGACTTTTAAGCAAAGTATTTTTGAGTTTAATGCTGCGATCAATTTCAATAGTTGAAAAATTAATACTCATGTATTCAGATAGATATTCTTAAATACTATTGAAAACTTGAAACAAAATACCTGCTCGGCTTTTCTCAAATTTCTCTATACTTTCAAACTCAAGGAAATTAGTATGAAGCTTTTTACCTGGTTTACCGCATTGTATGTAAGACTTTGTAGGATCTGTATCTTTACCGTCAGATGGAAGCCACCTTCTCAGCGTTCCTGTGCCACTATGGAACACATATTCAGGTCTTTTAAGAATTTTTTTTAATTCTCCCGTGCCTTTATATTCTTTTAATATGGAAACCTTTTTTCGATAAGAGGCTACATTAACGTTCAATAAGAATTCATTGTTTTGACTCTCATCACGACTAAGAGTTATTTCAGCAACGCTAATCGCATCATAAAGCTTATTTGCCAATGAAGGGACTTTAAGCAATGCTCCAGTCAGATTTGAGAAATGCAAATGTTTAAATTTAGATCGTGATGAACCTAGAGAGTTAATTAATAAGGTTCTTCAGTACTTGTTATGCAAAATTATTAGCGATACAATCCAATATTATGTCGTAAAATATGTCAACATTCTAGCTGAAACTCCTAATAAAATTGACATCTGAAGCATTTTTATTATTTACTATAAATATAAAAATCATATTTTTGGATGTATTCACAGTCGTGGCTAATAAAAAAGGGATTAAAATTCTAACAGAACTTCTTGATTTGGAAAATGTAAAAGTCATATCACATCGTCTTCATACTGGGATTGGAATAATTTTACAAACTGAATCGAAAAAATTATATAGTATTTGTCCTAACTGCGGCACAAAAAGTCATAAATTGCATCAAAATCATCGACATATCATTAAAGATTTACCTTTCGGAGAAAAGCCAGTATTTTTAGAAATTAATCGGCGACAATTTAAGTGTGAAAAATGTAAAAAACCGTTCAGCGAAGACCTAGATTTTGTAAAGAAGAAAAGGAATTATACAAAGCGGCTTGCACACAAAATAATACAAGAAGTTTTAGAAAATGATATTCACAGCACAGCCTCAAAAGGAATAGTGACGACAGAAGAGATAGAACGTATGTTAAAAGACGCATCTGAAAAATTATCTGAGTTAAAATTTTTAAATTTAAAAAGACTTGGAATTGATGAGATAGCTCTGATTAAAGGAAAGGGTAATTACTGTGCAGTACTCGTAGATTTGGATACATCCAAACTGATTGCAATTTTAGGCGGTCGCACACAAAAAACAATTAAAGAAACTCTTGTAGGATGGGGCACTGAAGCTTTAGAGCGAATAGAGGAAGTCAGTATAGATTTTTGTATTGGTTATAAAAATTTAGTTATGGAATTAATGCCTAAAGCTCAAGTAGTTGCAGATAGATTTCACGTTATGGTTCAGATAAATAAAGAATTAGATACAGCTAGAAAACGAGAGAAACGGAACGTAGAAGAGTTAATCAAAAAAGCAAATACATCATCAAAAAAAGCCGAGCATCAAAAAGTCTTAGAAGGATTGAAAAAAAGTAAATATGTTTTACTGAAAAATGAAGAAGATTTGAATCAGGAACAAAAAAATAAACTTATTCAAGTTAAAGCTGTATCTTCTACTCTAAAAGTAATGTATGAATTCAAAGAGAAAATTAGAACAATTTTTAATCAAACATATCATTGGTATACAGCGGTCTTTAAACTAGGTATGTGGTTATCTAAAGCTAAAAAATATTTCCCAAACAGCAATAATACTTTTATCCGTTGGTTTGATGAGATAATCGCTTATTTTGATAACGGTACAACTAGTGGTTCTGTTGAAGGGATTAATAACAAACTCAAGTTAATTAAGCGCTCGGCTTATGGGTTTAGAAACTTTGATAACTTCCGAGTAAGATGCTTATTAAATTGGCATTTTAACTATTAGTTTAGCATAACAAGTACGGAAGAGCCATATTTTTACGAATATCTGTTTTAATGTTTTCCTTAAAATCGCTAGGTAATTGCTCATTTTGGAGCATTTCTATATATTTTTTTAGTTGTAAATATATTTTATTTTTAAATTTGTCAGGGATTTGGTGGTCAAGCTTTAGTAAGTTATTGATAACAGGCTCTACATTAGAATCAATAAAAAGAACATATTTTTCAAAATCTTCCTCATTTCCATTGGCGATAAAACGTTTTTTAAGTTCGTCAATAGGTAGGTTTTTATTCAGGTTAGTAATAAACAGAATTTTTCTCTTTTGCTTGGCAAATTCCTTGTAATTAGAATGTATAAACTTTAGAACAATGTATGTTTTACCCGAACCAGTTGCCATACTCAGGAGAAGCAGCCCAAGATTATCTTGTTTACAGTATTGGTTTAATATTTCTTCCATATCCCTGATCACCTTAGTAAAGTTGAAAAAAGTTGGATGTGAATGCTACATCTAAATAGCGATCGCCAACTATGACACTAGTATTAGCGATAAAAGACAGGGGTAAGCAAGCAACTATCTCAGTTAGCCTCTATTAATGCTCAATCACGTTTAATCTAGTTATGGTTGCACAACAAGCCCTGAATAACCAAAAAGTTTTATGTACGTTATGCTGCGGTGTCTACCGCCAAACCCAAAAATTGATGCCCCGAAATTAGTAGTTTTTTGGAATATTGAACAGTTTATATTTAATTAAAGAGACTATATTCCATAAACTATACAAAAAAGTAGCTATGGCAAGCGGTGAAATATTTGATACCGAAAAAAAATCTTTATCTGTGCCAAGGGTAAACCTGCTAACCATGTTCCGGCTGGGTTTATTTCAAATGGGGTTGAGCATGATGTCCATTTTGACTCTGGGGGTACTCAACAGAGTCATGATTCAAGAAATAGCAATTCCGGCGATGCTGGTATCAGTAGTTCTAGCACTGCCCTTATTTGTTGCTCCTTCGCGTGTCTGGTTTGGCCAGATTTCCGATGCCAAGCCGTTATGGGGATACCACCGCACAGCTTATGTTTGGGTGGGTGCGGCAATATTTGCAATCGCAGCATTTTTAGCTATACAAGTGATATGGCAACTTAATATTGCTGGAAATAGTTCAGGTACTTGGGTATGGACAACCCAAGCAATCGGCTGGACAGCGCTTCTGGCTTTAGTTTTTGCTGTATATGGTCTAGGAATTTGTGCTAGCGGTACTGCTTTTGCTGCTTTGTTGGTGGATATATCTGAAGAAGATAACCGTTCTAAAGTGGTAGGTGTGGTTTGGTCAATGCTGATGGTGGGAATTATTGTTGGGGCGATTATTAGTTCCAAGTTACTACAGCCATTAACACTAGGCGTTTCCATAGCAACCTTGCAGCCAGCAATCAACAGGCTATTTTTTATCGTCCCAGCAATTGTATTTGGTTTAGCGATCGCAGCGACATTCGGCGTAGAAAAAAAGTATTCCCAATACTTAACCCGTTCCACACTGGTGAACCGGGAAGATAGCATTACTTTAGGCAATGCTTGGAAAATATTGACAGCTAGCCCACAAACAGGTATATTTTTCACCTTTTTATTGGTGATGACCATCAGTTTGTTTATGCAAGACCCGATTTTGGAACCTTATGCGGGTCAAGTGTTTAAAATGCCCCTAGCGGAAAGTACCAAATTAAATGTTTTTTATGGAACGGGTCTACTTATTGCCTACGGTGTTACGGGCTTTTATATTGTCCCGCGTTTAGGTAAGCGCAGAACTGCACGTTTTGGCTGTATGTTGGTAGCATTCTGTGCAATCTTGCTTGGTATATCAGGATTCACAGCTAATGCAGCAGTTCTCAAACTAGCTTTGGTCTTATTCGGTTTAGCCACAGGTTTCTTAACTACGGCAGCAATTAGCTTGATGTTGGATCTCACCGCAGCAGAAGCCGCAGGTACGTTTATTGGGGCATGGGGATTAGCGCAGTCCATCTCTAGAGGAATCGCGGTGGTAATCGGAGGTACAGTTTTGGATATTGGACGCAAGCTGCTACCAAGCCTAGAACTAGCTTATGGACTAGTATTCGTTCTAGAAGCCGTGGGAATGGTGCTGTCAATTTGGTTTCTGAATCGGGTGAACATCACAGAATTTAAAACAAGTACAAAGCTTGCGATCGCATCTGTTTTAGAAAACGATTTAGATTAAACTGTATAGGGCATGGGGCATGGGACAAATGACAAATGACAAATGACAAATGACTAATAACCAATGAATGATTTTTGGACAACAATTCTTGATTTTGCCCAAACTACCACTACCAGAGTAGGCAAGCAGCTAATGCAAGATTTTGGACAAGTACAGGCTTCTCAAAAAGCTGATGGTAGTTTGGTGACGCAAGCAGATAAATGGGCAGATCGGGAAATTCGGGATGCGATCGCTTCTAGTTTCCTTGGCTACGGCATTTTGAGCGAAGAGAGCGATCAGTCATTTCCCGGTACGGAGTGGTGCTGGGTAATTGACCCTTTAGATGGTACAACCAACTTCACACGCGGGATTCCCATCTGGACAATTTCTCTGGGTTTACTGTATCGAGGCACACCCATTTTTGGTTATGTTTACGCACCAACCTTGAATCAAGCTTTTCATGGTTTCTGGGCAGGTTCATCTGGTTTAGCAACACCAACAGGAGCATTTCTCAACAACCACCCCATCCACACTAGTATAGATAGTCCCAGCAACAATCACTTTTTTAACCTCTGTTCCCGCAGCACCGCAGTTATCCAGAACGGCTTTCCCTGCAAAATTCGGATGTTGGGTGTGGCTAGCTATAACTTTTTGACAGTTGCTACTGGAGCAACATTAGGTGGTATTGAAGCGACACCAAAAGTTTGGGATTTAGCCGGGGCTTGGGTAATTGTCCAGGCTGCTGGTGGGGTCTGGTCATCGCTTAAATCAGAACCATTTCCCTTGTCACCGGGAGAAGATTATAGCGATCGCTCTTTTCCCACCCTTGTAGTTAGTCGTCCCGAATTAGTTTCGGTATTTCAACCTTTTCTCGAAGGCATAAAAATTTAATTTGCAGCTCATCCACCTGTAAATAGTGATTTTCTCAACCAGCCTAGTGGACAATAGCATACCCGACATTAAACTTAACAAAACCCTGGTCAAACAAAGAATTGAGTATAAATAAAGCTGGTAAGAATCCTGATTTAAGCGCCAGACCAGTGTAGCTATTAATTTAAGTAGTGTTGTGGCTTTCATCACACTGGTTAATTTAGTATAAAAAATTTTATGTTGTCTAATCTAGATTTAATTCGAGAGTTTGTGCAAAACTCTATCCAGAAAAAAGACGTTTTGTTGTCAAATCCTGTTTTGACAGCGCAAACAGTATATAAAACCAACCAACTGACAGTAAAATCTGAAGGCGTAATTGCGACTGCTCAAATATCTCACACCCTATCTGAATTCTCGATTTCTCCAAAATCAACCCAGTGGGAATTGATAAATCAGGCATTAGCAGAATATAGTTATATCCTCAAAGGAGAAGTAGATAGTCGGGGTTTCTATCAGTATCAATACTGTCAAGTTCCCAAAGGCTATCAAATGCACTGTACTAAATGTGTCATTCTATGGCGAGCCTGGTGGAAATATCGCAAGTATACTTCCAGACTAGGAATTCCGTTAGAACTTCTGATTAGAACACGAGATTCATGGTATCCAATTAGAGATTTAATTATCAGTGATGGACTTCTCTATATCAAAACCTTGGGAAGTGAGATTGCACTTGGCTCAGACGACTTAGTTACTTGGTTGAGCAAAGTTGATGTAACCAAAATTAAAGAAATACCTTCTACAGAGACATAGGTGTGGGTATGGAGGTACAGATGTATACCTCTATATTTGTAAACATTTTTCAAAGTGGTATGACAGCATAACTAGGCAAAAGGACGTGAAGAAAAATGAAAGGACTTTGGCTCGAAAACAACCAGTTGCAATTACGCACAGATATTCCCGTTCCTGAACCGCCACTAGGAGAAGCCTTAGTACGCGTCTTACGTGCAGGTATCTGTAATACTGATCTGGAACTACTCAGAGGCTACTATCCCTACACTGGTATTTTGGGGCATGAATTTGTCGGCATTGTTGAACGAGGGCCAGAACACTTAGTTAACCAACGTGTAGTTGGAGAAATCAATGCTGTGTGTGGGCATTGTCGGTTTTGTCGTAGTGGACAACCAACTCACTGCGAAAATCGTACAGTTCTGGGTATTGTCAACCGCAATGGAGCCTTTAGTGAATATCTCTGTTTGCCGGTGGAGAACTTGCATCCCGTTCCTGATAATGTGCCGACAGAAGTAGCAACATTTACTGAACCTTTAGCAGCAGCTTTGGAAATTCAGCAGCAAGTGCCATTGCATCCAAACGATCGGGTGCTAGTGGTTGGAGATGGCAAACTAGGGCAGTTGGTAGCCCAGACACTAGCCCTAACTAGCTGTGAACTCTTAGCTGTGGGGCGTCATCGAGATAAACTGGCTAACTTAGAGACACGGGGGATAAAAACGAGTTTGGCCGACGCTGTTACAGATGGATATTTTGATATCTCAGTAGAATGCACTGGGAACCCAGAAGGATTTGCGATCGCCCGCCGCGCCCTACGTCCCCGTGGTACTCTTGTACTGAAAAGTACTTATGCTGGCAACCTCAGCCTAGATGCTTCTTCTTTAGTAGTAGATGAAATCACCCTCATCGGCTCCCGTTGTGGCCCCTTTGCTCCAGCCCTCCAGTTACTAGCCACAGGAAAAATTGACGTGCAACCTCTGATTCATGCCACCTACCCTCTTATTGAAGGGCTTGCGGCTTTTGAACACGCTCAGAGTAGGGGTGTTTTAAAGATATTGTTAGAGATTAGTTAATTGTCATTTGTCATTTGTGATTTGTCATTTGTCATTTGTCATTTGTGATTTGTCATTTGTCATTTGTCATTTGTGATTTGTCATTTGTCATTTTCCCTCTGCCTCTGTGCCACCTACTCTCTCATCTGCCTTATTTTCACCAGTCTTTCGCCACTCCCCAGTCCCTAATACCTACCCCCTAACTAATACAGATAAGGATTCGTCTTCGGTTGATAGTCAAGACAATCGATCGCTTCTTCTGTATTGGCAATAGATGGGCGTACAGTGCATTTAAGACGGTAATTGTCAGTAAAAAATTGGCAACCAGTACAGGGGATTTGATGCATTTGCTTGGCTGTAGCTACGCTATCTCGCGCCGCCGTCCAGAGACTCAAAACAACGAGAATAGTTACAGTCCAAGCAATGAGAAAGCAAATTGGGACTAACAAAGGTTGAATCCCATGAATGAGGAAAGATATTAGTTGCAACACGGCATTTGCTGATACAAATTAGTAGTTAAAAGTATATTAACTCCTAACTCCTAACTCCTAACTTCTCACTATAGAAGTATATTAAACGCCAGCATGACCCAGCGCTAAACCAGTGACGAGCATTCCTAGAACCAGGAAAGGTTGGGCGCTGGCTTGGTACTTAACATCATTCTTCACGGGGTCGCGCAGGAAATACATATCCTGTAAAGTGATTTGCGGAATGATTAAGAGTATTAGTATTGTTGCATACAAATTCTCATGGATGCTGACGAGATAAGCTGCAATCAATCCTTGAAATACATCAATCGTTACTACACAAATCCATGCTGCGGTGGTGATGCCAAACATTACGGGTAGTGAATTTAATCCTAACTGGCGATCGCCTTCTACACTCTTAAAATCATTAACAATGGCAATACCTAATCCAGCCAAGCTGTAGAACATTGTCAAAATTATAATTGTGGAATTGAGTTCGCCAAACAAAGCGTGTCCTGTAGACCAAGGTAGGGTGATATAGCTTGCACCCAAGGCGTAGCTACCTAGCCAGCCGTTTTGCTTGAGTTTCAGGGGAGGTGCAGAATAAATGTAGGCAATAAAAGAACCGATAATCGCGATCGCTGTAATTGTCAGGAATTCATGACCAGACCACACATCCAGCAAAAATGCCAAACCAATACCAGCAATCAGCAATACCCAAATCTGAATAATTACTTGGGGTAGGGGAATTGCCCCAGAGGGAATGGGGCGATAAGGTTCATTGATGGCATCGATTTCGCGATCGTAGTAATCATTGAGGATTTGGGTGTAACCTGTCATCAATGGCCCAGCCAGTAACATACAGGCTGCTACCTTAAACACATTTTCCAGCGTCCAGGTATAGTTACCAGAAGAAGCCGCACCACAGACTACGCCCCAAATTAGGGGAATCCAGGTGATCGGCTTCATGAGCTGCAAACGAATTTTCCAAATTGAAGTTTCCCCAGACGCTGCACCTTTCATCCCCAGCATCTGCCTAGTTTTCGCACTGCGATCGGCAGATGTTGCTTGCTCATTGGCATTATTTACCACTAAGTCTAGTGCTTCAGATGGGTTAGGGTCTGGGGGAATGGGAGTTGATTCTGACATAATTTTTACTAATTAATGGGGTATTGGGCATTGGGAATTGGGCATTGGAGATTGGGCATGGGTCATTGGGCATTGGTAATTAAGTTTCTTGCCTATTTCCCGTCCCCAGTACCCAGTCTCCAGTCCCCAGTCCCCCTTCCCCACTCCCATAAATTAAAACGAAATTATCAAATAATTATTCTGAAACTTTGCTCCAGCAACAGGTCTGCCACTCAGAGCCGGGGGTAAGGGAATATTGCGCCGCTGATCTCCTGCTTCTACCGTGACTTCTGGCCCATATTGGGTAAGCTTGACCTGCTTTTTGTCAAATCCTGGCAAGAACAAGCGTACTTGACGATTGTGGATGTCTATTTCAATAGGTTTGGGAGCCTGTAAAGCTTGTGCTTCAAAGTTGGGTAGAGCGTCTATCAGTGGTTGCCAATCACCTGTTGACGAGTCGGGAACGACGCTCACAGGTAGGGGTATAAATTCCTCTGACAGATTGACATTTGTCTCGGTAGACACAAGCAGAACACCACCGACAGTTAAACCGATTTGTTGAGCGCTACCCCATAAATAACGAGCATTTGCTACCTCAATCGGATCTGCTGTAGTCACTAAGAAAGCAGCGAGACGCTTGGGATCGGCAAGAGCGGCTCTCCCTTTTTCTAATAAATTATTGACTTGGTTAGTGGGCCCTGCAAAGTTATCTGCTGTCCAGTTGATATTGAAAAAACTGCTAATCAGCGGTTGAATCAAGGGTGATTCAGTAATCGTCTTCCCCAAATCGGAGTTGACAAACAATTGCCGAAATCGCCGGACATACCAACTCAGAGATTCTGGCAAACCTAACGTTCGCAGCGTTAAAGAGTCGCCCGTGCCATCGTAGACGATCGCATCATATTTGCCACTGGCATCATATTCGCGGATAGCATTCAGTGCCAGGGCGTTGTCCATCCCCGGCAATACTACCAGTTCTTGACCAAAAACGTCTTTGAAGATCGGTGTGCGGAGATATTGCGCCTCAAGTTTCTTCACTTCATCCCAGTTGCGTTCTAGGAGTACAGATGCTTGAAACTGGACTACTTGTAAATTGGGAGCGATTTCCTGGGGATCGGCAGCAATGGGAGTACCCAGCAGGATTTGCAATGTTGGTTCTGCTTGTCCTGCTAGGAGTACGCGCTTGCCTTGACTTGCCAATAATTTGGCGGCGGCGATCGCAATTTTGGTACGAGCGGTGCCGCCTTTGCCCAAAAATGTCAATATTAGAGCCATTACTTGATTCCTATTTTCACCGCCGAGCTTTTCAACTCCAACTTAACATTCAATAAAGAATCTCAGCCTGTGCTGCAAATTTCAGATGCCAAGAAAAACCCGGTTCTGAGTTCTTTACTACTACACAGGTTTGATTTCATCTTCAAAAAACCAAGTGGAAGTATTGTCGTCAAACATAACCACTACACCGATCCCAGCACCATCGGTGACTTTGTAGCCTTGGATGATACCCACTTGCCCAAGTTTTTTTACCACTGGGGGAGAAACGCGATCGCGCAAACGAAAGACTTTAACCTTTTGTCCGATTTCCATGCCTGATTACAATTTCAGATAAACCTTCGTCTCAGTGTAGCGGAATCCGTGACTCTGCTCTCATAAATTCAGTGGAGATCGGGAAGTGAGGGAGATGAAGGAGAATAGTAAATGACTTATGACTTCTGAGATTCAATGACGGTTATAACAAGAACGACAGCGATCGCAAGGAATTGATCCAGATAACTTGAGTTAAGCAAAAACTCACGTCCTTAACAAAGAAAAAGCCTAACAAACAGACGTTATATTTGTAGTAAAAATATACTTGACAATATCCTATTTATTGTATAATCGCCAAGATAATTTGGATACAATTTTCTAGTGATGATAAATTCTAAAAGCACTGAAGAGATTTCCAACAAATAAATTATCCAATCTTATGAGGTGGGTATCCTGCCTACCCACGTTTAACCAAAGGCGGGTAAGATACGCACCTCACAAGAAGTAGTTGGATATTTTTTCTATTTGAAAGTCCCTGAAAAAGGAACTTTCATAAATATAATAGGCTTCAGTGAGAGCAATTAGGTGAGCGGATAGTGAGTAGTAAGCGAGGAAGCAAAAATTGTTGCCGACAATGCAGGGAGTTGTACGTAAGGTAGGGAGATGGAGGCGCATCTTGCCCATAGATGAACAGTTATGGGTAAAGTTCGACTTACTAAGAACTCTAGTACGCCGGGATTTAGAGGCACGTTACAAGGGTTCTGTTTTGGGTAACTTGTGGCCTTTGCTAAATCAGTTATCACAATTACTGATTTATACTTATGTGTTTTCTACCGTACTGAAGGTGAAGCTGACTACTCTCAAAGGTCTACCAGCAAATGATTTCACCTTTGGTTTGTGGCTATTTGCAGGCTTACTTCCTTGGATCGCTTTTACGGGTGGTCTAACGCAATCTGCTAATTCGGTACTAGGACAACCGAATTTAGTCAAGAAGGTGGTGTTTCCTTTAGCTTTGTTACCTCTAGTGCCAGTTTTGTCCACATTTATTGAGAGTTCCTTTGGTTTAATGGCATTGATTTTTTTCGTGGCGGTAAATACTCATACTTTACATAGTACTTTGGCGCTATTACCCTTGGTCTGGGTAACGCAGCTATTGCTAACAGCAGGGTTGGGCTATTTAGCAGCAGGACTAACGGTATTTTTGCGAGATATCCCCCAGACTTTAGGAGTGATTTTAAATATTTGGTTTTATGCAACACCGCTTGTCTATCCAGCATCAGCAATTCCAGAGCAATGGCGGAGTTTGGTCTTCTGGTTAAATCCAATAGCTGCGATCGCAGAAGTTTATCGTGACATAGTTTTAATTGGAGAGGTAAAACACTGGGGGGAATGGGGAGTTGCTTCTGCGATCGCAACTATTATATTTTGTTTTGGTTTCTTAGTATATAAGCATTTACGTCCCGCTTTTGCAGACGTACTATAGCACAGTTCTACTGGTAAATAACTCCATCAATCAACCTAATGGTAGTGTAAATGATGCAGTTTGAAATATAAACTATGTATGCTTCAACAAAGGATGGAATACTTGATAGATTGAGTTGATAATTTATGTATTGTTGATAAAGTTGTGAAGTCTTGAATGTCCTGATAGTAAGTATATAGTGGTATGGGTGAGGAGATTTCAATTTTGCTGAATAATGTATCAAAATGCTACAAGCGGTATGCTCGCCCGGTAGATCGACTTAAAGAAATTTTGCTACCCGGCAAAATTCATTCACAAGAATTTTGGGCCTTGCAGGATATTAGTTTAGAGGTTGCTAAAGGTGAGACTTTAGGAATTATTGGTCAAAACGGATCTGGCAAAAGTACTCTACTGCAAATTATTGCAGGTACGTTAACACCAACAACAGGTGAAATATATGTCAAAGGGCGGGTTTCGGCTTTGCTCGAATTAGGTAGCGGCTTTAATCCTGAATTTACTGGCAGACAAAATGTATTTTTTAATGGGCAAATTTTAGGATTAAGCCGAGCAGAAATAGAAGCAAAGTTTGATAAAATTGCTTCCTTCGCTGAAATTGGCGATTTCATGGAACAGCCAGTTAAAACATACTCTAGCGGTATGTTTGTTCGTTTAGCATTTTCAGTAGCAATTAACGTTAACCCAGAAGTTTTAATTGTAGATGAATCTTTAGCGGTAGGCGATGGTATCTTTGTCCATCGTTGTATGGCCAAAATTAGAGATTTTCAAGATGCTGGAGGAACAATATTATTTGTATCTCATGATATAGGATCTATTTCACGCCTGTGTTCAAAAGCTATGTGGATTAATCAAGGGATTATTGTAGACGCTGGACAACCTGCTGAAGTATGTAAACACTATCAAGCATGGGTGCATGAAGAAGTAAATAAAAGAACTAGTATAAATTTGAATTCAAATAATAATGAGAATATTCCTGCCAATGAAGAAGAAATTGATTTGGCTAAAATCACCATTAAAGAATTAAATCCGTTTACGAAAAAGCCGTATATGGCTTTTTATGGATTTGAGAGATTTGGTACAGGACGTGCAGAAATTGAGCATATCTCTGTGTTAGATAGTGACGGGCAATCTATTAAGTTGGTTTATCCTGGAGATATTTTAAAAATTAGAATCACTACATTCAGACACGATAAAGTTAGAAAACCAAATGTTGGCATAGCACTACTGGATAGATTGAGAACTGTTTTATCAGGATGGAGTACAGAACTTTTAGATAAAAATTTTGCTAGCTACTGGCTATCTAAATCAGAAATAGGAAGAGCAACAGTCGATTTTGAGTTTATTTGGCCTCACTTGGCTGGTGGAAATTATGCCTTAGATATCGCATTTGGAGATGGAACACACGAAAATTTAGAAATGCTGGATTGGATTCAGAATGCCATAGTTATACAAGCAGCAGTAAATGATTTGGTAGAAGGAGTCTTTCAAGTATCTGGCAGAAAGATCAGACTCTACGAGGAATCACTATGTACACAATAGTTAAAAATTATTTTAAATCTAAGCTTGAAACCTGGATTAGATTATATTTTGATATTTACCTCAAGCAATCTCTAACGCAAGGCTATTTTGATCAGCGTATCAAAGATGTAAGCTTAAAACAATACTTGGTTTTTGGCGAACCTCAAAGACTAAAATTGTCACAAACATGCGTTGTAAATAATGCATTATTTAACTTATCTTCGGGAAGTATAGTAATAGGAGAATATGTTTTTTTTGGGCACAATGTTAGTGTAATAACTGGAAGTCACGACTATAGAAATTTTGGGCTAGAGAGGATGAACAATTTTCCAACTGAAGGAAATGATATTGTAGTTGAGGAAGGGGCTTGGATAGCAAGCAATGCCACTATAATTGGCCCTTGTAAAATTGGTAAGAATTCTGTAGTAGCGGCAGGCGCAGTTGTGAAATGCGATGTTCCTAGTTATCAGGTCGTAGCAGGGATTCCAGCAAAAATAGTCAAAGAAATAATCCCGTAAAAGTGAAAATTTTATATATTTTAAAAATATAAATGATGATTGAACCAAACAATCCTGAAATTAACGTTGATGAATTAATGCAAAAGATTCGCAATGAGGTAGCTAAACGCCAAGTTCGCTCACAGTCAGTGGATTTAAAAACTAATATAGACACATCAAGAATAAGGTCAAACCTTAGCTATATTGAAGCTTTGCTCAAAAATGCAGAGTCTAGAGCATTTATTCGTACAAAATGGCCTGATAAACTTAATCGCTTTCCTTTTAATTTCAGCCCTAAATTAAAAAAACTGCTTCTGAAAGCCATCAGTTTTTTATTTAACGATCAGCGAGAAGTCAATTTCAATTTAATTAATTCTTTAAAAGAGTCCGTAGCGCTTAATCGTCAGATAATAGAACAAATTACAACTGTAAAGACGCAAGTTGATGAGCGCCTGGATGTTGCAGATACTCGCTTCCAAAGCTTGGATGAGCGCCTGGATGTTGCAGATACTCGCTTCCGAAACTTGGATGAGCGCCTGGATGTTGCAGATACTCGCTTCCAAAACTTGGATGAGCGCCTGGATATTGCAGATACTCGCTTCCAAAACTTGGATGAGCGCCTGGATGTTGCAGATACTCGCTTCCAAAACTTGGATGAGCGTCTAGATACTTTGGACAGCAGCGTCCGAGAAATAGATGACAGCTTTAATACTATTGATGCTTTAATTAGTAACTTTTTAAATAGCATTCAAGAACGTTTGGATACTATGAATAGTGGAGTACAAGAAATAGATGAACATCTGAGTGCTGTCGAGGCTCGTATGGAAGGACTGAATGAACGCCTTATTACTACAGATACTCGTATCCAAACAATAAATGAACTTTACACTAGAAATGATAGTTACCTTAAAAATGACCTAATCCAGCTGAAGCGTTTAATAACAATGTTTCTGGAAGAAGCGCGAAAATCTTTGCCAGAACCTTTTAGTAAAGACCATCTAGCAACCTTTGTCAATGAAAACCAACATTTTTTAGATGCCTTTTATGTCGCTTTTGAAGATCAGTTTCGAGGTAGTCGTGAGGATATATTCAATAGTTTAAAAGTATATCTGCCTTTAATTAAGGAAGCTAAAATTGGTACATCTGAATCCCCAATTGTAGATGTGGGTTGTGGACGAGGTGAATGGTTAGAGTTGCTGCGAGAGTCGGGATACATAGCAAGGGGTATAGACATCAACAGAGTAATGCTGGAGCAGTGTCGCTCTAGAGGACTTGAGGTGATAGAAGCAGATGTTATTGCCCATTTACGAGCTTTACCTGATAGCAGTTTGGGTGCTGTAACGGGGTTTCATATTATTGAGCATCTCCCATTTGAAACGCTAGTTCAGTTATTTGATGAAGCAGTCAGGGTACTGAAGCCAGGTGGATTAGTAGTTTTTGAGACACCAAATACTAGAAATATATTAGTAGGCTCAGGAGATTTTTACAGAGATCCCACACATAAAAATCCGATTCATCCTGATACAATTAGTTTTTTAGCCGAGTCAAGAGGGCTAATTAATAGTAAATCATATTTTTTTGAACAAACTGATGGAATAATGCATCTTGTTAATTCATTACAAATAAAATTTAATGATTTAAATGAATATGTTAAGGTTTCCCGCGACATGGTACTAATAGCTTATAAGGCATAAAAACTAGGAGTTACAACTTTTAAGAATGAGAATAGGAGTTATTACAGTTCAAATACCTTTTATACGTGGTGGTGCAGAAATATTAACAAATGGTTTGGTAAAAGCCATTCGTGAAGCAGGTCATGAAGTGGAAGAGATATCCATGCCTTTTCGTTTCGCTCCAGTAAGTGAAGTTAAGCGCAGCATGGATATTTGGGCTAGTGAGAACTTTGAGTATATGAATGGCTACACTATGGATTTGGTCATTTGTCTCAAGTTTCCCACCTTTTACTTGCAGCACCCTAATAAAGTTGCTTGGATTATTCATCAACATCGGGCTGTATATGACCTTTGGGATACTCCTTTTGCTGAAGGCTTATCAACTACATCTGACGGTAAGGCACTTAGACAAGATATTATTCAACGTGATACCCAAGCCTTAAAAAGTTTTCATAAACTCTTTACTATAGGAAAAACAGTTTCAAAGCGTCTTCAGCATTTTAATAAAATTAGTTCAATCACTCTTTATCATCCACCAAAGCTAGATACTCATTTTTATAATGCGCCAGCAGAACCGTACATTTTTTTTCCAAGTAGGTTAGAAGGACTGAAAAGACAAGATTTATTAATTAAAGCCATGAAGTATGTCAAATCTCCAGTTGTAGCCTTGCTGGCTGGAGATGGAGGACAGAAGATGGCTTTTCAAAATCTGATTGAGCAACTAGATATTAATCAGCGAGTGCGTCTGATAGGAAGGCTTTCAGACGCAGAAATGATCGGCTTCTATGCTCATTGTCTGGGGGTTTTTTTTGGTTCCTATGACGAAGATTATGGTTATGTCACGTTAGAGGCAATGTTGGCTGCTAAACCAGTAATCACTTGCAATGATTCAGGAGAAGCAGTAGAGTTTGTAATTGACCAAGAAACAGGTTTTGTTGTTAACCCAGAACCAGAGGCGATCGCACAAGCCATTGATGATTTATACTTTCATCAACAAAGTGCTGTTGCAATGGGGATGGCAGGACTGGAAAGATACCGAGCGCTAAACATATCCTGGGAGAATGTCATAAACAAGCTTCTAGATAAATAATTGTTTAAAAACACTTAAGGCAGCGAAAGGGTATGAACAATCTCAAGTCTTTTACTTCCAAGATTATTGCTAACTTGTCCAACTTATATGCTAGTAATAGCGGAATTAATAAGGTGGTTTATCAGTCTAACACTTTACCAAAAACTAGTGTAGACAAGATTGAGTATAAAAATCTTAGTGAATTTGATTACTTGCAATATCCACGTAAATTAAATCTCGGGTGTGGATTTGATATTCGTTCAGCTTACTTAAATGTTGACTTCCAGGATTTTCATAACCCAGACTTGGTAGCCGATATTAGAAAACTAGATATGCTCCCGTCAGAATTTTATGAAGAAATAATTGCTCAAGATTGTCTTGAACATTTCCCTCGATTAGACACTGAGCCTGCATTAGCTGAATGGTCAAGATTACTTAAGTCTGGAGGGATTCTGAAACTTAGGGTTCCTGACTTGATTGGTTTACTTAAGCTTTTTTCCTGGGAATCAAACCAATCTATCGAAAAGCAAAAAGTATTAGTTCAATGTTTGTATGGAACACAAGCTTATAATGGCGATTGGCATTTGACTGGTTTCACGCAGATTCTGTTAGAGCATTATTTAGAAGAAGCTGGATTTAACAAGATTAAGTTTGAAACAAAAGACCATTGGTTATTTGAAGTGACTTGTCAAAAGAAATAATTTCTATAATCAATATCCAAATAGTCATTATAGCTTCTAGCATTGTTTCATTTTATCTTGGTGGGGCTGAAAATATTTGATAGAGAATTAAGTTTGATAGGAAGGCTTTCAGACACAGAAACGATCGGCTTCTATGCTCATTGTCTAGGTGTTTTTGTTGGTTCCTATGAGGAAGATTATGGTTATGTCACGTTAGAGGTAATCTTAGCTGTTAAACCAGTAATTACTTGCAATGATTCAGGAGAAGCAGTAGAGTTTGTAATTGACCAAGAAACAGCTTTTGTTATTAACCCAGAACCAGAGGCGATCGCACAAGCCATTGATGATTTATACTTTCATCAACAAAGTGCTGTTGCAATGGGGATGGCAGGACTAGAAAGATACCGAACGCTAAACATATCGTGGGATAATGTTCTAGAAAATGCCCTATAGCAAATTCCAAGATGTTGAAAAGCCTGGCTGTAGTTTTTGGATACAAAAGAAATAAAAAGCTAATCTGTAAAAATCATGCAAATAGCCATTATTGCTCCTAGCCCTGTTCCATTTTGCATTGGTGGGGCTGAAAATCTTTGGTGGGGACTGTTAAAATCTATAAACCAAAATACTCCTCATCAGGCAGATTTAATTAAATTGCCAAGTCCAGAAATGAATTTCTGGGAACTCATAGATAGCTACAGAAGTTTTTCCAACTTAGATTTGACTCACTTTGATTTAGTGATATCTGGTAAGTATCCGGGATGGATGGTACAGCATCCCAATCATATCTGTTATATGCTGCACCGATTACGCGGCTTATATGATACATATCATTTTACTAGATACTCAGAAATTTATAGTTCAAAAAATCGAGAAATTACTACTTTACAGCAGTTTATAAGAAGCAATCAGGGAAATAGGAATGCCTTAAAAGAATTTTTTGAAAGATTAGAACGGCTGCGCTTTAGCTCAAATTGCCCAGGAGATGCGTTTCAGTTTCCTGGGCCTTTAATACGAGAGCTTGTTCATTTTCTTGATGGGATAGGTTTAGCAACTGATGCAATTAAGAAGTATGCTGCAATTTCTAAGAATGTAGTCAAACGGGAAACTTATTTTCCTTTAGGAAGTGCTGTAGAAGTTATATATCCACCCTCAAATATCCAATCTTTTCGTAAAGGTAGTAGTGACTATCTATTCACAGTTGGTCGTTTAGACAGTGCTAAACGTATCAGCTTGTTAATCCAAGCAATGAAGTATGTGAAAACAAATATTCAATTGAAGATCGCTGGAACAGGCCCTGATGCTGACTATCTGAAAAAAATGGCAAGAGAAGACGAAAGGATTGTTTTTCTGGGGTTTGTTAATGACCAAGAAATAACAAATATTTATGCCGATTCCTTAGCTGTTCCTTACGTTCCCTACGATGAAGATTATGGGCTAGTGACCATAGAAGCGATGATGAGCGGTAAACCAGTGCTGACTACAACAGATGCTGGTGGACCTAATGAGTTTGTCATCAATGGTGAGACAGGATATTCAGTCCTACCTGACCCACAAGCACTGGCTGAACGGATTGATTATCTGTGCGAACATCGAGATGAAGCACAGCAGATGGGTCTGACAGGTCGAAAGCTAGTTGCAGAAATTAACTGGCAAAATACAGTTGCTCAGTTGTTGGGTGAAACTAAGTCATTTATATCTACATCTTTATCTAATCCAGTTGTCAAAAAACGCAAAAAAATTACAGTGGCTTTGACCTTTGCTGTTTTTCCTCCCAGAGGAGGTGGACAAAGCAGAGTATTTCATCTGTATGCGCATCTAGCTAGTCAGTTTGATGTTGAGCTAGTAACATTTACAAATGCCGATCAAGATGTATTTAGAGGTGAAATTGCTCCTAACTTATATGAAACGCGAATTCCCAAGTCACAGAAACATCAAGAGCAAGAATGGCTAATTGAACAAAAGGTTGGAGTACCAGTTACAGATGTAATTATGCCACAACTGTACCATTTAACTCCTGCATATATGGAAGCTTTAAAAGCATCTGTAGAATCTTCAGACTTTGTGGTTGCTTGCCATCCTTACCTTTTGCCTGCAATTCAAGCATTAACTAATAAACCAATTTGGTATGAAGCTCAAGATGTAGAAGTGGAACTAAAAAAAGGTATCCTGCCAAATAATACGATGGGGTATGAGTTACTAGAGATAACTCGCAAGGTTGAAAATGAATGTTGTTTTCTAAGTCAACTAATCATGGTTTGCTCTATCGATGATGGTAAAGCCCTCCATCAAATGTATGGTGTAGATTTAAGCAAAATTATTGAAGTTCCTAACGGCGTAGATTTAGAAAAAGTTAATTATGTCGAGATGGAAAAACGTTATTTAAATAAACAAAAGTCAGGTTTAGCTGGAAGTTTTACTGCAATATTTTTAGGCAGTTGGCACAGTCCTAATTTAGAGGCGGTGCGGCACATTTTTAAAATGGCTCAGGAACTTCCCAATGTTAATTTCCTGGTGATTGGTAGTGTGGGTTTGGCGTTTCGGGATGAACAACGACCTGCAAATGTTGGCTTTATGGGAGCAGTAGATGAAGAAACGAAAGATACTGCTTTTGAATTAGTAGATGTAGCACTTAACCCAGTCACTTTTGGCTCAGGAACTAATTTAAAAATGTTAGAGTACTTTGCATCTGGAATTCCTGTCATTTCTACACCAATTGGTGCAAGAGGGCTAGGAATTGAGGATGGTAAACACTGTGTAGTTGTGGAGCTAGAAAAATTCTCTGAGGCGATCGCTCACATAAAATGTGAAGATTTAGCAACTAGGCAGATGCGTGTTGAGTCTGCTAGACGATATGTCGAAGAAAAGTTTGATTGGCAGGCGATCGCTAATAATTTTATTCACGAAATTACCGGGAAATCGTTTGATTTTAAAGATTAAATTGCTGCTACTACACCTCATCAACCTGCAATACGCTGTATAATATGTAATGCTGGTATCCCTTATAAAGAAGTTGATATTTAGTAATTAATAATTATAATTTATTACTACCTTAACTACCACTGGACTTTTCAAGCCAAAACTCAACATCTCAAGTCCTTAGTTCGCTATATTACAGTTTGTTTAATTGGCTTCGTTTAAATACAGTTATTATGCTCATAACAGTCAATTTTTTGCATTTATGGTATACGTTTGGTCAAATAGTATCAATTATCATTATTCCAATCAGTAATTTTATGCTTAATTCTCGTTGGGCGTTCAAATCATGACATCTAGAAAAGCCCTCATTACTGGACTAACTGGACAAGACGGCTCTTATCTTGCTGAACTACTACTAACCAAAGGCTATCAAGTCTTCGGCTTAGTCCGCCGCTCAAGTTCCAGTAATCTTGAGCGCATCAATCACCTTTCTGGCGATATCCAAATCCTTCCTGGCGATCTTTTAGATCAGTCATCATTAATGGATGTGATTACTGAAGCTCAACCTGATGAAATTTATAATCTCGCCTCTCAAAGCTACGTTCCTCTGTCTTGGACACAACCTGCTCTCACTGCTGAATATACGGCCCTCGGCGTCTCTCGCCTCTTAGAATCCATTCGTCGTTGCAAACCAGATGCCAGATTTTATCAAGCATCCAGTAGTGAAGTCTTTGGTCAGCCTGACGAATCACCCCAAACCGAACGTACTGCTTTTCGTCCGCGCAACCCTTACGGTGTTGCCAAAGCATACGCTCACTGGATGACTGTCAACTATCGGCAGAAATACAACCTTTACAACTGCTGTGGTATTACTTATACTCATGAATCGCCTCGACGTGGAACAGAATTTGTATTTCGCAAAATCACGCACGCAGCTGCTCAAATTAAACTGGGTTTGGCAAATGAACTAAAATTAGGCAACCTAGATGCCTGTCGTGACTGGTGCTATGCCAAGGATGCTGTTTACGCTATGTGGCTGATGTTGCAGCAAGAACATCCTGATGACTATATCATCGCCAGTGGTGAAACTCACTCTGTCAAAGAACTCGTTGAGTGTGCTTTTAACTGCGTTGGTTTAAACTGGCAAGATTATGTCTTAGTTGATCCTGCTTTTTATCGTCCTGATGAATCAGTCCAGTTAGTTGGTTCCATTAATAAAATTAAGACGGAGTTAGGTTGGCAGCCTCAGTACTCATTTGAGCAATTGGTTGAGGTTATGGTTGATTATGACCTGAAAAAATGAGCAAAAACGGAGCTTAAATATTCTGATGCTAAAAATTGTAGTTGATGCCACTCCAGTATTTCCAAAACCTAGTGGAGTTGGCTTTTATGTTGCTAATCTAATTCGCTCACTTAATGCTTTACAGTTTCAAGAAGAGTTTCAATTGGGTATTGCCTATCAACCAGGCTTCAAAAATTGGCTTCTAGGCAAAGTAACTGTACCTAATTGTTTAAATGAATATTCTCATATTTATTTACTGCCTATACCTGTCAGAGTCTCGAATTTATTATTGACATCAACTCAAGTTTCAAATTTATTTCTATATTATTTTCAAACATATTTTGAACAATGTTTTGATTACCCAAATATATTACATGGAACAAATTACTCTATTTATCCTTGTAATAATAGTCTAAAGGTAATGAATATATATGATTTAACTTTTATTAAATATCCAAATTATATAGATTCAGTTGTAAAAAGATATGCAGAAAGAGTTAAACGATGTTTACAATGGACAGACCTAATTTTGACAATTTCAGAAAGTTCTAGAAAAGACATTATTGAGTATTTACAAGTAGATCCCAAAAAAGTATATGTTACTCCTTTAGCTAGTCGCTACAGTCCTAATTATTTATCTGATAAAAAAAATATTGCGGCTTTAGAAAAGCAGGTTAATTACGATTTTTCAAACCCGTATCTACTTTTTGTTAGTACAATAGAACCGAGGAAAAATATTAATGCTATTATCTATGCTTTTAATTTATTAAAGAAAAAATACAAAATTGAGCATCAATTAATATTAATTGGTAAAAAAGGTTGGAATTACGATCCAATATTTGCTGACATTGAAAGTTCACCTTGGAAAAGCCAAATTCATCATCTTGACTACTTATCTGATGAATTAGTAGCATTATTTTATTCAAAAGCTGATGTCTTTGTTTATCCATCTCACTACGAAGGGTTTGGTTTACCCGTATTGGAAGCAATGACGTTAGGCGCTCCAGTCGTTACTTCTAATACTTCGTCAATACCAGAAGTTTCAGGAGATGCTGCTATATTAATTGACCCCAGCGATCCTGTTCAACTAGCCGAAGCTATCCTGAAAGTAATCAGTGATTCCCAGTTGCGACAAGAATTAATTAATAAAGGTAAAGCCAGAGCAAAATTATTTTCTTGGGAAAGAACGGCAAAAGAAACATTAAACGCTTACAGAACCATTAGTTAATGAAAATAGTAGATAATATCTCTGCCAAACAATTAATTATTAACTTATCTATTCTCTTGTCTCAACCAACAGGTATAGGCAACTATGCTCAAAACATTTTTCCTTATTTAAAATCTTTGGAACCCGCTCTATTAGTAGCGCAAAAATATCCCGATTTTGACTGTTATCCAATACCGTCAAACTTAACCCCAAACCACGGCACTAAAGGTCATTTTAACCGCCTCCTCTGGACACAATTTCAACTACCACAAATTTATAAAAACCTCAAATCAAGTCTTTTATTCTCCCCGCTACCAGAAGCACCCCTTTATAGCAATTGTCGTTTTGTTGTCACATCTTTTGATATGATACCGTTGCGCTTTGCTAAACGCTTCTCACCACTCACAGCCTACCACCGCCACTATACTCCCCAAGTCCTTAAGCAAGCACAACACATTATTTGCATCTCCCAGACTACGGCTAAAGATATCACTGATTTTTACCAAATTCCCGCCAGTAAAATTACTCCGATTCCTTTAGCGCACGATCGCACTCACTTCCTTCCTCTCAATCTCCCCACCAGTAACTACTTTCTCTACATTGGTCGCCAAGATCCATACAAAAACATCCAGCGACTCATCAGTGCTTTTGCGGCGTTACCTAACTGCAAAGATTATGAACTATGGTTAGTAGGGCCAATTGATTCGCGTTACACCCCGACTTTAAAAGTGCAAGTTGCAGAATTGGGTGTAACGAATCAGGTAAAGTTTCTTGACTATGTACCTTACAGCGAATTACCAAAAATAATTAATCAAGCGATCGCTTTGGTTTTCCCCAGTCTCTGGGAAGGTTTTGGTTTACCTGTCCTCGAAGCAATGGCTTGTGGGACTCCTGTCATTACCTCCAATCTTTCCTCCTTACCGGAAGTGGCTGGCGATGCGGCGATTCTAGTCAATCCCTACAACACCGGAGAAATTACAGAGGCAATGCAGGCGATCGCAACTAATTCAGAATTGCGATCGCGTCTACGTACCCTTGGCCTCAACCGCGCCAGTCAGTTCAGCTGGGCAAAAACAGGACTTGCTACCGCTGAAGTTATCAAGCAGTACCTATAATCGCTGATTTTTAGAAAATAGAAGCACTGCGGGGTAAGCTTAGTTCTTTACTGCAATAGCATTCCAGTTAGCGATCGCCTGCTCTTCGGTCAGAGTCGGGTCAGCATTACACACATACTCAAGTTTAGCTAACACGCTTTGATGAGCAAGAGCAATCTCTTGAGCAACGGGTGCTGTAAGAAGTTTCTTCCAGAGAGCATACTTTCCCTGCCAGAAGTGATTGTTTGTACTCATGGTGCGGAGGCGATCGATGGAATGCAACGAAACCACATCTAATATAGGCTTGACTGGGGTCAGATCCAGTTGTTCATTAAATTGGGAAAGTTCCTTGACCGCATCATTCACCAGATTTTCGTAACGAACTTTCAACGTGTCTTCTCGCCTCCACCATTCCGAGCTAATCGAGAGAAGTGCTGCTGCTCTACTCCCAGTGGCATAGTTAATAAACTCTGGGCTAAGTGGCGTTTTCTCAAGGATGGAAATCTCAGTTCCCCCTTCACCTTTTAGCCAGCTGGCAGTATCCGGTTCGTAGTTGGCAAAATGCAGAATAGAAATCAATACATCCAAGGGATGGCGGGCAAGAACTACCACACGAAATCCTTGCTCGGCTAGCAATGAAACTAAATCATCACTTCTGTGCCAATGAATCTGAAGCACTAATCTTGCTGGTAGCAAGTGCCAGGAAATGTCATTTGGATGGTGCACAGCCAGTTCAGCCATTTCATAACTGGCTGCCAGCATTTTTCGTAGCCAAGTATTACCCGATCGGGGATTGCTAATTATTGCCAGACGCAAGGCGTCTAAACTGCTCAAATTCTGTTAATCCTTTCAACTAAATTAGGGTACATCCAAACTAACATCATACTGACACCATAATTTAAATGCAATGATTTAGGATTTTGTCAAGTTTTCAGATTATCTTGACTAATGACTTGTAATTAATCCTAAATCCTGATGAAAGCACTATGAAAGCACTAATTCTTTCTGGCGGTAAAGGTACACGCTTACGTCCCCTTACCTACAGCGGAGCAAAACAACTTGTACCAGTTGCTAATAAACCTGTTTTATGGTATGGCATTGAAGAAATGGCCGCGGCTGGTATTACTGATATTGGCATCATCATCAGTCCAGAAACCGGGGCAGAAGTCCAAGGGAAAACCGGAAATGGAGAAAACTTTGGAGCGAACATCACCTACATCGTACAAGATCAGCCACTTGGACTTGCTCACGCCGTCCAAGTCGCTCGTCCCTTTTTGGGAGATTCTCCCTTTGTCATGTACTTGGGCGATAACCTGATTCAACTAGGTGAGTTACGTTACTTTCTGCAACAATTTCGCCAACAACAGCCAGATGCTTTGATTCTCTTACGTTCAGTTGCTAACCCTAGTGCCTTTGGTGTGGCTCAGGTGGATGAAACAGGACGGGTATTACAGTTAATTGAAAAACCCAAAGTCCCTCCTTCAAATCTGGCATTAGTAGGGGTTTATTTCTTTTCTCACCTCATTTATGATGCGATCGCAAATATCCAACCTTCCACCAGAGGCGAGTTGGAAATCACTGATGCCATTCAATACCTCATTAATCAGCAAAAGCAGGTCTTAGCCCACAATCTCCAAGGCTGGTGGTTAGATACTGGTAAAAAAGATGATTTATTAGAAGCTAATAGATTGATTCTCGATACCTATCTGACAGCATCAGTTGTGGGCGAAATTGATGCCCAAAGTCAGATTATTGGACGAGTCCAAATTGGGGTAAAATCTAAAGTAATTAACTGCACAATTCGGGGGCCAGTAGTCATTGGTAGCAATTGTCATTTAGAAAACTGCTTTATTGGGCCTTATAGTAGTATCGCTAACAATGTCACACTCATTGATACTGATTTAGAACACAGCGTTATTTTAGAAGGTGCTAAAATTGCCGGAATCCATCAGCGCATTATTGATAGCGTAATTGGACAAAGGGCACAATTGAGTCTTGCACCTCGTCGCCCTAAAGCGTTACGATTTATGATTGGCGATGACTGTCAAATTGAACTAACGTGATTTACTTATTCACAATAAAAAAACCACAGGCAAAATCTTAATTCTAATACCTGTAAAATACAAATATTAAATTACTCTCAAAATTAAGACTGTGGCACATTACTTATAATATTAATGAGCATTGTACATACCAAAATTCCCGAAGTTATCCAACTCGAACCCCAAGTATTTGGAGACGATCGCGGTTTCTTTTTTGAAGCTTACAACTACCAAAGATTTGGTCAAGAGATAGGGATTGTTACGAACTTCGTCCAAGATAACCACTCTTGCTCCAAACAAAACGTCCTACGTGGATTGCACTATCAAATCCAACAACCCCAAGGTAAACTCATTCGTGCTATTGTTGGCACAATTTTTGACGTAGCCGTAGATATTAGAAAAAGTTCGCCTACCTTTGGTAAGTGGGTAAGTTATGAACTCAGTGCTCAAAACAAACGCCTACTGTGGATACCACCAGGCTTTGCTCACGGCTTTCTTGCAGTTTCAGAAATAGCCGAAGTTCTGTACAAAACTACAGATTACTACGCGCCCCGAAGCGATCGCACAATTCTATGGAACGATCCAGATTTAGCGATAGATTGGCCCCTGAGTAGGCCACCGATTTTATCAGCTAAAGACCAAGCTGGTAAATCTTTGAGAACTGCTGAAGTATTTGATTAAGTAGTCATTGGTCATTGGTCATTGGTCATTGGTCATTGGTCATTGGTCATTGGTCATTGGTCATTGGTCATTGGTCATTGGTCATTGGTCATTGGT